>UQAQ01000036.1 GCA_900539115.1 uncultured Roseburia sp.
GATTTATATTTTCTATTAATTTTCTATTTTTTCTCTATTACTGTTTGTTTTTCAATGCATTTTGCGGAAACTCAAGGGAGTTTTTTCGAAATCTTTTTCGGTATTTAACATGTTGTGAGACATGTGGAAAACTAAAAAATGTATATACTATGTAATGGTTGTAGTATTAATTAAAAATGAGAGTTTGGATTTCACAATGAGGAATTTAGAACACCGTTGGTGCACAGAGGGCGTTCTTTGCCCTCATGCACCATTACGTGTGTTCTCTAAGCGGAAGCGGTTCCGAATGGGAAATCCGGACTCTCATTTTGCCACAATACCACACCATTAATTCTTCTTCTCCGAACGCGGCAAACTGACGCGGAAGAATCGTTTCATGCACTGGCGCAGATTAAATGGAATGAGTGGGTAAATATAACTCTTTCCGGAAATGGTTTTGTTAAATACGATGCAGGCGATGGTCAGCAGCGTGCCGGCGATAAAGCCGTAGATATCAAACCATGCGGTGAGGCATAAAAGGATGATACGCATAAATTTCAGTGCATAGCCAAGTTCAAAACTGACCTGCGTATAATTTGCCACAGCGACAAACGCCATATAAAGCATCACTTCGGCGTTAAACCAGCCGGAACTCACGGTGTAATCCCCAAGGATAATACCAGCTACTACACTCAGAGGTGTACTAAACATCGTCGGAGTGTTGAGCGAGGCAAGCCGCAGGCCGTCAATGGCAAATTCCAGTAAAAGGAACTGGTAAAGAATCGGCACATTGACCGGTTCGCTGATCTTGATAAAATTCAGACATTCCGGGATCCAGGAAGGATTTGACAATAGTAGCAGCAAAACCGGCGTCAGAAAGACGGCGGCAAGGTTGATGACAATACGTGATAGGCGTAAATAGGTCCCGGTAATGGGGGGAAAATAGTAGTCATCGGCGTCTTCGATAATATCAAAGACCGACGTCGGCAGAATCATGGCAGATGGTGAATTGTCCACAAGAACGACGATACTTCCCTCCAGGATACTGGCAGCGGTAGTGTCAGGGCGCTCGGTAAATTTGAATTTGGGGAATGGATTATACCATTTGTGTTGATACAGGCATTCTGCCAGACTTTCCTGATTCATCGTCAGGGCGTCAATGTCAATGCTGTCAATGCGGTTTCGGATGTCATCCAGCATTTCCTTTTCGACCCGGTCGCCCATATAGGCAATGACAACGTCGGTGCGGGAACTTTTGCCGACCGTATGCATTTCCATAACAAGTTCCGTCGAGCGGATGCGGCGGCGGATCAAAGCCGTATTGAATACGACCGTTTCGACAAAACCATCTTTGGAGCCGCGCATAACTCGGTCTTTTTCCGGCTCGTCGACACCGCGGGCAGGATAACTTCGAAAATCAATCGACAGCAGTTTGTCGTAACCATCGATCAGAAGCACCGGAACGCCGGAAAGAACCCATTGAATCAGGGCGTTTTCGTCCTCAATCAGATCAATCTCGCCGTAAGGAAGACTGGTCTTTAAAAAATCGTGCGCAGTTTCAGGCATTTGATCCGGTGTGATTTTATAGAGAAATTCCATGATCTTTTCCATCACTTCATCTTTGCAAAAGCCATCAATAATGTAAAAACAGGCGGTTTTTCCGCCAATTGTGATGACGCGGTAGATCAGGTCAAAACTTTTATCAACCTGAAGAAGAGAATCAATCTTCTTTTTATTGGTGGAAAAATCTTTGGAAAATGTACTCGCCATATAAAAACCTCCTTTTGCGGGTAGTATGTGCGGAAAAGGGACAAAATATCCGAAAAATATAAACTATTCAGGCTCCCTTTCCCACACATTCGCATTTCGAACACTTCGTGTTCTTTCCCGCCTTTGACAAGGCTAAAAATGCTCATGTGGGGAGAGAGAGCCGTATTAGGATCAAAATGTAGGAAAATCAAAGCCTCTTACGTACAAGCACGACGAGTCATTGATGTTCCTACATTGATCCTGAATAGTTACTATTGACAAAAACCACGAACACTTATAAAATGATATCAGGATTGAAAAAAGCAAAAGATCCTACATAAAAAAGCAGTAAAATTACTGCAAAAACAGAAATAAGGTAGAAAAGTGCACCGTAGAGTGCGGGAAAGAGAGGAAATTATGAACATACCGGGTGACCCCATTATTTTGCTGAGCTATGCAAACACGCAGCTGCGCGATCAATATGCGACGCTTGAGGAATTTTGCAAAACCAATGAGATCGACCAAGAGGCTTTATGTGAAAGCCTGGAGAGTTTAGATTATCATTATGATGAGGTGACAAACCAGTTCATATAAGATGCATGAATATACAAGAGATTACATTTGGACACGAGATATCGATAGAAGACTACAATAATCTGCGGGGAAGTGTCGACTTTATCCGCATTATACCAAAGCGTGCAGAACGTGCATTGTCGCATTCGCTCTATAAGATCATTGCGCTTGATCACGGCAAACCGGTCGGCATGGCGCGGGTAGTCGGAGACGGTGGTTATGTGTTCTTTATTTGTGATGTTATCGTGCATCCGGATTACCAGTCACAGGGACTGGGGCGGAAAATTATAGAAAATGTACTTGGCTGGCTGGAAGACCAGGTGGAAGAAGGGGAAACCATCATGGTAAACCTGATGTCGGCGATGAATAAAGAAGAATTTTACGGAAAACTTGGATTTCATAAGAGACCATTTGGAAACCATGGCTCCGGGATGTCAAGATGGATCAGCAAATAAAGATGGAGATGAGTACAATGTACAAATGTAAAGATCGTGTGTCGTACAGCCGAATTGACACAGAAGGTAAATTAAAAGTATATGCTATCGTAAATGCCATGCAGGACTGCAGTTTGTTTCACAGCGAAGATGTAGGACTTTCCTGTATGGATCTGAAAAGTGAAGATGCACATGCCTGGCTTGTAAATTCCTGGGATATTGTGATCAAGCGCCGTCCGATCATGGGGGAAGTGTTTGAGGTATCGACATGGCCTTACAAGATGAGGGGCGTATTCGGAATGCGTAATTTCGTGATGAAAACAGAAGAGGGCGAAACACTCGCATATGCGGATTCGCACTGGTTTTTCTTTGATCAGAAGACGGGAACGCCGGTAAAGCCGGAGCCGGAAGATTATGAGGCTTATGGGATGGAAGAGCCGTATCCGATGGAGTATAAGCCAAGAAAGATCAAAATACCGGAAAATCTTGTATATTGTGACAGTATTACGGTGTGCGAGAATCATATGGATACCAACTCCCATATGAATAATGGAGAATACGTACGTCTGGCAGCCGACCACCTGCCATTTGGTTTTGAAGTGGAAGAGCTCCGTGTCGAATACCGTTTGGCTGCGAAACTTGGCGATGAAGTACAATGTTATACATGTGAACAGGAAGAGGGATTTTATGTCGTTATGACGGATAAAGAAAAATCCCCATTTGCGATTACCTGCTTTAAGGGCAGAATCGAAGAAAGGAAATAATCTTGCAGACTATGGAAGAAAAAATACTCGGACGCATGTCGCGTCTGTATGTGACAAAAATGACGAAAAACGGAGTATACCTCGGCTCTTATGAATATCCGGAACTGAAAGTGCTCCTGCCAAATAATCAGGTGCCGAAGGGAACCGAGCGCGGTGATATTTTTCAGGTGTTTCTGTATAAAGACTCGGAAGACCGTTTGATCGCGACAACGACAGAACCTTATGTGCAGTTAGGACAGATGGCACGCCTGAAAGTAACCGATGTGACGGGAATCGGAGCATTTCTTGACTGGGGACTTGCGAAAGATCTGTTCCTGCCATTTAAAGAGCAGACACACCGTGTAAAAAAAGGCGAGCAGGTATTGGCAGCACTTTACATCGATAAGAGCAGCCGTCTGTGTGCGACGATGCATATCTATGATTATCTTCGCACCGATGGAGACTTCACCGAGGGCGATCATGTCGATGGAATAGTGTATGAGATTTTGGATTCGTTTGGTGCCTTTGTGGCAGTGGCAGATAAATATTCTGCGTTGATCCCTCACAATGAGATGAACCGCGAACTTCATGTGGGAGACAATGTTCATGCCCGTATCAAAGAAATCCGGGAAGATGGAAAATTGACACTCAGTCTGCAGGAAAAACTGCCGGTTCAGATGGGAATGGATGCCGAAAGTATTCTTGCAAGATTAGAGGCAGAAGGTGGTTTTTTGCCATTTCATGATAAAACGTCGCCGGAAATTATCAAGCGCGAATTTAAAATGAGTAAAAATGCTTATAAACGAGCAATCGGACGCCTGATGAAAGAAAAGAAAATTGAGATTCGGTCCGATGGAATCAAGTTGATCTAGTTTTCAAACGCTAGTCCGGAGAGGAATCCGGATTTTCCCAAAAGGAATGGAGGATATCTTTCATTCCTTTTTTGTTTGTGATCTTGTAAGGCACCCATTCTTTTGGAAATAAATGAGAATAACTATTGCCGGCGAAGCGTTCATCTAAGAGCAGAATGACACCGCGGTCGGAAGAAGTACGGATCACGCGGCCGCCCGCCTGAAAAACCTTGTTGATGCCGGGGTATAGGTAGGCATAGTCAAAGCCGTGTCCATTTTTTTCATCATAATATTGTTTAAATAATTCGCGCTCCTCGCAAACCTGCGGAAGGCCGGTTCCCACGATCGCGGTACCGATCAGACGGTCTTCTTTCAGATCAATGCCTTCGCTGAAAATGCCTCCCATAACACAGAGGCCTACAAGAGTGTAGTCATTTTCGGCATCAAAAGAAGCCAGAAATTCTTCCTTTTCTGATTCTGACATATTTTGACATTGTTCGACGATTTGTGTCTGCTCCGGGAGATGAAGCTGGTCTTTGACCTGGCGTAAAAAGGCGTAGGAAGGGAAGAAAATGATATAATTTCCCTGCTTTGCCTGCACAAATTCTTCAATATAGCCGGCGATACGGCGGTATTCCGAGACAGAACGCCGTGTGTACTTGCTGGTGACATCATTGGCGATCACGATGCGCCGCTGGTCCGGCGTAAACGAAGATTTGGCGTAGACGGCATAGTCTTCTTCGGTCGTCGAAAGCTGCTCCATATAATAGCGGATCGGCAGCAGAGTGGCAGAGAAAAAGACCGTACTGCGTGCCTGCTCTTCGGCGTCACTGAGCCGTGTCGAAGGGTCCATGCATTGCAGTTTGATGCGGAAATTCCCGGATTCCTCATAATCGGTGTAAATGCGGTATTTCTCATTCTTGGTGTCGTTCATATTGAGAAAATGCTGGACAGCAAAAAATAAGTTTAAAATCGTTTCGCGCTCGGGAAGTTCCTTCACTTCTTTCGTCAAAAGTTCAAAACTGTTTATGACACGCAGCAGTTGAAATTCAAAAGAAGAAATGTCCTCCAGAAGTTCAAAATGATCGCAGGCATGCTTCCATTCAAGCATGGTTTTGTTGCACCGGTCCAGCGAAGCCGCAAAAATTTTAAATAAATATTTTATTTCGGATGGGTAATTTTTGGTGGACTCCTCATTTATAATGCGTTTTACTTTCAAAAAATCTTCTTTCACCAGCACGGCGCTGTACATTTCTCTGGCACGCTCTACGAGATTATGAGCCTCATCAATCAAAAAGGCAAAATTCCCTTTTTTTTCCTCTGAAAAAAACCGTCGCAGATAGACATTGGGGTCGAAAGCATAATTGTAATCGCAGATAATGCTGTCTGCAAAAAGAGCTGCATCGAGGCACATTTCAAATGGGCAGACATTGTGTTTTTCGGCATACGAAAGAATGGTATCCCGGTTCATGTCATTTTCATGGATCAGCATATCATAAACGCAGTCATTGACGCGGTCGTAATGACCTTTGGCATACGGACAGGAAGCAGGATTACACTCCGGGCTGCCTTCCAGAAAGCACATTTTTTCCTTTGCCGTGATTGTAAGAAATTTAAAATGCAGCGACTGCTCTGACAAAAGTTGGAAACATTCCTGCGCGACTGTTCTCGTGATCGTTTTGGCAGTCAGATAAAAAAGACGGTCGATCAGCCCTTCGCCCATTGCTTTTACCGACGGAAATACGGTGGAAATGGTCTTTCCGACACCGGTGGGAGCCTGGATAAAAATTTTCTTTTTGTGCTCGATCGTTTTATATACGCAGGCGGCAAGTTCTTTCTGGCCGTCGCGGTATGGGAATGGAAACATAAGCGACTGAATGGAAGCATTTCGCTTTTTCTGCCAGTCAAATTCGTAGCGCGCCCATGGGGTATACAAGTCGACAAGATCCCGGAACCACGCGCGGATTTCTTCACTGCGGTAGGTGACCGGAAAACGGCGGATCTCCTCACTCTCCAGATGGCAGTACGTCACTTGAACGGTGATAAATGCCGGATTTTCGGTTTCGCAGATCATATAGGCATAGCACATTGCCTGCGCTTTATGCACCAAAAGAGGTTCTTTTAACTGGTGGATGTCCATAAAAACACCCTTGATCTCATCGACAAGAATTTCGGAGTCGTCGCGGAAGATGCCGTCGGCGCGTCCCTCAATTTTTAAATCAAATTCTTCGCCGGTTTCCTCACTCTGCATTGTGACGTACGTAAATAAAGGAACCTCTGCCTGATAGCCGATTCCCATACTTTTTTGTATTTTTTTGTGAATTTTGTTACCGAGCTGCATTGCCTCCGGATTCCGGGTGCCAAGACCGGTAGAATTGATGTCTCCCTCTCGAAAAATAAATTCCACCAGATTACGCACGGAAATTTTTAATTCTCTGCGTTCTGCCATAAAAAGACCTCTTTTATCTTTCATCCTGAATAGTTAATTTTAGTATAGCAAAAAGGGGAGCATTTGGCAATCGGCAGATATGAGAAAAAGGCCACAATGTGACCTTTTTCTGGGGAATAGAGAACTAAACTATATATAGGCAATCATTAGGTTATCCCAATGATAACGGCAATAAAAAATGGCAACTCGCCTAAGGCGAATCACCATTGATTCATATATATAGTATCGCAAATCGACACAGTTGTCAAGATTTTTTTGAAGTGATTGAGCCATCGTCGCTGATCTGATGATAAATGCGGTAGACATAAGCCACTACGATCACGCAGACCGCACCGGTGATCAGCAGGTTAAATGTCAGATTCAAAAGTTCCATATTGTTTAGATAAGATGGCATGTACGCGATGATGTGAAGCAGGATCGCGATCGGAAACATCGGTTTGAGTTTCCGGTTATTGACCGCCAGAAAGACAAGGATCGTCAAGGCAATCTGCAGCGCGAGCAGGAAAACGCGCTCGATGCCGTAAGCGACGTATTCACTTGTCGGAATCGCCATCAAGGCCGCGAGATTATTTTTTTGCTCTACCAGTTTTTCCCCGGTAATGCCGAGCTTGTTGAAATATTCATCGACACCAAGTGAGTTTACCAGCAATGCCAGTACAAAATTTCCCATAAAAAGGGAACTTCCGTAAGCGAGTGCTTCCAGTCCACCGTGACCGAGGCCGAAAAGCAGAGCATTTTGCTTGTCCGGAGTCTTTTTCATCATATACTTTAATCCGACAAATTTACCGGTTTCTTCGACAATGCCGGCAAGTACAGCACCATATACCGCATAATATACCGGGTGAATGCTTCGGTTTAATACGGAAGAAAGCGACAGGCCGCCCAGCAGAAGGATGTTGATCAGCCCGCTTACGCCAAAGGCAAACAGTGCGTAAAAAAGAAGTCCTTTCAAAAAGGATGTGATCTTTGCACCGGTTTTCGTTTTCATATACGCGAGTGCGATAAAAGGTATACCCATGCATACCAAAGCGACGATGACCATTCCCATCATGGAATTTTTTGAGAAGGAAGTCGCCATAAGAATCATTTTTGTCATAGGAATCTCCATTTCTGTATGTAGTATATAATGTAACTATTCAGGCTTACTGTGCAAAAACAATGTTTCTTACGTGCAAGCACGACGCTCCATTGCTTTTGCACAGTAAGCCTGAATAGTTACGGTTTGTATAATAATATAACACGACTTCCTATTGAAAAACAAGAGAAAAATGGTATACTTAAAGAAATACTACGAGGAAGGGGAAAGACATGTCAAATCACTTTTTTACTACATTATCCAAATATTGTAAGAAAGATATCGTGCCGATGCATATGCCGGGGCACAAAAGAAATCCGCTGTGTACGATGCCGGACCCCTATTCTCTTGATGTGACGGAGGTTCCGGGGGTAGATGATCTGCATCACCCGGAGGAGATGATCCGCGACCTGATGGACGAGCTGACCAAATACTATGATTCGAAACAAACCTATCTTTTGGTCAATGGAAGTACGTGCGGGATTTTGGCGGCAATCACGGCGTGCTGTTATCCGGGGGACAAGATTTTAGTGGCGAGAAACTGTCATAAATCGGTTTACAATGCGATCAAACTTCTTAGGCTTCGCCCGGTTTATGTGGTTCCGCACCGGCTGGAAGGAACGCTGGGAGAATTGGGAATTGCGGGTGAGATCGAAGTCTCAGAGATTCGCCGCCGGCTAAAAGAAAATCCGGATGTCAAATGCGTGATGATCACATCACCGACATATGAGGGGATTGTTTCGGACATTGCCGGCATCGCGGAGGCAGTACATGAGAAAAATATTCCGCTTGTTGTGGATGAAGCGCATGGGGCACATTTTAACTGGATTCCGACTTTTCCGGAAACCGCGGTGCGGCAAGGGGCTGACCTTGTGATTGAAAGTCTCCACAAAACATTGCCGGCATTTACGCAGACGGCGGTGCTTCATCAGACGGCAAACCGCATTGACGAAGAACGGCTCTTGTGGGCACTTCAAACTTACCAATCGAGCAGTCCGTCGTACCTTTTGATGGCATCGATCGCAAAGTGCTTCGAATATGTACAGACAGAAGAATCCTTTTCCGCGGAACATTTTGTAAAAAATCTCAATGATTTTTATAAGAAAACGGATAGTTTGCAAAAATTGGAAACTATCCGTTGCGAGAAGATGGAGCTGTCGAAAATTGTCATCAGCACCGCTCGTACGGAAATTACCGGGCAGCAGTTGGAAGACCTTCTCTTGGAGCGTTACGGAGTTCAATTGGAAATGAGCTGTGGTAATTATGCACTGGGGATGGCGACAATCTGCGATACGGCGGAACATTTTGACCGCTTTGCAAAAGCTTTGTGTGATCTTGACCGGTCCTTATCGTATGCGGAAAAGGGGACGAAAAAGACCTTTACGTACAATATAAAACCGCCGGAGCAGCGGATGTACAGTCATGAGGCAGAGCGGCTCCCGAAAAAAGAGATCCTGCTTGCGGAGGCAGCCGGTCAGACTGCGGCGAAGGACGTGTATCTGTATCCGCCGGGAGTGCCGTTTGCGGTCGCCGGTGAAATATTTTCGCAGGAAATGGTTGACGTGCTTTTGGACGGACAAAGATCCGGTTATGAAGTGCGTGGTGTTGAAAACGGCAGAGTGTTTGTCTGCCAAGAGATAAAATAAGATTTGGAGGGATTGCAATGGGTAAATTATTTGTTATTATGGGGAAGAGTGCGACAGGAAAAGATTCGCTGTATCAGAGAATCGTGGAGGATTTTCCGAAACTTCAAGAAGTGGTGACGTATACGACGCGCCCGATCCGTGCCGGGGAGACTTATGGCAAAGAGTATTTTTTTGTCAGTGAAGAAGAAATGCACGAGATGCAGGAAGCCGATAAGATCATTGAATGCCGCGTGTATCAGACGGTGCATGGACCATGGTACTATTTTACTGCTAACGACGGACAGATCAATCTGGAAAAAGGAAATTATATCCTGATTACGACATTGGAAGGATATCGCAAACTGGAGACATTTTTTGGCATCGAGCAGGTCGTTCCAATTTACATTGAAGTAGATGATTTTGATCGTATCGAACGCGCATTGAAACGTGAAAAAGAGCAGAATACGCCGTGCGTGGCAGAGCTGTGCCGCCGGTTTCTCGCAGATGAAGAGGACTTTTCGGAGGAAAAACTGGATGAGACAGGCATCGACATCCGTGTCCGGAATGACGATTTTGAAGAGGCGCTTTCTCATATCGAAACGATGATCCAGCATCACGTGTGATTTTTATAGTTGCAACACCGGCGAATTTCATGGTATACTTAGAGAATGGAATGGATTGCATTTTGAGGGAGGTGTGAAAGGATGGAAATTAAAGTAGATCCAATGCAGCAGACCGTGGCTGCAACGACGACGAGACAGACGCAAAATACGGGAGAAGATTTCAAATTTACGCTGATGAGTTCTCTGGAAGAAGAGGGACTGCAGGCGCGCCTTTCACTCATGATGGAAGACATTACGATGCAGGGGAAAAAACTTGGCAAGCATATGGATGTGCGTGATATGCGCCAGTACCGGAAACTGATTCAGGAATTTATGAACGAGATCGTAAACCGTTCGCACAAATTCAGCCGTGAAAATTTCCTTGACCGGAGAGGACGGCACCGCGTGTATGGCATGATAAAACGTGTCAATGTGGCATTGGATGAGCTCGCGGGAGAACTGATTAAAGAAGAAAAAGACCACCTCGGGATTCTCGCAAAGATTGACGAGATACGGGGGATGCTGTTAGATATACTGACATGAGGAAAGGATGGTGGTACCTATGTTTTTATTTTCAGAAATAATGGGGCATGAAGATATAAAAGAACATTTGCAGATGGCGATCCGTGAAGATAAGCCGTTTCATGCCTATATTTTTCAAGGGGAAGTGGGATGTGGCAAAGAGACGATGGCGAGAACGTTTGCGGCAGGGCTTCAATGTACGGCAGAACAGGAGGTGCGGCCATGTGGGAAATGTCCGTCCTGCAAACAGATTGATTCCGGAAATCAGCCCGATGTGATCTGGGTAACGAGAGAATTGTCGAGTATCGGTGTGGATGATGTGCGTGAAAAAATCAATTCCGAGATGGCAATCAAACCATTTTCCAGTCCCTACAAAATATTTATCGTTCCGGAGGCCGAGAGAATGACCGAAGCGGCGCAGAATGCCCTTTTGAAAACCATCGAGGAGCCGCCGGAATATGGGATTATCATTCTGCTCACGAGTAATATGAGTGCGATTCTGCCGACAATTCAGTCTAGGTGTCTGACATTGGAATTTCGACCGCTTACGACGGCAGCGATTGAGAAATATCTGATCGACAATTACCATGTGGTAGATTACCGCGCGCGGACGAGTGCCATATTTGCGCAGGGAAATCTTGGAAAAGCAATCCGCTACATCGAATCCGAAGATTTTGAAGAGAAAAAGAATCAGGTATTATATTTGTTAAAAAATGTAAGAAATATGACCGTTTCGGAAATGCTTGAAAAAATAAAGGAGATCGGGGAAGACAAGGACAATATCAAAGATTATATTGACCTCATGGTTCTTTGGTACCGCGATGTGCTTTTGTTTAAAGCGACGAAAAATATGAATCAGCTGATATTTCAGAGCGAATTTCGTGCGATATCGGAAGAAGCAAACCAGCGTGATTATGAGAAAATTGAAGAGATATTAAGTGCTTTTGACAAGGCAAAACTCCGACTCAAAGCTAATGTAAACTTTGAAGTGGCGATGGAGCTTATGCTTTGTACGATGAAGCAGTAAGAATAGATAAAGTGAGGTAAAAAAGTGAAGATTATTATCGGAGTACGTTTCCGCCAGGCGGGCAAAATTTATTATTTTGATCCGGGAAAGGAAAAAGAAAATATAACACGTGGAACGCGTGTGATCGTAGAGACGGCAAAAGGAGTCGAGATGGGGACAGTAGTTCTTCCACCGACGGAAATGCCGGAAGAAAAGATTGTGGCGCCTCTGAAAGGAATCGTTCGTTTAGCGACAAAAGAGGATGAAGATCACGAACAAAAGAACCGTGAAAAAGAGGCAGAGGCGTTTGTCATCTGCAAACAGAAAATTGCCAAACATAAATTGGAAATGAAACTGATCGCAGCAGAATATACCTTTGACCGCAATAAATTATTGTTTTATTTTACGGCAGATGGAAGAATTGATTTCCGTGAACTGGTCAAAGATCTGGCATCGGTGTTCCGTACACGTATCGAACTGCGTCAGATCGGAGTTCGTGATGAGACAAAACTGCGCGGAGGAATCGGTATCTGCGGAAGGGCACTCTGCTGTCACACCTATCTTTCCGAATTTGCACCGGTTTCCATCAAAATGGCAAAAGAGCAGAACCTGTCACTCAATCCGACGAAGATTTCGGGAGTGTGCGGCCGTTTGATGTGCTGTCTGAAAAATGAGGAAGAGGCTTACGAGGAATTAAACCGAAGCCTGCCAAATGTCGGAACGCGTGTGAAAACGCCGGACGGTCTCAATGGGGAAGTGCAGAATGTTAGTGTGTTGAAACAGAAAGTCCGCGTCATCGTAACTCTTGACAATGACGAAAAAGAAGTGCGTGAATACATGGCAGCAGAGCTTAAATTCCGCAAAGAACGTAAACGCGATCATGGAAAACATGAAGATGACAAAGAGTTAAAAGCACTGGAAGCAATGGAAAAAAAGGAAGGTAAATCAAAAATCTGATGAAAGACCGATTGTTATCAGGGGAGCGGCTGGATGATCTGCAGCGGGACGGCTTGATGATCATTCAGAATCCAAAATGGTTTTGTTTTGGCATGGATGCGGTGCTGCTTTCGTCTTTTGCCAATGTTCCGGAAGGAAAAAAAGTACTGGATCTCGGATGTGGCAATGGCATCATTCCAATCCTTTTATCCGCTAAGACTAAAACGGAGTACATCGAAGGACTGGAAATTCAGGCGGACATCGCGGATATGGCGAGACGAAGCGTTAAGTATAATAAACTAGAGTCCAGAGTGCATATTACAACCGGAGATATCAAAGAAGCGGCGGAAATTTTTGGAGCGGCTTCTTTTGATGTCGTAACGACTAATCCACCGTATATGAGTGAATTCAGCGGTCTGACTAATCCAATGGGACATAAGGCGATCGCCCGCCATGAATTAAAATGTACGCTGGAGGATGTGCTGAAAGCAAGCGCAAAATTATTGAAACCCGGTGGACATTTTTTTATGGTACACCGTCCGTCGCGGCTTGGCGAGATTATGAGTAAAATGACCGCCTGCCGGATCGAGCCAAAGCGGATGCAGCTTGTTTATCCGTATGTGGACAAAGAGCCGAATATGGTGCTGATCGAAGGGACACGTGGCGGTAATCCGGGAATGAAGATAGAAAAGCCGCTTATTGTTTATAAAGAGGTAAATGTGTATACCGAACAATTGTTAGAGAATTACTAGGAAATGAGGCTATTATGGGAACTTTATATTTGTGTGCTACGCCAATCGGAAATCTGGAAGATATCACATTACGCGTGCTGCGTACGTTGAAAGAAGTAGATCTGATCGCGGCCGAGGATACCAGACAGACAATTAAACTTCTCAATCATTTTGATATCAAGACGCCACTTACCAGTTATCATGAACACAATAAATTTCAGAAGACAGGAGTGCTTGTCAATGAACTGCTGGCAGGAAAAAATATCGCTGTTGTGACCGATGCCGGTACGCCTGCGATCTCGGATCCGGGAGCTGAACTGGCACTTGCTGCCTACGAAGCAGGGATTCCGGTGACTTCTTTGCCGGGGGCTTCGGCTGTTATCACGGCGCTCACGCTGGGCGGTCTGCCGACACGCCGGTTTGCCTTCGAAGGATTTCTCCCAATGGATAAGAAAGAACGGGCAAGAGTCTTGGAACACCTGAAAACTACGACATATACGACAGTGTTTTACGAGGCACCACATCGCTTGACAAAGACGTTACAGACAATTGCGGAAGTTCTTCCGGGAACACGGAAAATCGCGGTTTGCAAGGAACTTACCAAGCGGCATGAAAAAGTGATGCAGTGTACGCTGGAAGAGGCTTGTACTTATTATGAAAAAAATGATCCGAAGGGCGAATTTGTATTTGTTGTGGAGGGTGCAGACATTGAAGAACTGGAAAGCATCGAACAGCAGAAATGGGAAGAAGTTCCAATCGAAGAACATATGCAAAATTATCTTTCCCGTGGGATGGAGCGAAAAGAGGCAATGAAAGCGGTGGCGAAAGACCGTGGAATGACAAAAAATCAGGTATATAAAGAACTGATGAAATAAAAAGACACAACGCAGGCAACGGAAGAGGGGGTCTGCGTTTTTTACTTACTTGAACAGGCGGTCGTCGGGCACAACAAAAAAGCAACCGAGTGGTTACTTAAAATAAAAAAGGAAAGGCTGGAGTCTAGGGTGGCTCCAGCCACACTAAAGGGATATATGATTAAATTAAACCAGCTAGCTTAGCCAATGCCTCGATTGAAGCTACGGAAACCAATTTTCCTTCGTACTCAATCAGGTCTTTATCTGAACCAGTAAATACATCAACAGGCTCATATTTTTTGATCATGATCGCATTTTTCTGAGCAGAAATCTCTACTTCTCCGCGATTCTCAATTCCAAGTGATTTTCTCATTTCCATCGGAATGGTAACTCTACCTAAGTTATCCAAACGACGTACAATTCCAACATTTTTACTCATGGTCGTCTTCCCCTTTTTCTTTATTGAAAGTAATTTTCTTACATATTTTTGCACTCACAACCCTTTCAACGATTTACATTTTATCACTAGTTGAGCCATTAGTCAATAAAATAAATATAAAAATATATAAAATATGGCTAAAAGATTATAAAGCCCCACGTTTCGTGCATTGCATTGCCAAAAAACCGATGAAAAATCCGGAGATCAAACCGCTGAAATACAAAATAGGAGCATACCAGCGAAGAGAGTCAAAACCTACGACCAAAGAGGCCACCAGCCATTGTCCCATGCAGTGAGCTATGCCGCCGGCAGTACTGACGGAAAGCATTGAGAACCGGTCATTGGTCATGGTTTTGAGAACTGCCATCAGCATCAGACTGAGGATACTTCCCACAAGACTGTACAATAAACTAAACAGACTGCCAAAAGTAAAGGCACTCAGAACGATTCGCAAAAGGGACAGCGAAAGGGTGTAACGGAATCCCTTCTTATATAAAATGAGAACAAATATCAAATTAGCAAATCCAATCTTCATTCCCGGAAATGGAAGCGGCAGCGGGAAAAGATTTTCAAGATAGCCAAACAAAAAAGCCAATGCTGTGTAAAGAGCATATTCTGCTATTTTTTTAGAGCGGTTCATATGTGTCTCCTTTCCTTATCCACTGATTCCGTCCAGCTCAGGTGATGTCTGAGTCGAGGTGATCGATAGGACAACCTGATGGGGAAGGCATACGATGCTTTCGCCGGTTTTTGAAATGCCTTTTGTACGGACACAGATTTGATCCGGACAAGAAGCATGCGTCATTGTGACTTTTTGGTCTTTAATGCAAAATGTGTTGGAATCGCCGGCTTCTGTCGTGATCGTTTTTTCTATATTAGAAGAAAGCGGATAAGTGGCAGTGACTTTTCCTTTGATGCGGACCTCTACGACGGAACCATTTTCTCCGTGCGGCAGATAGACAAAGCAGGCGAGAAGCAGTCCCACGATCAAAAGTCCGGCGAGAAGAAAGATATCCATGCGTGTTTTCTTCATGCGAATCTCAACTCCTTTTCGTTACCGTTCCCTCTATTCTACCATATAAAAATTGTAAAAGAAATAAAGAAAATGTAAATAGTATAAAATATTCACGAAACCGTAAAAAGCCACTTGACACTAGGGGGTGTGTAGTATATGATAAAGATACACGTAGTTTTGAAAACTACGTGAGGTGTAAATTAAAACAAGATAGATTTGGCGTGATTACGAACGCAGAAATGGAGAAAGATATGAGTTATACCGAAGGAAAGAAGTTTGATTTGGTCGGAATCGCGGATCAATATATTGAAACAGGATTTGGTGAAGATGGAATTTTGAATTCCATAAAATTTAAAAACGATGAGAATTTCAATTTTTCATATGATGTAATTGACGTAATGGCAAAAAAATGTCCGGATAAACTGGCGATGCTTCACGTGTCGAAAGATGGAAGAGAGCGTTATTTCACATTCCGTGATATCGCAAAATTTACCAATATGACAGCAAACTATTTCAGTTATCTTGGAATTAAGCGCGGAGACAAGGTAATGCTCGTTTTGAAACGTCATTTCCAGTTCTGGTTCTCCATCCTTGCGCTTCATAAGATTGGAGCGATCGCAATCCCTGCGACAAATCTGCTTACCCGCAAAGATTTCGAATATCGTTTCAAAGCAGGTGAAGTGGATGCCGTTGTTTGTACGGCAGACGGCGATGTTTCCCGTGAAGTGGATAAGGCTTCCCGCGGAAATACAACATTGAAACTGAAAATCATGGTAGGCGGCGCACGCGAGTCCTGGCACTGCTTTAACAAAGACATTCAGTTTTTCTCGGCAAACTTTACAAAACCAAAAGATGTGCCGGGCGGAGACGATCCGATGCTGATGTTCTTTACTTCGGGTACAACATCGTATCCGAAAATTACGACACACAATTATAAATACCCATTGGGACATTACATCACTGCTAAATATTGGCACCAGGTAGACCCGGACGGCATTCATTTTGCGATTTCCGATACCGGCTGGGGAAAAGCTCTTTGGGGAAAATTGTACGGACAGTGGATCTGTGAAGCACCTATTTTTACGTATGATTTTGACGATTTTGATGCGAAGAAGATTTTGCAGATGATCGAGAAATATAAAATTACAACATTCTGTGCACCACCGACGGCATATCGTGTTATGGTTCATTTGCAGCTGGAAAAATATGACCTTTCTTCCCTGCAGAATGTAACGACGGCAGGCGAGGCATTGAACCCGAAAATCTATGAGAAATTTAAAGAAAAAACGGGATTTGATATTATGGAAGGATTTGGACAGACCGAGACGACGATGCTGATCGGTAATATCAAGGGAATGACGCCGCGTCCGGGTTCGATGGGTAAACCAAGTCCGTTGTACGAAGTTGCCGTGATGCTTTCCGACGGAAGTATCGCCAAGACAGGCGAAGAGGGAGAAATCGTAGTTAAGGTTGCCGATGGTGTGCCAAATGGCCTGTTTACCGGATACTACAATGACAAAGAAAAAACCGATTCTGTATGGTATGACGGATATTATCACACCGGCGATACTGCGTGCATGGACAGCGACGGATATCTGTGGTATGTTGGACGTGTTGATGATGTGATCAAATCTTCCGGTTACCGTATTGGACCATTTGAGATCGAAAATGAGATCATGAAACTGCCATATGTGCTGGAATGCGCTGTGACATCTGTGCCGGATAAACTTCGTGGTCAGGCAATCAAGGCGACAATCGTACTTGCGGATGGCAGCGAGGGCGACGAGCATATGAAAAATGATATTGTAAAATACTTGAAGAAAAATGTTGCTTCTTATAAGTGGCCTAAGATTGTGGATTTTGCCAAAGAACTGCCAAAGACAATCAGTGGAAAGGTTCGCCGTGCCGAAATTAAGGCACATGACTGGTCCGAAGAAGAGGGCGGAAAGTCGGATGCGAACGAGATCCCTGAGGTGGAAAATACAGCCGAAGAGAAAAAAGAAGACTGATACTACTTGACAGTTCTCTGCCATGAGAGTAAACTAAAAGATACAAAATATACGTCAAAGGAAGATGGTTAACTATGGAAAAAAAGAACATTGATTGGTCCAGTCTGGGATTTGGATACCATGACACAGACAAACGTTTTGTGGCTAATTACAAAGATGGTGCCTGGGACGAGGGTGCTTTGATCGATGATCCTATGATCACAATGAGTGAGTGTGCAGGTGTGCTTCAGTATGCACAGACTTGTTTCGAGGGATTAAAAGCTTACACAGCAGAAGATGGACATATTGTCTGCTTTCGCCCTGACTTAAATGCAGAGCGTATGGCAAATACGGCAAGACGTCTTGAGATGCCGGCATTTCCGGAAGATAAATTTGTAGATGCAGTAGTACAGACTGTTTTGGCAAACGAAGCTTACGTGCCACCTTATGGCTCCGGTGCTTCTTTGTACATCCGTCCATATATGTTCGGTATCGCACCGGTTATCGGAGTTGCTCCTTCTAAAGAGTATCAGTTCCGTGTATTTACGACACCGGTTGGTCCTTATTTCAAGGGCGGCGCAAAACCGATCGTAATCCGTGTCAGTGATTTTGACCGTGCAGCACCAAATGGTACGGGACATGTTAAGGCTGGTCTGAACTATGCGATGAGTCTTCATGCGATCGTAGATGCACATAATCAGGGATTCGCTGAAAATATGTATTTGGATCCTAAGACAAGAACAAAAGTAGAAGAGACCGGTGGAGCAAACTTCATCTTTGTTACAAAAGATGGAAAAGTGGTTACACCAAAGAGCAGCAGTATTCTTCCTTCGATCACAAGACGTTCTCTCGTAACAATCGCAAGAGATATCCTTGGTCTTGAAGTAGAAGAAAGAGAAGTATACTTTGACGAAGTAAAAGATTTTGCAGAGTGTGGACTTTGTGGAACCGCAGCTGTTATTTCTCCGGTTGGAAAGATCAATGATCATGGCAAAGAGATCTGCTTCCCAAGCGGTATGGAGAAAATGGGTGAAGTTACACAGAAATTGTATGATACACTTACCGGCATCCAGATGGGTCATATCGAAGGACCGGAAGGATGGGTTAAGGTTATCAAATAAATAACGTAACATTGTGAAACCAGACCACATATTTTTTCAGGGAAAGATATGTGGTCTTTGTTAATTATTGGAAATGGAGGATAAAATGGAAACGATTGCTAGTTTTACCGTAGATCATTTAAAACTTCTTCCGGGAGTCTATGTTTCCCGCAAAGACTGCACCGGAACGGACATTGTGACGACGTTTGACATCCGCATGACACGTCCGAACTTTGAACCGGTTATGAATACCGCAGAGATTCACGCGGTAGAGCATTTGGGTGCGACATTTTTACGAAACCACGATACGATGGGAGAAAAGGTTGTATATTTTGGCCCAATGGGCTGCCGCACCGGCTTTTACCTGATCCTTGCCGGCGATTACGAATCTGTGGATATCGTGCCTTTGCTCAAAGAAATGTTTGCATTTATCAGTGAATACGAAGGGGAGATTCCGGGAGCAGCGCCGGAAGCCTGTGGCAATTACCTGGATCTGAACCTGCCGATGGCAAAATATGTTGCCAAGCGGTATCTTACCGAAGTACTGGAAAACATTACCAGAGAGCACTTAAACTATCAATAGGCATTCTTTTTGAAAAACACGCATATGCTAGAAGAAAAGGAATGCGGAAGTGGGACAGATGTTGCAATGGGAAGGAAGAATTGTGGACAATACCAATGTGCAGCTTTTGAAGGCGGCACTGCCTTATCTCGATCAGCCGGTTGGAAACCGGATCGATCTCGAAGGGCTTCTTCGGAGTATCCGAGGTTTCTGTCGGAAAAATGAACGGCAGATCATCGACCTTTTATTGCAGATTTTTATGTTCCGCCATGTTCGTGAGATGATGACGATGATGCAGGAAATGAAACAGGAGGCAGAACAGTCGGATTCCGGGACGGGGAATATGGAAGGCATGATGGAGTTTTTGAAAAGCCGGATACCTCCCGAACAACAGGACATGGTTGACATGATGTCTGTCTTTTTATCCGCAATGAGCGAGGACAATAATGGGCAATCTGGAAGAGATGTATGCGAAGATGAACCCGGCGAAAGCGAAGGTTTTGAAGCAGCTCGAAGCGCAGACAAAGGGAATCGAGATGAAAGCGGCGGCACCGTTTGTGATGCAGGCGATGAGGGAGCTTCGCAGCCAGAATCTGTCATTTACTCCGGAGGAGACGGAGGCGATGATGGAGATTCTTACTCGTGATATGAATGATTCGGAAAAGCAGCGTGTGGAAAAAATGAAACAGATTATAAGAACGAAAGGAAATAAATAAAATGAAAAAAATCATAAGAAACCTGATAACCGCCGTAGTAGCGACGACACTCTGTCTTACCGGATGTGGCTCCGCAGGAACGGCAGACAAAAGTACGGATTCTACCAAATCTACAGAGAAATCCGCACAGGAATCTACCCAGACAGCCAGTGGCAGTGCTATCCAAGGAAAATTGAGCGGCAAGCACCACGCCAAGATCACAGTCAAAGATTATGGAACGATTGAAGTGGAACTGGATGCCGACCAAGCCCCGATCACGGTGACAAATTTTGCCAAACTTGTTCAGAAAGGATTTTACGATGGATTGACATTTCACCGCATCATCTCCGGCTTTATGATTCAGGGCGGCGACCCGGAAGGTACCGGAATGGGCGGCTCGGATGAGACGATTAAAGGCGAGTTCTCCTCCAATGGAGTAGAAAACTCGATCAAACATACCCGCGGCACGATTTCGATGGCGCGCTCGCAGGATCCGGACAGCGCAAGCTCCCAGTTCTTTATCATGCATCAGGATGCAGACTATCTCGATGGAGAATACGCCGGCTTCGGCCACGTCACATCAGGTATGGAGGTTGTGGATCAGATCTGTGAAAAGACACCGGTCACCGACAGCAACGGAACGGTAGAAAAAGCAAATCAGCCAGTCATTGAAAAGATTGAGTGGGTGGATTAGGGAAAAATTATAAGAAATCCCCATTGAAATTGAGAAAAAGTTGTGATATACTGAATCATAGTACGATAAATATGAGAGGAATTGATTATCATGAAAAGAATTAAAACTCTGACAACAAAAAATCTGAAAGATACAATGAAAAAAGGCGGATGCGGTGAGTGCCAGACATCCTGTCAGTCTGCTTGTAAAACATCTTGCACAGTAGGAAATCAGAGCTGCGAGAACAAGTAAGATCAGATTGTATCGGAGAAGTACGAAAAGTGGCAAAGGACTTGCCTGATTTGGGTCGGGTAAAGTCCTTTCTTATTGGAAAATGAGAGTTTGGGGCGCTGCTCCGAAAACTACCGTTGAATTCAAAATGGAATGAGGATAAAAAGATGATTCATCAATATAAAAATAATGGTTATAATATAGTTTTAGATGTAAACAGTGGCTCGGTCCACGTCGTGGATGATGTGGCATATGATGTGATCGGGATGTATGAGACAAAAGAAAAAGCAGAGATCACAGCGGAAATTTTGAAAAAATATCCGGAAGTAAAAGAAGCGGAAATGGAAGAATTGTACCAGGATCTGGAAGAAATGCGGGAAAATGGTACCTTGTTTACAGAGGATACGTATAAAGACGGCGTGATCGATTTCAAAAAACGCCAGACCGTGGTAAAAGCATTGTGCCTTCACATCGCGCATGCCTGCAACCTCTCCTGCCGTTATTGTTTTGCCGGTGAGGGCGAGTATCATGGAGACCGTTCATTGATGAGCTACGAAGTGGGAAAAAAAGCACTCGACTTTTTGGTGAAAAATTCCGGAAGCCGCCGCAACCTCGAAGTGGATTTTTTTGGGGGAGAGCCACTTATGAATTTTGATGTGGTAAAAAAACTCGTTGCCTACGGAAGAAGTCTGGAAGAGCCGTATGACAAGCATTTTCGTTTTACATTGACGACCAATGGTGTGCTTTTGGATGACGATATCATTGCGTTTGCCAATAAAGAGATGGACAATATTGTCCTCAGTATCGATGGAAGAAAAGAAGTTCATGACCATATGCGTCCGAATAAAAACGGCGATGGAAGTTATGACCTCATTTTGGATAAATTTAAAAAAGTAGCAGAAAGCCGCGGACAGAACCGTTATTATGCGCGCGGAACATTTACGCACTATAATCTGGATTTTGTGGAAGATGTACTCCATCTTGCCGATGAGGGATTCAAGCAGATCTCGGTTGAGCCGGTTGTGGCAGATCCGAGTGAACCATATGCGATCCGCGAAGAGGACATTCCGGTGATCTGCGAGGGATATGACCGCCTTGCGAAAGAGATGATCAAACGCGAAAAAGAAGGAAATGGATTCAACTTCTTCCATTTTATGATCGATCTGACCGGCGGACCTTGCGTGTACAAACGACTTTCCGGATGTGGTTCGGGAACCGAGTATCTGGCAGTAACTCCTTGGGGCGACTTATATCCATGCCACCAGTTTGTGGGAAATGAAGATTTCCTTTTGGGAAATGTGGATGACGGCATTGTCAATAAGCCGGTTCGTGATGAATTTAAACTGTGCAACGTCTATGCCAAAGAAGAATGCCGGAACTGCTTTGCCAAGTTTTACTGCAGTGGTGGATGTGCCGCAAATGCCTATAATATGCATGGTGACATCAACCAGCCTTACGAGATCGGTTGTGCGCTTCAGAAAAAACGTGTGGAATGTGCGATCATGATAAAAGCTGCACTGGATGAGTAAATTTTGTTAATATGTGAAATATGTGTTAATTTTGAAAAAAACGATTGAAAAAATCCAGAATGCGTTTATAATTAGAGTAGGTATGTTTACGTAAGATTAAGTAGATAGAGGAATAGATGATATGTTCGATTGACTAAGAAGAGGAAGAAAGGAGAACGTCATGGACATTGGAATAGATTTGGGAACAGCGAGTATCCTTGTATATGTAAAAGGAAAAGGTGTTGTTTTAAAAGAACCAAGTGTAGTGGCATTTGACCGAGACACAAATCGAATCAAAGCGATTGGAGAAGAAGCCAGACTGATGCTTGGTCGTACTCCGGGAAATATTGTAGCCGTACGTCCGCTTCGTCAGGGCGTTATTTCTGATTATACAGTAACAGAAAAAATGTTGAAATATTTCATCTCAAAAGCCGTTGGAAAACAGAGATTCCGCAAACCACTCATCAGTATCTGTGTACCGAGCGGAGTTACGGAAGTTGAGAGAAAAGCCGTAGAAGATGCTGCTTTTCAGGCAGGCGCAAGAGATGTGAAGATCATTGAGGAGCCGATTGCCGCAGCCATTGGTGCGGGCATTGATATCGCGCGTCCTTGCGGAAATATGATCGTAGATATCGGTGGTGGTACATCGGATATTGCTGTCATTTCTTTGGGAGGTACCGTTGTAAGTACATCCATTAAGATTGCCGGCGATGATTTTGATGACGCGATCGTTCGCTATATGAGAAAGAAACACAATCTGCTGATCGGAGAAAGAACCGCAGAGGATATTAAGATCCGTATCGGTTCTGCATATCCGCGGCCGGAAGTCGAGACCGTCGATGTACGTGGACGAAATCTGGTAACCGGTCTGCCAAAGACGATTACGGTTACCTCCAAAGAGACAGAGGAAGCACTTCACGATACGACACTTCAGATCGTGGATGCCGTTCACAGTGTATTGGAGAAGACACCGCCGGAACTGGCAGCAGATATCGCAGATCGAGGAATTGTCCTGACCGGAGGCGGAAGTCTTTTGTATGGTCTGGAAGAATTGATCGAGAGCAAGACCGGAATCACGACGATGACGGCCGAAGAACCGATGACGGCAGTTGCTATCGGAACAGGTAAGTATGTAGAGTTTTTGAGTGGAACATCCGGAGAGAAATAGGAGGAAGCCTATGTTACGAGGTCTTTATACGGGTTGGACAGGGATGGTCAACGAGCAAAAACGATTGGACGTAATATCAAATAATCTGGCAAATGCAGACACTCTCGGCTATAAGCAGGAGAGTGTGAGCAGCCAGTCATTTGATAAATTGCTGACAATCAAAATACGAGATGGATCTCAAGCATATCACAACCAGGCGATCGGGACGATGAGCCTGGGGGTAAAAGTTGGTGAAGTATATACGGATTATTCGCAGGGGTCGATCCGCGGAACGAGTTCGCCATTGGATCTGGCATTGAGCGGCAGTGGATTTTTTACGATTACGACGACAAATGCCAAAGGAGAAACGGTAACAAGATACACCAGAGATGGAAGTTTTCAGCTGACCAAGGACGGATATCTTGTGGATTCGCAGGGAAACCGCGTACAGGGAAGCGGTGGAGATATCCAGATCGATCCGAATGCCAAAGATATCACGATTGATAACAGCGGCCGAATTACCGTGGATGGCGAAGTAAAAGACACATTGAAGATTGTTGATTTTGAAGATTATGATTACATATTGAAAACAGGCGATAATCTTTACCGTGTCGTAGACGGAGCGACCGAAACGACCTCCAATGCTTCGGTTCTGCAGGGATATACAGAACAATCCAATGTTAATGTTGTGTCGGAAATGGTCGATATGATTACTGTAACGAGAGCATACGAAGCGAACCAGAAAATGATCCGTTCGCAGGATTCGATGTTAGAAAAAGCGGTAAATCAGGTAGGACGACTGAGTTGATGACAGGAGGATGAGCCTATGATGCGTTCACTTTGGACTGCAGCATCCGGAATGGTTGCACAGCAGACAAACTTAGATACTATTTCGAATAACTTATCGAATATTAATACAACAGGATATAAGACCGAAGCGGTAAATTTTAAATCGCTTATTTATCAGACATTACAGCAGAAATCGTATGACAGCAAAGGAGAACCGAAACCGGTCAGTGCACAGGTAGGACTTGGTGTCCGTCCGGCTGCGATCGTGTCCAGTTTCACGCAGGGTGCTTTGTTAGAGTCCAGTGGAGCCTTTGATTATGCGATCGAGGGCGAAGGATTTTTCATGGTTCGCCAAAATGACGGTACGATCGGATATACAAGAAATGGTAATTTCAACGTAGCTGTATCCGAGGATGGACTTGCGCTTGCCGATTCCAACGGAAATCCGGTGCTGGATGTCAATGGGGATCCGATTACATTTCCGGAGGGAACGGACTCTTCTAAATTATCCGTTGACCAGTTTGGAAACTTTATGTATCCGGACAATACGGGAAATGCCCAGTTGATGGGAATCCAGATCGGACTTGCGAATTTCCCAAACCCGGCAGGACTGGAAAGAAGTTCCGATACGATCATGAAAGAGTCGGAGGCTTCCGGCCAGCCGACGATCTATATGGCAAATCAGCTGAATTCGAAGATCGTGTCCGGCTATTTGGAAGGTTCCAATGTTCAGGCAGTAGATGAAATGGTAAATATGATTATCGCACAGCGTGCTTACGAGATGAACTCGAAAGCGATCACAGCATCCGATGAGATGCTGCAGCAGGCGAATAATCTTCGTTCTTGATAGAAAGTAAGGAGGGATTTGATGTCATTATCGGTAAATGATCTGTATAACAGCCTTGGAAGCACATCGACATTGTCCAGTGCGGCTTTGAAAAGCACCGCGTCGGCAGATCAGCTGACAAGCCAGATCAAAGACGCAGGCACCGATGACGAAATGATGTCAGCCTGTGAAAATTTCGAAGCCTATCTGTTACAGAAAATGTTTGAAAATATGGAAGAATCTGCCAAACTCTTTAGCGATGATGACGAAGAGGGAAATGAGTACACCGATATGTTCGGTGACCGGATGTATCAGTCGATGGCAGAGACGATGGTTTCCAGCGGCCAGGGACTTGGCATCGCACAGATGCTGTACGAGTCAATGGCAAGAAATTCCGGCATTTCTACTTCGACAGAAACGACGGCAAAAACGGAATAAATATAAAATAACGAGAAAAGAGCGCCCATTGCATCCTGGCAAGGGGCGCTTTGTCAACGTATACAGGAGAGAGACGATGGAAGAGAAAAAAGGATATGTGGAGCATATCATTTATCGCAATCAGGAAAATGGATATACCGTATTTGAATTTGTCTCGCAGGAAGAGGGAGAAGAATATCTGGATACGTGTGTCGGAACATTTCCGTTCATCAACGAAGGGGAGTATCTTACACTGTATGGTGATGTGGTGACGCATCCGACGTATCATGAACAGTTCAAAGTACAGAAAAGTGAGAGCCGTTCGCCGGATGACGCGTTGTCGATGCAGAGATATCTGGCATCCGGTGCGATCAAAGGGATCGGAGGTGGACTTGCCAAGCGGATCGTAGACAAATTCGGGGATGAAACATTTGATATCATTGAAAAAGAGCCGGAGCGGCTCAGCGAGGTAAAGGGAATCAGTGAGAAAAAGGCGATGGATATTGCGGAGCAGTTTGAGGAAAAACGTGAAATGCGCAATGCCCTTCTCTTTTTGCAGCAATACGGCATCAGCAACCAGCTCGCTGTAAAAATATACAAAACGTATAAAGAAGATCTGTATGGGATTGTAAAAACAAATCCTTACCGGCTGGCAGAAGACATCCGGGGCGTGGGATTCCGGATCGCTGACAATATTGCGATGAAATCCGGGCTTGACCGAAATTCCGATTTTCGTATCCGCGCAGGCATCCTTTATGTGTTGACACTGGCGACGGCGTCCGGGCATATTTATCTGCCGAATGAGGAATTGTATCGCCACTGCATCGAGTTTTTGGGTGTGAGTGTCGAACAGCTGATGCATGTGCAGGAAGAGATGGAATACGACAAAAGCCTTATGCGGGATGGCGAAAAGGTCTATCTGCCATCTTTGTATTATGGCGAAATGAACTGCGCGCGGATGCTTCTGGACATCGGAAGTGTGTCGCATAAATCGGGAATTGATGAAGAACGGATATTGGAGGAACTGCAGCGGAAATCCGACATTCATTTGGATGACAGACAGCGGCTGGCGGTATTTGAATCTTTAAAAAACGGACTCCTTGTAATCACCGGAGGACCGGGAACCGGAAAGACGACCACGATCAATATGATCATAAAACTTTTGGAAGAAGAGGGGCAGAGCATCCTTTTGGCGGCTCCGACCGGCCGTGCGGCAAAGCGGATGAGCGAGACGACCGGCCACGAGACACAGACGATCCACCGTATGCTCGGTTACAATGGGGCAGGCATGGATTCTGCGGATGGCGTGGAAGAACGTCGTGAGACGCCGGAGGCATTTGAACGCAACGAATGGAATCCGCTTGAAACGGACGTAATTATTATTGACGAGATGTCCATGGTCGACATTTATCTGTTTACCAGTCTGCTTAAGGCCATTTCCGTTGGAACGCGGCTAATCCTTGTCGGGGATGTAAACCAGCTTCCAAGCGTCGGGCCGGGAAATGTACTTCGCGACATCATTCAGTCGGAATGCTGTCCGGTGGTGAAATTGGAGCGAATTTTCCGCCAGGCGGCAAAGAGTGATATCGTCGTCAATGCCCATAAAATCAATAAAGGGGAATCAATTACACTGGATAATAAAAGCCGTGATTTTTTCTGCATGGAACGCGAGGATGAGCATGGTGTGCTGCAGATGATGCTTTGGCTTGTGCGGGATAAGATGCCAAAATACACGGACTGTACGCCGTTTGATGTGCAGGTGCTTACCCCGATGAAAAAAGGGGAACTTGGCGTGATCCGCTGTAACCAGATCTTGCAGCGGTATCTGAATCCGGAATCGTCGGGAAAACCGGAAATGACGGTGCATGATACCATTTTCCGCCAGGGCGACAAAGTCATGCAGATCAAAAATAATTACCAGATGCCATGGAAAATATTGGGATATCACGGTGTGGTGATCGAGGAAGGAACCGGCGTATTTAACGGCGACTGTGGAATCATCGAGGAAATTGACCTTTACAACAAAGAAGTGAAAGTGGTCTTTGATGAAGAAAAACATGTCACGTATACGACCGGCGATATGGAAGAATTGGAACTTGCTTATGCGATCACCATTCACAAATCGCAGGGAAGCGAATATCCGGCGGTTGTAATCCCATTGTTTCACGGCCCGAGGGTGCTCTTTAACCGGAATCTCCTTTATACAGCGGTTACCAGAGGAAAACAATGTGTTACGATCGTGGGACGCAAAAAGACAGTTCTTGATATGATTCACAATGAATCGGAACAAAAAAGATATTCTACATTGCAAATTCGGCTAAAGGAATTGCAAAATGAGTAGTTTTTTGATAAAATAAAATTGGATATGTGTAGTATGGGAAAGGAAATGCATGAAAGATTTTTTGAT
This sequence comes from uncultured Roseburia sp., assembly GCA_900539115.1. GTDB lineage: Bacteria > Bacillota > Clostridia > Lachnospirales > Lachnospiraceae > Eubacterium_F. The sequence continues at coordinate 27,927 of UQAQ01000036.1, forward strand.
GACTCTTGTATTCCCCCACAAATGCGCGGCGTGTGGAAAAACAATGCCCGGAAAACGCACGGAAATGTTGTGCGAAACGTGTGACAGGCAGCTTCATGCAATCACGGAGCCACGCTGCAAAAGGTGTTCCAAACCAGTCGATGATCTGACGCAGGAACTTTGTGAAGACTGTGCAAAAAGAGAGTTTATCGTATCGGGCGGAAAGGCATTGTACCGCTATGATGAGCGGATGCAGCAGGTCATCCGCCAATTCAAATACGAAGGCTGTTTTGAAATTGGAGATTTTTTTGCAGAGCGCATGGCGCAGGCATTTGGTGATTGGATTCGAAGGGAAAAATTGGAAATGATCATGCCGGTTCCTGTACATAAAAAACGGCTTCGTTTTCGAGGATTTAATCAGGCGGAGATTCTTGCGGAAAAACTGGGAGAGTGCCTGGATATTCCGGTGCGGACGCAAGTGCTTGTCCGGACCGAGGATACGAAACCACAGAAAACACTCGATGTGCATAAGCGCATAGCGAACTTGCAAAAAGGGTTTGCGGTGACGAGACCGGTGGAAGGAAGACGGCTTCTTCTTGTCGATGACATTTATACGACTGGGGCGACGCTGGAAGCCTGTGGAAATGTGTTAAAAAGAGCTGGCGCAGAGAAAATCTGTTTTGTCAGTTTGTGTATTGGAACAGCATAATAAGCGATGCAAATGTGTCCCTCAGTGGATGCGTGGAAATGGAGGACATTATGGACGTAACAACTTGTTCAAGATGCGGAAAATTATTTAATCATATCAGTGGACCGAGAATCTGCCCGGTTTGTCTGAAAGAATTTGATGACAAATTTCCGGAAGTGAAAAAATATGTATATGAACATCCACACACAGGAATTGCCGAATTGTCGGAGGCTATGAATATTCCGGCAAAACAGATCAAACGCTGGATCCGCGAAGAACGGCTCAGTTTTGCAGATGATTCGCCGGTTGGAATTGAGTGTGAGGGATGTGGCACGATGATCAAGACCGGACGATACTGCCCGGTGTGCAAGGAAAAATTTGCCAAGGGATTCGGAGATGCGGCAGGGCTGAACCGCAAGCCGGTTTCCGCACCGCCAAGGCGCAAAGACGGAGAAAGCAAGATGCGCTTTTTGGACTAACAGATTGGAGAAAAACAGATGCAGAAATATGATTGTATTGTTGTCGGCTGTGGTTTTGCCGGCGCAGTAGCAGCCAGAGAACTGGCGGAAAAAAAAGGAAAAAAGGTATTGATCCTGGATGCCAGAGATCATGTCGGTGGAAATTGCTATGATCTGCCGGATGAATATGGAATCCGTATCCACCAGTACGGACCACACATTTTCCATACAAACAGCAAAAGGGTCTATGAGTACCTTTCCCGTTTTACCGAGTGGTTTCCTTTTGGACATGAAGTGGTGGGAAATGTATATGGAAAAGAACTGCCGATTCCATTTAACTTAAATACGCTTGCGATGGTTTTTGGAGAACGTGCACCAAAGATGGAAGAAAAATTGATTCAGAAATTTGGAGAGGGCGCGCGCGTGCCAATTCTTGAGTTGATGAATCAGGAAGATGCAGAGCTAAAGGAAATTGCAGAATATGTGTATGAAAATGTATTTTTGAAATATACTATGAAGCAATGGGGAAAGACACCAAAGGAGATCGATCCTTCTGTGTCCGGACGAGTGCCGGTTCTTGTCAGCCATGACAACCGCTATTTTCAGGATACCTACCAGGGAATGCCGATACCGGGCTACACCGAATTGTTTGAAAAAATGCTCGATTTTCCGGGGATTGACATTCGCCTGAACTGCCAGGCAAAAGAGGTTCTGACGATACGGCCGGAAGCGGAAGACAAGGTTTTGTTTGAAGGCGAGCCATTTACGGGCCGGATTATTTTTACCGGAGCAATCGACGAGTTTTTCGATTTACGTTTTGGCAGACTTCCGTATCGTTCGCTTCATTTTGAATTTGAGCATTTGAAACAGCCGTTTTTTCAAAGCCACGGTGTAGTGAATTATACTGTGAGCGAGGATTTTACGCGTATTACGGAGTTCAAATATCTCACTGACCAGAAAGAGGAACCGGAGACGACGATCATGCGCGAATATCCGATGCCATATGAGGCAAAGGACGGACAGATTCCTTACTATGCGATCAACAATAAAGAAAACGATGCGCTCTATGAGAAATATGTCTCGTATGTGAAAGAGGTTCCAAATTTCCATCTTTTGGGAAGACTGGCAGAGTACAAATACTACAATATTGATGCAATTGTCGAGCGTGCGCTTGACTTTGCGCAGGAAATTTAACTGATAATGGGAGAATGAATTATGAAATTATTGACTGTAGCAATTCCCTGCTACAATTCACAGGAATATATGAAACATGCCATCGAAAGTGCTTTGGTTGGTGGGGAAGACATAGAGATCCTGATCGTTGACGACGGATCCAAGGACGATACGGCGAAGATTGCCGATGAGTTTGAAGCACAATATCCGGGGATTATCCGTGCCATCCATCAGGAAAATGGTGGACACGGCGAGGCTGTCAATGCCGGCCTCCGCAATGCCAAAGGCCTTTATTACAAAGTCTTGGATTCCGATGACTGGCTGGACCGCGATGCGCTTCTGCGCGTGATGGATCAGCTGCGTCAGATGGTAAAAGAAGGAAATATGGTAGATATGTTCCTGGCAAATTATGTATATGAGAAGCCGAGTGAACATAAACACAAAGTGATCCGCTATGAAGGTGTATTTCCGGAAGAAGAAGCATTTGGCTGGAGTGATATCAAGCGCTTCAAGATCAGCCAGAATATCCTGATGCATTCTGTGATTTACCGCACACAGATGCTTCATGACTGTGGCCTGGAACTTCCGAAGCATACCTTTTATGTGGACAACATCTTTGTTTATGTACCACTTCCAAACGTAAAAACAATGTATTATATGGATGTCGATCTGTACCGATATTACATCGGCCGCGACGACCAATCTGTCAATGAAAAAGTGATGATTGGCCGCATCGACCAGCAGATCAAGGTAAACAAGATTATGATTGATGCTTACGATCTCACGAAGATCCGTAATAAAAAACTCAAAGATTACATGGTGAAATATCTTGCCATGATGATGACCGTCAGTTCCATCTTCCTGATCAAAGAAGGTTCGGAAGAAAGCCTGACAAAGCGTGCTGAACTCTGGCACTATCTGAAAGCGAGCAGCAAGGGGACATTTCGTCTGGTCAATCATCAGGTTCTCAGCCGTCCGATGCAGATCCGCGGTAAAGCGGGCCGTAAGATGCTAGTGTGGGCGTATGCGATTTCGCGTAAGATTTATGGGTTTAATTAAGGGGAAAAATTTGGGGCTGGTCATGCCGCAGGCTGAAAAGCAGGTTTAGGCATGACCGCCGTGAAGGCTTGTGTCATGCCGCAGGCTGAAAAGCAGGTTTAGGCATGACCGCTGTGAAGGCTTGGGTCATGCCTTAGGCTGAAAAGCGGGTTTAGGCATGACCGCCGTGAAGACTTGTGTCATGCCTCAGGCTGAAAAGCAGGTTTAGGCATGACCGCCGTGAAGATTTGGGTCATGCCACGAGGTTGAAAAACAGGTTTTGGCATGACTGCTATCAAAATTCTAGTAACAAGATTCAATCGAATCAATAATTCCATTAAGAAAACAAAATAAAGGGAGGATACCAGATGAGAGATACAATTATAAAAGAATTCCAGAAAGAATACAAGCAACTGCTCTTCTTAAAGGATAAAATTCAAGATCAATTAAAAAATGTTCCAACAGGAAGAATGAAGACGAGTAAAAATAGAAATCAAATGTTATATTACATTAAAGAAGGGGATAAGTGGAGATATTTGAAAAAAGAAGATCAGGAAATCGCAAGACAAATAGTTATGAGGGATTATAATGAGGCGGTGCTGAGAAAGGTTTTAGAACAAGAAAAACAGGTAAAACAAGTATTAGAAAAGTATGATCCGAGGGCAATTGAAAAAGTGTATGATTCTTTGAGTGAGGGAAGAAAAAGGCTTGTGAAACCATGGATTGAGCCGGAAGAAATATTTGTGGAAAAATGGCTCGCGAAAAAATATAAGGGAAATGATTATTGGGAAAATACGCAGGAAATATATACACAAAAAGGAGAAAGAGTGCGGTCAAAATCGGAGAAAATAATTGCGGATAAGCTTTATCAATCGGGGGTTCCGTATCGTTATGAATGTCCTATTTATTTAAAAGGAAGAGGAGAAATTTATCCGGATTTTTTGTGCTTAAATAGAGAGACTAGAAAGGAAATTGTTTGGGTACACTTTGGGATGATGGGAGATGAGGAATATTGCAGCCACGCAATGAAAAAAATAGGATCTTATGCCGAAAATGGGTATATACAGGGAAAAAATCTTATTATGACATTTGAATCTTCTGAAAAGGTGTTAAATACAAAAGAAATAGACCTCATCATGTACCGACCCCAAAAAGTTAGACCTAAAAATCTAACGATTGGAGGTCGGTATTTTTATGGCTAAATATTCTTTT
>UQAQ01000037.1 GCA_900539115.1 uncultured Roseburia sp.
GAAATGCAAGCATTTTTACGAAAATGTTGTTGAATCGTCGAAAATGTAAACGAAATACTTAAAAAAAATGCGTGAAAAGCAGGTTTTTTGTTTCAAACGACATATCCGAAACAGAAAAAATATTTTATAATAGTATATAGGAAGGGGATGAAAAAAGATGAAAGTATGGATTTTAGAACAGGATATTTCAAGAAGTGAGAATCTCGGAAGAATGGTAAAAAGATTTTTGGAAAATGCGGGAGCAGGCAGCCGGATTACGACGTATCAGCGGCCGTGTGAGGTGATTTCGGCCTTGAAGCAGCACAAAGGTAAGCCGGCGGTCTTATTTATCAATCCGGATGCCTTTGATATGAAATATTCCGGGCTCAATCTTGCCCACAAAATTTTTGAAAAAAAGATGGATATCAGTCTTGTGCTGGTGTCAGAATCCATCGGATATGCATATGATGGGTATGCTTTTTGTGCCGAGGGGTATGTGTGGTATGGAAAAAATTTACAGGAGCAGCTCAATCATATTTTGAAGCGCCTGTATTACCGCTATTCGATGGAAGTGGAACGATTGGAATTTTTTGTGAAACGCCAATGCGTCCAGATGCCGTTGTTAAAAATATCTCACATTGAATCGGATAATCACTATTCGGTGATTCATACGGACTATGGTCGGTCCTATCGAAGTTATGTAAGTCTTTCGACGTTGTATGAGCAGCTGGCGGACCGTGAGAATTTTATTATGGTAGGAAAAAGTTATGTGATAAATACGATTCATATTAAAATGTTTACCAAAGAGGAAGTAGCACTTCATGAAAACGTTAGTATACCGGTGCCGGTTCGTTTGCAGAAGATGATTTATGAGACACTGACAACGCAAATGTCGTGATACCAGCATAAATATCATCAATTTATTGACTTTTGCCCATTCGATATTGTATAATATTACTATCTTTATGCTTGAGGTGGTCATGGTTGAAAATTGCGATAGTAGATGATATGCACCGCGACAGAATATGCTTGGCGTCTTACATAAAAAAGTATTTTTCCACCCGAAATGTTCCCTACGAGATTGTTGAGTTCTCATCGGGAGAGGAATTTTTGGACCATTTTGTCAAGGATGCGTATGATCTTGTATTTATGGATATTTACATGAAGCAGAAAAATGGGATGGAAGTAGCAAAGGAAGTATACCAAAAGGATCCTAAAGTCTCCATTGTGTTTCAGTCTACGTCGGATGAATTCGGAGTGGCAAGCTATGCAGTACATGCATTGTATTATTTGCTAAAGCCGTATTCCGAAGAAGAGTTTATGCAGGCGATGGACAAATACCAGAAGCAAAAGGGGTTTGAGGAACCGGTGCTGGAGTTTGTCAGTGAACGTGTAGACATTCAGCTGGAATATCATAACATTTACTTTTTGGATACGATAAAGAGAAAAACTGCGATACATACAAAGGATCACGTGTTTTTGACTTCCTCTACTTTTGCAGAGATATCGGAGATGTTGTTGAAAGACCGGCGCTTTTTGATGTGCCGCCGGGGCGTTTTGGTAAATATGGAAATGATTGAAAAAGTAGAATCGGAAGTGTTTCGTTTGAAGAATGGAGAAAGTGTTCCGCTTCATTTGCGTAACAAATCAAAGATTAAGCAGGAATATCTTTCGTTTATGACAGAAAGGATGCATTTGCAGGAATGAAAAAAGGTTTTATGAAAAAGGAAATGAAATTATGGCTTGTGGGAATGATAGCAGCACTTTGCCTTATCCCGGGAATTCCAAGCAAGGCAGAGAAAAAGGAAGAAATTCCCTATGAGGAGAGCCAAGTATTTAAAAATGGAAAGATAGTAGAGATTGAAAACCAAGGGGCAGTTTCCTATTTGAAAAATCATACAGAGACCTCCTTTGAGGTGAATTGTGACAAAGAAGTGATAAAAGAATATTTGGAAGAATTATGCGATGATTTTTTTACCTGCCGGGTAGAGGAAAATGGAGTGATGTATACGGAAGTACCCCTTTCGGTAGAATTTGATCTGAGTGTTTTTGATGTCGAATCCACGGAAGAACAGGAAGTGCAGATACATTTTGCGGTACCGGAAGGATTGAGTTTTACAGAGGAGTGTGAATCTTCTTTTGGCATAAAATTTCAGCTGTGTTCAGCTTACGAAGAAAAGGTGGAAATTGATTATTTTCCGGAAGAAATGGTTTATAAAAGAAACTGGCTTATCCCGGTTCAGTCGAAAGAAGAAAGCGAGGATGCAGCAGCACAGCTGCAGCAGAAGATTGTAAATGCTTTTGGGGTAGCTTATGGATTGAACAGTGAAATTGATCTGTACGATGGTGTCGGGCTGGAAGTGGAAGATATTGATCTTTCAGCAATAGATTTTACCAAAGCCGGAGAGTATTCAGCCAAAGTTCAACTGCAGATCAATAACGAACAGCAGGAGTCTTTTTTTCTGGCAGAGGAAAATCAGATGGTTGAAATTCAGGTTTATGTAGCAGATGATCCCGGTGCTCTGTACAAAATAGGCGAAATGCTTCCCGGTTATACGGTATTTTCCTGGCTTGGAGAAAGGGATAATGAGATTAAGGTTTATTATGCCGAATCGCAGCGGGAATTGTCACAGAATGAGTTAGAACAGACAGAATTTCAGGAGTATTCGGCCAATAAATATTGGATTGATAATATGGAAGACTACCCATTTCTTTATCTGGAAAATGAAAATTTGCAGGAAGGCAAGTTTTATTATATGTATGTGACGGATGGAGAGAAAAAACTGCAGTATTTCCGATTGAAAAAAGAAAATGATATGGTTCAGTTCAAATCTTATGAAGGAAATCGTGATGGCGGTGATGTAGAGGAAGAAAAGCCGCGTCTGGATGTGAAAACACCGGAAAATGCAGAGCAGGTAAAGGCGGAAGGAAAGAAAACACAGGATACGGTAAAAGCTTCCCCGGCGACAGGGGAATATACAGTGACAGATCATGGTGTGACGGTATCCGTTCCTTCTAAAAGTCTCAAGGTCTCACCTGAAGATTCCAAAGTCAATCTTCGTGTGAGAAATACAAAAACTGGAAAAATTTCTATTCAGGCTACGAAAACAGATGGCACGGCAATTAAAAAAATACCGGGATCGAAAGTTCGGATTCCTTACCCGGATACGGGAAAGAAGGCAGTTTTGAAAGTGACAAACAAGCAGGGAGATACTGTGACGACGGCAGAATATCATGAAGATCAGGGGGTTGCTGAATTTGAGATAAATGAACCGGGGACTTATGAGGTTCAGACGACCGGTCAGAGTAAATCCGTGTATTCCCAGGGAAAACAGATGTATCGTTGGAGTTTTTACACGGCTTTGGCAGCAGTTGCAGCGGTAATTACCGGAGGTACTATTGGCGGAATTCGACGGTACCGGAAGCGTAGAGAATAATTAGAAAGACTGGAGGACATTATGCGGCAGGGAAAAGTATTACAGATAACATTTTGTGTTGTGATACTTTTTTCCTGCGCTTTTTTTACCTTTTTATACTGGAATGACAATAAATACAAAAATGATCCGAATGAGGGAATACGGTATCTTTACGATAACTGGGAGTTCTATTATGGGGTGCTTTTGACGCCGGAGGACCTGAAAAATGGGGATACGAAGGGGGCTTACATGGAATATGTGAAGATTGGAGAAGTGAATAATTATTCAAACCACAATCCCTATCGCGGGGCACATGGATGTGGAACGTACGTGATTCATCTGAATCTTGCAGCAGAAAAGACGCGGTATGCCATTGAGATTCCGGAAATATACTCGGCTTACCGGTTTTACGTCAATGACGAACTTGTCGGACAATGTGGGGAGCCCGGAGAGGATGACAAAAATTACCGGGAAGGGATTCAGACGAAAATCTATTCCTTTGAGGCAGCAGGTGAGTGTACACTGCTTCTGGAGACGAGAGATGAATCCCATTATTACAGCGGAATGACATATCCACTGGCATTGGGCGAAGAAAGTGTGGTACTTCACCACGTTTACCGTCGTATCATCTTTTATACGACAATTGCTGTGTTGTGTGCGCTCAATATTTTGTTTACATTGTATTATTGTGTGAAGTTTCGAAGTTCTATTAAGGAGCAGGAACAAAGAAAAAATGTTATGATTTTTACCGGAATCGCCTTTTGTGGCATTTTGTTTATGGGATATCCGCTGGTTCATTATCTCTGGCAGTGTCAGGTGCATCCGTGGTACACGCTTGAATTGATGTCTGGGTATGTGATAACATTTTTAATCGTGCTTTTGCATAACCGTCTGACACAAACCAGACATATTATGGAAAAAGGAGTAGGTTATGGCATAGCAGTGCTGGCTGCAGTTATGTGCGTGATCGTGTTTTTATACGGAAATTTTTCTGCCCGGCTTACTCTGCGCCTGGAGGTAGTTTTTTCTTTTGTTGTATTCTGGTATAAGATTGTCATTGCATTTTATCTTGTAGGAAGATCTGTAATTTCAGTTTACCGTCAGCAGACAGAAGGGGTTCCGCTGCTGACAGGTTCGTTATTCTACGCCTGTAGTTATATGTGGGATCGTATCTATTCGAAGTTTGAACCGATTTATGGTGGATGGTTTGCCGAGTGGGCGACGATCATTATGATCTTTGCCAGCGGTTTTGTGTTGTGGAGACGGATTCTTCAAAATGTAAAGCAGGCGGAATTGCTGCAAAAGCAGTATGAGGCGATGGAAAAGCAGATGAAAATACAGGTCAGCCATATGGAAAAGGTAAATGAGACAGTGGAGTACAATCGTCGGATCCGCCACGATTTCCGACATCATCTGCATGCCATCGATACACTTGCCAAAGAGGGAAAAGTAGAAAAAGTTTCGGAATATGTAGCAAATCTCAGTGAATATCATAAAAAAGGACGCAGTCAAGGAACGTTGTTTTGCAAAAATACGGTTATCAATGCACTGCTGCAATATTACGAGGACAATGCAGACCAGAGTGAGATAAAAACAGTGATCCGTGTTTCTGCCGACGAAAATTTACCGGTTCCCGAAGTGGAATTTTGTATTATTATCGGAAATTTGCTGGAAAATGCCATTGATGCATCAAGGACACTTGCCCGGGAAAAACGAAAAATCGAATTTTATGGCAAGCAGGAAGGCGCGATGTACCTGATCTCGTCTGTGAATTATTACGAAGGCGAGATCAGAAAGCGGGGAAGGCGGTTTCAATCTTCGAAGCATACTGGTAATGGTGTGGGAATCTGGTCGGTGGAAAAGGTTGTGGAAAAATACAACGGTATGATGACTATAGATGTGGGCGAGCAAAAATTTGAAGTGAAGATTGCGATTCCGATTGAATAGAAATGGATATAGTGACAGCGTAGTTACGTAATCAAGGTTAATACGGAGAATACGAACAACTGTCACGTTTGATAAGACGACTGGGAAGCTCTATACGGACACATTCTTTGTGCTCTCCTTTTCTCTGGTCCAATAACAACATTAAGGCGAGGTGTGCCATCTGCTTCTTGGGAATATTGATGGTCGTCAGCAGGGGGGACGTGCGTTCAGATTCCCGGATATTATCAATGGATATGACAGAAGGGTGATATCCTCGTTTTTTTGACATCTTTATAGATTTTAATACACCGATCGCAGTGCAGTCATTGGCGCAGAAAACCGCGGTGGGACGGTTATTTGAAGTTAAAATTTGGTTCATTATCCGGACCCCTTCGGATTCGGTTTGCGTACTTGGATAGATAAAATTATAATCCAGTGGAATCCGGTGATTCAGTAACGCCTGATAATAACCGATGTAGCGGGATTCATAGGTACAGTCGCCAATATAGGCGATTTTTTTATGCCCAAGCGAGATTAAGTATTCGACGGCGGTTTTTGCAGCAGATTCTCCGCTGCAGATTACTTCATCGTATTCATAGTTAGTCGGGTTGCGGTCTATGCCGGTGATATAAGAATAGCGTTTTTTGGCAAAGGAGATTAATTCCGGTGGACACTTTCCCAAAATAATAAGTCCTGTGTTTGATTTGCGGGAAATATAAGCAGGGGTATGGGTGTTTTTTTCGTTTTCAACTAATTGCGGCGTTTTGTACGGAATTATGTGTGAAGAAGAAGCGGCATTTGCGTGAAGAATATCCACTGTGCTGAGCATTTCTCCCAACAGACATCCATTTTTTTGAAGTTCATCCTGAATATAAACATACAATTCGCGGAAAAAAGGATCTTTATCAAGCGAGTCAAATCGTGTGAGAAAAATATCTACTGAAAAAGGAGCGGGACAGGTAGTGTTTCCTTTTCGGAGTTCCTGCGCAGCTGTGTTGGGAAGATAATGCAATTCTTTTGCAATACGCCATATGGATTCGGAAAGACCGGGAGTCTGGCAACGGTGGTCTGGGGTGGACAACACTCTTGAGACGGTTGCGGGAGAGGTACCTGCAAGTTCAGCAATTTTTTTAATCGACATATCATCAACCTTTCTAAATGTATGGAAAGAAAAACAGTACTTTTTATATGAAAACGTTTTCAAACCATGCAAAATAAAACAAAAAAATATTTCCTAATATTTGTATATTACAATAAAACAAGGAAAAAATCAATAGAAAACGATTTCAAAATTATATATTATCATTGTAAGAAAGATACCGTACAATGATAAAAAAACAAGGGGGATATTTAACCATGAAACGAAAAATACGTTTTATTTTAGGGGGGATTCTGGCTGTTGTTATTGTGGCAGCGACTGCTTGCGGAAAGGAAAATAAGAAGTCAGAGCAAATTAGTGTAGGGTATTTTAATAATGTCACGCACGCACAGGCACTGTTGATGAAATCCGAGAAAAGTCTGGAAAAGAGTGTTGGTGACGGAGTGAACGTAAAATGGACTGCATTTAATGCCGGACCCGCCGAGGTGGAAGCGCTGTTTGCCGGTGATATCGATATTGGATATATTGGTCCGGTTCCGGCGCTGAGCGCAAATGTAAAATCTCAAGGGGATGTACAGATATTAGCCGGTGCAACAAAGGGTGGTGCTGTTTTGATTCAGCGAAAAGGGGCCGGTATACGGTCAGTCGAGAATCTGGCAGGAAAATCTGTTGCTATACCACAAATCGGGAATACACAGCATTTGAGTTTGCTGAAATTGTTGAAGGATAACAATCTGAAACCGGTGACAGAAGGGGGAAATGTGACGGTTAATGCTGTTGCCAATGCGGATGTAGCCAATATTATGCAGCGAGGAGATATCGATGCGGCACTTGTGCCGGAACCATGGGGCGCAACTCTTTTAGAACAAGGTGCGGAGATGGTGCTCGATTATCAGCAGATTTATTTGGAGGGGCAATACGATGTGGCTGTTGTTGTTGTGCGTAAAGAATTCATGGAAAGCAATCCGGAACTTGTTGCAAAGTTTTTAGAAGAACATAACCGGATAACCGGTCAGATTAATGAAGATCCGGAAAATGCGAAGACGAAAGTAAATGAGGAACTGAACAATGCTACAGGAAAATCTTTAAGTGAAAAAATAATGAAGGAAGCATTTGGACGAATTATTTTTCAGACAGATTACAATCCGGATGCGATAGAAGCTTTTGCGCAATTGAGTAAAGAGCATGGATTTATTCGTGAAATTCCGGAACAGGATTTTCTGTATGCCAAAATCGAGAAGGGGGAAGAAAAATAGCAATGTCTTTGGTATTTTCAAACATTAGCAAAACCTATTCAAATAACAAAACAGCTACATTAAAGGATATAAATCTTGAAATAAGGAAGGGGGAATTTGTGTGTATTGTCGGAAAATCCGGATGTGGAAAGAGTACACTTTTAAATCTGGCAGCCGGATTGGAACAACCGTCTTCAGGAAGAATAAGTCTGGATGACAGAGAGGTTACCAAACCCGGGGCAGACCGCACGGTCATGTTTCAGGAGCATGGACTGTTTCCATGGCTGACGGTACAGGAAAACGTAGAATTTGGTATGAAACTTGCTAAAATTCCGCTGGCGCAACGGCGTGAAAAGGCAGAATATTATCTAAATATGGTTCACTTGCAGCAATACAAGGATTACTACATACACGAAATATCAGGGGGAATGCGGCAACGTACTGCGCTTGCGAGAGCTCTTGTGATGGATTCCGATATTCTTTTGATGGATGAGCCGTTTTCTGCTTTGGATAAGCAAACATCTAATTCTTTGCGTGAAGAATTACAGCGTATCTGGATGGAAACGAAAAAAACCATTTTGTTTGTAACACACAGTGTTGAAGAGGCAGTTTATCTATCGGAAAGAGTGGTTGTGTTATCAGCAGATCAGGGAAATATAACAGACATTATTCCGGTTGATCTTCCCCGTCCCCGCTATGTATATGACCCGCAGTTTGTTGAATTACGTCATGCATTATTGGATGCAGTGCAACGGTCTGCGGTGCAAGAAAGGATGTGAAGCGAATGGGAATGTTTGTTTTTATTGTTTTACTAATTGCATTGTGGCAGGGGATGTATTGGTTTGGTGTGGAAGTTTTTGCTGTCTTTAAGTCATATTCCGTACCTTCGCCTATGGGAGTGGGGGAATGTTTTATCCGATTGGTATCAGACGGAAGTTTGTTACAGGCGGCGGGATATTCATTGCTTCGCGGAATTGCCGGATATGTGGCAGCAGTACTTATTGGAACTTTACTTGGCTTATTGATGAATCATTTTACGTATTTGCAAAAGAATTTAAAACCGGTTGTGCTTGGGATACAAACACTTCCCAGTGTCTGTTGGGTTCCGTTTTCAATTTTATGGTTTGGATTATCTACAGAGGCCATTCTTTTTGTGGTTGTAATGGGGGCTGCATTTAGTATAGCCATTTCCGTTGACAATGCGATAAGAAATGTTCCGTCTATTTATAAAAAAGCGGCGCTTACAATGGGAGCGCAAAAGCAGCAGATGTATCGCTATGTGATTTTTCCGGCATGTTTGCCGGAGTTGATTTCCGGTTTGAAGCAAGGGTGGTCATTTGCCTGGCGTGCATTAATGGCAGGAGAGGTCATGACGACGTCGCTTGGTTTAGGGCAGACGCTGATTATGGGAAGAGATCTTGCTGACATTAATCAAGTTATGCTTGTTATGATAGTTATTATTTTGATAGGAATGCTCATTGATAAGTGTGTTTTTTCAGTAATAGAAAAACAGGTTATGAGGAAAAGAGAATGAATTTTGTTTGACAAGACAAACGGCATTGTGCTATAATGAATCACGAAAAATGATCTTCGGGGCGAGGTGTAATTCCTCACCGGCGGTAACAGCCCGCGACCGATGGCAGAGCCATCGCTGATTTGGTGCAATTCCAAAGCCGACAGTATAGTCTGGATGAAAGAAGATATCTCAATAGTGATATGTAAATTTCAGGACCCCGACAGGGGTCCTTTTGCGTGCAAACAACGAGGCACGCATTCGGTAAAATTTTGAGATGTCGTGCTTGCACGAAACATCGCGAAAATTTTATCGAATATGTGACGACTGTCACGACGATGAGCGCCGAAGGCGCGAAGAGTGCGTGCCTCGTTGTTTGAGGCGAGCTTATCGAATATGTGACGACTGTCACGATGATGAGCGCCGAAGGCGCGAAGAGTGCGTGCCTTGTTGTTTGGGGAACCCGTCGTCGTGCCGGCAGAAAGGAGAATCCGGATGACAGAAGCAGAACAATATATGCAGCAGGCGCTGGACCTGGCAAAAACAGCTATGGGTCATACGTCTCTCAATCCAATGGTTGGCTGCGTGGTGGTAAAAAATGGAAAATTGGTGGCGAGTGGCTGCCATGAAAGATATGGGGAATTTCATGCAGAAAGAAATGCTCTTACACGATGCAAAGAAGATCTGACAGGTGCAGACCTCTATGTTACGCTGGAGCCGTGCTGTCATCAGGGGAAAACGCCTCCCTGCACTGACATCATTATAGAAAGAAAGATTGGGCGCGTATTTGTCGGAGCGCTGGATCCGAATCCTAAAGTGGACGGCGGTGGAATAAAGATTCTGCGGGAACACGGAATCGAAGTCATTACCGGTATATTGGAACAAGAATGTCTGGAATTAAATGAAATATTCTTTCATTATATTACAACAGGGCTTCCATATGTGGCGATGAAGTACGCGATGACATTGGATGGAAAAATTGCCAGTGCGAACGGGGATTCGAAGTGGGTTACCGGCGAAAAAGCAAGAGAGCATGTACATTTTTTGCGAAAAAAATATTCGGCGATTTTAGCCGGCATTGATACCGTTTTGGCAGATGATCCATTGCTTAACTGTCGGACGGAAGAAGGCGTGGATCCAATCCGAGTGATCTGCGATTCGCATCTGCGTCTGCCGATGGATAGCCGGATTGTGAAAACGGCGGGAAAGATAAGAACCATCGCTGCGTACACGGACGCAGAGGAAGAAACCAAGAAAAAACTGGAATCTACAGGAGTAGAATTGTTGCAGATTTCCGAAAAGAA
Source organism: uncultured Roseburia sp. (assembly GCA_900539115.1). Lineage (GTDB taxonomy): Bacteria > Bacillota > Clostridia > Lachnospirales > Lachnospiraceae > Eubacterium_F. The sequence goes on from UQAQ01000037.1 coordinate 10,473, forward strand.
CGGTCATGTGGATTTGGAAAAATTGATTCGCACATTGGGCGGAAAAAAGATAGACAGCATTTTAGTGGAAGGCGGAGGAAACATCCACGGTTCCTTATTGCAAACAGGACTTGTCAATCGTGTGTATGCCTATATCGCCCCGAAATTGATCGGCGGAAAGAATGCTTTGCCGCCGGTTGGCGGAGACGGCATTGAAAAAATGAAAGATGCCGTCGTATTACAAAATCAGGAAATACTCCATCTTGGCGCGGATTATTGTATCCGTGGCGATGTGGTGAAATGAGGTGAAAGTAGTGTTTACCGGAATTATTGAAGAAATTGGCAGTATCGAGCAGATACAAAAAGGTGTACAGTCCGCTGTCCTGTCAATTCAGTGTAAGAAAGTGCTCGATGGAACGAAAATCGGTGACAGTATCGCCGTCAATGGCGTGTGTCTGACGGTGACGAGCATGCATGCCAATGGATATACAGCGGATGTGATGGCGGAGACGCTGGAGCGGAGTTCGCTGGCAGGATTGAAAAAAGGAAGCCATGTAAATCTGGAGCGGGCGATGCTGGCGGATGGACGTTTTGGCGGACATATCGTAGCAGGACACATCGACGGGACCGGGATTGTGGAAGAAATTACCAAAGACGAGACCGCAGTCTGGTACCGGATTTCGGCGGGCGAGGAGCTTCTTCGTTATATCGTGGAAAAGGGCTCAATTGCCATCGATGGAATCAGTTTGACGGTAGCCAGAGTCAGCGGGAAAGATTTCTCGGTGTCCATTATCCCGCACACGCAGGGAGAGACGACGCTTTCCGAAAGAAAAGTCTCGGATGTCGTAAATCTGGAATGCGATATTATTGGAAAATATGTAGAACGCCTCTGTGGTGCTAAAAAGGAAGAACCTAAAAAAAGTACCATGACGAGAGAATTTTTATTGGAAAACGGATTTTGATCCGGAAAGGAGACAATTATGTCAGAACAATTTGGAAAATTAGATCAGGCGCTTGAAGATTTGAAACAGGGTAAACTGATCCTGGTCATTGATGATCCCGACCGTGAAAACGAAGGAGATCTGATCTGTGCAGCAGAGCATGCGACGCCGGAAAATGTCAATGCGATGGCGAGCCTTGCCAAAGGACTGATCTGTATGCCGATGAGTGCAGAATATTGTAAAAAATTGGACTTAGAGCAAATGGTGGAAGTAAATACGGATAACCACACGACCGCATTTACGGTGTCCATCGACCATGTCGATACCACAACCGGAATTTCCGCATTTGAGAGATCTCTTACGGCGATGAAAACCGTGGAAGATGGCGTGAAACCGGAAGATTTCCGCAGACCGGGCCATATGTTCCCATTGCAGGCACGCGAAGGTGGTGTGCTGAAACGCGCGGGGCACACAGAGGCGACGGTAGATCTTATGAAACTTGCCGGCTTGAAAGAATGTGGACTTTGCTGTGAGATCATGCGCGAAGATGGAACGATGATGCGAACGACGGAATTGCTGGAGTTTGCCAAAGAACACGGCTATACCGTGATTACGGTGGAAGAAATTATCAAACGCCGTCTGGAGCACGAACTTTTGGTAGAGGAAAAAGCCAATGCAAAACTGCCGACGAAATATGGAGAATTTCGCATTCACGGCTATGTCAATAAATTAAATGGTGAGCACCATGTCGCACTTACGATGGGCGACATCACGGACGGAAAACCGGTACTTTGCCGTGTGCATTCGGAATGTCTGACCGGCGATGTGTTTGGATCGAACCGTTGTGACTGCGGGGAGCAGCTGGAAAATGCATTGAAGATGATCGCGAAAGAGGGACGCGGTGTGCTTCTCTACATGCGTCAGGAAGGCCGTGGCATCGGTTTGATCAATAAATTAAAAGCGTATGAATTGCAGGAGCAAGGGTACGATACTGTCGAGGCCAATGTAAAACTTGGTTTTGCACCGGATCTTCGTGAGTATGGAACCGGGGCGCAGATTTTGTACGACCTCGGTGTACGGGAACTTCGCCTGCTGACCAATAATCCAACAAAAATCGCGGGGCTGAACGGCTATGGCATTCATATCGTTGAGCGTGTCCCGATTCAGATCGCTCCCAAACGGGAAGATTTCAAATATTTGCTTACAAAGCAGGAAAAAATGCAGCATATGACAAATTATAAAAAGCCGGATTGAAAGATCGCTCCCAAACGGGAAGATTTCAAATATTTGCTTACAAAGCAGGAAAAAATGCAGCATATGACAAATTATAAAAAGCCGGAATAAGGCAAGAAATGGAGGAAAAATCATGAGAGTATTAGAAGGAAATGTAGTAGGAACAGGAATGAAAATTGGTATCGTGGCAGCGCGATTCAATGAATTTATCGTGTCGAAACTTGTCGGAGGAGCAGAAGATGCCCTTCGCCGTCACGAAGTAGATACGGAGAACAATGTGGATCTTGCCTGGGTACCGGGTGCATTTGAAATCCCAATGACAGCACAGAAAATGGCAGAATCCGGAAAATACGATGCGATTATCTGTCTTGGTGCCGTAATCAAGGGTTCGACCTCTCATTATGATTATGTTTGTGCGGAAGTCAGCAAAGGAATCGCAACGGTTGGCTTAAATACAGGCGTACCTACGATCTTTGGTGTCCTTACCACAGACAATATCGAGCAGGCGGTAGAGCGTGCCGGCACAAAAGCCGGAAATAAAGGCTACGATGCAGCTACTACAGCCATTGAGATGGTAAATTTGATGAAATCTATGTAGGAGAAAAGAGGCAATTATTATGATGACGATTTTATATCCGGCATACGGAAATTTGTATGTTAATCTTACGAATAAATGTCCATGTGCGTGCACCTTTTGTCTGCGCCAGACGCACGAAGAGATTGAGCAATCCGGAAGTCTGTGGCTGGACCGCGAGCCGACGGTGGAAGAAGTGGAAAAAGAATTTGACAAATTTCCACCGGACACATACAAAGATATTGTATTTTGCGGTTTCGGCGAGCCCACAGAGCGTTTGGATGACTTACTTGAAGTGGCAGAATTTGCCAAAAATAAATTCGGTAAGAAAATCCGCATCAATACGAACGGACTTGGCAGCCTGATTCACGGAAAAGATATCACACCGCTTTTGCAGGGCAAAATTGATACGGTATCAATCAGTCTGAACACGCCAAATGCGGAAGAATATTACAAATTGACCCGCAACAAATTTGGGATTGAATCCTTTCAGGCAATGCTTGATTTTGCAAAAGAAGCGACAAAGTATGTCCCGGAAGTTGTCATGACGACGGTGGAAACGACGATTACGAAGGAAGAAGAGCAGGAATGCCAGAAAATCTGTGATTCTTTGGGCGTGAGATATCGGATCCGGCCGTTTGAGGATTGATGAGTGTTGGAAATAAATGTAAAAAACAGCCACATGTTTAACATGTGGCTGTTTTTTACAATAAGAGATAATATCTGAAATCATTGTTTCTTCTTTTTCGTCGAAGGAGTGATTTTTTTTATTTCAGAAGGTTTTTGAGGCCAAAATCAAGCTGCTTTCCATGGCTTGTTTTAACATAGCGATAGGGTTCTGCCCAAAACGAAACGTAGTCGCCTACAGTATACTTTTCAAAACCGGAAAGTTCCATCCAAACATGTTCCTCCTTAAGGGTAAAGCATTCACCATCTGCAAACATCCCATCGGCTGTGAGGTGATCAATACAAAGATACCCTTTTTGTCTATTTATATGTTTGATGTGTCCTTTAAAATGCAAAGGAATATTATAATAACATTGTTCCAATGCCCCCTTTGTTTTATGGAATGAGTTAATTTGCAGCTCGATATACTCGTCATAGGAAAGCTCTCTCATCGCCTTAATATCTTGATAACTCTGCGGACTAAAATCAATCGATCCATCGTAGTCCATGAATACTATATTTTCACCGTAATGAGTAGAAAAAATTTCCTTATATTCAGGATACTTTCTAATTAGACCTGCAGCTTTTTTTAAACGAGTTGAACGCTTTTTATCCTCTTTATCTTGTGCTTTTTTTTCTGCTTGTTTCACCTGCTTTTCGATGTAGTTTATTTCTGAAGTGGTTAGCAAAGGCGCGATATGGTTCTTATTTTCATAAGCACCATTTAATAAGCGCTTTCGAAAACGCAAGAGCACATCCCGCAACATTTTTTCTGAAAGATATCTAGCTTTTTCTATAGAACAAGAATAGTAACATCCCGTCTGAATAGTGCCCTTAGGATGTCCATATAAAATATTTGTGTTCCAGGGACAGATCAGATGTTCTTTTTGTACTAAATTACCTTTGGTTAGGCCAACCTCAAATTCAGGAAAAATTTTAGGATTGCCACAACCTTCATGATCTTCTGTCCAAAAGCCAGAGGGTCCTTCGGAAGCATGTTGAATCATAATGTTCAATGCTTCAAGTGTTGCTTTCATTTTTTGTTGATTTTTGTTCATAGTCATAACCTCCGTTAATAAGTGCTGTAAATAACAGCCTGACATGCTAACAAAGGTAAAATTTTAAATATAACTATAGTATATAATAAAATAATTTTGATTTCAATACAAAAAAGGCAGATATTTACAATAGAATACCTGCCTTATCATTTTTCTATTTATTCTCCAACAATTTTTCCACACTGACAAGTTTTACACAAAGTACAAACAGATCAGTAGCAACGGCCATTTCCTCCGGAGTAGGGAACGATGGGGCGATACGGATATTGCTGTCTTTCGGATCTTTGCCATATGGGAATGTGGCACCGGCATTTGTCAATGTAACACCGGCTTCTTTACATTTGGCAACAATCTTTTTGGCACATCCTTCCATCGCGTCAAACGAAATGAAATAACCGCCGAGAGGTTTTACCCAGCTTCCAATCTCAGCACCGGTAAGTTCTTCGTCAAGCACTTTCAAAACAGCCTCGAATTTTGGACGCATCGCATCCGCGTGTTTTTTCATATGCGCTTTTAAACCGTCAATGTTTTTGAAATAAGCCACATGGCGAAGCTGATTCAGTTTGTCATAACCGATTGTCTGAATTGTCATCTGTTTCTTGACATCAGCAAGGTTTTCCGCAGAAGCTGCCATTGCGGCGATACCGGAACCAGGAAAACTTACTTTTGAAGTAGAAGCAAATTCATAAACAAGGTTTGGATTGCCGGCTTTTTCACATTCGTTGATGATATCCGGAATCTCAACCTGATTGTCCTCGTACAAATGATGAATGACATATGCATTGTCCCAGTAAATACGGAAATCTTTTGCTGCCGGTTTCAGATTGGCAAAGCGGCGAACTGTCTCATCACTGTAGCAGTAACCCTGCGGATTGGAATATTTTGGAACACACCAGATTCCCTTGATACTGTCGTCATTTGCAACAAGTTCTTCAACCATGTCCATGTCCGGACCATCCTGCGTCATTGGAACATTGATCATTTCGATGCCGAAACGCTCGGTGATGGCGAAATGTCTGTCATATCCGGGAACCGGGCAAAGAAATTTGACCTTGTCTAATTTGCACCATGGTGTGCTGCCCAGAACTCCGTGAGTGTAAGAGCGGGAAATCGAATCATACATAATGGTAAGACTTGCATTTCCAAAGATAATGATGTGGTCTGCGGTGGTTCCCATCATATCAGCCATCAATTTCTTAGCTTCCGGGATCCCATCCAATACACCATAATTGCGGCAGTCTGTACCGTCTTCGGATTTCAATACAGAGTTTGAATTCAATGCATCCATCAAGCCAAGGGATACATCAAGCTGGCTTGGACTAGGCTTTCCACGTGACATATCCAATTGCAGATTTAATGCCTTCTTTTCTTCGTAGCTGGCTTCTAACTCGGATTTGAGTGCCAGCAGTTGCTCTTTACTTAAGTTCTGGTAACTTTCCATGATAACCTCCTATATGGTAAGTAGTATTAACGTTTTTATCCATCTTCTATTATACGAAGAAAGTAAATTTTTTTCAATAACAAATTTATTTTTTTAAGAAAATAAAGTAAAAATGTTTATATTTTTAATGTGAATTGTACTTGCGCTTTTTTATTTACATGGTATAATAACCAATATATCTATTTTTCTGATTTATTTCAAATCAAAAAATCCAGAGATGAAAAAATACAAAGGGGGATATTGAATGGAAAATAGGATTACAATTCAAAATTTGGAAGAGATTGGCGAATGGCTTGCAGAGTTGAAAATGAAGTTGGAAGAGAATCTTCGGAAGGCACCGGAAGGAGTACTACATAGTAAAAACTGTCGTGGAGTTCAGCAGTACTATGTAAAAAAAGATGGCATTCGGAAATATCTGAGAAAATCGGATTGGGACTTTGCGAAGCAGCTTGCCCAAAGGGACTATGATAAGAAATTGCTAAATAAAGTTTGTTCTAATCTAGGATATCTTGATACATTTTTACGTAAGTTTGATGTAGACAAGTTATATGATATGTATGGCGAATTGCCATGTGCTCGAAAGAAGTTGATTGAGTCGTTTTTGATGAATGATAAACAGTATATCGAGGATTGGGAGAAGATTGCTTATGAAAGAAAAGATTTTGAAGAAGGAAGTCAGGAAATCTATACCGAACGCGGCGAAAGAGTACGGTCAAAGTCGGAGAAGATTATAGCTGACAAATTGTTTTTACAAAATATTCCATATCATTATGAACGTCCAATTTATTTGAAGGGTTTCGGAATGGTTTATCCGGATTTTTGCTGTCTTGATATATGGCAGCGAAAAGAAATTATCTGGGAGCACTTTGGCATGATGGGGGACTCAGAATATAGCCGAAAGACATTATCGAAGATAAATCATTATACGCAAAATGGATATTATCAGGGCGATAATATTATATACACCTTTGAATCGCTTGACAACCCAATGAATACGAAGGCGGTTGATAAGCTGATAGGGAATGTTTTCAAGAAATGAGTGGAATGGCGTGTGCGGAGCGGCCCCTTCGCCGTTGCGAGAGAGCGGCGGTACACGCCAAAAAAGAAAAAGCAAGGATGTGGCGTGTGCGGAACGGCTCGTTCGCTGGTTCAAGAGAAGGCTGGCACACGCCAAAAAAGAAAAAGCAAGGTTGTGGCGTGTGCGGAACGGCTCGTTCGCTGGTTCAAGAGAAGGCTGGCACACGCCAAAAGGGAAAAGTAAGGATGTGGCGTGTGGGGAACGGCTCGTTCGCTGGTTCAAGAGAAGTCTGGCACACGCCAAAAAGGAAAAGCAAGGTTGTGGCGTGTGCGGAGCGGCCCCTTTGCCGTTGAGAGAGGGTGTCGGTACACGTTAAAAAAGGAAAAGCAAGGTTGTGGCGTGTGCGGAACGGCCCCTTCGCCGTTGAGAAAGGGTGGCGGTACACGTCAAAAAAGAAAAAGCATTTGACGTTTCCTACATTACCATATAAAATGATGTTAGGGTTAAAGCAAATGTTAATCTAGCAGGGAACCAGGAGGTACAAACCTATGAAAATCGTTTTTATGGAAGCAGATACATTAGGAAAAGATGTAGATTTGTCAGAATTTGACAAACTTGGCGAGGTAGTAAAATATCCGGCATCCGAACCGGCAGAAAATGCAAAGCGGATTGAAGATGCGGATATTATCATTGTTAATAAAATTCCCGCGAATGAGGAATTGTTGAAAGAGGCAAAAAATGTAAAGTTGGTCTGTGTGACGGCGACCGGAACCAATATTGTGGACATGCCTTATGTGGAAAGCCGCGGAATTGTGGTGACAAATGTAAAAGGGTATTCGACCATGTCGGTGGCGCAGCACACCTTTGCACTGTTGTTTTATGTGTATGAAAAACTGGCGTATTATGACCGATTTGTCAAAAGCGGAACGTATGCAAAAAGTGACGTGTTTTCCCACTTTGCGAAACCGTTTCATGAGCTGGATGGAAAAGTTTACGGCATCATCGGAATGGGCGCGATTGGAGAAAAGGTGGCAGAGATCGCGGAGACATTTGGCTGCAAAGTCATTTACTATTCCACTTCAGGAAAGCACGACCATCCGAAATATCAACGTGTGACGTGGGATGAATTTCTGGAGCAGGCAGACATTGTTTCAATTCATGCGCCACTTACACCGGTGACGGAAAAATTAGTGGATGCCAAGGCGCTTCGGAAAATGAAGAACACAGCGGTGCTTCTGAATCTCGGACGAGGTCCGATCGTCGATCAAAAAGCATTGGCAGAAGCATTGCAAAACGATGAAATTGCGGCAGCCGGACTGGATGTCTTAGAAAAGGAGCCGATGGAAGAAGGAGATCTGCTGCTGAACATACAGGATTCGTCAAAACTTATCATCACGCCGCATATTGCGTGGGCGACGTGTGAGGCGAGAAAACGATGTGCGGATGAAGTCTGCGAAAATATTCGCTGCTATTTGCAGGGAATTTCACGAAATGTAGTGAGTGGGGGAAAATAGTATGGGTAGGAAAATATTGTCAGCTGCACTGCTTATAAGTCTGCTTATGGGAACATTATGGCAAACAATGACGCCAACTTTACAGGCGGCCAAAACGACGGCACAGTGGAAAACACAAAAGACAGGAAGTGCCGGCGTCCTGATCGGAAAATCGGTGCTGGTCAGTATCTTTGTGGAGGATGCCGACAGCAAGTGGAATGAAAAACAAAAAAAGGATGTCAATCGGAAACTCAAAGTGGCAGCAGCATTTATCCAACGACAGGGGAAGAGGTATAAGAAAAATGTGACATTGGTGGCAGATTCTTATGCAAATCCTGACTTGCAGTATGAAGTGAAAACAAAGATTAAATTAGACGATTCCGAGAAAAGATTAAATCGTTTCAGCGACCAGATGCAGACACGTATTGAACAGTGTATTAATGTGGATGAAATACGCGAAAAATATGACACAGGAAGCATTGGTTTTTTGCTATTTATCAATAAATCCGGTGTGAGTTCGACCTCGGTACATTATATGGAAGATGGCAAAAAGAATTTTTATGAAATGTGTGCTCTTTTTTCAAAATATGAGAAAGAGGCAGAGGGCGCGGCGACATATGCACATGAGATTTTACATTTGTTTGGAGCCAGAGATTTGTATATGACTTCGATTACGGATGGAATCAGTTCGGCGTTGGTTCGTCATGTTGGAAAGAAATATCCCAATGATATTATGTTTTCGACATTTACAAAAAGTGGGAAAACATTAAAATACAAAATTGTCAACCAGGTGGACCGCGTGACAGCCTTCTATTTGGGCTGGAAAAATACGATTCCGGAGAAAAAGAAATTTGCTCTCGGTGGCAGAAATCCCAAGGGATGTTTTTCTGACGGAACGGCGTGGTGAAAGGAAGGGTAAAATGGCATCGGAAATGAGCAAAGAAGTGTACCGGCTTCTTTTACAAAAAGGATTTGATGAGAACCTGAGCCGGGAGATTGCATTTACGCATATGAATACGGACTATACGGCGACACGGATGCTAGGCTATCTGTACCGGCTCAGCGCTCCAACGGAAGAAATGGTGGTCGATGAAATGCTTGCTATCCTAGAAGACCGCGAGCGGTTTCGTAAAAAACATGAGTCGGAAGAAGCGCAGGCGGCGATTACCTGGTTTTATAATGAAAGATAATGATAAGTTTGGCAACGATTTAGTAAATATGTGGTAGTTGTTCTCCGTAAATTGATTGTTAAAAAGGCTTAAATCTTTTTCAACAATTTCCCAAATCCCCGTTTTTCCAATGATGAAGAACAACATGCTCCATAATAGCGCCATCATCAAAAACAACATCCATATCACTATAGTTACGATAACCAGTTATAGTAGCATATTTGCCATTTTTTTGTTTCTTTTTTTTACCAATATAGTGGCTTTTGGAGTTGTATTTTTTTTTGTTAATATAATTTGATTTTAATTGCGTATTATCTTCATCAAATAATATATCATCCCACTTTCTGATCATTTTATTTGTATAAATGTATTGCAAGTTTTTTAAATAGTTTGATAATTCATACATATTATCTTTGTTTTCTTTTAAAAAATCAATGTTATCAATATATTTTCTATCTATTAAAATTGTCGCCTCATTATTTGATTGCATAATTAGTGAGGAATTTTGATGTGAATCGATAAAGTTTTTTAAGGGCAAATAAAATTCAGGTCGTCTGTGTTTAACTAATTCAATAATATTTTTATATGAAAATTTTTTGCCTTTTGAAGTCGCCCAATATGGTAATATAGTTCCGTCAACAGGATTTATGTAAATGTGATTAAAGTAATCAATATCAATAATACATCCCCGAACAGTTCCTTCTATTTTAAAAGTATTTTCAAATTCTTTTAGAAATTCTTGAAATGATAGGGAATCTTCTTTGGCGTAATTATGAAGATATTGTTTATAATATATGTTCTTAATTACTTCGTTATCTGGTTTTAACTCTTTTAAATTGCTAGCAAGGGAATATATGGTATCCCAATATTTTGAAAATCGCGACATAACGTTTGAAATATAGTGTTCTAATTCAATAAAATAGTATTCTGGTTTATAATTGGCTTTTACTTTTTGGGCACCATTAAGTATGCATATATTGCCAGTTGTATTTACACAGAAGAACATTGTATAATCCTTTTTTTTGATCATTATAATATAATCTATATAAGAAAATGATGGACGTATTTTGTTTCTATATGAATCATCAATATTACGTAAATATGTCCAGTAATCGGCAATAGTAATTTTATGTATGCCATCTGCATATTTAGCAATATCAAAATTGGTTTGTTTATTATTTTCAGCAATAGCTAAAATAACTTGTAAATCTGAACCGTTGACCATCTTCCAAGAAGAAAAAATTTCATCGTCTGTATAGTTTTCTTGTTTACAAGAAGTGTAGTCGTTTTTCATTTTATAGCCTAATACTTTGTTTGATACTAAGTATTTCGTTTTATCGCTGATATTATTAATACTAATGATATAACTTTTGTTAATAAATGGATTAAATATGCATAGATATTTAACAGTCTCAAACTGTTGATATTTGGAATGTATTCCCAATAAGTAGTACATTAATAATTGCAATCCCCATTTTGAAGAATAAGATGTTTTTGTAACTTTAAAATCAATCAACATATCATTTGTTAGATAATCTCCGTCGCCAGAACTAACCAGTGTTGTATATCCTCCATCAAAAGTAAATCCATCTAACACAACGGGACCAACTTTTTTCATAAAAGCTAGGCATCTGTTTATCATTATTCTAATATTATTAATTATCTCTTGGGAAGGTTTTATCCAATCAACACCGCGAAAGTAATTGCCTCCTCTACGATATCCGACATCATATCCAACAATTTGACAAGCTGAGAAAATTGACATATCATCCAAGCCTGTAATTTGATTAATTAGCGAAAGGGCATGGTTATATTCCAAACGAGTTTTATTTTTGTAAAAATAATCTATTTGATTTGCCCCTTTTAATGAAATATCAAATGCGGAGAGCTTATCATTTGATAACATATAACGTGTCATGTAATCGACTACCATTCCCTGTATTGCTGCATACTCGGTTGGAATAGTAACAGGAGTAAAATTATCAAGATATTCCTCTTCAATGAATAAATCGTGTGAAATGTATTTTTGTGGTCGTGAAATCATTTCTAATCTTTGGGTGACCGAAAACATATAATAAATCTCTCCTTCACTATTTTTGATGTACACGTATTTTAAAAATTAAGCCTGATATACTTGCTGGATTTTCACTACTTTTCCGCCCTTGATCGTAATCTTTGCGGCGGTTCCCCAATAATAAGTAACACCATTTTCTCTTTGTTTTGAATAGTCATACAACTTTTTCTTAAAAGTACAGCGGCTTACTTTGCTGAGTGTGACGCTGTCCGCACTTAACGTATAAAATTTGCATTTTGGTGAAACTTTGTAAGAAAGTTTCTTTCCGTAGCCTACGATATTTTCCCATTGCCAGTCTTTGTTTCCTTTTAAATTGGTATTAAAAGTTGATTTGTGGCAAGTCAAGGTGCTGCCGCTTAAACGTGCGATAAGGATTTCTTTTGTCGCAGCCTGCGATGGCGTGGATGGGACAATCGCTAAAGTGCTAAAAACTAAGGTGAAAATAAGTGCAATTGATAAAAACTTTTTCATGATTTTGCCTCCTTCGAATGGATGATTTGATATTATTATACAATGATAATCTGTTTATGGCAATGCTAATTTCTGCTTGATATAATGTGCAAAAAAACGTACATTACTCTCTGGTATTATGAGATCATCAAAAAACAATTCAGACAAACAGGAGGATGAAAACTATGGATGCGTTTGAAAAAATTATTCAACTTTCAGAGGAGCGTCCTATCACTCCAAGCAGCCTTTTTCTTGTCGGACAACTGCTTGGAAAAAGCCGCTTTATTAAAAAATGTAATACAATGAAAGTAGATGGAAAACGTTCTCAAAGTCAGATTAAAAACGGTGACATCCTTCTTTCTTATATCGGTTTGCTTTGCCAGGGAAAAACCGCTTACGAAGATATCCGCAAAATGTTAGAGGATCCCGGTTACTATGAACGTGCACTTGGAATCACAAGCACTATTCCATCTGCCGAAACACTGCGTCAGAGAATGGATGATATCGGTTCTTCTCTTAGAAGGAATCTCCTTGATGTCAATGTTGAAATGTTTCATACCTATAACATGGAACCGACCCCAATTTCAGAAGAGTTCGTTCCCGTTGACCTTGATGTTACCCCACTGGATAATTCAAAGACTTATAAAGAAGGCGTTTTATACAATTATAAAGGTTATTTTGGTTATGCACCAATGATGCCGCCGAAAATCTCGGCATTCTTATAGAGGATGGTTCGCGGTTTATCGTGAAAAACAATCTTCGCCGCGGTGAATCTAAACAGGAATGGCTTGATAAAGTAAAGGAATGCTGCAAAGATATCTGCCATCCACGTGACGGAAAAACCATATATGTTGGTTCCTTATGGAAAGCCGTTAATTATACAGATGTCGAAGGAAACAGTAAAACGGTCACCACGCGGATCGTGTATAAAGTAATAGAACGCACCATGGATAAAAACGGCCAGCTTCTGATCATGCCTGATATTGAATGTAATACATTTTGGACAAATCTTGACTGGAATGATGACGATATTATAAAGGGGTATCATGCTCATAGTGAATGCGAACAATATCACAGTGAGATCAAAACGGATATGGATGTAGAAAGGCTTCCATCCGGTAAGTTTGAGACCAATGAACTCGTACTCGAATTAACGATACCGGCCTATAATATTTTACGGATGATCGGTCAGTCCTCACTAAAAAGCGAATGTGCGCCCAAAAGCCAACATCCTGCCAAACGTTGCAGAATCCAAACAGTAATGAATAAGATGAGATAGATCGCCGGACATAGATGTATATAAACAATTTGCGCTAATGTAAATTTTGTGGCAAAAGATATTTCGGAAATAAATTCACAGTAAGTATTTGAGTTAGGAGGAATACGATGAAATACGATAAGGAAATACAAACTCAATATGGCTTTATACATGGCAGTAAAACGCTTGTATTTATAAAGACAGGACGAGGGGGGAGTATTTATGGATATCAGGATAAATATGTGCGGATTTCCCATGCGATAAATGATCGATTTGGTTATTCCGTCTGTGTTTCTGCAAACCCGCCTGAGCGGGAAAGTGATCTGTCGGAAGAGATAGCGTTTATTAATCAACAACAGCAACTTGACGATATATATTTTATAGGTGTTTCAAATGGAGCACTGGTGGGCGCGCAGCAAGGATATCGAGAATCCCGGATAAAGGGGATGCTTTTGATCAATGGTCCTCTTATGATAAACTGGTACAAAACCCGCAAAGGAATAGAAGCGTTTTGTGGAAAAAGGGTACGTATGCTTTATGGGGAACGCGACCCGTCTGTCCGCTATATTGAATTGTTGGATCTTATACGTTCGGATGTTTTACATTATGCTATTTGTGAAGGCGCGGATCATCATTTTGCCGGAAAAGAAAATTATTTTAACAGAGAGATAATGGATTTTTTGCAAAAGTTACAGGAATAAATGAAAACGCAGAAAGGAGCTAAAATGGCGACATATGTAATCGGTGATATTCATGGACAATTGGAACAGCTGAAAGTCCTGCTGGAAAAGATGAAATTCAATGAAAATGACGAACTGTATGTGATGGGGGATGTCGTGGACCGTGGACCGGATCCCATCAAAGCATTGCAGTATCTGATGACGCTGCCAAATTGTGTATGTATCGCAGGAAATCATGAATGGATGGCACTGGAAAGTCTGAAACTTATGTCAAATGAAATAACGGAAGAGTTTATCCAAACGCTTGATGAAAATCAGGTAACGATACTGCTTGACTGGCTTCGCAACGGAGGAAAAACGACGATGGATCAATTTTGTAAATTGTCGAAGGAAGAGCGTCAGGAAGTGCTTGATTTTATAGGCGATTTTGAAGCATATGCGGAATTGGAAATCCAGGGACAAAAATATCTTCTGGTTCATGCCGGCTTGAATGATTTTTATTATAAAAAGCCGATCGAAGAGTATACCATTGATGATCTGCTATGGACGCGCACCGATTATGAGATACCCTACTACGAAGATAAAATCGTGATCACAGGGCATACACCAACACAGACAATTCTTGGAAATGACAGACCCGGTTATATTTATCGCAAATATAATCATATTGCCTTGGATTGTGGTGCCTGTTCACATAACGGACGTCTCGCCGGAATATGTTTGGAAACGGGGAAGGAGTATTATTCGAGGGAGTAGAAATTGTAGATTTACAAGGGGAAACTACCGAGAAATCTGCTTGAAAATGAGATACAATAATTGTAAAATTTATTTTTGAAGAAAAGGAGAGGATTGAAATGAATGCAGAAGAAAGTCGTAAAATAATGAATGATTTTAATTTTGGTGGGCTGTATGAGTGCTATGATATAGAGAAAGGGATATATCATAAATTTGAAACGGATCAGAATGGTAAAGTTTATGCGAAATTAGAAATGGCTGATAATATATCTAATCTAAAACCAATATTAACTGTGAAAGAAGAATTAGACAAAACCTTAAAGGATACAGAACTTAGATGCGGTATCATTTCCAATGGAAATCATGGATTGGATTTGCTGGAGGTTTATAATCTAAATCATAAAAAAGATGAAAGTGAGTTTAAGGAATTTTTAAAGAAATTTGATGAAGAACCAAGAGTGATGTTTGTGTTTGATTCGCCGGCTAATAATTTGAAGGATTGTTTTGGATATGATGAAAACTTGGAGGCTTTATTTAAAAAAGAACCGAAAGAGTTTTTGTGTAAACATCTGTGGAGATCAAAAGATTTGGATATAGATAATTGTAAAAGTGAGGACATGCTTACAGGATCAAAATCTTATGGTCAGATGATCGTTTCATTTATGTATAACTACAAAATGAAAAATGTATATACGACAAATTTATTCCGATATGAGATTACTGCTAGAAACAAAGAGGCATTTGTATCACTGGGATCTATGAATAAAAAAGATTTGGTTAATCCGGTTTTTAAAGATATATTTTTGAAAGAGGTTGAAGCGTTTAAGCCGGATATTATTGTTCCGGTTGGAATGACGGTATATAATTACTTAAATACTAAAACAAGACTAGGACAACTTGGTGGTAGAAAATTAGTTCCTGTGTACCATCCAAAGGCAAGAGTTACCCGAGAGGACAAGAAGAAATGTTTTGACCATTTAAAAGAGGAAATAAACCATGTACGCGACAGCAAATAAAAAGATGCTTAATATGCTCATTTTAGATATCCTAAAAGAGCATTCCGATGAAAATCATCACCTGACGCAGCAGCAAATTCTTCGCATACTCAAAAGAGATTATGGGATGGAATGTGACCGGCGGTCTGTGAAAATAATTTGGAATATCTGCAGGAATTTGGCTATGAAATTTCCATGGAAAAAGGGTATTATCTGATGGAGCGGGAGTTTGAAGACTCCGAGCTCCGATTCCTTATTGATGCCGTTTTATTCTCAAAAGGAATTTCCGGTGCTCAGGCGAAAGATTTGATCGAGAAGCTAAAAAAGCAATCGAGTAAATATTTTGAGCCTAAATTAACACATATTTCTTATTTGCCGGAACTGCACAAGGTGGATAATAAGCAGTTGATGTATGTGATCGGTGTAATAGAGGATGCGATAGAAAACGAAAAGAAAATCAGTTTTATTTACAATGATTATGATACAGACTTCAAATTGCGTCCAAGGCGGGAAAAGCGATACATAATGAATCCGTATCAACTGATCATTAATAATGGACGTTATTATCTCCTTGGAAATTACGATAACTATGACAATGTGGCACATTGCCGGGTGGATCGGATTACCGATATTGTGATATCAGATGAGGCAAGAAAACCGATGAAGTGTGTCAAAGGGTTGCAAAAAGGAATCAATCTTCCCAAACATATGGCAGAACATATGTATCTGTTTGGAGGAGAAGGCAGCAGAATTTTAATGAAAGCCAAAAAGAGCATTTTTAATGATCTGGTGGACTGGTTTGGAACAGATTTTTCTGTATTGTCCGAAGAAAAGGATTGGTATACGGTATCGCTGTGCTGTAGTGAAGATGCAATGTTTTTGTGGGCGATGCAATACAATACCAACGTGGAGATTCTTGAACCTATAAACCTGCGGGAGAAAATCGGGGAACGGACCAGAGAGATGGCAGAGAAATATGGTAAATAGTAAAATGAAGTTTATCTTTTGTAACTAATTTAGTTGTAGTCTTAATTCGAAACCAGAGCCCGTAGTTTCCCGATGAGGAATTTAGAACACCATCGGTGCCTAGAGGGCGTAGTTTGCCCTCAGGCACCGCTATGAGTGTTCTTCTAAGCGGAAGCGGTTCCGAATGGGAAACTACGGGCTCTGGTTTTGGAATAAAACTCTACAACAAATTTTTCTTGACATTTCCCCCAAAACCCCCTATTATAAAAGATAAGTGAAATGCGTGGAAGAAGAGGAGTACACAAAGAAACGCCAGCAGAGAGGATTTTCACCGGCTGAAAGAAATCCGGCAAGTGGTTTGTGGAAGGTAGCTTCGGAGCATGATCTTTGAAGCAGATGTGTGTAGAAGATCACGGTTCGCCCCGTTATCGGCAGAATGAGGAATAAAACGCAGGAGAGAGGAAACCTGCATTTATTTGAAATAAGGTGGTACCGCGGCTTTGCCGCCCTTATAGAGGGAAGGTACCTGATTGAAGCGAATGACTCCGGAAGGTATTCTTCCAGAGTTTTTTTATTATTATCGGAGGTAATCATGAGAAAAGAATTGGAAAAAAATTATGATCCAAAAGACATTGAAGACCGTCTTTATTCCAAATGGATCAGCAAGAAGTATTTTCATGCGGAAGTAAATCCGGATAAGAAACCGTATACGATCGTAATTCCGCCACCAAACATCACGGGACAGCTTCACATGGGACATGCCCTTGACAATACGCTGCAGGACATTCTCATTCGTTTTAAGAGAATGCAGGGTTATGAAGCTCTTTGGCTTCCGGGAACTGACCATGCGTCGATTGCGACCGAAGCGAAGATCGTCGAGGCGATGCGAAAAGAGGGAATCACGAAAGAGGATATCGGACGTGAAAAATTTCTGGAGCGTGCCTGGGACTGGAAAAAACAGTACGGCGGACGTATCGTATCCCAGCTTAAGAAAATGGGATCTTCCTGTGATTGGGACAGAGAGCGTTTTACGATGGACGAGGGCTGCAATAAAGCCGTTAAGGAAGTATTTGTAAAACTTTATAATAAAGGATTGATCTACCGCGGTGAGCGTATCATCAACTGGTGCCCTCATTGTCTGACATCCATTTCCGATGCCGAGGTAGAGTACGAAGATCAGAAGGGACATTTCTGGCATCTGCGCTATCCGTTTGCGGATGGAAGCGGTTATATCAATTTGGCGACAACCCGTCCGGAAACTCTTTTGGGAGATACGGCGGTGGCTGTCAATCCAAACGATGAACGATACAAAGATCTGGTTGGAAAAATGCTTGTCCTTCCATTGGTTCACCGCGAGATTCCGTTGATTGCGGATGATTACGTAGATATGGAATTTGGAACCGGTGTCGTAAAGATCACGCCGGCACACGACCCGAACGACTTTGAAGTAGGACTTCGCCACAATCTGCCAATTATCAATGTAATGACAGACGACGCGAAGATTGTCGATGAATACGAGAAATACGCCGGAATGGACCGCTACGAAGCACGTGAAGCCATCGTAAAAGATCTGGAAGCAGAAGGCGCATTGGTAAAAGTAGAAGATCACGATCATAACGTAGGAACCTGCTACCGCTGTGGTACGACGGTAGAGCCTCGTGTCAGCAAACAATGGTTCGTAAAGATGAAACCACTTGCAGGCCCGGCCATTGATGCGGTTAAAAACGGCGAGACAAAATTTGTGCCGGATCATTTTAATAAGACGTATTTCCACTGGCTTGAAAATATCCGTGACTGGTGTATCTCCCGTCAGCTTTGGTGGGGACATCAGATTCCGGCATTTTACTGTGACGACTGCGGAGAACTTGTCGTAACGAAGGAAAAGACGTGTAACTGTCCAAAATGCGGCAAAGAGATGCGTCAGGATCCGGACACGCTGGATACCTGGTTCAGTTCTGCACTGTGGCCATTTTCGACACTTGGCTGGCCGGATGATACCGAGGAAATGAAATATTTCTATCCGACCAATACGCTTGTTACCGGTTATGATATCATTCCATTCTGGGTTATGCGAATGATGTTCAGCGGAATCGAGCAGACCGGTCAGGTACCGTTTGACACAGTATTGATTCACGGTCTGGTACGTGATTCCCAGGGACGTAAGATGAGCAAATCCCTTGGGAATGGTATTGACCCATTGGAAGTAATTGACAAATACGGTGCCGATGCGCTGCGTCTGACACTGGTTACCGGAAATGCACCGGGAAATGACATGCGTTTTTATTGGGAACGTGTCGAGGCAAGCCGTAACTTTGCCAACAAAGTATGGAATGCATCCCGTTTTATTATGATGAATTTTGCTCAAAATGAAGAACTTGCGAACAAAGAAGTGTCTGCAGACGAACTTACACAGGCAGATAAATGGATTCTTGCAAAATGCAACCAGCTGGCAAAAGATGTCACAGCGTTGATGGAAACTTACGATCTTGGTATCGCGGTTCAGAAGATTTATGACTTTATTTGGGAGGAATTCTGCGACTGGTATATTGAGATGGTAAAACCACGTCTTTACAATGAAGAAGATGAGACAAAGGCAGCAGCACTTTACACCTTGAAAAAGGTATTGATTGATGCCTTGAAACTGCTTCATCCATATATGCCGTTTATTACGGAAGAAATTTACTGCACATTGATGGACAATGACGATGATTCGATTATGATCTCGGCTTGGCCGGAATACACGGAAAGCATGAATTTTGCAGAGGATATGGATGCCGTAGAGTGCATCAAGGAAGCGGTAAAAGGAATTCGAAATGTTCGCGGTGAGATGAATGTACCACCGAGCAAGAAAGCAAAAGTGATCGTTGTGACAGAAGATGCCGAAGTAAAAGACATTTTCGAAACCAATAAAGTATTCTTTGCAACACTTGGTTATGCCAGCGAAGTAACGATTCAGGCGGACAAAACCGGTATTGAGAAAGATGCGGTTTCGGTTGTGATCGATAAAGGTACGATTTATATGCCGTTTGCAGAACTTGTCGATGTGGCAAAAGAAATCGAGCGTCTGAAGAAAGAAGAAAAACGTCTGACCGGCGAATTGAAACGTTCCGAAGGAATGCTTGGAAATCCAAATTTTGTCAATAAAGCACCGGCAAAGAAAATTGAAGAAGAGAAGGCAAAACTGGAAAAATATCAGAGCATGATGACTCAGGTAAAAGAACGTTTGGCTCAGCTTCAGTAATTTCGAACATTGCATTAGAATAACAGAAAGCCCGAGGATGGAAAATGATGTACCGACCCCAAAAAGTTAGACCTAAAAATCTAACGATTGGAGGTCGGTATTTTTATGGCTAAATATTCTTTTGAATTTAAAAAGAAAGTAGTTAATTCGTACTTAAATGGTGAAGGTAGTTTTGAATTTGTAGCTAAAAAATATGAGATTCCCTCTTGCACTAATGTAAAGACGTGGGTTCGAAATTATAAAAACTTTGGCGATGAGGGGTTATTCCGTTCACGAAAAAATGAATTATATTCTTTCGAATATAAGCTTCATGTGGTAGAATTATATTTATCAAGTGAAATCTCATATCAAGATTTAGCACTGCAAGAAGGTATTACCACCCCCAGTATGATTGC
>UQAQ01000038.1 GCA_900539115.1 uncultured Roseburia sp.
AGGCTCATTCTGCTGAGAAACAATTAAAAAAATCCCTTATATTAAGGGAAAAAAGACTTGATTATTTAGGGAGGTTTAACCGTGGAAGAAAGAATTGGCTATGTCCATTCTTTAGAAAGTTTCGGTTCTGCGGATGGACCTGGAGTACGGTATATCATTTTTTTGAGTGGCTGTAACATGCGTTGTCAGTTCTGCCACAATCCGGACACCTGGGACATCAAAGCAGGAAAAGAATACACGGCTTCTCAATTGTTAAAAACTGCAAACAGATACCGTCCTTACTGGGGAAGTGAGGGCGGTATTACTGTGAGCGGAGGAGAGCCGTTATTACAGATCGACTTTTTATTGGAATTATTTCAAAAAGCGAAGGAAATGGGCATTCATACGACCCTGGATACCAGTGGAAATCCCTTTACCACAGAAGAACCGTTTTATTCAAAATGGAAAGAACTGATGAAAGTAACGGATCTGGTCATGCTTGACATTAAGCATATTGATGAAGAACAGCACAAGATCCTGACGGGGAAAACCGGTAAAAATATACTGGAGATGGCAAGGCAGATGTCCGATCTGGGGCAGCCGATGTGGATCCGCCATGTATTGGTTCCGGAGCGTAATGATACCGATGAATATCTTCATCGTCTTGCAGATTTTATCAAGACATTGAAAACGGTAGAACGAGTAGAGGTTCTCCCGTATCATACGTTAGGTGTGTTTAAATGGGAAAATCTCGGAATCCCTTATAAATTAGAAGGAATTGATCCCCCGACCGCGGAGCGCGTGGAAAATGCGAAACGTATTTTGGGGGCAGAATAGAGAGGATAAAAACTCCCCCTGTGGCAAAAGACCGCAGGGGGAATTTTTTAATAAGTAAATTTTTTAAAAAAAAATATTGACCAACGGTCATTTTTGTGATAAACTACTGGTGAATTAAGAAATGACTACTAGTCATTTTTGATAATTAGTATCAAAAGGAGGTTGCCAGTAATGGTTAAGTTTGGAAAGTTTATTACAAAGCACAAATTATTCATTCTTATTCTTGGCGTGCTGCTTATCATCCCGTCGATGATCGGTATGGTCAAGACAAGAGTTAATTATGATGTACTTAGTTATCTGCCAGATTCCCTCGAGACAGTATCCGGTCAGGATATCATGGTAGACGAATTTGGTATGGGGGCATTTTCCATGGTTATCGTGGAAAATATGGATAACAAAGACGTAGTTGCTTTGAAAGAAAAATTGGAGAAAGTAGATCATGTTGAAAAAATCATATGGTATGATAGTGTAGCAGATATTTCACTGCCGACCGACATGCTTCCGAATGAATTAAAAGAGGCATTGTTCAATGGGGATGCGACGATGATGATCGCGTTGTTTGATAATACGACATCGTCCGAGGATACGATGCAGGCAGTCACAGATATGAGAAATATGGTAAAAGATCAGGCATTTATCAGTGGTATGTCAGGAATCGTTACCGATATTAAAAATCTGGTACAGGCAGAACTTCCGGTATATATCGTTATTGCAGGTATTCTTGCATTGATCGTATTGCTTATCACGATGGAATCACTCGTGACACCGGTATTGTTCCTTTTGTGTATCGGATTAGCCATCCTTTACAATATGGGAACCAATATCTTCCTGGGACAGATATCCTACATCACACAGGCGTTGACCGCAGTACTTCAGCTTGGAGTTACGATGGATTATTCCATCTTCCTTCTGGAAAGTTATCAGGCAAACAAAGTACGTTTTGACAATGACAAAGAACGTGCGATGGCACATGCGATCAGTAATACATTCAAATCCGTTGTCGGAAGTTCCATCACGACAGTAGCCGGATTTGCTGCATTGTGTTTTATGACATTTGCTTTGGGACGCGACCTTGGAATCGTTATGGCAAAAGGAGTTATCATCGGTGTTATCGTTTGTATCACCTTACTTCCTTCCTTGATCCTGTTCTTTGATAAATGGATCGATAAGACGACACATCGTGCCATCTTCCCGAATTTCCATAAAGCGAGTGCCTTTATTACAAGACATAGAGTCATTCCACTGCTTATTTTTGCGGTGTTGTTTGTACCGGTATTTTATGGAAATAATCATGTAAAAGTATATTACAATCTGGATCAGGGACTTCCACAGGATCTGGATTCGGCGATTGCCAATAAAAAACTGGAAGAAAAGTTCAATATGAACAACATGCATATCCTTCTCTTGAAAAACGGTCTTTCAAGTAAAGAGAAAAATGATATGAAAAATGAAATTGAAAAAGTAGACGGAGTCAAATGGGTACTCGGCATGAATTCCATCGTAGGAGCCAACGTACCGGATGACATGATTCCAAACAAATACAAAGACATGCTAAAGAGTGATAACTGGGAATTGCAATTTATCTGTTCCGATTATAAGACGGCGACAGATCAAGTTAATGCCCAGATTGCTTCCATCAATGACATTGTGAAAAAGTACAGCAAAGATTCGATGGTAATCGGTGAAGCACCGCTTACGAAAGACTTGCAGGATGTAACAGATGTTGACCTTGCAACGGTAAACTACCTGTCAATCGGAGCGATCTTCCTGATCATTTTATTGACATTTAAGTCAATCTCACTGCCGGTTATCCTGGTAAGTGTAATCGAATTTGCCATCTTCCTTAATATGTCGTTCCCGTATTACAGCGGAATTGAACTTCCGTTTGTGGCAAGTATCGTTATCGGAACCATTCAGTTAGGAGCGACCGTAGATTATGCGATATTGATGACGACAAGATATCATAAAGAGCGTGTCGTAAATCAGAAGACAAAGAAAGAAGCAGTCGAAATCGCACACAAGACTTCGATGAAATCCATTATTATCAGTGGACTGAGCTTCTTTGCCGTAACCTTTGGTGTATCAGCATACTCAAGTATTGATATGATCAATGCGATCTGTACATTGCTTTCAAGAGGAGCCGTGATCAGTACGATCAGTGTAATCCTGATCCTGCCGGCGATGCTTTACCTCTTTGATAAAGTAATCTGCAAGACGACATGGGATATGCGTAAAATCAATTATTAATGAATGATAGAAAGGATGAGCGTTATGAATCGAAATAGAAAACTCAATCGTATTAGTAAGACAGTCATTTCCGGACTTTTGGTAACAAGCTTGGTAGTATCCAATGGAGCCTATGCCAATGCACAGAAAATTTCCAAAGATGAATCTGTTTATGTAAATGCAGATGAAAGCGGAGAAACGACAAAAATTACCGTTTCCAACTGGTTGAAAAATGCCGGAATCAATGGAACGATCAACGATGAATCGGATCTGAAAGACATTCAGAATGTCAAAGGAGATGAGACATTTACCCAGAACGGTGACGATGTACAGTGGAGTGCCGGTTCCAATGATATTTATTATCAGGGAACAACGGATAAAGAACTTCCGGTAGGGGTTGAGATTAAATACGAATTGGATGGAAAAGAAATTGCTGCAAAAGATCTTCTTGGACAGAGTGGTAAATTGAAAATTACCGTTTCTTATACCAATAAATCCAAATCCACACAGACGATCAATGGTGAAAAACAGGAAATGTATACACCGTTTGTCATGGCAACCGGAATCATTCTTCCAGATGACAAATTCAGCAATGTGGAAGTAGATGACGGAAAGATTATCAATGAGGGTTCCAATAATATCGTTGTCGGATTCGGTATGCCGGGTATGGCTGAGAGTCTGGATCTCGATGAGGATGCCGCAGATAAACTTCCGGAAGGATTCACCGTAACTGCGGATGTGACAGATTTCTCCATCGGAAATACGATCACATTTGCCAGTCCAAGTATCCTGAGCGATCTGGAACTGGATGACATCGATGATCTGGATGACCTTGAAAACAAATTGGAAAAATTAGTAGATTCTTCCGAGGATCTTGTAGATGGTTCCAAAAAACTTTCTGATAAAATGGGTGAATTGGAAGATAAGTTCGACGATTACCAGGACGGCGAAAAATCTTTGAACAAAGGAATCAAGGATTTGGTGAATGGTGGAACTACATTGAAAAAAGGTGTAAAAGACTATACTAACGGCGTGGATACCCTGGCAAAAGGGACACAGAGTTATGTCAATGGAGCAAAACAGATTACGGACGGAAACCAGAAATTGTATGAAGCCGTAAAAGATATGCCATCTTCCTATAAGGAATTTTCCGATGGTCTGCAGGCCTATACAAAAGGCGTTGATACTCTTGCGGATACCAAGACAGCAAAACAGCTGACAGATGGTGCCGACGCGGTGACAGCAGGAATCGGAACATTGAATGAAAACTTAGGAAAACTGGAAAGTTCTTATGATAATTACAAACTTCTTGCAGATGGATTGAAAGCACAGGCTGCCCAGATCAGTGATCCGACACAGAAAGCAACGATTCTTGCTTATGTACAGAAGTTAGAGCAGTTGTATCAGGGCCAGAAAGCAAGTGTAGGAGCACTGGTAAGTGCAACTGACAGTAAGAGCACTTTGAAATCCGGTGCAAGCCAGGTGGCAGTCGGTATTAAAAAAGTGATGACAGGTGCACAGACTCTTTCCGGTAATTCTGCAACCCTTCGGTCTGCAGACCAGAAATTGACTTCCAGCATCGCAACATTGACAGCGAGCGTGAAGAAACTGAGCGAAGGAAGTAAGACACTGAGCAGCAATGATCGTAAATTACTGGCAGGAGCAAAGAAAATCCTGAAAGCCAGCAAATCCGTAAAATCCGGAAGTGACAAACTGATTAATGGTGCCAATAAATTGAAAAAAGGAAGCAATAAGCTTCATAAGGCAACCGGTAAAGTTGCAGATGGTATCGGAAAACTTTCCGATGGTGCAGATGATCTTTACGAAGGAATGGATAAATTCGATCAGAAGGGAATCCAGAAACTGAACAATGTTTACGAAGATGACATTAAGACATTGAAGACTAGACTGGAAAAATTGACGGATATGTCAAAAGATTATACAAACTTCTCCGGAATCAGTAAAGGAATGGACGGAAAGGTTAAATTCGTAATCGAGACGGCAGAAGTGAAGAAAGATGATGAACAATAAAAACCACTTGTGGCAGGAAAGGATGTGAATGAAGTGGGCAGACTCGATGAAAAAAAGAAGAAAAAGCGTGAGGATCTACTCAATGCGACGTATGAGTTGTTTACTTCCAAAGGCGTATTTGACACATCTATTTCGGACATCGTCAAAAAAGCTAATATGGCAAAAGGAACCTTTTATCTTTATTTTAAAGATAAGTATGATATACGAAACGCATTGATCACAAAAAAGGCGGGCGAGCTTTTCTCAGTTGCATATGAGAAGATGTACCGGAAAAAGTTTTCTTCTCTGGAAGAAACGGTAATCTGCGCCGCGGATGTTATCATCGACCAGCTGAATGAAGATAAGACACTGTTGGAATTTATTGCCAAAAACCTCCAATGGGGACTTTTCCATAAAGTACTTTTGGAAGGGGAAAATGATGTGTCAAAGAGCTTCTTTGATTGGTATAGCGAATTGATCGCAACTTCCGGGCGTAAATTCAAAAACCATGAGCTAGTCATTTATATGATCGTGGAATTGATCAATTCGACCTGCTATAATGTGATCCTGCATGAAGAGCCGGTAGGACTTCCGGAACTCAAAGAGGAACTTCACCAGTTGATTCCGGTGATCCTGCGCACGCAGGAGATCGTAGAGAAATCATAAAACGATAAAAAACCACCTTACTGATATAAAAAAATCAGCAAGGTGGTTTTTCTTTACATAATGTTCATTTTGTGATAATTGACTTCTCCCGGTAAATAAACTATAATAGTCTCTAGCAATGAATTTGAAAGGCAAGGTTTAATATTATGATTCCAACGATAAAAATAGTATGTATGATAGTGTTTCCACTTGTGGCACTTGCTTTGTTAGGCATCGCCTATTATAAGATACACAAACGTTCCAGTAAACTCGAGAGCGGATTGCCGGGAGCACTTGGCTATGGTTTTTTAGGGTACCTATGGCAGTATCTCATCTTTTCATTTCTTGCTATGTATTTTGTGGCACTGGTAGTGAAAAATGCAGCAGGATTTACCAAAATAGGAGCTTCGTTCGGTCTTACCTTTTTGAGTACTGCATTTACGATTGCTGCTTTGTACTGGGGAATCTATCTGACCAATGAGAAGAAACGATCGATTTATCGCAGTGCGGTCGTCGGCATCGGATTTTCTCTTGGAAAAGTAGCTATCGATCTGGTGATGACATATTTTTACAGTGCTTACGCTTCTATCCGTATAAACAGCGGACAGGTTGGAACCGAAACAGATTATGTGAAATCTGTCCAGAGTACGACGATTTTTTCAATGTTAGAAGGAACCTACAAATGCATCTTGATGTTTATCGTTATTATGGCGGTTACACTTATCATGGCAAAGTATTACGAAGAGCGTAAAGTTCATCATGCATGGATTACGGGAGCTATCATCTATGAAATTACGATACTTATGAATCAGCTTACCAATTTGATCCAAAGTGGAACATTTCAAAAGATTATAGAACTGCTTGTACTTACGATTATGGCAGCGATTTGTGGTACCATCGTATGGCATTGGTTTAAAACCGATGAGATTGAGCCGGATCCGCGAAAGATTCTAAATCTCTAAAGCAGAAAGGAAGCCTGAAACATGGAAAGACTCGATAAGCAATTTGCTTTTTTTCGTGAGATCGATAAGGAAAAGAAGATTGGAAGACAGACGTATCTGACAGGAGCAGACCGCAAGGAAAATGACGCGGAACATGCCTGGCATATGGCGATTATGACGTTATTACTCAGTGAATATGCCAATGAAAAAATAGATGTATTAAAAACGGTTTCGATGCTTTTGATCCATGATCTTGTGGAGATCGATGCCGGGGACACGTATGCATATGATGAAGCAGGAAAGGCGACGCAGCGGGAACGGGAAGTGAAGGCAGCAGACCGCATTTTCTCTATTTTGCCGGAGGAGCAGGGAAAGGCTCTGCGGGCTCTCTGGGAAGAATTTGAAGCCAGAGAGACACCGGAGGCAAAATTTGCCAGAACGATGGACAATATCCAGCCATTGATGCTCAATGCAGCGACCGATGGGAAAGCATGGGAAGAGCATGGAGTGCATCTGTCTCAGGTGCTTGGGAGAAATGAACGGACAGCGGAAGGTTCGGAAGTGCTATGGAAATATGCTTACGAGACATTTATCCGACCGAATGTGGAAAAAGGACGATTACAGGAGGATGATATTGAAGAAGATTCGCTTGGATAAATATTTATCCGATCATACCGAATGGACGAGAAGTCAGATTAAAAAGAAGGTGGCATCCGGACTGGTAAAAGTTCAGGATGCTGTGATCAAAGATGCTGGATATAAGGTGTTCGCAGAGGATGTCATTGAGATGGAAGGACAAAGAATCTGCGGGCAGCAGTACCAGTATCTTCTTTTTCATAAGCCTGCCGGAATCGTGTCTGCCACAGAGGATACGAGAGAAGAGACGGTTTTGGATGCCGTGCGCCGCGGTGGTTTTGCGGGTGAAGGGGAAGTGCCGTTTTTGGCAAAAGATCTGTTTCCGATGGGGCGGCTTGATAAGGATACGGAAGGACTTCTTATCCTTACCAATGATGGAGAACTGGCACACCGGCTTTTGTCCCCGAAGTTCCATGTAGAAAAGACATATCTGGTGCAATTGGATACAGCAGTGAGTGGAGAAGATGTGCTGCACATGAAAGAAGGACTGGACATCGGAGAGAAGCAGCTGACGAAGCCCGCAAAGATGGAAATTCTTTCCGAACGAGAATGCCTTCTTACGATCACGGAAGGAAAATTTCATCAGGTGAAGCGGATGTTTTATAAACTCGGAAAAGAAGTCGTTTATCTGAAGCGTGTGGCGATGGCGGGAATCAAGCTGGAAGATTCGCTGGAAAAGGGACAGTGGCGGCAGCTGACAGAAAAAGAAATTGAAAAGTTAAAGGAGCAGGCAGATGGCAAAAAAGAAATATTATGCAGTGAAGAAGGGAAAAACACCGGGAATCTATCTGACGTGGAATGACTGTAAAGCGCAGACCGATGGATATTCCGGGGCGATTTACAAAAGTTTCCAGTCTGTGGAAGAGGCAGAAAATTTTGTCCGGGGAACGGCAGCAGCCGCTGGTGGAAATGGGGCAGAAAATGGCGAAGAAACGGTACAGCCTGACGAAGATACGGCGGTTGCTTATGTAGACGGAAGCTATAATGCCGCAACCGGCGAGTACAGCTGTGGTGTCGTATTTTTGTATGAGGGAAAAGAAGAGACAATGGCACAAAAAGGAGAAGACGAAGAACTGGCGCAGATGCGGAATGTGGCTGGCGAGATCCTGGGATCGCAGCTTGCGATGGAACTTGCTGTCAAACGGGGGATTCGGAAGATAAAAATTTATCATGATTATCAGGGAATCGCTTCGTGGTGCCTGGGGGAATGGAAGACAAACAAAGAGGGAACGAAAGCTTATAAAAAATATTATGATTCGGTGCAGGGCAAATTGCAGGTGACCTTTGTCAAGGTAAAAGGCCACTCCGGCGACCATTACAATGATATGGCGGACGAGCTGGCGAAGAGCGTAATATTTTAACACTTAATTCACACTTTTTTGACGTTCTATTCAACTTTTTAAGATATGATAGAAAATAGATAGGAAGTGATAGTTTTGAAAAATGTATTGAGTCGTTTAACAACGAAAAAAGAAGGGGACATCGAAGTGGTCAATGTCATTCCGGAGGATGGAAATGAAATTTATCTGCCACAGACCGGTGACCTTTTAGATATGGAAAAGCAGTACCGTCAGATCATGTTTTTTTATGAGGCGGGCATACAGCAGGTAACCGCAAAACTGGAAATATTGAATAAAGAATTTCAGTATTGCAATGACCGGAATCCAATCGAAAATATTAAAAGCCGTGTAAAATCGGCGGATAGTATTATCGAGAAAATGAAGAAAAAGGGACTGCCCCTTACGATCAGCTGTATGATGGGAAATATTCACGATATCGCCGGAGTGCGCGTAATCTGCCCATTTATAACAGATGTATACCATGTAGCGGCGATGCTGATGAATCAGACGGATGTCGAAGTTATCCGCGTGAAAGATTACATAGAACATCCAAAAGACAATGGATATCGAAGTCTGCATGTGATCGTTATGGTGGACGTTTTCTTCTCGGATGAAAAGAAAAAAGTGCCGATTGAGATTCAATTTCGAACGATCGCGATGAATTTTTGGGCAAGTACGGAGCATCAGCTTCGTTATAAGAAAGAAGAAAAATTTACGCCGGAGATGCATAAGCAGTTAAAGCGGTGTGCCGATCTGATGGCACGTGCGGACCGTAAGATGCAGCGGCTGGCAGAACAATGTCAAACAGAGGAAGGCCGGTAATAGTCTTCCTCTGTTTTGCATTATATATTCTATTATTTTGCATTCTTTTTTGCTTCTTTACAAAACTGCATTTGTGAGCAGATGGCTGCATGACCGCGGCGGTCTGCTTTTTTATAGCATCCTCCATATACTTTGACAAGACCGTCCTTTTCGGGATCAATAAGACCATCCGGCTGCAGAAGATGTGCTTTTGTATTGTCGGCAAGCTGGGTGTGCAGGATGTGAACGATTTCCTTTTTCAGATCCGGATCTTCGACAGGGAAGAGGATCTCGACACGTTTATCTAAGTTTCGTGGCATCCAGTCAGCACTTCCCATGTAAATCTCCGGACTGCCGTCATTTTCAAAATAGAAAATACGAGAATGTTCCAAAAACGTACCGACGATGGAACGCACCTGAATGGTTTCGCTCATGCCGGGAACCCCCTGTTTCAGGCAGCAGATACCACGGATGATCAATTCGATCTGAACCCCGGCAGCAGAGGCCTCATAAAGGGCATTGATGATGCCGGCATCACACAGAGAGTTCATCTTTGCGACGATACGAGCCGGTTTCCCCATCGCTGCGTAGTCGCGTTCACGGTTGATCAGTTCGACAAAGCGTGTGCGGAGCCAGGTCGGAGCCAATGCCAGTTTATTCCAGGAGAGAGGCTCGGAATAACCGGAGAGCATGTTAAATACGGCGGTTGCATCTTCGCCATAGGCACGTTTACACGTAAACATACCCATATCGGTATAAAGTTTTGCGGTAGAATCGTTATAGTTACCGGTTCCGAGGTGGACATACCGGCGGATTCCTTCTTCTTCGCGGCGTACGACAAGTGTGATCTTGCTGTGTGTCTTTAATCCGACGAGACCATAAATAACATGGCAGCCGGCCTTTTCCAGTTTTCTCGCCCAGACGATATTGTTTTCCTCATCAAACCGAGCTTTCAATTCGACCAGAACCGTAACCTGCTTTCCGTTTTCTGCCGCCTGCGCCAACGAGGCAATAATCGGCGAATTGCTGCTGACACGGTACAATGTCTGCTTGATCGCAAGAACATCCGGGTCTTTGGCGGCAAACCGTACAAAATTAACGACCGGATCAAAGGTCTCGTAAGGATGGTGGAGCAGGATATCTTTCTGGCGGATCTGCTCAAAGAGATCGCCATCCATATCAAGCCCCTTCGGCGGCTGTGGGATGTAAGGTTCTTCTTTCAGGTGATCAAAGCCGTCCATACCATACACTTTCATTAAAAAGGTAAGATCGAGCGGACCGCGGATGGTAAAAATATCCTCCTGTTGGATCTGCAGTTCTTTTTTTAATATTTTTAACAAGCGTTTATCAATTCCCTGTTCGACTTCCAGACGAATTGCCTCGCCCCATTGGCGTTTCTTTAACTGGCGTTCGATTTCGATCAAAAGGTCGGCAGCTTCGTCCTCGTCAATCGTAAGATCGGCATTTCGCATGACACGGTATGGGGTTGCATCCAATACTTTATAATTTAAAAACAGTTTCTGTATATTTTTTTCAATGATCTGTTCCAGCAGAATAATGCAGGTCTCGCCCTCTTTTTCAGAAGGAATAGTTACAATTCTTGGAAGAACGGAAGGCACCTGAACCGTGGCAAAATCAATGGTGTCTTTCCTCTTTTTGTCCATTAAAAGTGCCGCGATATTGAGTGACTTATTGCGGATCAATGGGAATGGACGGGAAGAGTCTACGGCCATCGGTGTCAATACCGGATACACCTCGCGCATAAAATAGCGGTCTACATATTCTGCCTGCTCAGCATTCAATGCCTCATACTGCGTTACGATCGTCAGTCCGTTGTGTTTTAGAGCCGGCAGAAAAGAACGGTTGTAGGTATTGTATTGTTTTTCTACCAATTCATGTGTACCCGTGGAAATGATCGCGAGCTGTTCTTTGGGAGTCAGTCCTGCGATATCTTTTTTGGTGTATTTTGCATGCACCATATCTTTCAGAGAAGCCACGCGGATCATGAAAAATTCATCCAGGTTGGATGCGGTAATACTTAAAAATTTCAAGCGTTCCATAAGCGGAATATTTTTATCACGTGCTTCCGAAAGAACTCGGTAATTAAAACCGAGCCAGCTTAATTCTCGATTGTAAAATTGTGTCATTTCAGCGTCCCCTCTTTCTTTTTTAATACCGGACGGATGCCGAATACTTCTTCAAATACATCCGCTTTGCGGTGAAATAGCCCTTTTTCCAATGTGATATCCTGCAATGTGTAAGCCGTGATCTGCAGGGAATTTTCTTTGAGACTCATACGTACTTTCTGAATCCTCTGATGATTACTCTTGTCAAGAACATTCGCCAGTTTCAGGATCGCGCACAGTTTGACGATGGTGATATATTGGTCTTTGGTGATCTCTTCCTCGTCAATGTCCTGATAATCCGGGAAATATTCATTATTGTACCGTACGATATTTGCTGCCATAACGCGTTCAATGTGCGAAATTCCGATGATTTCCGTACTCATAATGATCTTATAGGAATTTTCGCGTGCCTGCGCCATATTGACAAAAGAGCCGCAGCTGTGTAAGATTACGGCAATCTGCAGAAGCAGACGTTCACGTTTGCCAAGTCCGTGAAGTTTTCGGATATTGTCAAATATTTCGGTGGCAAGATAGACGACATTTTCAATATGTGCCATGTCGCATTGATAACGAATGGCGATATTTTTTGCTGATTCGATAATATCTTTTGAAAAATCGTGCGCCGGCCGTATTTTTTCCCGTCGTTCCGCGTAATCTGCCACCATGCTGTCACACAGATCGATCGCGGAGAGATACAGGTCATTGCATTTGGTAAGAGCACCGATCTTGCGGAATAAAAGCAGTGTCGGCAGGATCTGATCCATATGTGCGAGGCCGAGATGGCTCGCACTTTTGATCTTTTCAAAATCTTTTCGCGAGATCAATCCCTGAAATTCCGGATCTTTCTCAGACAGCCGTGCTTTGATCTCCGGCAGATTACTTCCGACAGCGATAATATGACGAACTTTTTTCTGACTAAGATATAAATTGTAAAAAGTTGTTAAATCCTTATCGAGATAATCCAAGATCAGTTCATTATAATGAAATACTTCGGATTCCATCGTGTGAAGCAGTTCATTGATCCTGGTCGAACCGAGTTTCAGATTCTGTGTAAATTCCAATACGCCATGGCGGAAAAACGAAAACTGTACGCTTCCGGCACTCATATCTACGATCAGGGCACCTTCGTCAATCAGATCGTCAAAATAGGATTCCTTCATGGAAATGGCTTTATAATATAAAAAGCGCTGTTCGCTGTTACTCAGAATTTTTACTTTGATGTCCGTCTGCAATTTGATCTGATCCAGTACGATCAGGCGGTTGGAAGCCTCACGGAGCGCATCCCCGCTATATGCCTGATAGGAAGTTACTTTGTATTCTTCCATAATTTTTTTGAAATCTTTTAATACCCGGCAGATTTCGGACAATGTCTTATAGGTAATCTGGTGTTTGGCAAATATTTCCGATCCGATCGACAATTTGTGGCGGATATGGGTAAGCTCAATGATACCCTTTCCTTTTGATACCTCATATATTTTCATGGAAAGACCATCGGAACCTACATCAATTGCCGCATATGTAGTTATTACCATGGAAGTGCCTCCCTTCATTATGTTTACAAGTAGTTACTTTTATTATAATAGTTTTTTGTAAAAATGACTAGTATTTTATGTAAAAATCAGCTAAAATATATGTGTAATTTACGACAAATTTTGAAGACGTGATATTTGGAAAGAGAGGAATAAAAATGAAGACGAGTGATTTTTTCTTTGATCTGCCAAAAGAACTGATCGCACAGGACCCTTTGGAGGACCGGAGTGCGTCACGGCTGATGGTGCTTCATCGAAAAACAGGGACGATTGAACATAAACATTTTACGGATATTGTAGATTATCTGAACCCGGGAGACTGTCTGGTGCGCAATAATACAAAGGTAATTCCGGCGAGACTGTATGGGACGCGGGAAGATACCG
Source organism: uncultured Roseburia sp. (assembly GCA_900539115.1). Classification (GTDB taxonomy): domain Bacteria; phylum Bacillota; class Clostridia; order Lachnospirales; family Lachnospiraceae; genus Eubacterium_F. Next base: position 13,455 of record UQAQ01000038.1, read on the forward strand.
GAGCGGTGATCGAGCTGCTCTTATTAAAAAGAAGAAAAGATGACATCTGGGAGACGTTGGTAAAACCCGGAAAGAAAGCGCGTACCGGTGCGCATATCTCATTTGGAGAAGGGCTTCTTAAAGGAGAGATTATCGATGTGCTGGAGGACGGCAACCGCCTGATTCAATTTTCCTACGAGGGAATTTTTGAAGAGATTTTAGACCAGCTTGGTCAGATGCCGCTTCCCCCATATATTACCCATAAATTGCAGGATAAAAACCGCTATCAGACAGTGTATGCCAAATACGACGGATCCGCGGCAGCTCCGACAGCCGGCCTTCATTTTACCAATGAATTGTTTGAAAAATTGGAGAAAAAAGGGGTGATCGTCGCCAATGTTACGCTTCATGTGGGTCTTGGCACATTCCGGCCGGTAAAAGTGGACGATGTGACACAGCATCACATGCATTCGGAGCATTATTTTATCGAACCGGAAGAGGCTGAGAAGATACGAAAAGCCAAAGAAAATGGCGGCCGTATTATCTGTGTTGGGACGACAAGCTGCCGTACACTGGAATCGGCGGCCGATGAAAATGGAAATATCAAAGCCTGTGAAGGGGATACGGAGATTTTTATTTATCCGGGATATTCCTTTAAAATTATGGATGAGTTGATCACGAATTTCCATCTGCCGGAGTCTACCCTTTTGATGCTGGTTTCTGCACTTGCCGGAAAAGATTTTATTATGAAGGCGTATGAAGAGGCGGTAAAGGAAAGGTATCGATTCTTTTCGTTTGGAGATGCTATGTTTATCACAGATTAATAATCCGGGAATTCATGTGCTGCTACGGAACCGTTTGGTGTCTGCATGCAGGGAATTTTAAATTTGAAACAAGGAGGGACTTTATGAGAAAAAAGAAAATGTTGTTCATATATAATCCGTGTGCCGGAAAAGGGGCGATGAAATCAAAACTCTCCGATGTGATGGAGACGTTTATGCGAGCCGATTACGAGGTAACTGTGTATGCGACCCAGCGGGAGCGCGAGGCGACGGAACTGGTCATGGAGTTGGGCGAAAAATATGACCGTATTGTCTGTTCCGGGGGAGACGGCACTCTTCACGAGGTGACGCAGGGATTGATGAATATGCCGGCTGAGAGCCGTCCGGTGTGTGGTTATATTCCAACCGGAACTGTCAATGATTTTGCCCGGGGACTGAAACTTCCGACACGTGTGCGAAATGCTGCAAAAACAGCGGTTGCCGACAAAATCAAACCGATGGATATCGGTCTGATGAATGGCGAAGTATTTACGTATGTAGCGGCTTTTGGTGCATTTACATCCGTTTCGTATGAGACCCCACAGGCATTTAAAAATCTGCTCGGACGTGCTGCCTACATCGTGGAAGGTATGGGTCAGGTGGGAAATATCAAAGCTTATCCGATGACAATCGAAACAAAAAATGAGAAAATCACGGACGAGTTTTTGTTTGGAATGGTCAGCAATGCGAAAAGTGTCGGAGGCTTTACTTTTTTTAAAAAAGGACAGGTTTCGCTTAATGACGGTGAATTTGAAGGAATCTTTATCCGCAAGCCAAAGAATCCGCAGGAATTGCAAGCTGTGATCAATTCGTTTGTGACTTTGAAACCAAATGACCAGATCATCGGCGTACACAGCGATTATTTTCGTATCACTTCCGATCAGGAGGTCGCTTATACCTTAGACGGCGAAAATGGCGGAAGCCACAAAAAGGTGGAGATTGAGTGCTGTTACCGCCCGATCGAGTATGTATGTGGATAGAAAACATGACTTTATTTTGCCAAACTTTGGACAAAAAACTGTCAAAGTGATCTATTATACTTGGCATTGTAAATAAAAAAGTAACCGAAATAGTTACACTAAAAAATAGACAGGGGGAACCTTAATTATGAGAAAGATGTTTAAGAAAATGTGCATAGGCGCATGTGGGCTTATGTTTGTACCGATTTTAGCAATGGTACCGGTAAATGCTGAAAATGCATCATCCACTCAGGTGCCAATGGCAGCGACCGGAAGTATCGAAGGAACACCGGTGCCATCTGTTTCACCGTCTGCCAGTCCGGCAGCGACAGCATCGGCCAGTCCGGCAGCTTCTGCGACACCAACTGCGACACCGGTAGTTGGCGCGTTTAAGACGTTGATTCCGGATGCGAATTTCCGAAAAGTTGTAAATGATCTGATTTTTGGCGGTGCAGTAAAAGACGATGAAAAACTGACGATAGTAATGCAGGAAAAGATCGGTGAATATACCGGTAAACTTAACATCAGCGGAAAAGAAATCAGTAATCTTCTGGGAATCCAGTATTTTACGGGAATTACCGAACTAGACTGTTCCTATAATAATATTGCATTGCTGGATCTTTCCAAACTGCCGAATATCACAAATGTAAAAGCAGATTACAATGATCTTGCAGATATAACATTGGCAAAAGATGGAAAACCTGAAATCTTAAATCTGGCAAATAATAATTTGGTAACTTTGAATCTTGCCGGTTATACAACAGTAAAATCACTTGATGTAAGCAGTAATAAATTGACGACATTGAACCTTGCAGGTTTGTATCAGTTGACAACACTTGACTGCAGCGACAATGCTCTTTCCAGCTTTGGTGTAGAAGGTCTTGTCGGACTGGAAACATTGATCTCCGATGGAAATGCCGTAGTAGCGATGAATGTTTCTTCTTTAAAAAACCTGAAAGTTTTGGAAAACCGTAAGAGCGAGGTTACTTTGAAACTTCAGAAAGTTTCCACCAGTGATGCCGGCGTTGTTCTTCCTACAGGCGCTGCAAAACCAGTGACAATTTCCGATAAAGGAACTTACAAAGAAGCAGAACACGCAATCATCTGGGATAAAGCAACGGATGTACCGGCTTCCTTTACGTATACATATCAGATTACAGGAAGTAAACAGATGGTAACGGTAACGGTAAATGTTGATAAAACAGAGATGGTAAGCAATGTTCTTTCTTTGGATAAAGTAGCAACCTTGACGACAAAGAGTAAAGCTTATAATAAAGTAACATTGACATGGAGCGGCGTGGATGGAGCTACCGGTTACCGTGTATATCGTTCCACATCCAAGACAAGAGGATTTAAGAAGATCAAATCCATTACATCCAGTTCTAAAGTAACCTATACAAATTCCAATATCGCCTGTGGTACAACTTACTACTATAAAGTACGTGCTTACCGCCTCGTAGATGGAAATTACTACTTTGGTGCTTATTCACCGGTTGTCAGTGCAAAAGCAAAACCGGCAGCACCGGCTTCTTTCAAAGTTAAAAAATCGACAAGAACAAAAGTGAACATTTCCTGGAAAGCGGTAACAGGTGCCAGTGGATACCGTATTTATCGTTCCACATCGAAGACAAGCGGATTCAGTAGGATTAAGACGGTAAAATCCGGAGCAAGTACATCTTATGTTAAGAAGACAACACGCAAAAAAACGTATTATTATAAGATGAGAGCTTATACCACCGTAAATGGCAAGAGAGTTTGGGGCGCATATACTACGGTGAAGTCGTATAAGTTGAAGTAATAGTATAATTCCCAAGTATGTTCTCAGCATGGGCGTTCGCACTAGAATAAGCACGCAGCGGCATGGTATTCCTGATAAATCAGGAACACTCATGCCGGCGGCTTATTACCCATGCTTCGAAACATACTTGGGAATTTTTAGGTTCTAGGGAGGAATGAGGAAAGCGGAAGGGGAATGAGTGCCTGCGGTTGAAGGCATTTACCGGGGGCAAGAATCGAGCAGGCAGACGCCTGCTCGATTGCGTTTTAGAGGGGAATATTTTGAAGAGGTGTCAAGGGGCAACTTGAAAAGAGGAAAAATTGAAAATAATTCGACAGGTAAACTGCTAAAATATACGGGAAAAGTTCCTTGTGAATTTCACTGGAGTGACAAATGATGTCATTGCGGAAATGCATAATGGAAAATAGGAAAGGAGGCGTGTTTTATGAGTTTAAGTGATAAAATTATCAATGGAATCATGGGGACGAATATCCGAACGATAAAAGTTTCTGTTGAACAATTGGCACAAATTGTAAATGAAACAATCATTGCGGCAACAACAAATGAGGAAGAACTAAGAGCAATTGAAAAAGCAATTAAAGGTAGTCATTTTTTTATTTCCGGAGATTGGGAATCCTCGGATGGCAAATTTTTATTTCATATCAGTTTGTACCAGCGCTCATTAAAGCATAGAACGGTTTGGGTAAAAAATTTACAGACAGAAGAAATTTTTGAATGGAATGGGTTTTCTCTTGGTCCCTTCAAAAGAGCAATGCAGCCTTATCTGGTAAATGCACGAATGCATCCACCGATTTCGTGGTATCGTGATCAAATCATACAAGATGCTGTGAATGCGATGGATGGTGATCCGGCAGAAGCGCAGGATCCGGCAGAAGCATATGATTCAGAAGAAATGTCAGAGTCGATTCCGAATGAGACGGCATTTTATGAGCCGTTTAATAAGCCGATGCCAATGCCAAGAAGGCAGAATCCGGCGGTTATAGGTGTGATTACAGTTGTCGTTCTAATTGTAATCGGAGTGGCAGCTTCTATGTATGAAGAAAATATGAAGGAAAAGCAGGCGGCCAGACAAAAAGAGTTGGAACAGGAGTATCAACAGGCATTACAACAAGTTTATCAGCAACAGGATTCTTCACAAAATTCTCAGCAGCAAGCAGGCTCAGCTAATTTGCAGGGAAGCGGCTCTTCGGCTAACAGTGCTTCATCAGGGTATGGTTCATCATACAATTCGGCGGCAAACCAAGTGGGAGATTCGTATGGTTACAGTAATTCCGGAAACAATGCTGCGTATGACAGTGGTTACAGCACCTATGGCTCCACTTACGACGATTATAACTCTACAACGAATGACTACGACACTTCCGGCTATGACACTTCGGATTATGATGACGAAGAATCCGGTGATGAAGACGAGTATATTTTCCCGGACAGTGACACTACATATCTTACTAAGAGTGATATGAAAGGAATGAGTGCGGATGAACTCAATTATGCAAAAAATGAATTGTATGCAAGGCATGGACGCATATTTAACCGAGAGGATCTGCAGGAATATTTTGAAGACTGCAGTTGGTATGAAGGCGTTTATACGGCAGATGAGTGGGATTCGTATGGCGACAGTTATTTTTTCAATGATGTCGAGATGGCGAACCGCAATCTGCTTGTGAAAACAGAAAAGAAACGACGATGAGGAGGTAAATATTATGATTGGACTAATTATTTATATGGTATTAGGATACTGGGCTGCCGGAAAAACCGTTTACGCCAATAAGGTAATTGTTTATTCCGGCAGCACATTTTTTGCAAGACGTGTTGGCGTGGGATTGATCGGTGGATGGATATTGATACCGATCGCCATTATTAAGACAATACTCGGGCATTAAGAAGACTATCACTTGTTTTGAAAATTATACTATGGTATACTTTTGAGAAGCAAGTGATTTTTTTTATGATAGGAGAAATGAAAACTATGGGAAAATACAAAAAGAAATTGGCGTGGCTTCTTATGTTTGCTTTGTGCGTCGGTATGATAGCATTTCCAGACAGCGGAAAAGTGATGCCGGTAAGGGCAGCAGAAGAGACAACGCAAACGGAAAAGCAGGTTACTTTCGACGGGGGAGTTTTGAAAATAGACGGAGTTGTTATTGTAACTTCGGAGGCACTGGCGGGCATTGATCTGCAGGAAATCCGAAGAATTGAATTTGGAACAAGTGTTAAAAAGATAGCAGACGGGGTGTTTGAAAACTGTCATAATCTTGTCGATGTAACGTGGGGCGACGTTACGATTATTGGTAAGAATGCATTTGCAAGCTGTGAAAATCTGGATATAATGACGTTGCCTTTTTCCTGCACAACGATAGGAGAAGGGGCATTTTGGGGATGCAGTAAGGTGGAATTTGTTATGCTGCAATCGATAAACAAAATTGGCAAGAATGCGTTTCCTCTTGAAACAAATATTGTTTGGGAAAATGTGAATTATTTGCCCGATATTGCAGAGGGATTCTGGCAGCAGCGGACAGGGACGATGTTTATTTTTGATTCGTCTGTCTGGGAGAGTGTCAGGGAGGAAAATTCGCAGGAAACTATCCGGTGGGAAGAGGAAAATTTTGATGCGGCTTATTTTACTTTTAACAATCCGTTAGATGAGACGAAGTATTATGTGTATTCGAGAGGCAGTGATGTGCTTCGGGTGAGCACAGAGGGAACTATGACCCTGGAAAGCGGCATTAAAAAAGACGAACGAAGTTTTTATATTCCAACGCAAATAGAAATACCAAAAACATCTATAAAGCAATGGATTCTAAAAGCAGATAACCTAACGTTTAATGAAAAATACAAAGAATACAGTAATCTTCAATCCGTTAAAGTGTTTGGGGTGGTAAGTGTCGGAGAGGAATGTTTTTCCGGCTGCAGTGCGCTGGAAACTTTTGAGACAGATAAGTTTACAAGTATTGGACAAAAGGCTTTTTATGGATGTACTTCTTTGGAAAAAATACAAATAAAAGAGGGGATTGATTCGATCGGGAAGAGTGCATTTGAAGGATGCAAAAGTCTTACGGACGTTGTAATTGAAACACGGATTATTACGATTGAGAAAAGAGTATTTTACGGATGCGAAAAATTGCAAAATGTAGAACTTCCCATTTGTGTTCGAAAAATAAATCAAGAAGCATTTGGAAATTGTTCCTCACTGAAAAGTATTGTTCTTCCGGAAAATATTTCTTATGTGGGACTTGGAAACCTCACGACAACTGACATTTATTGGAAGGGGAATGAAGTGACCCTGCAGACCCCGGAAGAGGGGGAGGCAGAGTTTTTTGAGCAAGTTACAGGAACGATGTTTATTCCTACGGGAAGCGTTTTTTGGCAGAAACAAAAGGAACGCTATCCCAATGTAAGCTGGCAGGAATGGACGCCGGTAATCGAGCAGGTGGAGACGGAGACATACGATCTTATGGAACAATGGGCATTTCAGGATGACCCTTATACCGTTTCGGCAGAACCCTGGCTCGATGAAGAGGGAACCCCTTGTGTTAAAATTCATTTTTCCAAGAAGTATCAACGCATAGCATTTCGATTGCCGGATAAAATCCGGGCGCAGGATTATGCTTCCGTATCGATCAAAGCGAAAGTCGGTGGTCAATTAATGTTTGAACTTTCGGTAGATGATATTCGGATGGATGAATCTCAAGGTGCAGTTGGAGGCTTGACAGCGGACTGCGCGTATCCGTTTTATTATGATGGAGAAGAGGGAGAGACGAAGTTCGGAACAGAAGAGGTCGAATTGAAAAATGCTTCCAATGATATGACAAGCTATATGCTGTTAGGAACCTGTCGAGACCCGGAAGATGTGGAAGTGTATGGGCGCAAGTATGAATTCTACATATACTCGATTACATTTAACCCAATCTCTTCCGGGACAAAGAAGTATGTATTTGAGAAAAAAACGGAAGCAGAAGAGACACCGTCACCGTCGATTCAGCCGACAGAGACACCGGTTTCGACAATCAGTCCGACCGGCTTGCCGTCTCAGACACCTTCGGCAGCACCTGAAAACATAGCACCATCTTCTTCCCATAAACCGGAAAAATCGCCAGCAGGCCGTCCTATGATTTTTCTTAAGAAGAAAGGGCATGGAAACCGGCGTTATATTCAAGTCAGCATAAAATCGACAGCCGGCAGATATTTTGATCTCTATATGAAGAAAAAGGGCAAAAAATATGTCCGCATTCGTTTGAAAAAAATGTCGTTAAAAAAGGGCAAGCGGGTAGTGAAACTGAAATATACCAAGAAAGGCTACACGGTTTGCTTTAAAGTAAGAACGTATGATAAGATAAAGGGGCGTAAACGATATGGCGCGTATAGTAAGGAGAAAAGGATAAAATTATAAAGATAGAAAAAATCACTTGCATTTGAGAGTGTACTATGCTATACTGTCAAAAAGCAAGTGATTTTTAGTCTAGTATAAAATAAGTGAAGAGTCGAATAAGTTGGTATATCATTCTTGCTTTAAATTCCAGAAAACAATTACAAAGCAGGAGTGAAACGGATTAGGGAAAGTGATTTTTTTTCATTACAAAACTCCTGCCAAACACACAGAAGGGAGATTTTGAATGAAGAAGAGAACAAAAACCAAAACGAAAACGCAGCCAGTGGTAATACGGAATTATAGGGACACTTTATTCCGTATGCTGTACCGGAACAAAAAGAGACTGCTTTCCCTGTTTAACGCAGTCAATGGAACACAGTATGACAATCCGGATGACTTGACTATCACTACTCTGGAGGGCGTATTATATCTGGGGATGAAAAATGATGTATCCTGTATCATCGATATGATGATGCAGTTGTATGAACATCAATCCACAGTCAATCCCAACATGCCGCTGCGAAACTTATTTTATGTGTCGGATCTGCTTCAGAAATATATTTATGAAGAAGGCATAGACATCTACTCCCGTAAGCAGATCAAAATTCCGACACCGAAATTTGTGGTATTTTACAATGGAGATGAGGAGCAGCCGGAGCGGAAAGAAATCCGCTTGTCAAAAGCTTTTTCTGCCAATACCGGCGAGACTAACATGGAATTGGTTGTGCTTCAGATCAATATCAACAAAGGACAAAATGAAGAATTGAAAGCAGCCTGCAAAACCCTGCAGGAATACGCGGAGTTTACGGAAAGAGCGCGTGAACATAGAAAAGAAATGGAACTGGAGGATGCGATACGGACAACGATAGACGAATGCATCCGGGATGGAATCTTAAAAGATTTTTTGTTGAAAAATAAGGCGGAGGTGTATCATATGTGCTTGTATGAATTTGATGTGGAACTGCATGAAAGAGTACTTCGGGAAGAAGAAAGAGAGGAAGGCAGACTAGAAGGAATTCGCGAAGGGCGCTTGGCTGGACAACAAGAGGGAATGCAAAACGGTAAAAAATTTGCCAAACAGGTTTTTAAGGCTTTCATGAGTGGGAAAACTCCGGAAACGATTGCGGAGGAGTTGAATGTTCCGTTGGAGGAAGTGAAGAATCTGGTAGATTGATGTAAATTCATAAAGATAACAGAGAGACATAGTGAGGCTGTGTCTCTTTTTTATGCACAAAATCGGTAAATGTCATCGACACTTTCACGGATTACCTGCTTGGACAAAAAAGGGAAAAATTGAAAATGATTTTGCAGGGCATATGATATCTTATATTCAAGAGCTAAATGACACATGGTGTCACTCTAAAAAGGTATACTGTAAAAAAACGGAGAGGAGTTGAGTACATATGAAAATGAAATATTTTTCTTTTGTAAAGCCGATTGTTTGTCCAAAATGCCACAAGCCATACAAAGTAGATATTTTTAAAAGATGCGTTCATTGTGGGGCTTATCTTGGAGGAATCATGTGGTAGAAAAGCGGGTAGAAAATACCGAGAAAAGTTCTGACATTTTGTGTAAAATAATGACGAGGTGAAAAAATGAAGTCAAAGGAAAAAAACAAAAAGAGGTACGCTGGAATTTATCAGGAACTTGTAGAGATTGTCGGCGAGGATTTAATCAGTCAAATTTATGAGCGGTTTCATGGGATGGAAGTCTCAATGCCTTCACGTTTGTATTCTATTGAGTATGTCATAGAACTTGCGGCAAAGGAAGATCCGTCGGAATGGAAAAAAATTGCCCGCAAATATGGCTACAATGAAAAATATCTTAAGCGCTTGATCTTGGAAAAACTGGAAAGCCAGCACTAGGTAATGGGAAACATGGAGGTATATTGCGATGAAATGGGATCAAAGGTATGTGACAGAAAAATTACGTGATGCAGTAAATGAAAAAATTACTCAAATGTATGGACAAAATGTGCCGGAAGAACCTCAAGAACGTCTTTGTCATGAAATTGATTCAATCGTAAAAAATGGGTGGGTATGGCATTATTATTTCGCTCATTTATTAGCCGGGAAGGCGAAAAACGATGGCAATATAGTGTGGAGCCGCGGAACAGCAGGGGCATCCTTTGTGGCATATCTCTTGAATATCACAGAGGTAAATCCGTTGTCGGAACTCTACGAGGGATTTGACATTCCCTTTGAGGTGTTTGCCGGATACAAAGGAGAAAAGAAACCGGATTTTAATCTCAATGTACCGCCATCTTACCATGACTGTCTTTTGACTTTTGCACGTGACACATTTGGAGCAGACTGCGTGACGCTGGGAGGAAATGGAAATAATCATTTCATCATTCAACCAAAAGGTGCAGAGCAGGATGAACCGATAGATATTTGCGTAATCGCTTGTGAACTTTCCGATGACGGCGAATTTGATAACGACAGAGCCAAAGCTGCTATCGCCGGTTTGAAACCGCAGTCGCTGAAAGACTATTGCAGAATCGCTGCATTGCTTCACGGAACGGACACTTGGGAAGGCAACGGAAAGGAATTGATCGAAAAAGGAACGTGTACACTGCAGCAGTTGATCTGTACCCGTGAAGATATTATGAATACCCTTTTGGAAAAGGGAATGAACCGCCGAATGGCGTATGAAATCATGGAACATGTGCGTAAAGGCAAGGCAAACCGTGTCGATAGTGCCAAATGGCAGGAGATGAAGGTAGAGATGCGAAAGACCGGCATGCCAAAATGGTATATTGAATCGTGTGAGAAGATAAAGTATTTGTTCCCGCTGGGACATGCAGTGGAGTATGTGAAGGCGCGGGAAAAAGGGGGAAAGAGATATGGCAATAAATGAAGAATATAATTCAAAAATCAGAAGTCAATTATACGATGATGCAAAGGCTAAGCATCAATTTAAAGATAAAATATTTTCAGATAACAAATGTTATTATGACAGTATCAGTGGTCGGACTCTTCATTATGATAATAACGCAGCAAAGCAAAAATATCATATGAAAAATTCAAGAGGAGAAAATGTTTCCGCAAAATGGTCAGAGCATGTTGGCGAAGTAGATCATATAATTTCTATAAAGGAAGCGCATGAGAGATATAAAAACAATCCATTTTTAGAAGATCAAGATTTAAAAGAGGTGCTTAATCAAAAAGATAATTATAGGTTGATTAGCAAAAGTATGAATGCAAGCAAAGGGGAGAAAAATGATTTCAAATTTATAAAAGAATCCGATCAATTCCAAAATAGTAAAGCAAAAATTAAATTTGCAGAACAAAGGATGAATGCGGAAATCAGTGTAAATGGAAAATTAACAAAAAAAACAGTGCAAGGTGTGGGAAAGGAATTTGTTGCAGGAGGAGTAGAACAAATTAGTGAGTCTGCAATGTCTTTAATGGTGGATGGAGTATATCAAATAGCTGAGGTGATGCGAGGAGAAAAAACACTAGAAGAGGCAGGAAAAGGGGTGGCGAAGAATGGGGCGAGAACGTTTGTTTTGGGAGGAGAAAGAAGGATTGCAAAACATTTATTGGAGAAATCATCCCATAAAGCAGTGCAGAAATTTATCGATTCTTCAACATTTGGAGTAATCGTTGATGTTGCAAATATTTCCCTGCAGTCCATAACAGATTACGTAAATGGTAAAATATCTGCAGAACAATGTGTACAACAAATTGGAACAAAAGGAGCAGAACTTATATTGTCAGGAATGGTTACAGAAGCAGTAGGTCCTATGATTTCTGCAGCAATTATTCCAGGTGCGGGACCAGCGATAGTAGCAGGTGTGGTTTGCTCAATGGTTGTTTCGGTAGCATGTAGTACAATAGTATCCATATGTCAATCTGTAAGACAAAGTTGGAAAGATGTCAAAAATCACATAGATGATTATAAAAAAAGAGACATGCAGTTAAAACGAATTGAATCAGAGGCATTGTTTCAACTCGAAGAGGATAGGAAGAGACTGGAAGATATCATTTCAAGTGAAAATCAAAAAGAGCGAGCAAAAATGTCCCTGGGTTTTCAGATGATTATGGAAGGCGCGTGTGAAAAAACATTTGATTTGTATAAAGTCAACGATGGGCTTGATATGATTTTAAGCACATATGGAATTAATCTTAGATATCATACGTTAGAAGAATATGAAGAATATCTAGGAGAAGTTCTTGAAATAGAGTTATAGAAATGAGGCGGTCAGAATGATAATTGATTTGATATTAATTGGTGGGGGAATAGCTTATGCTTTTAATCAAACAGATAAGTCAGCAAAAATAGATGAAAAAGCATTAAAAAAGTATGGACAAGCATTTGAAAAAAGCAAAAAGGCAGAAGCTATGGTTAAAGAAAAAAAGGAATATGCAGATAAACGATTACAAAATATTGTAAAGAAAAAGCGAACTATAATAGAACGAACTTATCCATTATTTGCGGAAGTTTATCAGGATATTAAGAAAATTAATATAAAAAGAAAAAATGAAATCACAGAGTCTATTGGAGGAATAAAAATAGATAGAGAAGAAACATTTCATCAAATGACTTTAGCTTCAAAAATTGAATTTACGGATAAAGAATTGATTTTTGGGGTGTTGCAGAATGGTATTTTTAAGATGATGGTAAAAGATTCAGAACGAATGCTTTCTGCAGCTTCCAGTCAGAAACGAATGGCTAATGTTGAATATAGTAATGCTGAAAACATATGTACAATATATGATGGAATCATTTCAAAAGCAGATAACTATGCAACATTGCTAAAAAATATTAATTTCTTGTTTTTAAAGATTATCAGCATGACAAAGGAATTAATAGAAAAGAATGGATATAATGTTAAGCGTTATTCCAAATTTGAAGAGTCCGTTTTAATGACTTGTGAAAATGTCGCAATTGCATTATCTGAGTTGATTAAGGCACCTCTTTTTGATGAAAAAGGTGAATTCGCTCAATGTGCTATTGAAACAATTAATAAGGGTGAAAATTATATGCAGCAAATGAATGATATAATACGCCAGTATGAAACAATGTAGAAAGAAAGGAAGTAATAATTATGAAAATGTTAGAAGTATCAAACAAATGCGATGGTTGTGGGTTATGTACAGTTTCAAATCAGTATTTAATGGAAAATGAGGATGGAAATGCAATCCCGGTTGAAGGTGTTTATATTAAAGAGAATGATATAAATGCAGTACTTGAGATTGTTAAATTATGTCCAAACGGAGCGATTAGCATAGTGAATAAAGGAAACACAAATAAGACAGGAAAAGAAGCAATAACAGATTTGGTACAAAGTATAAAGAAAAAATGTGAGACAATTAAACTCAAAGAAATTGGACGGAAAGATGTTAAATTTGATGCTAATAAGTGTAATATAGATATACCTTGGCATTATTTTCCAGATACATATAGTTCATATGGTAAAGCAAAAAGTGCAGCACAAAATGTATTTCAAAAAAAGTGCTATTGTACAGGCTTTTATCGACCAACAATGAGAAAGATTTTTGTGGAATATAAGGTTGATGTTCTGGAAAAGTATTATGACTTGGAAAGCGAAAAAGGTGTTATGGTAAAAACGAATAAAGAAATGGAAAAGTTTTTAAAAAGTATCAGTACTGAGGTAGAAGCAGTTTCAGGCAAAAAACTTCCAGATAACTGGTCAAATTGTAATGCAAAGCCAATAACAGATGAATGTTATGAGTGGGATACATTACGGAAGTATGAGGAAAAAAGCGGGCATTTTGGAATAATATCGGAATTAGAAAAAAGCAATAGCTGCAGTAGTTATATTGATTGGATGGAAATTGACGAAGAGGAAGAGTGGGTAGGAACAACTAGATTCGGGAACGACAAATATAAATCTGTTTGGAGAATAAGTGATTTTGATGAGGCAGCGAAAGAATATGTAAAAGATTTGATTTTTTACGCAAATTACCAAGATGATAGAATTGAGGAATTGGCAGTACGACTAGTAAACAGTATGTTTAAAGAATACAATGACAATTTAGATAAAATCATCAAAGAGAAAGTGGAAAATTTAATGAAACTGTAGAGAAATAAATTGACGAATGAAATATAAAGGAGACAGATAAAATGGCAAAGAAAATTAGATTTTCCCTTGAAATGGAGAATGGAACAAAGATAAGAACATTAGATGAGTTGCGTGAAAACTTTTCTTTGACCAAAGTGGTAGAATACTTTGATAATCAAAAACTATTCCACTGGTTGGAGGATCGGTATTATACAGAGCAGGTTGAGAAATTGAAACAACTGAACAGAGAAGATGCAGATTTTTATCAGGAAATATGTCATATATTTGAAGTGGAATATAGAGAAAATGATGAGAATATTGGTGAAAAACTTGAAGTTGAAAAGAGAAAAGCACAATTAAAGCAATTTACAGATGATAAAACAGTTTTAGAGCACGTGCATCAAGTGGCTTTTAATCAAGATGAATTATATGACTTATTAGATGATAATATTTCAGATATTTATCTGTGTGGGGAAATTTTTCGTATTCCATTAGCCAAAGAAAATGTGTCTTATATTGGAGTGAATATGCCGATAATTAGAGTTGAGTCCCCAAAATGTATTGACTGGGAAAAGAAAAAAATTCATATTATTGGATGCAGATTTGATGAGGAGTATCAAAGACTGGAAAAAGAAAAACAAAAAATTAGTATAATAGAAAATGTGGAAAACTTACATGTGTTATTTATAAATGGAATGAAATATGATGACAATGCCGAACGTGGTATTTTTTTAAAAAATATGAAAACAGATGAAGTGACAAAATGTTTGGTGTTTTCGAAAGAAGAAGCATACTTTGATATATTTGGTGATATGACGGGAAAACGACAAAATAATTTTTTTGCTTACTTAAAGTATGATAAAAAAAAGGATAAAAAGTATGTTTTGGCATTGCATTTGATAGATTTAATTAGTAAAGAAGATAAAGTAATATGTGACGATGTAATAGGGGCGGCAGAGGGATTCAAAGAAAAAGATATTGAGTACTGTTTTGAGATTGACTATATAGATTCCCAAAAAATTGTTTGGCATTTTGGAAGATATATTTATTTGTATGAATTTAATGATTATAAAGTGATCTTTTCACCAAGGAAAATCAGTAAAGCACTTCCAAGTGATATAGAGGCCTCATATGAGTTTGACAGTATATATCGAGACGTTTCGGTTGGCGAAAAGGGAATTTTGATAACTGCAGATATAACAGTAGGCTTTCAAAATGTGGTACTATATTATGAATTTGCTACGGAAGATATTTATTATGTATCAGAATTAAAACTGAAATTGGTTTCAGATATAGTTTTCCTAAATGGAAAGCACTATTTATCATTATTAGGCAATTCTGATGAGTCGTTATATCAATTTGAGGAGGACACAAGGAAAGTGCAGAAAGTGTATGATACAAAAACAAGCTATCTTTCTGCAGCAGCAGAAAACGCAAAGTATATAGCGTGGCTTTTAGGTGAATCAACGGATTCTGCAGATAGATATATATGGCATTTGATTTTAAAGGATAAGCAAACGTCTTGCTTTAAGGAAATCGATTGTTTTATTAACAAGTATATTCCGTGGTTTAAATTTGAATTGTGCTTGGAAAATCAGATTATTTGCCATGAAAATGATGTAAACAGGATAGGCGAATCTTCTCACATTAATGAGAAGAAGTGGGAGTTTGATGGAACTATTATACAGGATTGGAAAGAGATAAAGCATGACAATGAATGGAATTTTTTTGCAAATGAATATTAAAATATAATTGGAGCTTCCTGTATAATTAAAAATATAGAGAATCCCAAGAAAGAAGGTTGAGAAAAAAATACCTCAGTGTAAAATAA
>UQAQ01000039.1 GCA_900539115.1 uncultured Roseburia sp.
CAAAAGAATATTTAGCCATAAAAATACCGACCTCCAATCGTTAGATTTTTAGGTCTAACTTTTTGGGGTCGGTACATTTCTCAGACTTCTCTTTCCCTGTATGATCATTTTTGTAACTATTCAGGACGCCCCTCCTCCACATTCGCATTTCGAACACTTCGTGTTCTTTTCTCGCCTTTAACAAGGCTAAAAATGCTCATATGTGGAGGGGAGCCCTCTTAGGATCTCAATGTATGGAAATCAAAGTCTCTTACGTGCAAGCACGACGATTCATTAATTTCCATACATTGGATCATGAATAGTTACTATTTTTTAGTACAATGGATATTTGTCTGTCAATGTTTTAACGATTTCCATCGCTTTCGCTTTGTTTGCATTGACATCATCAATCAGCATAGCAATTGCCTCTGCCACCTGATCCATATCCTCGGTGTTAAAGCCGCGTGTCGTCACAGCAGCAGTACCAAGGCGTACACCACTTGTTACAAATGGACTCTGGGGGTCATTTGGAATGGTATTTTTATTGGCTGTGATATTCGCTTCATCCAGCCATGCCTCTACTTCTTTACCGGTCAATCCTTTATTTACAAGGTCAACGAGCATCAAGTGGTTATCCGTACCACCGGATACGATATCAATACCACGAGACATCAATCCTTTGCAAAGTGCCTGCGCATTAGCTACGATATTTTTACCGTATTCTTTGAAACTTGGATCCAATGCTTCTTTGAAGCAGACTGCTTTTGCTGCGATCACATGCATCAAAGGTCCTCCCTGGATTCCCGGAAAGATTGCTTTATTCAATTTGTGCTCTGTCGCAAACTCTTCACTGGAAAGAATCATACCTCCACGAGGTCCACGAAGTGTCTTATGTGTTGTCGTTGTCGTTACATGAGCGTATGGGATCGGGCTCTCGTGAACACCGGCAGCTACCAGACCTGCGATATGTGCCATATCTACCATCAAGAAAGCTCCTACTTCATCTGCGATCTCACGGAAACGTTTGAAATCAATCTTACGGCAGTAAGCACTTGCTCCTGCGATGATCATTTTCGGTTTACACTCTTTCGCGATGCGCTCAACTTCATCATAATCGATAAATCCTGCGTCATTTACTCCATAAGGTACGATATGATAATACGTTCCTGAAATGTTCGCAGGGCTTCCATGTGACAAATGTCCACCGTGATCGAGGTTCATACCCATTACCGTCTCGCCCGGTTTCACAAGGGCAAAAAATACTGCCATATTTGCCTGTGCTCCGGAGTGTGGCTGAACATTGACATACGTACAGCCAAACAGTTTTTTCGCACGCTCTCTGGCCAGATCTTCGATCATGTCTACATACTGGCATCCGCCATAATAACGTTTTCCCGGATACCCCTCTGCGTACTTGTTGGTACAAGTGCTTCCCATCGCTGCCATAACCGCTTTGCTTACAAAGTTTTCCGAAGCGATCAATTCGATATGATCATTTTGACGATTCGTCTCAAGTTCCATCGCTTTGGCAAGTTCCGGATCCGCTTTTACTACTTCTTCAAATGAATACATCTCTTACTCTCCTTTTTTGTTTTTATAAAAAGTGCTGCAAGTATAAAATACACTCGATCATGCACTTAAGCCTCATCAATTGCTTTTCCGATATCGTGTCTCATATATTTGTTCTCAAAGGAAATCCATTCTGTCGCTGCATACGCATTTTTGCGTGCCTCTTTCAAATCTTTTCCTTTGGCAGTCACGCCGAGAACACGTCCACCATTGGTAACAATATTTCCATCCGCATCAAATTTTGTGCCGGCGTGGAAGACATAATATCCGTCTTTTCCTTCAAAGTTCTCAAATCCTGTGATTACTTTCCCCTTCTCGTACTGCAATGGATAACCATCGGAAGCCAAAACGACACAAACAGCCGCGTTGTCCTCAAACTGCAGATCAATCTCATCCAAACGGCCATCGATGCAGGCATTCATAACATCCACGATATCATTTTTCATACGTGGAAGAACGACCTGTGCTTCCGGATCACCAAAACGCGCATTGTATTCAAGCACTTTCGGGCCATCTTCTGTCAGCATCAAGCCGACAAACAGGATTCCGACAAAATCTCTTCCTTCTGCCTTCATGGCATCCATCGTCGGCTGGTATACCTTTTCTTCGCAGAAATGCTGTACTTCTTCATTATAAAACGGACTTGGGGAGAAGGTTCCCATACCACCGGTATTAAGTCCTTCATCATTGTCTTTCGCACGTTTGTGATCCTGTGCACTTGTCATCGGTTTGATATGTGTACCGTCACAGTAACACAATACGGACACTTCACGTCCGGTCATAAATTCTTCGATCACGATCTGATTTCCGGCATCGCCAAACTGTTTGTCAAGCATCAATGTTTTTACGCCTTCTTTGGCTTCTTCCAATGTATTGCAGATCAACACGCCTTTTCCAAGTGCAAGACCGTCTGCCTTCAATACGATCGGCATCTTTGCCGTCTCCAGATAAGCAAGTGCTGCTTCCGGAGAATCAAAATTTTCATAAGCTGCCGTCGGAATGCCGTATTTTTTCATCAAATCTTTGGAAAATGCCTTGCTTCCCTCGATGATCGCTGCATTTTTTCTCGGTCCAAAGACACGCAGACCGCGTTTTTCAAATACATCTACGACACCACCAACCAATGGATCGTCCATACCGATAATGGTAAGGTCAATTCCTTTTTCTTCTGCAAAATCTGCCAATTTATCAAATTCCATCGCACCAATGTCCACACAGGTTGCCAGTCCGGCAATTCCCGCATTTCCCGGGGCACAATAAATCTCATCTACCTGTTTGCTCTTCGCTGCGCTTGCTGCGATCGCATGTTCACGTCCACCGCTTCCTACAATCAGTACTTTCATTGAAAAGTCCTCACTTTCCTATCTGTGTTTTACTATTCCATCTACAATTTCAATCCGGTCATTGGCAATATCGTCAATCGCCTGCGGCAAAATGTTCCATTCTGCCTGCTCCATCACTCTCTTTTGAAGAATTTCCGGCGTGTCATCATCCTGCACTTCCACTGCTTTCTGAATAATGATCGGACCGCCGTCGGCAATCTCATTGACAAAATGAACGGTTGCTCCCGTCACTTTGTTCCCTCTGGAAAGTACACTTTCATGCACTTTCAGTCCATAGTATCCCGGACCGCAGTGTGCCGGGATCAGGGATGGATGAATGTTGATCATCCGTCCGGCATAATGAGATACAAGATTTTCCGGCAAGATAACCAAAAATCCTGCCAGCACCACCAGCTCAATCTCATGTTTTTCCAAAAGGGAGATCATCGCTTCCCCGTATTCTTCTCTTGTAGAATAATCTTTTGGAATCACACATTCACTCGGAATACCGTTTTTCGCCGCACGCTCAAGAGCATAGGCTCCCGGTTTATTGCTCACGACAAGTTCCAATGTCGTATTGGTGATCTTTCCTGCCGAAAGACTGTCGATGATCGCCTGGAGATTCGTTCCTCCACCGGATACCAAAACTGCTATCTTCATGCCATCACCTCAATTATAACAATGTGATGCCTTTTTCGCCAGCTACGATCTCGCCCATGATATATGGAACTTCGCCTGCTGCACGAATGGCTTCTACCGTCTTATCTACATCGTTTTTATCTACGGCTGTAAGCATTCCTACACCCATGTTATAGGTATTGAACATTGCTGCCTCTTCGACATTTCCATCTTTTGCCAACATCTCAAAAATCGGCGGAATGACAAAACTGTCTTTTTTAATGTTTGCATGAGTTCCATCAATCAGCATACGAGGAATATTTTCGTAAAATCCACCGCCTGTGATATGGCTGCATGCTTTGATTTTAACGCCGGCTTCTTTTATTGCTTTCAAAGCTTTTACGTAAATTTTCGTTGGTGTCAAAAGAGTCTCTCCGAGAGTACCGGAAAGGGATTCATAGTGACGATTAAGAGCCTCTGTATTCATTGAAAACACCTGGCGTACCAAAGAATATCCGTTACTGTGAATACCGGAAGATGCCATACCTACAAGGACATCCCCTGCTTTTAATTCTTTTCCGGTAATCATGTCTTTGCGGTCTACCACACCGACAGAAAATCCAGCCAGATCATATTCGTCTACCGGATAAAATCCCGGCATTTCGGCAGTCTCTCCACCGATCAATGCAGCTTCTGACTGACGGCATCCTTCTGCTACTCCACTTACGATCTTTGCGATCTTTTCCGGTTCATTTTTTCCGCATGCAATATAATCAAGGAAAAATAATGGTTCACCGCCTGCACAGGCAATATCGTTTACACACATTGCCACACAATCGACTCCAATGGTATCATGCTTGTCCAGAAGAAATGCGATCTTCAATTTTGTTCCGACACCATCTGTACCGGAAACCAATGTAGGTTCTTCCATTCCCATAAATTTTTTCATGGAAAATGCCCCGGAAAATCCACCGATATCTGTCAATACTTCCGGTCTCATGGTCGAAGCGATGTGTTCTTTCATCAAAGAAACTGCTTTGTATCCTGCTTCAATATCTACGCCTGCTTTCTTGTAATCCATTTTTAACTCCTTCTCGCGCGAAAATACTGCGCATTGTATTAGTATTTGCGGTTTACGCATCAAAATTACTTTTATTATAGCATAGAACTGAGCGTCGGTCAAAAGTTTGTTTCATTTTCTTTTGCATTTTTCTTCTATTTCTGTTACAATTAGAATTGGTTTTATAGTAACTATTCAGGATCTAATGGAAATCAAAGCCTCTTACGTGCAAGCACGACGATTCATTGATTTCCGTACATTAAATCCTGAATAGTTACATTTAATAAAAAAAATACGTTCTTTGAAAGGAAAAGAAAAAATGGAAAACAAAGGAACAATTTTATCCTATCGTCCGGATATCCGGGTGGTAGATGCGACAATTCGCGATGGTGGACTGGTAAACGATTTTCGTTTTACCGATGAATTTGTGAAAAATCTATACCAGGCTAACATCAAAGCCGGGGTTGACTATATGGAGTTCGGCTACAAAGCATCCAAAGATATTTTTGACGAAAAAGATTTTGGACCATGGAAATTCTGTAACGAAGAAGATATTCGCCATATCGTCGGCGACAACGATTCCGACATGAAGATTGCCGTGATGGCAGATGTAGGAAGGACTGATTTCCGCCGCGATATCATTGATAAGAGTGACAGTGTGATCGACCTGATCCGAATCGCTACTTATATCAATACGATTCCGGCAGCGATTGAAATGATCGAATATTGTCATGAAAAAGGCTATGAAACGACGATCAATATTATGGCCATCTCCAATGACAACGATGCCGACATCGACGAAGCACTTGAACTTTTCGGTCAGAGTCCGGTAGACGGGATCTATATCGTAGACAGTTATGGTGCGATTTATCCGGAGCAGATGCGTAAACTTGCTAACAAGTATCTTGCGTTTGGTGAGAAATATAATAAATTCATCGGAATCCATGCACATAATAACCAGCAGCTTGCATTTGCCAATACAATCGAGGCATTGACTCGAGGAGTCAGCTATCTTGACGTTACCGTAAGCGGCATGGGCCGTGGAGCTGGAAACTGTGCCAGCGAGATGCTTCTTGGCTTCCTGAAAAATCCAAAATACAATATCCTTCCGATTCTGGATATTTTGGAAAAAGAAATTGAGCCACTCAAGGAGCAGGGTGTCGTATGGGGTTATAACATCCCTTATCTTTTGACCGGACAGCTGAATCAGCATCCACGTACTGCGATTGCGGCTACGAAGGAAAAAAGAAAGGATTACCGCAATTTCTATGTAGAATTGGTAGATTACAAATAAAAAGCAGGTATGCCAAATGCACCATTTAAGAAGCCGGACTGACAGAAAATGTCAAATCCGGCTTCTTTTATTTATTCTTCACTTTTTTCCATCCAATTCATCAAAGGTTCTTCTTCCTCTTCCGGTAATATTTCTTCCGGAAGTTCTCCCCCTGACAATTCTCCGGCAGCCATCTCACGCATTACTTCACGCTCTGCCTCTTCCTTAAAATTGTCAATGGTTTCTTGATTGAGGATCGGCAGTTCTTCCAGCGATTCGATTCCAAAATACCGCAGGAACTCTTCCGTCGTAGCAAACAAGATTGGGCGTCCCGGCGCATCCAGTCTGCCGGCCTCGCAGATCAGATTGTACTCGATCAATTTATTAACCGCATGATCACATTTGACTCCTCTGATTTTTTCAATCTCGATACGAGTGATCGGTTGTTTATATGCAATGATGGAAAGTGTCTCCAGCATAACATCTGTCAACACATGTTTTTTCGGCACATGTGCCACTTTGATCAGATATTCATACATTTCCGGCTTCGTGCAGAGCTGAAAGGATCCATCCAATTCAATGATACGGATTCCCCGGTCCTCTTCCTCGTATCGTGTCATCATATTACGAATCAGACGACGTATCGTATCTTCATCATGTTCTACGGCAGCTGCGATTCGTTCCACTTCAACCGCTTCGCCCATTGTAAATAAAATGGCCTCGATCACTGCCTCTAATTCTTTTATACTCACTTTTTATTCCTCTCTTTCCTTCCGCTTGTCCTCTTTTTCCCGATAGGTAATCAAAATATCATCAAAAATATTTTCCTGCACGATCGTAAGTTTTCCCATCTTCATCATTTCCAATATTCCTAAAAAGGTAACTATGACATAAGTTTTTCCGGAACCATTTTCCAATAATTTCCGAAAGCTGAACGTCTTATGTTCTTTCGCATAGGAATCCAAAAATACGATATGATCTTCCAGACTGATCTCTTCTTTTTCAATCTCTCCGAATTTGCTTCGAATCGGGTCTATCTTGTCCACCTGTTTTTTCATCACCGAATTAAAGATTCCCTGCAGTTTTGCCAGTGTGACATCGCTGAGCAGATCTTCGATCGCGACATCTTCTTTGAAATCCTGAATCTCCTCCGGTATGCTCGGCTCCTTAAATACCATTCTGCCGGCATCCACCTGGCGGTCTTTCAATTCGTAAGAAGCATATTTATACATTTTATATTCCAAGATTCTCTCGACGAGTTCCTGTCTTGGATCCTCAAATTCTTCCTCCTCTTCTTCCTCTACCGGAAGAAGCATTTTCGACTTGATGCGCACGAGTGTCGCTGCCATTACGAGAAACTCACTCATCACATCCATATCCTTCGTATCCATCTTACTGACATAGTCAAGATACTGCTCCGTGATTAAAACGATAGGAATATCATAAATATCCACCTTATTTTTTTCAATCAGATGCAGCAACAGATCCAATGGTCCCTCAAAGGCCTCTAATTTAACAGGTATTCCCATGTTTTCACTTCCTCTCTACCGATTTATTTTTGCCCGGACGGACTTCAATCACCGTCACTTCCGGCCGATTAAAAAACCGAAACGGCAAGTGGTGGGTTCCCAGTCCGCGGCTCACGATCATAAATGTTTCATTTTCCTTAAAAACGCCCTCATAATATAGGGGAAACAATCGGAAATCCGGTCCGATCACACCACCGAGAAACGGCAGGATCATAATACCGCCGTGCAGATGCCCGGAAAGCACCAGATCCGCATTTCCATTATGATATTTTGAAAAATACGTCGGATTATGCGCAAGCAGAATTGTCACTTCGTCTTCCTTTTTCATGGGATTTCCAAGCAGAGTTCCAACCTGCTCCGATGTCGGAATTTTCTTTTCCCTTCCCCGGTGATAACATTCCGGCGGAAGATCCAAGCCATAAATCCGGAATTTTGTAGAATTTTTCTGCCATAGGACAGACCGGTTTCTCAGCACAATAACACCAATTTTTTCCAAATCTTTCATATACTGCTCATACTCCGGCATACGGATCTCATGATTGCCCATCGCATAATATACCGGTGCCATTTCCATTAGTCTGCCACATAAAGAAAGAGCGGACTTGCATCCCTCTCCTTCCTTTACTGTCATGTCTCCTCCGATACAGATGACATCCGGTTTGCCCTGTGCCACCTGTCTCAGAAGTTTCTCATTTTCTTTTCCGTAAATCCAGCCATGCAGATCCGTCAGAAAAACCAGCCGCACCGGCTCTTTGCAAGCCGATTCCGGCAGAATCACTTCGTATTCACTGCGGCATTTTGCATTCATTTCAAAATTTGCAAGATATCCATATACAAATAATCCAATTAAAAGTACCGGGATTCCCGCTGCAAGCACATATCCTACCAAAACTGCCCCTCTCTCTGTTTATACTTCTTCTTCATCCTGCTCGGCAAATGCGATATTAACACCATGATCTGCCACACGTTCCAGATTACTCAAAAGATCCGAAAAGATCATGGCGGCATGTGGTTCACATTTATTGTTTGCCAAACGGTTTACATGCTTCTTCTGAAATTTCTTTTCCATTTTATCAATCTCATCTTCCAATTGCATGATCTCAATGGCATGCGTCTCATCTCCGGAAACAAATTTCTTGATTGAAAATTCCAATAATGTACATACCTTTTCGTATAATTCCATCAATTCATTGGTTGCTTTTTTACTAAATTGCAGATCTGCTTTGCGCATCGTCTTTGCAAAATCCGCGATATTTTCTGCATGGTCGCCGATTCTCTCGATATCGTTGACCACATGGAACATAGCTCCCAGTTCTTTCCGGTCCTGAATCGGAAGGGATAACTGGTTTGCACGAACAAGATAATTGGAAATTTCTGTATTTAAGAAGTCAATTACTTCTTCTTTCTTATACACTTCTTCCAATGCTTCCTCATCTTTTTCCATCAAGGCTTTCATCGAACGTTTTAAATTATTGACTGCCATCGTTCCCATACGCTCCGTCTCGTGAATCGCCTGCGGAAGAGCTGTCGTTACATTAAAGATCGAATGATTGCCGATATATTTGAGTTCCAGGCCATGTACTTCTTCGTCCTCGCCCTTTACAAGCCATCTGGTCAGCTTGATCAGATACTTGCTGAATGGGAACAGAATGATCACCTGGGAAACTTTCAATATGGAGTTAATATTTGCCACGTCACGCCCCGCACGAAGTCCGGTATCCGCGATGGATGCGGTCAGACCGTGGATGGCACTGCGGATTGGATTTCCTGCCACTGCCAAAAGGATCATAACGATCACGGTCCCGATCACATTAAATGACAAATGGATCAAGGCGGCACGTTTTGCATCTTTGTTACCACCAAGACTTGACAAAACGGCAGACCCACACGCACCGATGTCGCATCCCATGATGATGTAATAACAAATGTCAGGATGAATCAGTCCGGAAGATGCCAACACGATCAAAATACCTACCGATGCAGAAGCACTCTGTAAGATCGATGTCAGTACAAATCCGATGAGAACAGCCAAAAACGGATTGGTAACACTTCCAAACAATGTTTTTACTGCCGCAAACTGGTTCAAATGTTTTACCGATGAAGAAAGGGTGGACATTCCGAAGAATAAAATACCAAAGCCCAGTACTACTTCACCGATCCGCTTTGCCATCGGCTTTTTGATAAACATGACTAAGATCACACCGGCAATGATAAAAAATGGTGCAATCGCATCTAACTTAAACGAAATCAGCTGTCCCGTCACAGTCGTACCAATATTGGCACCCATGATCACACCGACAGACTGTGATAATTTCATAATACCACTATTTACAAAACTGACTACCAAAACGGTCGTCGCGTTAGAAGACTGGATGATACCGGTAAATATAATACCAAGAAGAAGTCCCATAATCGAACTTTTTGTCAACTTTTCAAGTACATCTCTCATCTTCTGGCCGGCTACTTTCTGCAAACCATCGCTCATAAGATTCATTCCATATAAAAACAAACCAACACCGGCTAAAATAGACAATATTAATTCCATCGTTTTCCTCTTTTCTGAATTTCATCATTTTTTAACGTCGTATATTTCTACTTTAATATAATTTTGGTACAAATACAAGATTTTTTTAAAATATTTCTTTACACAAGAGGGAAATCCCCCTCTTTATCGTCTCTGTATCAGGTACTGCAAACCCAAGTAAAAACGCAGGTTTTCCTACCTCTTCTGCGTTCTTGTAATACACTGATAACGGTCGCAGATAAATTTCTTTTTTTTCTGCTTCCCGTATCATCTGCTCTTCCTTTTTTCCGGTCAGCACTTCTGCTATGACATAAAGACCGGCATAATCACCGTGCACTTTAACTTTTTCCGGATATTTCTGCAATTCCGACAGCATGACATCGTGCTTTTCCCGGTAAATCTTTCTCATCCGGTTCAAATGTTTATCAAAATGACCTTCCGACATAAATGCTGTCACGATCTGTTGATCGAGTCGGGAAACCGGGCAGTTATACGCACCACATT
Organism: uncultured Roseburia sp.; assembly: GCA_900539115.1. Lineage (GTDB taxonomy): Bacteria > Bacillota > Clostridia > Lachnospirales > Lachnospiraceae > Eubacterium_F. Next base: position 10,379 of record UQAQ01000039.1, read on the forward strand.
CCCGGTGAAAGAGCGAAACAAGTTCTTTTGGCAGCACCATGTACCCAAGACGCAGTGCCGGTGTGATCACTTTGGAAAAAGTACCGATATAGATCACTTTTCCTTCCGGATCAAGACTCTGCATCGCCGGAATCGGTTTTCCTTTATAACGGTACTCACTGTCGTGGTCGTCTTCGATCAGATACCGTCCCTCTTTTTCTCTTGCCCATTTTAAAAGACGTTGTCTCTCCGGTGCCGGCATTACCGTGCCAAGCGGAAATTGATGAGAAGGTGTCAGATAACAGAGGCTGGTCTGCGCCCGGTCAAGTTCTTCCGGCGTAACCGTTTTCTCCGCAATCTCCACATTCACAACATCAAATCCATACGAAGCAAAAATCTCCTTCGCCCGGACATACCCCGGCTCTTCAAAAGCAATCTTTCCGTTTTTACGAAACAATACCGAAAGAAGCTGCAAAAGATAACCGATTCCCGCTCCGATCACAATCTGCGAAAGTTCGCATTGCACCCCGCGCGACCGGTAAAGGTATTTTGCCACCTGACTGCGAAACTGCCTGTCTCCCTGCGCATTTCCGGAAGACAAAAAATCTTCCCGGTCCATCACATTTCTGGCGATAGAACGAAATACCGCATAAGGGAAATGACTGCTGTCCACTTCATCCGGATTAAAATTATATTTCCGGCAAACCGGTGTTTGTTCTTCTTCCGGAGCCGGACTGTCTTCTTTCTGTCCACTATACTCCCGGATATAAGTGATTTCATTAACATAATACCCTTTCTGAGCGACAGCATAGACATATCCTTCCGCGACAAGCTGCTCATATGCAGTGTCCACCGGATTTCTGCTCACAAGAAGCGAGGCCGCCAATTCTCTTGCCGAAGGTAATTTTTCCCGGTAAGAAAGACGTCCCTGCATGATTTCTTCTTTTATATATTCATATATTTGTTGGTATAACGGTTTTCCCGATTCATTGTCCAAAGAAAAGACCAGCATTCTTTTTATCCGCCTCCATTTGGTGCATCAATTGTTCCAGACCGGCAAATTTACGCTCCCCACGCAGAAAACTACAAAACTCCACTTGTATTATTTTTCCATACAAGTCACCATCAAACTGCAGCAGACAAGTCTCCACTCCAACTTGGTTTTCTCCCGGTATCGTAGGTTTTACGCCAAGATTCGTAACGCCGTAATATTCCATTCCATCCACCGATACCTTCGAAGCATACACGCCAAACGGCGGAAGTATTTTTCTGGCATCCGGAATCTGATTTGCCGTCGGCATATCCAAGGTACGACCGATCTCATTGCCATGGATCACTTCTCCCTGCACCATGTATGGCATTCCCAGAAGTTCATTGGCAAGCGTCAGATTTCCCTTTGCCAGTGCCTCACGGATCCGGGTACTGCTTATGATCTCATTGTACATTTTTTTCTTTTTTACAACGATACAGGTAATCCCTGCTTCTTCTGCTAATTTCTGTAAAACATCTATATCCCCGGCGCGGTCCTTTCCAAAATGGAAATCATCCCCGACGCAGATAACTCTGGCATCACACTGCCGAACCAGTATCTCCTCAAAAAATTCTTTGGGTGTCATCGCCTTTAACATCTCATCAAAAGGGCACTCAACATAAGTATCAATCCCCAGTTTTTCAGCTTTTGTTCGTTTTTCTTCCGGCGATAAGATATACGGTGCCTTGGAAAAAGCAAAGGTAAAAAGCACTTTATTACAGTCAGAAAACCGCGAGATCTCTTCGATCAGGCTTTGATGCCCCCGGTGAAGGCCGTCAAATTTGCCGATACAGACGGCACTGTTTTTCAGCTGATAAGGTCTTTTGTTAATTACTATCATGATTCTTTCTCCTTCCCGTCATGCTTCCGTATGAGGGAAAAACATTTTATCATTCACAAATACATTCTGCCCGGCATCCCATCGGTAAATGGCATAAAAACGATCTTTCGTATCGTACATACGCACCTTTTTTCCATCTTCTCCGGGAATATTTCCCTGGCAGAATCCGGCATTTACTTTGTTGCCGTTTTGCAGATAACAGATTGCTTTATCTGCCACCACGATCTTGTCATAGTATTCAAATAACTGATCCACCGGCAGGATAAACGGTTCCAGTTCATTTTCCTTTTGCAATGCCTCGATGCGTTCTAACGTCAGCGCATCCTCAAGCTGAAACCGGTCAACCTGAGTGCGTACCAGAGATGCCATTGCCGCACCACAGCCTAATTTTTCTCCGATATCCTGACACAATGTGCGGATATAGGTTCCTTTTGAACAGGTTACTTCCATAGAAAATTCGTTCTTTGCAAGAGCAATGTCACGGATATCGCAAGTGTAAATGTGTACCCTTCTTGCCTTCCGTTCGACCTCTTTGCCCTGTCTTGCCAGTTCATATAACCGTTTTCCATTAACTTTTACAGCCGAGTACATTGGTGGAATCTGCTCATAGTCCCCCAAAAAAGAAGCCGTAGTCTCCCGAATCTGTTCTTCGGTTACCTGCACTTCCTTTTCTTCCAGAATCGTTCCGGTCAGATCCTGCGTGTCTGTCTGCACACCAAGGCGCACGACAGCGAGATATGTTTTTTTCTTATCGGTCAACAGTTCACACACTTTGGTCGCCTTCCCCAGACAAACCGGCAGTACCCCGGTCGCATCCGGATCCAGCGTTCCCGTATGTCCAATCTTTTTCTGGTGCAGAATGCCGCGAAGTTTTGCTACTACATCGTGGGATGTATAGCCTTTTTCTTTATATACATTGATAATTCCGTCCACGCATCTGCCTCCGTTATTTTCCCTGATTCAACTGTTTTTCAATATGTTCTGTCAGGTTATTGATCACATCATAGGATGAGCCTTTGATCGTACAGCCGGCAGCTCTTACATGCCCGCCGCCGCCAAAAAAGACCGCGATCTTACTTACGTCCACGATCTGATTGGACCGCATGCTCACTTTAAACTCCAAAGGTTCCTTTTCCGACAGCAAAACAGCCACTTCGACTCCCTGCGTCGTACGCAGTTCATCGATGATTCCATCAAGATCGGAGGATTTTGCTTCATAAAAATCCATCATCTGCTTAGTAACCACCGATACAATACACCTGCCATCCATCACTCGGATGCTCTCTAACAAGCAGCGTCCCATGATCTGCAGCTGACGGTAAGTTTTCATATAAAAACTTTCATCAATGATCTTTCCAAAGGGGATTCCCTTTTCCACCAGATATCCCGCAGTCTCCATCGTTTTCTTCGAAGTATTCGAATGTTTAAACACACCGGTATCGTGAATGATCCCGGTATAAAATGCAGTCGCACTAAATGTTCCGATTTTATCCATCGATAAAAGTTCACACAGGATTTCACAGGTGGAAGAAGCATTTGCTTTTACAATATTTTCCTTTGCAAAATTCGTATTGCTGATATGATGATCCACGCAGACTGTATCTACAGCTTTTTCAAAGATCTCCTGTGCTTCACCCAAACGGTCGATAGAACCACAGTCGAGTGCAATAAACAGATCATACTTGTCTGCTTTTTCTGACATTGCCTCGTCGATTTTCAAATAATCAAATGCCTCCGGAATTTCCTCCAGATACACACAGACTTTCTTTTCCGGATAATGGTCCGCAAGATACCCAAAAAGTCCCATACACGATCCTACACAATCGCCATCCGGGCGTACATGACCGCCAATGGCGATCGTATCCGCACCTTCTATCTTTTCTATGAATTTCATTTTGACTCCTTATGATTTACTTCATCAATTTTTTTCGACATATTGACACCATATTCAATGGATTCGTCCAATATAAATGTCAATTCCGGTGTATTTCGAAGATTCATACGTTTTGCCAGCTGCATGCGGGCAAATGCTGCACTCTTTTTCAAGCCTTCCATCGTCTTTTCTTTCTCTTCCTCATTTCCAAATACACTGATAAAAATTTTGGCAAATTTTAAATCCGGAGTAACCTCCACTGCCATAACCGAAGTGAGTGGATGCACACGCGGATCTTTAATATCCTCGCGGATGATCTGGCTCATCTCACGCTGCACTTCGCTGTTAATACGGATATTTTTAACACTGTTTTTTTTCATGTCTTTTCTCCTTTAGCACGAAAGCAACTGCGTTTCCGCAGTTACTTTCGGATTTTCTACTATCTATTTACAAACTATCTTGGAACTTCTACCATGATATAACATTCTACACGGTCTTCCATCTGAATATCATTGAAGTTGCTAAATACAAGTCCGCATTCGTATCCGGCTGCCACCTCTTTGACATCGTCTTTGAATCGTTTCAAAGAAGCAAGATCACCTTCAAAGATCATATCGTCGCCACGGTATACACGGCAGCGGCATCCACGCTGTACTTTACCATCGAGTACATATGAACCGGCGATCGTACCAACTCCGGAAGCCTTGAATGTCTGGCGTACTTCCACGTGACCGATAACTTTCTCTTCATAGATCGGCTCAAGCATACCTTTCAACGCATTTTCGATATCTTCAATCGCATCGTAAATGACACGGTACAAACGTACATCGACATTTTCACGCTCTGCCACTTCTTTCGCAGTATTGTCCGGACGGATATTAAATCCGATGATGATCGCATTGGATGCACTTGCTAACGATACATCCGATTCTGTGATGGCACCAACACCACCGTGGATCACGCGGACTGCGACTTCTTCATTTCCAAGTTTTAACAAACTCTGTTTTACGGCTTCCACAGATCCCTGAACGTCTGCTTTGATAATAAGATTCAGGTCTTTGACATTACCTGCCTGAATCTGGTTAAACAGACCATCGAGAGAAAGTTTCTTGGATTTTGTCTCTTCCAAAAGTTTATCCTTACTCTGATCAATGTATGCCTGTGAGATCTGTTTTGCTTCTTTATCACTCTCGGTAGCAACAAAGATTTCTCCGGCATCCGGTGCACCATTCAATCCCAGAATTTCTACAGGAGTAGAAGGCGCTGCCACTTTTACACGGTCTCCCTTATGATCGATCATCGCACGAACTTTTCCGTGAGCAGGTCCGACTGCCACATGATCACCGATGTGAAGTGTACCTTTCTGTACCAATACGGTAGCAACCGGTCCGCGTCCCTTATCCAAACGAGCCTCAATCACGATACCACGTGCTTTACGGTTTGGATTTGCTTTTAATTCCAGCACTTCCGAAGTAAGCACGATCATCTCAAGAAGCTGTTCGATACCTTCTTTCGTATGAGCAGAAACCGGTACAAACACTGTGCTTCCGCCCCAGTCTTCCGGAATCAGTTCATATTCTGCCAATTCCTGTTTTACACGTTCCACATTGGCGCCCTCTTTGTCAATCTTATTGATGGCAACAATGATCTCTACGCCGGCTGCTTTCGCATGATTGATGGCTTCGACAGTCTGTGGCATAACACCATCGTCTGCAGCTACTACAAGGATGGCAATATCGGTAGACTGGGCTCCACGCATACGCATGGAAGTAAATGCCTCATGTCCCGGTGTATCCAGGAATGTGATCTTTTCTCCATTGATCTCAACAACATAAGCACCGATGTGCTGTGTGATACCGCCTGCCTCGTGGGAAGTAACATTTGCTTCGCGGATGGCATCCAGAAGAGATGTTTTACCGTGGTCTACGTGTCCCATTACACAGACAACCGGTGGACGTTTTACAAGATCTGCCTCATCTTCTTCGTCCTCTTTCAGAAGTTCAGCCACCATATCAACTTTCTCTTCTTTTTCAGCAATAATATCAAATTCAAGGGCAATTTCTTCTGCCTCTTCAAACGTAATATCCTGATTCAAGGATACGACTTGCCCTTGCAGAAACAGTTTCTTTACAAGAGCTGCCGCCGGCATCTTCATCTTATCTGCCAATTCACGAATTGTCAAACTTTCCGGAATCGTAATCTGCTTAATTGTCTCTTCCGGCTCTTTAACAACAGGTTCCGGCTTAATAAACGCACCTTTACGGTTTGGATCCTTTTTGCTCCGAATACGGCTCATTTCTTCTTTTGTTGATTTCTTATATGTGCCCTTATCCGCAGGCTTTTTATTACGTTTTCTGGAATTTTTCTGTTCCTGTTTGATTCCATCAAATCCACTCTGGGCCTTTTCAAAGCGCTCCAGAACCTTTTCTCCGTTACGATTATTATTTCCACCGCGTCCGTTGTTATTACCATGATTATTATTTCCACCACGATAATCATTATTATTCGGACGTCGGTCACCGCGGTTATTTGCATTACGGTCATTGTTGCGGTCACCGCGGTTATTTGCATTGCGGTCATTGTTTCGGTCATTGCGGTTATTGTTATTTGGTCGTCGGTCGCCGCGGTTATTTGCATTGCGGTCATTGTTTCCCCCGCGATTGTTATCACGGTTGTTATTATTACGGTTATTTCTGTGATCATTTCCACCACGGTTATTGTTGTCACGGTTATTATCGCGGCGACGGTCATTAGAATTGGAATTGGATTGATTATTTCCGTTCTTCTTTTCTGGCATTTCTTTCTTTTGTTCTCTTTCAGGCACTTTCTTTTTGTTCTCCTCTTTTTTCTCTTTCTTTTTTTCTTCCGGAACCGGTTTCTTTACAAGCTCTTCTGCCTGCTTTTCTTCCAATTTTTTTTCTTCTGTTTTCTCTTTTACCGGTTCTGCCGTTTTTTGTTCTTTTACAGGTTCTTTCTTCTCGGATTTCTTTTCCTCTTTGACCTCTTCCGTATTATGCGATGCTAATATCTTTTCCACTTTTTTCGGATCATTGAATGTCTGTAACAAAAAAGCAATTTCTTTATCTTCAATATTGCTGTTTGCCCCTTTGACATCAAACCCATTTTCATTTAAAAGTCTTACCAGATCGCCACTTTTTATTTCTTTATTTTTTGCCTGAATACTTCTTGCAATTTCGAATATCCTCATTTTTGCCATATTACATTTCCTCCAATTCTAAATTTTTACTAATTGCTGACGCAAATCCCTGATCAAGAACTGCGAGTGAAGCGCGAAACTCTTTACCAATCGCATTTCCAAGAGTATCCTTGTCAAATTTGATCGCCAAAGGGACCTGATAATATGAACAGGAATTACAAAATTTCTTTTTCGTATTATCGGATGCATCTTCCGCTACGATCACAAGCCGCGCCGTACCGGCACGAATCGCCTGCTCCGTAAGAAATTCTCCACTTACTACATTTCCGGATTTCATCGCTAATCCCAGAGTTCCCAAACTTTTGCTTCTATTTTGACTCATTCAACAACTGCCTTTCTAATTCTTCATATACTGATTCGTCAACTTCCATTCGAAATGCCCGGTTCAAACCGCGATTTTTCCTTGCTTTTACCAAACATTCCAAGTTGTCACAAAGATATGCACCACGTCCATTTTTTTTCCCGGTGCGGTCAATTGTGATTTCCTGATCATTTTTTACAATGCGGATCAGCTGCTTTTTTTCTTTGCTTTCGCGGCAGCCGACACATTGTCTCATTGGAATCTTCTTTTCTTTCAACAAAACCACCTCTTATCCTTCCTGGTTCTGTGTCTCACTCTTAATATCTATTTTATAACCGGTCAGTTTTGCTGCCAGTCTTGCATTCTGTCCTTCTTTACCGATTGCCAGTGACAACTGATAATCCGGAACAACTACCAGCGCGCTCTTTTCCTCAATATCCACAGTAACCGATACGACGCGGGATGGACTGAGAGCATGCTCAATAAAGATTGCCGGATTTTCATTCCACTCTACAATGTCAATCTTTTCACCGCGGAGTTCATTCACTACAGCATTGACACGTGCCCCATTCATACCTACGCAGGCACCTACTGCGTCGACATCCGGGTTTCTGCTATACACTGCGATCTTGGAACGGGAACCGGCTTCACGGGATACACTCTTAATCTCCACAACACCGCTCTGGATCTCTGCAACTTCTGCCTCAAACAGACGTTTTACGAGTTCCGGATGCGTACGGCTGATCACAATTCTTGGTCCTCTCGGTGTGTCTTTTACTTCCGTAACATAAACACGAATCTTTTCATGAGAACGGAAACGTTCTGTTTTTACCTGTTCCTGTTCTGTCAAAACCGTATCGATTTTTCCAATATTTACCGTGTAATTTCCATTGGAATAACGCTGAACCGTTCCTGTAATAATATCTTTTTCTTTTGTATAATATTGATCATACAAAACTTTTCTTTCTTCTTCGCGAATTTTCTGTACAACAACCTGTTTTGCCTTCTGCGCGGAAATACGTCCGAAGTTCTTTGGTGTCACTTCGATGCTTACGGTCGCTCCCAGTTCTGTCACACCGTGTCTCGCTTCTGCTTCTGCCAAAGCGATCTCAAGTGTATCATCAAGAACTTCCTCGACAACGATCTTATCCTGGTATACATGAAATTCTCCTGTTGTCTCATCTAAAACCACACGAATGTTATCCGATTTACCAAACTGGTCTTTGCAAGCTGCCAAAAGAGAATTCTGGATGGCTTCCAATAATACCTCCTTGCTGATATCCTTTTCTCTGGCAATGGCTTCCAATGCCTCGATCAATTCCGGATTTCCGTTTGTTGTTTTACTGTTTTTCGCTCTCATTTTTTTCTTTACCTCCATATTGTTTAAAAGTCGATTGATTTTCGGATCAACGCAATATCTTTAATTTCAAGTTCCAATATTTCCTCGCCATCAAATCCCAGTACGATTTTTCCACCATTCACAGAATCTTCCTGCGGTGCTTCGTAGGATTTCAAAATGCCGATAAATTCTTTATCTGTATATTTTTTTCCTTTCTGCTCAAATGTGATCGGAGCAAAAAGTTTTACTTCCACATCTTCTCCCAGATTTCTTTGATAATCTTTTGGTTTTTTAAATGGACGGAGCAGTCCCGGAGAACTCACTTCCAATATATACGATTCGTCGATAAAATCTTCCGCATCCATCTTGTCACTCAATGCGTGATTGACAAGCGTCAGGTCATCGATCGTAATGCCGCCTTCCTTGTCAATGTAGGCACGAAGATGCCAGGAACCGGCTTCTTTGACAAATTCCACATCAACCAGTTCAAAATGATTTTCTTCCAAAATCGGCGAAATCAATTCTTCTGTACGCTTTTCATACATCTGATGTTTACCCAAAAAACATACCTCTTTTCCTCATAACAACAATGAGTGGACTTGCGTCCACTCATCTTAATCCAATAACAACATTTTCAGTATATCACATATTTTTTCCAAATGCAAGCACTTTTTTATGCTTCATTGCCCGATAATGTGTATAAATTGTAATATACACCATGTTTTTTCATCAATTCCTCATGACTTCCTTCCTCGCTGATCCCTTCTTCCGTCAGAACAAGGATCCTCTGTGCATTGCGGATCGTAGAAAGCCGGTGGGCGATAACAAATGTCGTACGGTTCTTTGCCAATTTCTCAAGAGACTCCTGAACGACCTTTTCGCTCTCATTGTCCAGTGCCGATGTCGCCTCATCAAAAATCAGAACCGGCGGATTTTTCAAAAACACTCTGGCGATAGAAAGCCGCTGCTTCTGCCCTCCGGAAAGTTTTACTCCACGCTGGCCGATATTCGTATCGTACCCTTGCGGAAGTCCCATGATAAACTCATGGGCATTGGCATCTTTAGCCGCCTGAATGACCTCTTCTCTGGTCGCCTCCACTTTTCCGTATCGGATGTTATCAAGCACCGTCCCCGCAAACAGATAGACATCTTGCTGAACGACACCGATACTCTTCCGCAGGCTGGAAAGCGTATATTTCCGCACATCGATTCCGTCTAAGAGAATGGTTCCGAAAGTCACCTCATAAAATCGTGGGATCAAACTGCAAAGTGTAGTTTTTCCTGCACCGGACGTTCCAACCAGCGCGACATATTCTCCGGCATTTACTTTCAGACTGACATGACTGAGCACTTTTTCCTGTCCTTCTTCATAGCGGAATCCCACATCATCAAACACCACTTCTCCTCGGATATCTTTTGCTTCCACCGGATTTTCACATTCTTTGATCTCCGGATCAATCGACAGTATTTCACGAAATCGTTCATATCCGGTAATTCCGTTTTGAAACTGCTCTGTAAAGTTGATGAGTTTTTGTACCGGCTCCGTAAAGTTACTGATATAAAGTAAAAAAGTGATAAGATCCGGTGCATTCATCGTACCACTCGACAACAGGACCGCTCCCACAACGATCACAACCACGGTAATCATCGTAATAAAGGCAGTCAGACCGGCATGATATTGTCCCATATAAAAATAACTGTTTTTCTTGCTGTCTAAAAATCCCTGGTTGCCCTCCATAAATTTTTTCCGCTCAATCTCTTCATTGGCGAAAGATTTGACCACTCGGATCCCAGACAGATTATCCTCAATGCGCGCATTGATATCTGCCACTTTCTCGCGGTTTGTCTTAAATGCCCGCTTCATCTTCTTATTTAATATATATGCATACACAAACATAACCGGGATCAGAACAAAAGCAGCAAGTGCCAAGCGCCAATTCATCCACGCAAGGATAGAAAGGGTTCCGGCAAATTTAATAAACGAAATAACCACATCCTCCGGGCCGTGGTGAAGCAATTCCGTGATATCAAACAGATCGTTCGTGATACGGGACATGAGCTGTCCTACTTTTTGATTGTCATAAAAAGAAAACGACAGCTTCTGATAATGCTCAAAGATCTCCTTTCTCATATTATACTCAATCTTTGCCCCCATGACATGCCCATAATTTCCGATAAAATAATTGCTAAAGCACTGAACTGCCACAAGAATGACCATAACTCCTCCCAAAAAAAGAATCTTTGACAAAATCTCGCCTTTAGGCAGATAAACAACAGTTCCCGTAATATATCTCACAATCAATGGAATGACTAACGTGGTAAGCGCTCCTAAAAAAGCAAAAAACATATCTGCCGCAAAAATTCCTCGAAATGGCTTATAATAGCTTAAAAATTCACCCCATTTAAAATAACTTTTTTTCTCTTCCATTTTTCTGATTCCTCCGTTTTTTCGCCGTTCGAAATTTATCTTATCACATTTGTACGAGAAATGTCAAAATTTTTTTATTTTTTTCTTGACATTATTTCTATTTTATAGTAATATATGTCTTGTTGATGGTCCGTTGGTCAAGCGGCTAAGACGCTGCCCTCTCACGGCAGAAACAGGGGTTCGATTCCCCTACGGACTACTTTTTCATAATCTTTTTCTCCTGCATTCATTGTAGGAGTTTTTTTTAACTTTTTCTTTATAAAAGGAGGTTTTTAATATGAATGAAATTAAACAATTGCGTGAGTGGATCCACGACAGCGACAACATTGTTTTCTTTGGTGGTGCAGGTGTTTCTACCGAAAGCAATATCCCGGATTTTCGAAGTGTCGACGGCTTATACAATCAAGAATATGACTATCCTCCGGAAACGATTCTCAGTCATACCTTTTTTATGCGGAACACCCCGGAATTTTACCGTTTTTACCGCAATAAAATGATCTTTCCGGATGCCGAACCAAACAAAGCACACCTTGCTTTGGCAAAACTGGAAAAACAAGGAAAATTAAAAGCAGTCATCACACAAAATATCGATGGACTGCACCAAAAAGCCGGCAGCACGGAAGTATTGGAACTTCACGGCTCGGTTCTTCGAAATTACTGTATGAAATGTGGGAAATTTTATAATCTGCAGGACACCATTTCTCAGGAAGGGGTTCCGAAATGCTCCTGCGGTGGAATCATTAAACCGGATGTTGTATTGTACGAAGAAGGACTGGATTCCTATGTTTTGGAAAAAGCAGTAAATTACATAAAAAATGCCGATATACTGATTATCGGCGGTACCTCTCTTGCTGTCTATCCGGCAGCCGGTTTGATTGACTATTACCGTGGAAGCAAACTGGTTCTCATCAACAAAAGTGAAACAAGCCGCGATGCACACGCAAACCTTGTTATCAATGATGCGATTGGAAAGGTATTTTCACAATTGGTATAATAAAGTTTGCACCACTATAAAATGCTCCACCCCGGACACCGTATTCCAGAGTGGAGCATTTTTCTTATCATAACAGTTCCATCAGATAACCGCCGGTAAACTCTTCGCCGGACTCCAGAGACTGCATATATTCTCTTTCGGACAGCTCGCCCTCAAAATCCTCTTTATCACAGCGGCCGTACCACGGCTCAAGGCACACAAACGGAGCCTTTTTATCTGCCGTACTCCAGATTCCCCAAGCGGGCACATCGGCACTCACACGAACTTTCACCTGATTGGACAGATGATTGACAAGTTCCAGATGTCCGATCGTCTCATTCTGCAAAATAAACGCATCACGTGCAAAGGTATCCTCTTCCAATACAAATTCATTGGAATGAAGTTCTTTTTCGTTGCTAAGAAGTCCATTTTCCAAAAATGCCACTTCCAAAAACGGAGATTCTCCGGCGCGGACACTGTAATCATCCCGGATCATTCCGCCCTCACACGGACAGGCAAAGGCCGGATGTCCGCCAATCTGAAAATACATTGTCTTGTCATCCATATTTTTCACCTTCCAGGTGACACGGCACTGATTTTGAAAAATCTCGTAAATAATCTGCAACTGAAAATGAAACGGATATTTTTCATACGTTTCTTCGTTGTCAGATAATGTAAATTCCAATTTATCTTCTGTCTGATCTGTCAAAGCAAAATCCATATCTCGGGCAAAGCCATGCTGTCCCATCGAATAGGTCTGCCCTTCGTAACGATACGAATTGTCTTTCAACGCTCCGACGATGGGAAAAAGAACCGGTGCGGTCCGTCCCCAGAACGCCGGATCAGCATCCCACATTCTCTCTATCCCTTCTAATTGGATCGACGTGATCTCTGCTCCATGTTCTGCCACCGTCAGTGACATCATATGATTTTTAATCTGATGTGTCTGCAAAACACATGCGCCTCCTTTTCTCTCACAATGTCAACTCATCATATCTACCGTAATCTGCATTAATTTGGCATCCCAGTTGAGTGTCACAGACAAAACCTTTTTCTCTGCAATGATTAAGGGAATGTCCGACTTTTTCATATAAAGTCCAAGCTGCTTATGTGTTTTTTCCTCCAATATAATTATATTGGTTTCTTCCGGAAATACCTGTATCATTTCGTTTAATTTCATCGTATTGTATACCTTTCTATATTATACCAGCAGTTCAAAACTTTTCAATGCTCCATTTCCATCTCCGCGAAATGTGAAATACAAAGAATAGATTCCATCCGGAATCTCAATTTCACTTTCATACATTTCCCAAACATTTGAAAATTCAATTGGCAGACTCGCAAGAACGTCACCATCCCAGGTTAGTCTTACTTCTATGTTCCCACTAATATAGCCACGCATCGTCACTCGGATTTTTTTCACATTCTTCATATCAAAATACTTAAATCCTATCGTAGCCGAATTTTGAACATTTCCAACGTAGCCAATTTCCTCATCTCCATCTTTTCCATCCTGCATTACTTTCGGAAAAGCATCTCCACCAACATACATGGATGGTTCGTCCGTAAATAAATGACAGGCTAGATACGCCGGATATTCTCCCTGTCCGGCGAGCGGACCGCCATTTAACCCGCACGAAGTAATTTCCACCTGCTCGATGCTGCCATCTTCCGCAATCGAAATCGGCTCAGCACATCCTTGTCTGCTATACCAGTTTCCATTCGTATGACGATGATAAAAAATATACCATTGATCCTTAATCTGCACAATACTTCCATGATTATTCGCCCCATAAGCCATTGGCATATCCGCCGGTTTATAGGTATCAATATGCAGATCACAATTACTTACGATCACCCCGCCATATACAAAATCTCCCAATGGCGATTTACTTGTTGCATAACAGAGTTCATGCATCACTTCAGACGAATAAACAAAGTAATACGTATCCCCTGCTTTCCGGATGGAAGATGCTTCAAAAAAAGCATGTCCTGCAAAAGAAGTTCCTGCACTATACTCACATCCGGGTACAACGCAAACCGGTTCCTCTTCCATCGTCAGCATATCCTCGCCTAACACGCACACCCACGCACCGGAACGGCTTTTATCGCCAGCCCCACAAAAACCGGTATATAGATATGTCTTTCCATTTTCTGTAAGAACTCCCGGATCAAATTGTGGTTCATCCTGCGGCCGGTCACCCAGTCGCACTCCCTCGCTATCTTTTACATAACCATAAAAAGAAAACGGACCGGCCGGACTGTCACTAACTGCCACAGACACCAGCGATACTTTATCTAATACATAATACAGATAATATCTTCCATCTGGTCCCATCGTAATATCCGGTGCATACAAACACATTTTTCCATCTTTATTCAACGGATCTGCGGTCTTTTCATATATCACGCCTTCATACCGCCAGTTTCCAAGATCATCGACAGGAGCAGACCATCCAACATAATCTCCCATACAAAATACATACCCATTATAAAAGTCATGTGAACCATATACATATACCCGGTCGCCAAACACATACGGCTCTCCGTCCGGAACATATTCCCAAGAAGGAAGATATGGATTAAATGCTTGTTTTTTCATCAAAAATACCTCTCTTAAAAATCAAAGTTCGTACGGTGTACTCTGGTATACATAGTAGTTTAACCAGTTAGAAAACAATAACTGCCCCGCGGAACGCCAGCGCACGATCGGTGCTTTGCTCGGATCATCGTCCGGAAAATAATTGCATGGCATCTGCGGATTCATTCCCTTATCCAGATCGCGGAAATACTCTTTTGCCAATGTATCCGCATCGTATTCCGGATGACAGGTCATAAAGAAATGATGGCTGTCTTTCGTCTTAACGATTGTCACTCCGGCTTCTTCCGATATCGCCATCAGTTCCAGTTCGTCAATGGCCTCTATATCCTCGCGGCGCATCCCCATAGCACGGGACTGTGGTGCATAAAAAACATCATCAAAGCCACGGAAAAAGGGTGAATTTTTTTTCACCACAGTGTGTTCATATACACCGGACAATTTCTTCTCATAGTCCACTTTCGGGATACCATAATAATAATGAAGCCCCGCAAATGCCCCCCAACAAAGATGAAGCGTACAATGTACATGTGACTTACACCAGTCCATGATCCGACATACTTCATTCCAATACGTCACATCTTCAAACTCAATATAATCAAGCGGTGCTCCGGTAATGATCATTCCGTCATAACGCCGCTCTTTGATCTCATCAAACGTAGTATAAAACGTATCCAAATGTGTCGGATCCGTATGCTGCGGAATATAACTTGCTGTCTTTAAAAACTCCACTTCGATCTGAAGCGGCGTGTTTGACAACTTACGAAGAAGCTGCGTCTCTGTCACAATCTTCGTAGGCATCAGATTTAAGATCAGCACACGAAGTGGACGAATGTCCTGATGCATCGCACGATGCTCCGTCATTACAAATATATTTTCATTTTCCAATATTTCCGTCGCCGGAAGTGAATTGGGAATCTTAATCGGCATATTGATCAACTCCTAACATTTGCTGCATATAGGTAGTCTACCACAATCAATTCATACTTTCAAGCATAAAACCAGACATTATACAGACACCAGCCGCTCCGGTCTCCATGACCTGTCCGGCATTATCTGCCGAAATTCCGCCGATTCCATAGACCGGAACCTCCGATTCGCGGACAACTTTTCTCAAAAAGGAAAGTCCTCTTCCCGGAAGTCCCTTTTTGCAGTCCGTCTCAAAAATGTGACCGGCCGTCATATAATCCGCCTGCAGATGCATCGCTAAATTTGCCTGTTTTAACGAATGAACCGACGTTCCCACCGTGGTAAACCATTCCTTCTCTCCCTCTTCCCGCATTTTCTGCAAAAGGGGAAGCGGCAGATGAATTTCTTTACACCCAAGCTCTTTTGCCACTTTATAATAAGTATGCAGAATACACCGTCTGTTATGCGCCTTACAAATCGAAAGGACCTTTTCCGCCAGTTCCAAATACTCCCTTTCGGTAAGATCCTTTTCTCGTAGAAGAATGGCATCTGCCACGCCTTTTTTTGCAATATGATCAATGCGTGTCAGAAAGTCATCTCTGCACAATGTTCGATTTGTCACGCAAATACAGGGAATATTCTGCTTTCCTGCACATATCGCCATTGTATACTCCTATTTACACATAAATGTAATCGTTCATAACCGGCTGCAAACCTTCGTCGATAATTGCCTGATACACTTCGTCTACACTTCTCGTATCATCGATCTCAAACTGTTCGTCACCTTTTTCTTCGCCGCTGTGACCGCCGATTCCTACATTGACACCGGCTGAAATCTTTGTCGCCGCGATCTTGATCAAGCTGTTACGCACTCTCTCGCACTCACGCGTCGAAACGGTGATACTGGAAAATGGCATAAACAGACGATACGCGCAGACAACCTGCAGCAGCTGCGCTTCATGCACGTCCATCGGATTGATCTTATCATTGTTAATGATCGGACGAAGACGCGGACAGGAAAATGCGATCTCTGCCTGTGGATATTTACGTTGCACAAAATATGCATGCATTCCGGTGGCAAAAGCATCTCTTCGGAAATCATCCAGTCCCAGAAGAGCGGCAAAACCGACTCCTCGCATACCGCCTTTCAAAGCACGCTCCTGGGCATTGACACGATATGGGAAAATACGTTTATTTCCGGCGAGATGAAGTGTCTCGTATTTATCCGAATTATAAGTCTCCTGAAATACCGTTACATAATCCGCGCCACACTCATGCAGATACGCATAATCTTCCGAGTTTGTCGGATAAATTTCCAAACCGATCACTTTAAAATATTTTCTCGCAATCTTACAAGCCTCTCCGATATAATGAATATCAGACATTTTCGGGCTCTCTCCGGTCAGAATCAACACTTCCTGCAAACCGGTCTTTGCGATTTCCTGCATTTCCTTTTCAATCTCATCAGCATTTAATTTGGCACGACGAATCTTATTGTGGCAGTTAAATCCGCAGTAAATGCAGTAATTTTCACAATAATTGGCAATATAAATCGGAGTAAACATATAGATGGAATTACCAAAATGTTTTCTCGTCTCCTGCTGTGCCTGCTGGGCGATCTCTTCCAAAAATGGCATCGCTGCCGGTGATAAAAGGGCTCCAAAATCTTCCGGAGTTTTATTCGTATGAAGCAAGGCACGACGTACGTCTTTTGCCGTATATTTGTCGCTGTCATATGCTTTTGCTGCCTCTATCACTCGTTTATCAATATCCGAATCCAATACTTCCATTCCCTCGAGATAGGTCATATGGTCGATCCTGTTTTCTTTTAAATGTTCTTTGATCTCATCATTTAAGATGCTTTCGTTTACTTTTTCCTGCATGATCTTCCTCCAAATCTAGCGATTGCTTCCATCCTGAATATACCCTGTCAATGGAGAAGAAGCACTTCCCCCTTTGTCAAGCACTCTTCCAAGGCCGGATAGATAAGCCGTTCTTCCTGCTTCGATGGCTTTCTTAAAGGCCTCTGCCATCGCCGGAATATCACCGGCCGTAGCAATTGCAGTATTTGCCATCACAGCGGCAGCGCCCATTTCCATCGCTTCACACGCCTGGGAAGGAGAACCGATTCCTGCATCTACGATGATCGGCAGATCGATCTCATCAATCAGGATCCGGATAAATTCTTTCGTGCAAAGTCCTTTATTGGAACCAATCGGAGCAGCCAGCGGCATGATGGAAGCCGCACCGGCATTGTACAGGTCTCTTGCTACATTCAGATCCGGGTACATATATGGCATTACGACAAATCCCTCTTTGGCAAGGATTTCTGTCGCCTTAATCGTCTCCTGATTATCCGGGAGCAGATATTTGCTGTCCCGCATAATTTCAATCTTTACAAAATTTCCGCAGCCGACTTCCCGGGAAAGTCTTGCGATACGGACTGCCTCGTCTGCATTTCTCGCACCGGAAGTATTGGGAAGAAGGGTAACACCCTCCGGAATGTAATCAAGTATATTTGCTGTACCTCCGACATTTGCGCGGCGAAGTGCCAGCGTAATGATCTGCGCACCTGCATTTTCTACCGATGCCTTGATCAAATCCAATGAATATTTTCCGGAACCAAGAATAAATCTTGAAGTAAATTCCTGTCCGCCTAAAACCAATGTATCTTTTTCCATGATCTATGTCCTCTCTTTCTTTTCTGTCGTTATTTCATTTATCGCTTGTCAGCATCCACCGCCAACGAAACTTACTATCTCTACCACATCACCGTCTTTCAAAGTCACTTCCCCATACTTTGCTTTGGGAATGATCTCTTCGTTTACTTCCATGGCAATCCGGCTTTTTTCATAGCCTTCACCGGCTAACACATCTTCCAATGTCTTTCCATCGTACTGCTCTTTGGCATACCCATTGATCTGAACCATCTTTTCACCTCCAAGGCTTCTATTGCAATAAAAAAGGATATCACCTGAAAACTACACCCGCGGTGGTGTACCCCTTCATGAGATATCCTCAATCTTTTGTCAGTTTATCATAAAATATAGGATTTGTCAAATGTTATCGTCCTAATTTGCTCTGTATCTTTTCCATATCATCGACATA
>UQAQ01000040.1 GCA_900539115.1 uncultured Roseburia sp.
TGATTCTGAAAACTCAATATATATTTGAATTTTCAGGGTTGTTTCACTGTTCAGTTATCAAGGTTCTTTGCTGTCGCGCTTTGCTCTGTGTTTCTGTGCTTTACCGCGTCAGCAAGATATATATTATCAGACGGTGGCACTTTTGTCAACACTTTTTTTAAACTTTTTTTGATTTTTTTTGCATATTTTTCAAAAGTACCGAAATCTCGCCGTTTTCTACTAGAATTTTTTTTCAATTTTTCTCGTTTTATCTAGTACAACAGAAATAATATAAAAGGCAATTATATTTACAACAGACTTAATTAATAATCCGGGTGCAGATGCAAGTCCTGCTGCAAATCCATTCATAAGCATACCGGCGACAACATATCCGGCAACCATAAATAACATTCCGGCGATTGCGCCAATAAATGTTCTTATAGATAGAATTTTATAAGTACCGTCTTCCTTTCTCGCTATCGCTGCCATGATCAATGCCATAAATCCTTTAATGAGAAATGTAGGAATGATCCACTGTGGAAACCCTGAAAGCAGATCGGATAATGCGGAACCGATACCTCCTACGACAAATCCATTTTTTCCACCATAGAAAAGAGCAAAGGTAAGGATGATACTGTCTCCGATGTGAGCATATCCAAGCGGAATTGGAATTTTGGTAAACATTGTTACAATACATATGATTGCCATATAGAGAGCAAATATGCTTAATTGAAGTGTCTTTTTTCCTGTAATTGTATTTTGTTCCATTCATTTTTCCTTCTTTCTGATGCCGTAACAGTTCATTGCTCATCCTATCCGGGTGAACAATCGTTATCTGTCGCTTTGATAAAACAAAAGGAACTACTACACAATTGTAATAGTTCCTTATAACGGAGAAGGAGGGATTTGAACCCTCGCGCCGCGCAAACGACCTATACCCTTAGCAGGGGCACCTCTTCAGCCACTTGAGTACTTCTCCAAAGTTCTGAAATTTGATAAATATTAAGTTTCAGTGCATTGACTATTGTATCAGATTGTAAATCATTTGTCAAACATTTTTTTATGCTTTTTGATACTCTTTAACAGCTGTCTCGTACAAATTGTTTCCATCGCAGTCAATTACCGTGATTACGGGCAGATTTTTTACCTCCAGACGGCGGATTGCTTCTGTACCGAGATCATCGTAAGCAATCACTTCACTTTTGGTGATACATTTTGATAAAAGTGCCCCGGCTCCTCCGACAGCAGCAAAATATACCGCTGTATTTTTTCTCATGGACGCGATTACTTCTTCACTGCGTTTTCCTTTTCCTATCATTCCTTTTAAACCGCGGTCAAGTAAAGAAGGTGCATAACGGTCCATACGGCTGCTTGTCGTAGGACCGGCAGAACCGATTACCTGTCCTTCGCGGTTCGGGGTAGGCCCCAGATAATAAATAATCTGATCCTGCATATCAAAAGGCAGACTTTCCCCTTTTTCAAGAGTTTCGATCATCCGTTTATGGGCAGCATCCCGCGCTGTGTAGACAGTTCCGGAAATATATACATAATCTCCTGCATGAAGTTCTTTTACTTTGTCTTCCGTCAATGGTGTTTCCAAATGCTTTTCCATTTCTTCTTCATCTCCAATATTTGTATTCAAATTTTGAGGTCATAATTAGAAAATAATTCCTTTACTGTGATCTCGTATTCTGATATTCTCTGCGCTTTCTTTATTTTTTTAGCGATTTTTTCATCTGCATCAAAGGATTGTATAAGATAGTGCCATAATTCCTTCATTTTGAACAAAACAGGACGTTCTCCATACAATTCTTCCCGGTATCTTTCACACAATTCCGTGACAAATTCTTGGATTGTTTCTTTTTCAGGCAGATTTTCTTCTTTTATAGAAGCAATAACTGCCGGATTTTGTAAAATGCCCCGTCCGAGCATAACACTGGAAAGAGACGGATATCGTGCCATTAAATGCTTATAATCTTCTTTGCTGAATATATCACCATTGTAGCACAGGACATTTTTACTGTGATCCATGGCATAGGAAAATGCCTGCATATCCGGTGTATTCTGGTAGAAATCTTCTCTTGTACGCGGATGCACGATCAGTTCACTAATCGGAAACCGGTTAAATATGGAAAGAAGTATTGGAAATTCTTCCGCACTTTCATAACCAATCCGCGTTTTTATGGATATTTTGACATTCGTTCCTTCGTAAATTTCTTTTAAAAAGGATTCCAGCTTTTTTGGTTCTGTCAGAAAACCGGAACCTTTTTTACGCGAAACTACAGTAGCTGCAGGGCATCCCAGATTCAGATTAACTTCATTATAACCAAATTGCTGAAGGTATTCTACGGTCTGTAAAAACATTTCCGCCTGATTTGTCATAATCTGTGGTACCAGATACAAATCGGCATTGTTTTCCGGCAAAATATCCTTTTTCTCGCGTGTGCGGCATATTTTCTTTTGGTTGGGAGAGATAAAAGGAGAAAAATATTTATCGATTCCACCAAAATATTTTGCATACATTGTACGGTAAATATGCCCTGTGATTCCTTCCAGAGGCGCCATGTAGTATTTCATTAGTTCTGTTTTCTCACAATCTTATATTCATCGTCATTCTGATAGTAAGGGCAGGAACGATATGAGGTGTTCATAAAACGGTACATTTCGTCCTCATCCAGATTTACCTGGCATTCTCCGTAACCATCATCATCGACGTAGTAAAGAGCACAAAATTCGCAATTTGTCTCCATAATTTTCTTCCTTTCGGATTTATATCGTACGGCGGATATGACGGTTTACGTGGCAGCATATATTGATGGCAACCGGCATTCCGGCGATATGCGTCGGATAGGTTTCAATATTTACACCAAGTGCTGTCATCGTGCCACCAAGTCCTGCCGGCCCGATTCCAAGATTGTTAATTTTCTCCAGCATTTCATCTTCCAGTTCCTTCACATAAGGAATTTCAGAAGATGAGTTTAAGTCGCGTGTAAGTGCCTTTTTTGCAAGGATGGCACATTTTTCAAAGGTACCACCGATACCTACTCCGACAACGATCGGAGGACAGGCATTGGGGCCTGCAAGCTTTACTGTCTCTAAGATAGCATTGCGGATTCCATCGAGTCCGTCTGCCGGTTTGAGCATATAAAGACGGCTCATATTTTCACTGCCGAATCCTTTTGGTGCAATTGTAATCTCGACCTGGTCACCCGGCACGATTTCATAATGAATGACACCCGGCGTATTGTCCTTTGTATTAACACGGTCTACCGGATCTTTTACTACGGATTTGCGAAGATACCCTTCCCGGTATCCCTGTCGGATTCCCTCATTAATGGCATCTTCAATGTAACCGCCTTCAAAATGAACCTCTTGTCCAACTTTCAAAAATACAACGGTCATACCCGTATCCTGACAAATTGGAATTTTTGTATCGGAAGCAATCTCCATATTTTCTTCCAGCTGACCTAATATCTGCTTTCCAAGTGGAGATTCTTCCTTTCTTTCTGCTTCTTCGATGGCACATTTTACATCTTTTGACAGATGGATATTAACATCCATACACATTTCTTTTACTTGCTGTGTAATTAATTCTGTATTAATTGTTCTCATCTGCATTCTCCCCGGCATCTTCTTCTGCCTCTTCTTCCGGTTTTTCGTTTTCTTCTTTTCGCACTTTAGCGATACTTGCGACAACGACATCCTGAGAAGGATCTAAGTTCATCAATTTCACTCCGGAAGTAATTCTTCCAAGGATGGAAATATCTGACACCTGAATACGAATGACAATACCTTCATTGGTGATCAACATGATTTCCTGATCGTCATGAACGGCTTTTGCCCCTACGACATTTCCTGTCTTTTCGGTGATCTTATAGCATTTCACACCTTTTCCGCCACGATGCTGTACACCAAATTCTTCGATATTGGTACGTTTTCCTAAACCATATTCGGATACGAGAAGGAGCTGTTCTCCCTGCGTATCTAACTGCATTCCGACTACTTCATCGTCATAAGACAGATTCATACCACGTACACCCATAGAAGTTCGTCCTGTCGTACGTACGTCAGTTTCCTTAAACTTGATGCACTGTCCCTGTTTCGTCACAAGGATGATTTCTTTGTTATCATCGGTTACTTTTACTTCGATCAATTCATCTTCTTCACGAAGATTGATTGCCTGCAATCCTGTCTTACGGATGTTCATGTATTCCGAAAGTGAGGTTTTCTTAACCAAACCATTTTTTGTCGCCATAAAGAGATATTTATCTTCTTCATATTCACGCAGCGCAATGACGGCCGTAATTTTTTCTTCCGGAAGCAGCTGTAATAAATTTACAATTGCTGTACCACGGCTTGTACGGCTTGATTCCGGTATCTCGTATGCTTTGATACGATATACGCGCCCTTTATTGGTAAAGAACATAAGGTAATGGTGTGTCGTCGCCATAAAGAGATCTTCAATGTAATCTTCTTCGATGGTCTGCATTCCCTTGATTCCTTTTCCTCCACGGTGCTGACTCTTAAAGTTATCACTCGTCATACGTTTGATGTAACCCATATGAGTCATTGCGATCACCGTATTTTCAACCGGGATCAGATCTTCCATGGAAATGTCAAATTCATCAAAACCAATGGATGTACGACGATCATCGCCATATTTATTTCCAATTATTGTAATTTCTTCTTTAATAACTCCAAGAAGAAGTTTGCGGTCTGCCAAGATAGCTCTGAACTCTTCAATCTTCTTCATGAGTTCTGCATATTCGTTTTGCAGTTTTTCACGTTCCAAACCGGTCAGAGCACGCAGACGCATATCTACGATTGCCTGTGCCTGAACGTCATCCAGTTCAAAACGTTCGATCAATTTTTCTTTTGCTTCATTTGTTGTCTTTGAACCACGGATAATACGGATTACTTCATCGATATTATCAAGCGCGATCAACAATCCTTTGATGATATGAGCTCGTTCTTCTGCCTTGTTGAGGTCGTATTTAATACGACGTGTCACAACATCTTCCTGATGTGTCAGGTAGTGCTGAAGCATCTGAAGAAGGTTCATGACTTTCGGCTCTTTATCTACAAGTGCAAGCATGTTTACACCAAAGGTATCCTGCATCTGCGTATGCTTGTATAATTGATTTAATACAACATTTGCATTGGCATCTTTACGCAGTTCAATACAGATACGCATTCCTTCACGGCTGGATTCGTCGCGAAGGTCTGTAATTCCGTCGATTCGTTTGTCTTTATGTAATTCTGCGATTTTTTCTACTAATTTTGCTTTATTTACCATGTATGGAAGTTCGGTTACGACAATTCGATTCTTTCCATTTGCCATGGTTTCAATGTTTGTCACGGCACGTACACGGATTTTTCCACGTCCGGTACGATAGGCTTCTTCGATTCCACGACGGCCTAAAATCGTAGCTCCTGTCGGAAAATCCGGTCCTTTGATAATTTCCATAATTTCTTCCAGGCTTGTCTCTCGATCTTCTTCCACAATATTATCGATGATTTTTACAACACCGCCGATGACTTCTTTCAAGTTATGAGGTGGAATATTGGTCGCCATACCTACCGCGATACCGGAAGTACCATTGACTAAAAGGTTTGGAAAACGCGCCGGAAGCACTGCCGGCTCTTTTTCTGTCTCATCAAAGTTTGGTACAAAGTCAACGGTATTTTTATTGATATCCGCAAGCATTTCCATCGAAATCTTGCTGAGTCTTGCCTCGGTATATCGCATGGCAGCTGCGCCGTCACCATCGACGGAACCAAAGTTCCCATGTCCGTCGACAAGCGGATAACGGGTAGACCATTCCTGCGCCATATTAACGAGTGCTCCGTAAATAGAACTGTCTCCGTGAGGATGGTATTTACCCATCGCATCACCGACGATACGCGCACATTTACGATGTGGCTTATCCGGTCCGTTGTTTAATTCGATCATTGCATACAAGATTCGTCGCTGAACCGGTTTCAAACCGTCTCTTACATCAGGAAGCGCTCTGGATGCAATAACAGACATCGCGTAATTAATATAGGATGTCTCCATCGTTTTCTTCAAATCCACCGGTTTTATGACATCCAATGAATCTTTGTCAAAAATATTTTCATCCATATTTTGTTACCTTCCTTTCTAAATATCGAGATTATCGACAAATCTTGCATTTGCCTCTATAAACTCACGTCTTGGCTCTACTTTATCGCCCATCAATGTCGTAAATGTCATATCTATTTCAGAAGATTCCTCTTCGTCCATATTTACTTTCAACAAAATACGTTTTGCCGGATCCATGGTCGTATCCCATAACTGCTCGGCATCCATCTCTCCAAGACCTTTGTAACGCTGGATATTGATACTTCCGTCTCTTCCGATTTCTTCTAATTTTGCATTGAGTTCTTCATCGGAATATACATAATAAGATTTTTTATTTTTTTCAACCTTGTACAATGGCGGCTGCGCAAGATATACATATCCCTGACGGATAAGTTCCGGCATAAAACGATACAAAAATGTAAGCATCAGTGTATCAATATGCGCACCGTCGACATCGGCATCGGTCATAATAACAATTTTGTGGTAACGGAGTTTACTGATATCAAAATCATCTCCGATTCCGCATCCAAATGCTGTGATCATCGCTTTAATCTCGGCATTTACCAATATTTTATCCAAACGAGCTTTTTCTACATTCAAAATCTTACCACGAAGTGGAAGAATTGCCTGTGTAGCACGGTCACGGGCCGTTTTTGCGCTGCCACCCGCGGAATCTCCCTCTACGATGTAAATTTCGCAGTTTTCCGGATTTTTATCGCTGCAGTCTGCCAGTTTTCCCGGAAGAGAAGTACTGTCAAGAGCGGTTTTACGTCTTGTCAGATCTCTGGCATTTCTCGCTGCCTCTCTCGCACGCTGCGCCAAAAGTGCTTTTTCTACGATGATCTTAGCGACAGAAGGATTTAATTCAAGGAAAATGGTAAGCTGTTCACTTACTACACTATCCACGGCTCCTCTTGCCTCGCTGTTTCCCAATTTTTGTTTTGTCTGGCCTTCAAACTGAGGTTCCGGAATCTTAATACTGATGATTGCTGTCAATCCTTCACGAATATCATCACCACTCAGGTTAGCATCGTTGTCTTTTAACAATTTTTGGTTTCTTGCATATTCATTAAATGTTTTCGTCATTGCATTTTTGAAACCGGCAAGATGCGTACCACCTTCCGGTGTCGTAATATTGTTTACGAAACTGAAACAGCTGTCATTATAAGAATCGTTGTGCTGGAACGCTACTTCGACATACACGTCGCCTTTTTGTCCTTCACAATAAATGATATCTTCATACAGCGGTTCTTTCCCACGATTGAGGTATTCTACGTATTCTTTGATACCGCCCTCATAGTAAAATGCTTCGACAACCGGTTCTTCCTCGCGGTCATCGTGTAATACGATCTTAATTCCTTTGGTCAAAAATGCCATTTCACGAAGACGGCTCTTTAACGTATTATAATCAAATACAGTCGTTTCTTTAAAGATTGTCTCATCCGGCAAAAAGGTTACTTTTGTTCCGCGCATATCCGTCGTTCCGGTCTTCTTCAAATCATACATGGCTTTTCCGCGCTCGTAACGCTGTTTGTAGCTGAACCCGCCCTGGTAAATCTCTACTTCAAGCCAGTCAGACAACGCATTTACGACAGAAGCACCTACACCGTGCAGACCACCGGATACTTTGTATCCGCCACCGCCGAATTTTCCGCCGGCATGAAGTACGGTAAATACGACTTCTACTGCCGGTTTTCCTGCTTTATGGTTAATTCCTACCGGAATTCCTCGTCCATTATCCAATACGGTAATCGAATTATCGGCATTAATATGTACATCAATGACATCACAATATCCAGCCAAAGCCTCATCAATGGCATTGTCTACGATTTCATACACAAGGTGATGAAGACCTCTCTCTGATGTGCTTCCGATATACATACCAGGTCTTTTCCGAACTGCTTCAAGTCCTTCCAAAATCTGTATCTGGTCAGCACCATATTCACTTTGTACCTGATTTGGGTTATCCATTATTTACTCACCTTTTTACCTTTCCTGATTCAATTTCAAACGTCTTTTGAATATTAATTCCATTTTTTACAAATTCTTCCAGTCCCGTGCAGGTAATTATCGTTTGAATACCTTTGATATGTTCTAAAAGATAATTTTGCCGGTTTCTATCCAATTCTGACAAAACGTCATCCAATAATAAAATAGGTTTTTCACCTTTTTTTTCTTCTACAATTTTAATTTCTGTCAATTTCAGCGACAAAGCCGCCGTCCTCTTTTGTCCTCTTGATCCATATTCACGAAAGTCAATCCCTTCTGACACGAAAGAAAGATCATCGCGGTGCGGCCCGATGTTGGTCGTTCCGGTAAACAGATCTTTTTGCTCTGACATTACAATCTGCGTCGCAAACTCATCTTCCCGGACACTTGGTTCATAACGGAGCGTGATCGTCTCTCTCTGTCCGGTCAGGTTTTTATGAATCTCCTGAATATAGTCATTTAATTTATCAATAAAAGATTTTCTGGCGGAAATAACATAATTACCATATTTTACTAATTCGCTATTCCATATATCAAGTGTATCCAATAAATCTTTATTTAAACCAATTTGTTTTAACAATTCATTCCGCTGGCGCAAAACCTGCTTATATTTTGTCAAATGAAACAAATACATCGGATCTAACTGGCAAAGTTCCATATCGATAAAATGTCTTCTGGCATCCGGTCCCCGCTCGATGATCTCCAGATCTTCCGGCGAAAAAAATACCACATTGCAGATGCCAAGCAGATCTGCGGTCTTTTTGATGGGAACGCCATCGACTGCGATTCCTTTGGCTTTGTTTCTCTTCAGATGAATGTCCACTTTATGATGAATGCTGCCTTTTAACAGATTCATCCTCAAATGAGCTTCCGGCATATCAAATCGAATCATTTTTTTATCTTTACTTCCGCGGTGAGATCTTGATGTCGAGCAAAAATAAATTGCTTCCAGTACATTTGTCTTGCCCTGCGCATTGTCGCCGTACAAAACATTCGTATTTTCATCAAATATAAAACATTCTCTCTCATAATTGCGGAAATTCAATAATTCCAAAGATTCAATTATCATATATGATTTACCTTTACCTGATGTCCTTCCAGTTCAATCACATCTCCCGGACGAACCTTACGTCCGCGCCGAAGCTCTATTTCACCATTTACCGATACGATTCCGTCTTCAATCATAAATTTGGCATCCACTCCGGAACCGGCCAATCCGGCAAGTTTCAAAGCTTGCCCAAGTTTTATAAAATCGTCTTTTATCGTTATTTCTTCCATAATTTGTCTCCTTTACTCAATCAGGTTTACAGGAAGAATCAGATAAATGTATGAATTGTCATCACGGATAAAACATGGTGCTTTCGCATTAAACAAATACAGATTTACTTCTTCTTCATCAATTACCCGAAGTACATCGATCAAAAACTTAGGGTCAAATGCAATTCGCAGATCTTTTCCCTCTTTTTCAATCGTAATATTTTCATCCATGGAACCGATTTTCGTCGTCATTTCCATTTTTATCTCGCTATTTTTTACATTCATAATGACCGGCTTATTTTCCGCTTCACGCAAAAGCAATGTCGCACGATCGATACATTCAAGAAGATCTCTCTTGTTTACCGTCACTTTTGTCTCATAATCATTTGTCAGCATCTGATTGATATTGTAGAAATTTCCTTCGATCAGACGAGAAATAATGATTGTATTTTCCAATTCAAACAAAACATGGTTTTTGGTGAAATAAATATCTACGTTGTCATCCATTCCACCCGTCAGAATCTTGCTGACCTCACTCAATGTCTTTCCGGGAATGACTGCTTTCATATCATCGTAGGATTCTTTGAGCTGAATCTTACGAATCGACACACGATGAAGATCAAGGGAAGCAATCTTAAATTCATCACCATTGATCTCAAACAATTCTCCTGTCAGAATCTTATTGCTCTCGTTGTTAGAAATGGAAAAAATTGTCTGACGAATCATTTCCTTTAATGTAAACTGTGAAACTGTAATTTTATAACTTTTTTCAATATTAGGAAGCATTGGAAATTCTTCATGATTCTTTCCGGAAAGATTGAATTTTGCCTTTCCGCAGAACAAAAGAATATTTTCATTGTCATCTGCTTCAAAATATACATCATTTTCCGGAAGCTTACGAATGATATCCGAAATCATTTTTGCATTAACAAGAATGATTCCATCTTCTTCTATTTGAGCCGGAAAACGGGTTTCGATACCAAGCTGCATGTCATTGGTTGTTAATTTGATCTGGTCACCGGCTGCCTCAATGACAACGCATTCCAAAATAGGCATCGTCGTTTTACCGGGCACTGCCTTCAATACAATATTAACTGCTTCTGCCATATCAGATTTATTGCATGTGAATTTCATAGTTGTGAATAACCCCTTTCTGGTTAATTTGCTAATAAATATAATAATAATATTTAGTAATAGTAGTAATAGGTGTCGTGTAAAAGTGGAAAAGTAGCTTTAAGTTAAATTCTATGCTGGTTTGAGCTACTTTATAACTTTCTCATTTAACGTTTATTTTAAGTGAATGGAATGGGAAACTTAAATCTTGTTAAAAAGTTAATTTAAGTTGTCCATGAACTATACTCATGTTATAAACAGTTAATGTAAAGTTATCCACAAGTTATCAAGGATTGATTTTTTTGATCAGGATATCAATCATTTTTTTCACAGTAGGGTCGGTATTTATCAACTCCTCTATTTTCGCGCATCCGTGGATAACTGTCGAATGATCGCGTCCACCTATCTTTTCGCCAATCTCGGTTGTGGATAAGTCTGTTAATTCTTTGCATAAGTACATACAGATCTGTCGTGGATAGGCAATGGTCTTTTGTCTCTTTTTCGAAACAATGGCATCGGATGAGAGCTGAAAATGATCCGTTACGATATCAATAATGTATTCTACCGTAATTTCTCTTGCACTGTCAGGTTTGATCATATCCTTTAATGCGTTTTCTGCAAGTTCCAGTGTGATCTTCTGGTGGCTTAATGTAGAAAAATACTGTACTTTCTTAAAGGCACCTTCCAGTTCACGTACACTGGATCGTATATTGGTAGCGATGAAACGGAGTACTTCTTCATCGACTTGTATTAACTCTTTTTCTTTAAAATTATTTAAGATTGCCATACTGGTTTCGTAATCCGGCGGCTGAATGTCAACCAAAAGTCCGGAACTGAAACGGGTTCGATAACGGTCATCCAATTCAGGCATATCTCTCGGCGGTTTATCACTTGAGATAACAATCTGTTTATTTAATTGGAAGAGAGTCTCAAATGTGTTAAAAAATTCAAGCTGAGAGCTTTCTTTTCCTATGATAAACTGGATATCGTCGATCAGCAGGACATCGACACTTCGGAATTTTTTACGAAGGTTTGTCGTCGCTGAGTTATCGTGGCTTACTTTATTGGAACGAATGGCTTCAATTACCTGGTTGGTAAAATCTTCACTGGTAATATAAAGAACCTTTAATTCCGGGTGATGCTCGATAATATGTCTCGCAATGGAATGCATCAGATGGGTTTTTCCAAGACCCGGGTTTCCGTAGAGGAAAAGCGGATTGTAAACATGCAGCGTAGGATTTTCTGCTACATTGAGTGCTGCCGCATATGCCATCGCATTGCTCTGACTGGTTACAAAGGTTTCAAACGAATGACCCTGACTCAGATAAGGATACTTATCGATCAATGACTGTTCTTTTTCTTCATTTAAATAGGAAGAAACACTATCATCTTTTTTATAAACGAAGTTAATCTGGGCGATTTCTTCACCCTCGATGATACTTTCAACCGCAACACGGATATCAAAATAGTAACGTTCCGTCAATGCTTTGTAACAATCCCCCTGCTGTGACATGTCAATTTGCAATGTCAATATATTATTTTCATAAGAAATTGCTTCCAGTGGTTCGATAAAAGTTCGTATCGCCGGACCGGAAATAGAACTATTGTCCTTTAGATACGCGATAATTTCGCCCCAGCGGGATTTTATCTCATTTTCCATAAAAAAACCTACCTAACTAAAAAAAATCAAAATAAGGGTATAAACATACAAATATATTGTACATCATATATGGCTTTTTTTCAATGAAATATTTACAAAAAAACAACTTTCTTTCATTATTTGCTTGACTATTCGGCAATTCAATACTATAATTAGGCTTGATACGGATTTGTCCACTCATTTTTATGAGGATATAAGGTTATAGAGAGAAGGAGGTGTATCGAATATGAAGATGACATTTCAGCCAAAAAAGAAATCTAGATCTAGAGTTCATGGTTTTCGTAAAAGAATGAGTACTTCTAACGGAAGAAAGGTTCTTTCCAGAAGAAGAGCAAAAGGAAGAAAAAAATTGTCCGCTTAATATGTTTTATGCATAGTATGGCAGGATTGTGCAAAGTCACATGAATGTGTGACTTTTCTTCTTTCTTTTCATCGTTGTATCTATAAGGATACAGAAGTGCCTGTATCACTTGAATGTATGAGGATATGAACTGTGTTTGAAAAGTTAGGAAAAAACTCGGAATTTAAAAAGGTTTACAAGTTTGGTAAATCGAAAGCAAATCGGTACCTGGTGATGATTTTGGTCGAAAGGGAGAGTGGTCCCAACCGCTATGGATTTTCTGTCAGTAAGAAGGTCGGAAATAGCGTTGTGCGTCATAGGATCACCAGGTTACTTCGTGAATCCGTTCGAACAAATGACGCAAAATTAAAGAAAAGTTATAATGTTGTTATCGTTGCCAGAAACACGGCAAAAGGTAGAAGTTTTCAGGAAATCGAGAGTGCGTTTTTGCACTTATGTCGATTACATGGTATAATGTAGTGTGCGGATGCACACGCAGGTCATCAAACTTCGTTTGGTGACAGAAGGTATAATGTCATGAAAAAGATTTTATTGTTTTTACTACGTATTTATCAGAGATTCATTTCACCTTTAAAGCCTACGCCAACGTGTATCTATACACCATGCTGTTCCGAATATGCCAGACAGGCAATTACAAAATATGGTGCATGCAAGGGTGGTTTTTTGGCTTTGAAACGAATTTTAAGATGTCATCCTTTTCACAAAGGTGGCTATGATCCAGTTCCGTAAAATAGCGATATCAGTTAGTGGAGGTTAGTGAATTGAGTTATGTATATCAGTTTTTAGGTTGGATATTAGAAGGGATTGACTGGGTAGTATTTCATACCCTTGGTATTCATAATGTAGGTATATGTATTATTTTATTTACATTTATTGTATATTTAATTATGTACCCTTTGAATGCAAAACAACAAAAATCATCTCGTTTGATGACAAAGATCAATCCGGAGATCCTTGCGATTCAGGAAAAATACAAAGGTAAAAAAGATAATGAATCGATGATGAGACAGCAGGCAGAGACTCAGGAGATATATAACAAATACGGAGTCAGTCCGTTTGGTGGATGTCTTCCTTTGATCATTTCCATGCCGATCATCTTTGCCCTTTACGGAGTAATCCGTGAAGTTACGAAGTATGCACCTAGTCTGGAAGGAGCGACAGGCTTCCTGGGTCTGGATCTTTCTAAGACACCTACAGAGTATGCTTCTACGACAAAATGGGCATATTTAATCCCTGTGCTGGCTGTCGTATTTCAGTTTTTGAATTCTCAGATTCTTCAGGCGAAGAATAAGAATGATAAAGGAAAGAAAAATACCCAGCAGGACAGCATGCAGCAGAGTATGAAAATGATGAATTACTTTATGCCTTTGATGTCCGGATTTTTTGCCTTGAGTTTTTCAATGGGTATTGGTTTATACTGGATTGCCGCTTCTATCTTCCGAATTGGACAGACTCTTATCATCAACCATCAGGTAGATAAGATTTCTTTGGAAGAGCTGATTGAAAAAAACAAAGATAAGGCAGCGAAGAAAGCGAATAAGCGGAAAAAGATGAATGAGCAGATGGAAATGTATGCGAAGCAGAGGACAAGTTCCATTAAGACGGCTGCAAATTATCAGAATAAAGCAGCGACAGACGAGAAAGATGTGAAAAAGCCGTCGTACACTACAAATACAAATTATGAGAAGGGCAGCATTGGCTCATATGCCCATATGCTGGATGGAGACAGAGAAAAAGATAAATAATGGATTGTCTTTTATGTGATTGGAGGAATTTATTATGTCAAATTGGCAGGAATTTTCAGCAAAAACAGTTGATGAAGCTTTGACGGAAGCATTGATTAAATTAGAAACAACAAGTGATCAGATTGAATATGAAGTATTGGAAAAAGAAAGTGTAGGTTTGCTTGGATTATTTAGTAAACCGGCCCGTATTCGTGTTTGCAAAAAAGAAGATGTGCAGGATATTGTAAAAGATTTTCTGAAACGTCTGTTTGAAAATATGCATTTAAATGTAGAAGTAGATATGAAGTATGATGAAGAAGAAAAAGTTATCTACATTGATCTGAAGGGCGACGAAATGGGTCTTTTGATTGGAAAACGTGGGCAGACTTTGGATTCTATTCAGTATCTTACTTCTTTGGTTGCTAATAAAAACCGTGAAGAATATATTAAGATTAAGATGGATACAGAGAATTACCGTGAGCGTCGTAAAGTTACGATCGAGAACCTTGCAAAAAATATTGCGATTAAGGTTAAGAAGACAAGACGTCCGGCTACTTTGGAGCCAATGAATCCATATGAAAGACGTTTGATCCATGCAGCACTTCAGGATGACAAATATGTAGAAACTTACAGTGAAGGAGAAGAACCTTTCCGTAAGGTTATCGTAAATGTATCCAAAGAATATGCGAGTATGCCGCCTCGCCGCAACAATAACTACCGCAAG
This sequence comes from uncultured Roseburia sp., assembly GCA_900539115.1. GTDB lineage: Bacteria > Bacillota > Clostridia > Lachnospirales > Lachnospiraceae > Eubacterium_F. The sequence goes on from UQAQ01000040.1 coordinate 14,911, forward strand.
AAAAATGGTTATAATGGAAATGGCGGACGCGGTGGACGCAAACCATATAATAAATCTTATGGAAAAAAACCATATGGTAAATCTTCTTACAATAAACCTTATAACAATAAGTCTTATAATCGTAATAATTCATATCGTAATCAGAGTAATTTTGGTTCGGATGATAATGCTGATAAAACAGAAGATTAATATGAATCAAAAGAGTTGGGCTGAATCTCAGGATTCAGCCTTTTTAGCCTTATTGATATTAGAATAAATGTATTATGTTTATAGGTTATCAAGTATAGAAAGGGATGTTTTATGTTTTACGAAGATACCATTGCTGCGATTGCGACTGCCTCCGTAAATGGCGGAGTAAGTATCATCCGAATCAGTGGTGAGAATGCAGTTAAAGTTGCTGACAGTTGTCTGAAATTAAAAAATAAAACTTTGGCAGAAGTAAAAAGCCATACGATTCATTATGGTTATGTAGTAGATGAAGAAGGACAGAAAATAGATGAAGTTCTTGTATTATTAATGCGTACACCGAATAGTTATACAAGAGAAGATGTTGTCGAAATCCAGTGTCATGGAGGGGCTTTTGTATGTCAGACAATTCTTGATCTTATATTAAAAAAAGAGGGTGTTCGAATTGCAGAGCCGGGTGAATTTACAAAACGTGCTTTTTTAAATGGAAGAATAGATCTGTCTCAGGCAGAGGCAGTTATGGATCTGATTGAATCGAAAAGTAAATATGCGTTGGAAAGTTCGGTTTCCCAATTAAGTGGAATTGTCAAACAGAAGATTCAGAAAATACGGAATATTATTATGGATGATGTTGCGTATATAGAGGCTGCGCTGGATGATCCGGAACATATTTCACTTGATCTGTTTGAAAAAGATTTTTTAAATCATATTACGAGTTCGATTTCTGAACTTGGAAAAATGAAAAATAATTATGATAATGGACGTTTGATTTATGAAGGAATTCAGACGGCAATTATAGGAAAACCTAATGTTGGAAAATCTTCTTTTTTAAATGCGATGCTGGGAACAGAGAGAGCTATAGTGACAAATGTACCCGGTACGACAAGGGATACATTGGAAGAAAATGTTAGAATCGGTGATGTATTTTTACACTTAATTGATACTGCCGGAATACATGAAACAGAAGATGAAGTTGAAAAAATAGGAATTGAAAAAGCGAGGGAACAGCTGAAATACTGTGACTTCTGTATTTTAATAGTAGACCGTTCACGTGAAATAGAAGAAGAAGATAAGATACTTTTAAAAGAAATTGAGTCGAAAAAGGCAGTTATTTTATATAATAAATCCGATCTCAAAAATGCATTTTCTATTGATGAAATAGAAAATATGACAACAAAAAAAATCATCGCTTTTTCTGCAAAGACAGGAGAAGGATTGGAAGAATTGCAGCAGTATATCACAAATCAGTTTTTTCAAAATGAGATTTCATTTAATCAGGAAATTTATCTTTCTAATGAAAGACAAAAACAGGCAGTATCGGAGGCATACGAAAGTCTTCTTCGTGTAAAAGAAAGTTATGATCTCGGAGTCGGAGAAGATTTTTATACGATTGATATGATGAATGCTTATGAGCAGCTTGGAAGTATTATCGGTGAAACTGTGGATGATGATCTGGTGGATACAATTTTCAAAAAATTCTGTATGGGTAAATGAGAAAGGTTTGAGGATACTATGAAAAAGATATTAGAAGAAACATATGACGCTGTCGTTGTCGGTGCAGGCCATGCCGGCTGTGAAGCAGCTCTTGCTCTGGCGCGACTTGGATTTTCTACGGCTCTTTTTACCGTCAGTGTTGACAGCATCGCCCTGATGCCATGTAATCCTAATGTTGGTGGATCTTCCAAAGGGCATCTTGTCAGAGAAGTGGATGCACTCGGTGGCGAGATGGGAAAAAATATTGATGCAACATTTATTCAGAGCAAAATGTTAAATAAATCCAAAGGACCGGCTGTACATTCGCTTCGTGCGCAGGCAGACAAAAAAGAATACAGTAAAAGAATGCGTCGTGTACTGGAAGAAACAGAAAACATTTCTATTAAGCAGGCAGAAGTGACAGATTTGCTTGTAGAAAATAATATATTAGTAGGTGTAAAAACTTATACAGGTGCCATTATTCATTGTAAAGTATGTGTATTATGTACCGGAACTTATCTTAAGGCAAAATGTATTACAGGAGAGATTTCTACTTATACCGGACCAAATGGTTTGTCTGCCGCAAATCATCTTTCTGATTCTTTAACGGAACTTGGTATTAAAATCCGTCGTTTCAAAACTGGTACCCCTGCGCGAATTGATGGAAATACGGTTGATTTTTCTAAGATGGAACCACAGTATGGGGATGAAAAACTTGTACCATTTTCTTTTACCAATGATCCTTCAGACATCGAGAGAGAGCAGGTAAAATGTTACCTTACTTATACCAATGAAAAAACTCATGAAATTATCCGTGATAATTTAGACCGGTCACCTCTCTATTCTGGAATGATAAAAAGTACGGGACCAAGATATTGCCCTTCGATTGAAGACAAAGTTGTTCGGTTTGCTGATAAAAATAGACATCAGGTTTTTATTGAACCTGAAGGGTTGTATACTTCAGAAGTGTATATAGGTGGCATGTCAAGTTCAATGCCGGAAGATGTACAATATGAAATGTATCGTTCTGTCAAAGGACTTGAAAATGCTAGAATTGTTCGAAATGCTTATGCCATCGAATATGATTGTATCGATTCTCTGGAGTTGAAACCATCTTTGGAGTGTAAGAAAGTAGAAGGACTTTTTAGTGCCGGACAGGCAAATGGTAGTTCTGGATATGAAGAAGCAGCAGCTCAGGGTATTATCGCTGGTATCAATGCCGCAAGAAAATTACAGAAAAAAGATCCTATTATATTGGATCGATCACAGGCATACATCGGAGTGTTGATTGATGATCTTGTAACAAAAGGTACCAATGAACCTTATCGTATGATGACATCGAGAGCAGAGTATCGTTTGATCCTTCGCCAAGATAATGCTGATTTACGATTAACTCCAATTGGATATGAAGTCGGATTAATTTCAAAGGAAAGATACGATGGTTTACTTTTGAAAGATGAATTAATACAAAAAGAAATGAATCGTATGGAGCATACTTCTGTTGGTAATACAGATAATGTACAAGAACTTTTAAAACAATATGGAAGTACACCACTGATTAGTGGAATTACTTTGGCAGAATTGATTCGTCGTCCTGAATTAGATTACGATAAAATTGAATCAATTGATAAAGAAAGAAAACCACTTCCTTATGATGTATGTGAACAGGTAAATATTAATATCAAATATGATGGATATATTTCACGACAGATGAAACAGGTAAAACAATTTAAAAAGATGGAACAAAAGAAAATTCCTTCAACCATTGATTATTCAAAAATTAATAGTTTGAGAATTGAAGCAGTGCAGAAACTGACTGAAATCAGACCGGAATCTGTAGGACAAGCGGCAAGAATATCTGGTGTTTCTCCAGCAGACATTTCGGTATTACTTGTTTATCTTGAAAATTATAATAGAAATGTTTCACGTGAAACATTGGAGGAAGAGTAGTGAAATCAGAATTTAATAAATATGGATTATTGTTAGATGAAACGATGTCTAATCAATTTGATAAATATTATGAATTATTGATTGACTGGAATCAACGTATGAATCTAACTACGATTACAGATAGAGATGAAGTATTACAAAAACATTTTATTGATTCGGTCCTTCTTTTAACAAAGTATGATAAGACAGAGTTTGAAAACAAAACTATAATTGATGTGGGAACGGGAGCTGGTTTTCCGGGAATACCGCTTGCTATTATGTTACCACAGACGAATTTTATTCTTATTGATTCACTTGATAAGAGAATTACATTTCTCAAAACAGTTTTAGAAGAACTTGGATTAAGTAATGTAACTTTATATCATGGAAGAGCAGAAGACTTTGGAAAAGATACATCATTTCGTGAACAATTTGATTATTGTGTTTCAAGAGCAGTTGCTCCATTACCAATTTTATTAGAATATTGTTCTCCATTTATAAAAGTTGATGGAAGTCTGTTATTGTATAAAAGTATAAAGACTGACCAAGAGGTGGATGAATCAAAGCATGCTTTGGATGAACTTAATTGCAAAATCGGTGAAATCTGTACATTATTGGATGATGAAGATTACAAGAGATATATTATAGAAATTCATAAGATAAAGGAAACTCCCACAAAATATCCAAGAAAAGCGGGAAAACCAAAAAAGAATCCATTGTAGGAAAATGTTTCACGTGAAACATTTTTAAAAATATGCTAGTATTATTAGTAAGAGAATGATATAATAGAAACAGAAGGGTAAAAAATTGTAAAGGTGAGAAAAATATGAGTCATAAAGTTATAGCTGTGGCTAACCAGAAAGGTGGAGTTGGTAAGACAACAACTACCATCAATTTATCTGCTGCATTGGCCGAAAAAGGAAAAAAAGTTTTAATGATTGACCTGGATCCACAGGGAAATGCGTCCAGTGGACTTGGCGTAAACAAAGATGAATTGGAACAGAGTATTTACCAGCTTATGATTGGTACCAATTCATTTGATGAGTGTGTACAGAAAAATGTGCTGGAAAATCTCGATGTTTTACCTGCAAATGTAAATCTTGCAGGTGTAGAAATTGAAACATTGGATATGGAAGACAGAAACTACATTTTATCAAAAGAAATTGATAAAGTAAAAGATCGATATGATTACATATTAATTGACTGTCCACCATCATTGAACTCATTGACAATTAATTCAATGACGACAGCGGATTCTGTACTGGTTCCAATTCAATGTGAGTTTTATGCATTGGAAGGGTTGAGCCAGCTGATCTATACGATTGATTTGGTAAAAGATCGTTTGAATCCAAATCTGAAAATGGATGGAGTCGTATTTACTATGTACGATGCCAGAACAAATCTGTCACTTCAGGTTATAGAAAATGTTAGAGAAAATTTGAATCAAAAGATTTATAATACCATAATTCCAAGAAGCGTAAGATTGGCAGAGGCTCCAAGCTATGGACTTCCAATTAATATTTATGATCGAAAGTCTACGGGAGCAAAAGCATATCGAGCTTTGGCAGAAGAAATTATTGAGAAGGGGGATGAAGAATAATGGCAGCAAGAAAAGGAGGATTAGGAAAAGGATTAGATACACTTATTCCACCTAAGAAAAATGAGACGACTAAGGAAGTTGAAAAAGTAGAAATTAAGAAAATTGAAGAATATGTAGATATTAATAAGGTTGAACCAAATAAGGATCAGCCAAGAAAATCTTTTAATGAAGATTCTTTGATTGAGTTATCAGAATCCATTAAACAACATGGAATCGTTCAGCCATTGGTTGTTGCAAAGAAAGATGATTATTTTGAAATTATTGCCGGTGAGAGAAGATGGCGTGCAGCAAAGAAAGCTGGATTAAAAGAAGTACCTGTTGTAGTAAAAGATTACTCACCACAGGAGATTATGGAAATTGCGTTGATTGAAAATATTCAGCGTGAAGATCTGAATCCGGTAGAAGAGGCAATGGCTTACCAGAGATTGATTAAAGAATATGATTTGAAACAAGATGAAGTTGCAGAGCGTGTATCAAAAAGCCGTACTGCAATTACAAACTCAATTCGTCTGTTGAAGTTGGATGAGAGAGTACAAAATATGCTCATTCAGGAATCTATTTCAAGTGGACACGCAAGAGCACTTCTTGCTGTAAAAGATGGTGATGAGCAGTATAATCTTGCCATGAAGATTTTTGATGAAAAACTGAGTGTCCGCGAGACAGAAAAACTGATCAAATCACTTGGAAAAGAAAAGACGGCAAAGCCAAAGAAAAAAGAATTAAAGAATGATTTTGTGTATCGTGATCTGGAAGAAAAATTAAAAATAGTTACCGGTACCAAGGTTATGATTAATCGAAAAACAGAAAAGAGCGGAAAGATAGAAATAGAATATTATAATCAGGAAGATTTGGAAAAAATCATTGGTTTCTTTAAATAGAACAAATGTTTGATAAGGAGGATAAAGATGTTTCGTTTTAGTGATTATGGAATCGAATCAGATATAATAATAATTGGAATTGCTGCTGTATTGGTTATACTTTTTGTATTGCTAATTGTAGCACTTTTCAAAATAGGAAAATTAAAAAAATGCTATAATATGTTTATGGAAGGAAAAGATGGCAAAAGTCTGGAAGAAACTTTCCAAAAGAAGTTTGAAAATATGGATTTTATTAATGATGAATTGAAGAAAATCCAGGGTCATCTCGAATTGATTGATGAAAATCTCTTAAAGACCTACCAAAAAGTCGCTATTGTAAAATACGATGCTTTTAAAGAGATAGGTGGTACATTAAGTTTTGTACTTGTTTTACTGACAAAAGATAACGACGGATTTATATTGAATTCCATGCATTCAAATAGTGAAGGATGTTACACATACATTAAAGAGGTAAAGAGTGGGGAAGTATTTGTAGCACTTTCCGAAGAAGAAAGACAAGCATTGGAGCAGGCGAAAGAATCCTAATGGGTTCTTTCCCACCTTTGACAAAGCTAAAGATGCTCATAACGGGTGGAAATCCTATTAGAATTATTGTATAAAATAGTTATAAAAGCACAAAAAAAAGCCCTTACCCAGCAGTTGCAGGTCTGCCAAACAAGGACTCGGGAGTACGCCTTTGGGGGTTCGAACCCCAGACACCCTGATTAAGAGTCAGGTGCTCTACCAACTGAGCTAAAGGCGCTTATCTAATCGCAAAAACTATTATATAACATTTGTAACAAAAATGCAAGTATTTATTTAAAAAAAATTAAAAAAGGAAAGAAAAAATATGAGTAGAAATAAAAAGGCATATCGGAAAATAAGGGAAGTATTAAAAGGAATTATATCTAATATGGGATCTGTGATTTTAATCCTTACATTATGCACAATTGTGATTGCTATTATTATAAATTGGAAATCAGTAGTTATAGAAATGCAGAGATTTATAAAAGTAATTATGCCATTTATCTTTGGACTAGTATTGGCATTTTTGATCAATCCGTTAGTGGAAAGCGTACAGAAGATTTTGAATAGGTTATTTTTTCGAACAAAACATAAAAAGGCATGCAAGTATACAAGTGTAGCAGTTTCATATGTAATTCTTCTTGGATTATTGGCTGTTACAATCGTTTATATTGTGCCGCAGATTTCACAGAGTGTAAAAGAACTTACAAAGTCGCTTGGGAACGGTTATAATTACATTATTAATAATACAGGAAAATTGCAGGAAAAATATCCATTTCTGCCAATGAATGATATTAAGGAATTGATTGAAAAAGTAGTTCCGCAAAATATATTTAGTTATGGAACAGGAGTGGCAAAAATAATATTCCCATATATTTATAACCTATCTGCGTCCTTTATTTCAGGGTTTATCAATATTATATTTGCTATCGTAATATCAGTTTATATCATATTAGATAAAGAGAAAATAGTAAAGGAACTGCGTCGTTTTATTTATACATTTGCATCTAACGAAAAAGCACCATTTATCTGGAATACATTTCGTGAATGTAACCACATATTCAATGGATTTTTATTTGGAAAGAGTGTGGATTCTTTAATTATCGGAATCCTTTCCTTGATTGCGATGAGTATTATCGGTCTGCCATATGGATTGCTTCTTAGTGTAATTGTTGGTGTAACAAATATGATACCGTATTTTGGTCCTATTATGGGTGCTATTCCAGGTGTTATTATATATCTTGTAATAGAACCAAAATATGCGATTATATACGTCATTATGATACTTATATTGCAGCAATTTGACGGGCTTTATCTGGGACCTAAAATACTTGGTGATCTTACTGGAATCAAGCCGCTTTGGGTTATTTTTGGTATCACAGTCGGTGGTGCATATTTTGGAGTTTTGGGAATGTTTCTCGGTGTGCCGGTAGTGGCAGTAATAATGCATATAATTAGTGTAATTATGGAGACCAAAATGAAGAAAAAAATGCTAAAAGAAATAGAAGTTAGAAGAAATAATAAGCAGGAATAAATTCTATTTTAATAGGTTCATAATATAGCACACAGAATCTATGATACAATCCATTCGTTTTTTCAAGCAAGGCTTTTTTAGAAAAAAACGGCGGAGAGAATTTTGAAAACAATTCATAATAAGCTCCCTTGTTGTTTTATTCTATTATATGCCTTGCTTTTCTTTGTGTTACCTATAAGCGACAAGTCGATGGATCGGCATGCCTTTTCCTGAAAACTTTTCTTCGTATTCAGTCATAATATTGTCTTCTGCAAATTCACTGTGGTGAAGATCATAGGTAACATCTTTTAATTTCCAAGGAGATGTCTTCGAGATCGTTTCCACAGAATAATCAAATAATAGGCGGTTGTCTGTCTTAAAACAGATAACTCCTTCCGGACAAAGCACTTCATCATAGAGCGAAAGAAATATCGGAGAAGTCAGGCGGCGTTTGGCATGACGCTCTTTTGGCCAGGGATCAGAAAAGTTCAGATAAATGCGGTCAATCTCTGCTTTATCAAAAACTTCTGTAAGATTTTTTGCGTCCATTCGGATAAAATACAGATTGGAACATTCTGTCTGCTGTCTTTTTTCAATTGCACGGTAAAGAACACTTGAATACATTTCGATTCCAATGTAATTAATCCCCGGATTTTGTTCTGCCATTGCGTGAATAAATTTTCCTTTTCCCATACCTATTTCAATATGGATCGGATTGTCATTTCCAAAAAATGTATTCCATTTGCCTTTATATTCTTCCGGTGTCTGTATGACAAATTCATTGGATGCGATAAATTCTTCCGCACCCTTGATATTACGAAGTCTCATAATTTTCCTCCAAAGTTTTGTATTCGCGAATAGTATAACATATTTTTAAAAAAATTTGAAGAAAATAATACAAATTTGCAAGTAACTATTGGAAAAATTGGAAAAATCGTGTATGATTATAGATGAGCAATAAAATAAATGTAAAGAGGGAACGAGATGGATGAGAAGAAAATAATTCTTGTGTCTGTAAGTGATCTTGTACCTGGAATGATTGTTGCAAGGGATGTATATACGAGAAATAACCAGATGTTGGTGCCTGCAGATACAAAAATAACGGAATCAATCATAGCTAGAATGACATTTTTTGGAATTATGAGCATTCGTGTTTTTGCAAGCGAGTTAGAAAAGAATATAGTTGACGAAGAAGAAGAGATGTATATGACACAGCAGGAAAAAGAGGATTTTGCTGTGTTTAAGGAAAATTATGAATTGACGATAGATCATGTATCAGAAAATTTGAATTCTCTTTTGAAAACCGCAGATGAAATTAATACCGATGAATTGGTTGAAAATGTGGATAAACTTGTATTTCAGTCGAAAAGCAGGTATGAAATCATGAATATGGTATATCATATTCGCACCTTTGATGATGAGACATACCGCCATTCTTTGAATGTGGCGATGATCAACAGTGTCTTTGCGGGATGGCTTGGTATGACAGAGTACGAAAGAAAGCAGTTGACATTGTGCGGCTTGATGCACGATGTGGGAAAACTTCTTATTTCCAAAGATATTCTTCGGAAACCGGGAAGATTGACGGAAGAAGAATATGAGCAGATTAAAAAACATCCGCTTCTTGGATATGAAAAAATGAAGGATAAAAATATTCCGGAATCCGTAAAACGAGTTATTTTACTGCATCACGAGAGAGCGGATGGAAGTGGATATCCTTTTGGATTTCATTTAAAAGAAATTGATCCTTATGCGGCAATTACTGCGATTTCGGATGTTTACGATGCTATGACATCCAACCGTGTATACCGGCATGGCATGAATCCGTTTGATGTAATAGAAATTTTCGAAAAAGACGGAAGAAAGCAGTTTAATCCGATGTTTCTGGTTCCAATATTAAATAATCTGACGAATACCTATCTTCAGCATTATGTGGAATTGAGCAATGGAATGAAAGGAAAAATTGTTTTAATTAATAAAAATGAATTGTCGCGGCCAATGATTGCTACAGATGATAATCAGTTTGTTGATCTATTAAAGCAGCGCGACATTAAAATAACACAAGTTCGCTAGATAATAGAAAAAGCGAAAGTAAGAAAGGATAGAAAAAGTGAAAAATCCAATAAAAAAATTGATAAAATTGTGGATGGGCGGAATCAGTTTTATAGCGGCGGTACTTATGATCTCGACAGGAGCCGATGCAGCTGCCGGACAAAAAGATTTAAGGGTTTCTGCAGAAGCTGCCTGCGTTATGGATCTGCAATCCGGAACGGTTTTATATGACAAAAATATGAATAAGAAGGAATATCCTGCGAGTATTACAAAAATTATGACAACTTTGGTTGCGATGGATAACTCTTCTCTCTCAGAAACGGTTAAATATGATGACCGCGCTTATACAAATTGGGAAAGCCGTGCGTCAAATATTGGCATTGTGGACGGTGAGAAATTGAGTATGGAAGACAGTTTGTATGCCATCATGCTTGCTTCTGCCAATGAAGTTTGTAACGGAGTGGCGATCCATGTAGCAGGAAGTATTGAAAATTATGTTGCTAAAATGAATGAGAAGGCAAAAGAACTTGGATGCAAAAATACACATTTTATGAATCCAAACGGACTTTGGAATAAAGACCATTATACATCCCCATATGACATGGCTTTGATCGGAAGAGCCGCTATGCAAAATGAAAATTTCCGTACAATTGCTTCCACTAAATATTATGACATTGGAAAATCGAATAAACGAAAATACATTGATCCGATGGGAAATCATCATAAAATGTTAAATCCCGGAAATATGCCTCAATATGGTTATAAATACTGTATTGGTGGAAAGACGGGTTATACGGATAAATGCCGTTATACTCTCGTGACTTTTGCAAAAAAAGGAAATATGGAACTTGTTTGTGTTGTTATGAAAGTAGACGGTTCCCCATATATGGACACCAACGCATATACGGATACGACAAGATTGTTTAATTATTGTTTTGAAAAATATGATAAAACGATGATTCAAGATGACACTTCCAATGAAATTAACAAGGAGTATCTGTTTACTAATTTCAGTCCATTTTACAGCAAAGATACCAGCTCACTGCATGTAGATTCTGATGCGGGTGTAATTCTTCCAAAAGGTGTTACGCTGGATAAGACGGAGAAAAAAGTAACCTATCTGCAGACTCCGGAAAAGCAAAATGGAAAAAATGTAATCGGTCATATTTCTTACACGTACAACGGAGAAGATGTCGGTGGAGCAGACATTTATTATGATGCGACGGATGCAGCGACATTAAAAGACAGTATTAATATGACAGAATGGTTCAAAGAAGCAGAAATGACAGCAAAAAAAGAACCATTTCCGGTAAAAAAAGTAATGCTTATCGTGATTCTGGTTATTTGTGTCGCTGGTTTAAGTTGTGTCTGCGTGATCCGAATAAGAGGATATCAGCAAAAGACAGAGTACCGCAGACGTTATCGAAAAGCGAGAAGACATATGAGAAAACGGGATCGGGATTTTTATACGAAAAGATGATGTGTAATGGTTTCACATAAAAATAACATTGTAGTTTTCACATTCGGGACCGCTTGCGCTTAGAAGAATACACGTAGCAGTGCATGAGGGCAGGATACGCCCTCTATGCACTGACGGTATTCTAAATCCCTCATGAGAAAAACTACAATGTTATTTATTTGAAAGCCATTACATATAAATTATAACAAAGGGGAGTTATCCACAAAAACGCACAAATTTGTGGATAACTCCCCTTTGTTGGTGGAAAACATTTATTACTCGTTACTATTCAGGATCCAATGTATGGAAATCAATGAATCGTCGTGCTTGCACGTAAGAGACTTTGATTTCCATACATTGA
>UQAQ01000041.1 GCA_900539115.1 uncultured Roseburia sp.
ATACGCGCCCAGCTAGAAATATATTTCGAAGAACGATTGGAAAAATTGGAACCTTAAAAATCTGAGAACTTTTGCAGGTTCTATTTGACATACCCAATTTTTCTTGTATAATGCAGTTAAGAGCAGAGAACCAAAATCTGGTCTCTGCTCTTAGTAACTATCAACAAATCTTATATCAGTTTTTTGATTTTACACAAAACTTGAAACAGTCTCGATAAATAATAAAACACACACCGATTTCCGAGAGGAGATTGGTGTGTGCTTTTATGCCATTGATAGCATAAACTTTTACAAATATATCATTTTATGCTATCGGAACAAGAAAATATGCGAGAAATTCCCAAGAAATACATATTTGCCATACTAGGCACAGTACCATCAAAATGAGACCACCCCATGTTTGGACAGGGTTGTCTTTTTGCAAACCTTTATAAAATACAAAAAAGAATATCAATGCAAGCAAAACTCTCATGATGTTATTGTTTCCTTTCGAGGTCGGTTAAATACGTCTCTATTTTGCAAAATTAATTTCCTGAATTTCATTATTTATTTTAAGCGTTTTATGTAAAGAATCATATAGGATAACCAATCCAAATATGCTATTTCCGGGATACATATAGTATGTGTATGTAAAAGTTCCGGATTTATAATCTTCAGATTGCTCATAGGGGATAGAAAAAGCATTATTTACAAAGTTCTGGTTTAGATTGGAATAATCGTCTATTTCTTTTTCTGAATAACTCAATTCAGGGTTGATTTCATGTGTTTTCTTGTATTGCTCCAATTGTTTCGCTTGATATATTTTATTTAGATCAATGTTATGAAACTGAATGGTATCTTTTGTTATTGTGATGGAAGCATCGGGATATTGTTCAAAGTCCACAACCGGATAAGTTCCCTCAGTAATGGTTCCGTCTTTGATATAAATGAGTTTAAAAGCAAACCCCAGTATAAAGAGTGCAAGAATAATAATTATAGCAAATTTGTATTTTTTCATTGATTGTTTTTTACCTTTCTGTATGATTTCAAATAAGTTTCATCCAATATTTTACAATAAAGAAGCAGCCTAGTCAAGGAAAAACAAAAAAATAAAGAATTTACACAAATTGACAAGTAAAAAGCAGGATGGTATACTTGATTTTAGAAGGGAAGCGAAAAGAGGAGCACAAAATGAGAAAAAAATGGATTGCAATTTTCATGACAATCTGTCTGTTTTTAACAGGCTGTCAGGGAAATGTGAAAGAGACAGAACAAAAAGAGAATAGACAGGAAACGGCAGAAAATACAAAGGCGCCAGAATGCGAGTATACGTGGGCGACCAGTCATTGTACCTACCGTATTGAGACAAGTTCACAGGTTCACGTACCGGAAAACAGCGATGAAGAGTATGAGGTTTTTGCACAGGAATGTCTTGTACAGAGTGATTATCAGGGGAAGGAGCTTCAGAGAATTCCAGCAGATCAGTTGGGGATAACGGATGGGGTAGATATTACTTTTTTACACGTATCTGAAAAGGAAGTATTAATTTGCTGGAATACCTACGCAGGTGATGAATCAAAGGCACATATATATTCGGTGCCGGTTATTTGGAAGGATGGCAGCGAGGAAATTGCTGTGGAGAAAAAGCAATTACTATTTGAAGCGGATTCAGATTTTACGCCGGAGTATGTCGCGGATACGAAGGAATGTATTTTGATTAACTTTGATAATAAGCTGGAGGAATATGATCGCAAAAATAACAAATTAACACAGATAAAATATGAGAATAAACCGTTGAAATACAGTCATATTTTATATGAAAATAATATGGATTCTTTTTTGTTTTTTGCTGTACAGGGGAGAAAAAGTGCGGCGTATCATTACAGCTGTGAGACAAAGAAAGTGCGGGAAATTATAAAAGACGAGAGAAGTATGCTGTATCAGGGCGGGGAAGATAAATTGTTTTATACGGCTGTTAAAGAGGAAAATGGCAGTTTATGTTATGATGTATATCAATATGATTGTAAAACGGGGGAAAAGTCTGTCTTTTTGACGGAAGAGCAGATTCGCAATGCCCTTACCGAAAAACCGGAGGAGGGAATGGATCTGATCCGGGAAATGGAATTTGAAGATGGGAAATTAAAACTGGAAATCAATGTAAAAGGAAAAGGCGTTCTTTTAAACTGTGATACGCAAACCGGAGAACCGGTGCAGGAGGGAGAAGGAAAAATACAGAAAGCGCAGGAATATCTGCTGGAAAAACCGCTGACAAATGCCGATAAAAAATATACCAATGCAAATGACCATAATGTATTTATTCAGACAATAGAAAATGATACGAATTATTCGGTGGATGAGTATACGTTGGACGGAAAATTCGTACGTCATATTTTTACCAATAATTTCCATTGCGCGAAACCGTGGATGTTGTATTATGCGAATAATCAGGAATTAATTTTTGGTGATGGGGAACAGACATATACGGTTCCGCTGGTGTTGAAAAATGGAAATTCCTTTCCACAGCCGGAAAAGGCAGAGAAAATATGTGATGCGAATATTTCGGTGTATGAGAGCAATCTGTATGCGGATGAAAATTATCTTGTGTACAACACGGTTTCAAATTGTTACTGTGTATACGATCGCAAAAACAAAGAGTTTGTTAAGAAAAAAGGAATTCCGGAACGAAATGTGTATTTACTCAGTCGTGTGGGGAACTGCTTTGTATTTGACAGCACGATTGACGGAAAAGAAGGAGAATTCTTGTATGACCGGAGGGGGGATGTCCGAATCTGTATCGCAAATTGGGCAGCGGATACGGCGGTTAAAATTGGAGATGAAAAGAGAAATCAGGTGATTTATACTACGGATAGAGGGATTTGGACCTATGATCTGAAAAAGAATAAAAAGGAACGTCTGGCAAAATGGAACAAACACGACAGCATTTCTGAAATGTTTATTTGGAAGGATCAGCTGTTTATGCTCACAAGTGGCAATCAGAGCCTGTATTCCTGTTCGCTCGATGAGAAAGGCAAACTTCATTATGAAGAGGAGTTTACAAAAGCAGTAAAAAAATATGAGCAGGAGAGTCAGCTGGAAATAGATATTGAAACCGTCAGAGTGGTGGAAGATAAAATAGGAATTTATGCGGGCTTATGGAGTGCTGAGGGAGAGGAAATTGAGGAAGATACGTATTTTTGTTATGATCTTGTCACCAAGCAGTTGAAAAAAGAAGAAAAAAATGATCCGGAGATGTTTTATCGTTATATAAAAAATAGTAAGTGATCTATATGTAAAAAAATGGAAAAGAGGAACGCCGAATGAGAAAAAAATTCATCGCAATTTTCATGACACTCTGTCTGCTTTTAACAGGCTGTCAGGGAAACGTAAATAAGACAGAACAAAAAGAGGAAAAACAGGAAACAACAGATATTGCACAGGAAGAAATCGAATGCGAGTATAAGTGGGCGACCAGTCATTGTACTTATCGGACAGAGGAAATGGAATTGTCGGATGGCGCTGATGGAGAAGACGAAGAGGATATATGTCAGGAATGCCTTGTACAGAGTGATTATAAAGGGAAAGTGATTCAGAAAATCTCAGCGGAGAGTTTGGGATTAACAGATACACAGGGGATTCATTTTATGAACGTATCTGAAAATGAAGTGTTGATTTTCTCTACATACGACTCCAGTGATCTGGTAAAGGTATATTCTGTGCCGGTTATCCGGAAGGGGGACAGAGAGGAAATTGCCATAGAGAAAATTCAGCAGTTGTTTTTAGAATTTGCGGATTTCTGGATGGATTGTAAGTATATTACGGATACCAAGGAGTATATATTATTAAATTGGGAAGGCGAGATGGCAGAGTATGATCGCAAAAAGAATAAATTTACAAGGATTAAATACAAAAATAAGCCATTGGAAGTTGGTAGTATCCTATATGAAAATAACAAAGATTTTGTTGTGCTTTATGGTTTTCTCGGGGATGAAACGGCGGTATATTATTATAACTTTGTAACCAAGAAAATGCAGGAAATTACAAAAGATGAGAGAAGTATATATCAGGGTGGGGATGATAAATTGTTTTATACGGCTGTAAAAGGGGAAAAAAGCGGCTTATGTTATGATGTCTATCAATTTGATTGTAAAAGCGGAGAAAAGTCCGTTCTTGTGACGGAAGAGCAGATTCGGAATGCACTTTCCGAAAAACCGGAGGAGGGAATGGATCTGATCCGGGAAATAGGATATGAAGATGGAACATTGAAATTGGCAATCAATGTAAAAGGGAAATGCGTCCTTTTAGCTTGTGATACAAAAACCGGAAAACTGGTGCAGGAGGGAGAAGGAAAATTACAGAAGACGCAGGAATATCTGCAGGAAAAACCGCTGACAAATGCCGATAAAAATTATACGAATGCAAATGATTACAATGTATTTGTTCAAAGACTGGAAAACGATATGAATTATGTTTTGGATGAGTATACATTAGATGGAACATTTGTGCGTCATATTTTCACCAATAATTTTCATTGCACGAATCAAACATGGAAACTGCTGTATGCAAACAATCAGGAATTGATATTTTATGTGGAAGATTATGATCTGGGGAATTATTTATATACGGTTCCGCTGATGCTGGCAGATGGCAGCTCTTTTCCGCAGATGGAAAAGGCAAAGAAAATATGTAAATGTAATAAAGAACTTGAGGAGCCCCGACAAGGGGATGTGTATGCAGACAGCGATTATATTGTCTACCAGGATGGTATGTATCAGATCCATGTATATGACCGGAAAAAGAAAACGTTTGTAAAGATAAAAGGCATTCCGGAAACCAATATGTATTTAAGTGGTCTTGTGGGGAAATATTTTATTCTTAGCAGCAAGCCTTATAAGGAAAAAGGAAAAGAAAAGTATGCGTTTTCCTATTATAAGATTGGTTCGGATCAGATACATATTATGGATCCGGCGTGCTATACATCGGCAGCTGCCATTGGTGATAAAAAGAGGAAACAGGTGATTTATGCACTGCGTAAGGGGATTTGGACCTATGATCTGAAACAGGATAAAAAGAAACGTTTGGTCAAATGGAACAAAAAGGATTATGTTTCTGAAATGTGTATCCGGAAAGATCGGTTGTTCGTGTTTACAGGTGAAAAGGATGAAGTATATTCTTATTCCCTGACGGGGAAAGAAAAACAGCTCCACTATGAGAAAGAGCTCACAGAGACATTGAAGAAATTTGAACAGCAGAATGATCTGGAACTGGTGATTGATTCTGTCGACGTGGTAAATAATAAAATCTGCATACATTCCTGGCAAGATGACGAGTATCTCATATATCTTTGCTATGACCCTGCCACGAAACAACTGAAAAAAGTAAGAAAAAGCGATCCTGAGATGTTATATTTTTTGTTATGCAGGGATGGAGCTTCGGTAGATGAGTGGGATCGTGATGAATAGAAAGATATGGAAAAGAGGAGTACAAAATGAAGAAAATAACAATCTTAATTTTTATGACACTCTGTCTGCTTTTAACAGGCTGTCAGGGAAACATAAATAAGACAGAACAAAAAGAGGAGAAACAGGAAAAAGCAGATGCTGCGCAGACGGAAATAGAATGTGAGTATACGTGGGCGACCAGTCATTGTGTCTATCGGACAGAGGAATTGCCGGACGGTGATGGTGACGATGAGGAGGATGCCGAATGGCAGGAGTGGCTTGTGCAATGTGATTATCAGGGGAACGTGCTTCAGAAAATTCCGGAGAAGAAGTTTGGTACAGAGATGATTACGTTTTTAGATGTATCAGAAAATGAAATATTGTTTTCCGAGAAGTCGGACCAAATAAATGTGTATTCTGTGCCGGTTATCCGGAAAGACGGCAAAGAAGAAATTGCGGTAGATAAAAAACAATTGGTATTTGAAAATTATTTGGACAGCAGGTTTAATGATTTCGAGTATATTGCGTCGACAAAGGAGTGTATTTTATTTCAATATGACTTCGGTGATAAGATGGCAGAGTATGATCGAAGAAGTAAGAAATTTTCCAAAATTGAATATAACAATGTACCATTAGAAGATGGTGATATTATATATCAAAATAACAACGATTCTTTTGTGTTTTCTGCCACACAGCGAAGAGAAAGTGCGGTATATCATTATAATTATGAGACAAAAAAAGTGCAGGAAATTATAAAGAATCAGGAGTATATGCTGTATCAGGCAGGGGAAGACAAATTATTTTTTACAGCTGTAAAAAGGGAAAAAAGCGGTTTATGTTATGACGTATATCAATATGACTGCAAAAATGGAAAAAAGTCTGTTCTTGTGACGGAAGAGCAGATCCGGAATGTACTTTCGGAAAAACCGGAGGCGGGAATGGATTTGATCCGGGAAATAGCGTATGAAGATGGCAAGGTTGAATTGGAAATAAATGTAAATGAGAAGGGAGCCCTTTTATGCTGTGATACACAGACAGGAAAACTGGTGCAGGAGGGAGAGGGAAGACTGCGGAAAACGCGGGAATATCCGCTCGAAAAACCACTGACAAATGCCAATCAGAACTATAACTATGCAAATGATTACAATGTTTTTGTTCAAATATCAGAAGAAGATAAATGTAATTGTTCTCTGGAAGAATATACATTGGATGGAAAGTTTGTACGTCATATTTTTACAAATAATTTATGTGATACGAAATACTGGTATTTGTTGTATGCGAGCAATGAGGAATTGCTATTTGATGTTTCCGGAAAAGAAGGTGAATATTTATACACCGTTCCGCTGGTGTTAGTAGATGGCAGTTCTGTCCCACAGATGGAAAAGGCAGAGAAAATAGTTAAGATGAAACTTGGGTATGATGGTGGTATGTATGGTGGTAAAAAATATATTATATTTACGGATGAGATGTCGCAGATTCATGTATATGACCGAAAAAAGAAAACGTTTGTAAAGGTAAAAGGCATTCCGAAAACAGATATGAATTTAGTGACCAAGGTAGGTAACTATTTTATTTTTGACAGCAACGCTTATTATACCACAAAAAGCGGAAAGGCAAAGTATGCTTTTTCCTATTACAAGATGGGTTCCGATCAACTTCATATTATGGATCCGATGTGTTATGGAGTTATCATTGGTGATGAAAAGAGAAAACAGGTAATTTATGTACGGGGTACAAAGATTTGGACCTATGATCTGAAACATAATAAAAAGGAGTGTTTGGTGAAAGTTAACAAAAAGGAGGATGTTTATGAAATGTGTATCCGGAAAGACCGGTTGTATGTGTTTACAACAGGTGAAATGATTGATGGAGAGTCGACGAATGGATATTCGACGGATGTATATTCTTATTCTTTGGAGGGAAAGGACAAACAGCTTTGTTATGAGAAAGAGTTCACAGAGGCATTGAAGAAATTTGAACAGGAGAACGACGAGAATATGCTTTGGGCGTATGATTTCAGCGAGGTCAATAATAAAATCTATATACGGGGTGAGGCTGACGATTATTATCTTTGTTATGACCCTGACACGAAACAACTGAAACAAGTAAGAGAAAACGATCCGGAGATGTTTTATTTTTTAGTAAATAAAACGTATTAATGCAAAGGAGTGGTAAAATATGGAAATCAGAGTGCTTCGCTATTTTCTTGTGACGGCACGGGAACAAAATATTACGAAGGCAGCGGAACTTCTTCATATCACGCAGCCAACTTTGTCGAGACAGCTGGCGGCGCTGGAAGAAGAACTCGGCACGTCTCTTTTTATCCGTGGAAATAAAAAGATTACTCTTACGGAAAAGGGAATTCTGTTAAAGCGACGGGCGATGGAGACTTCCAACGAGTGGTGTGAGCCGGTTGAGCATGAAATGTATCACTAGGAGGTTGCGATGGAATATACCATTGTGACAAAATAATACATGCATAGCACAAAAAAATCCATTCCCGTCGGAGTGGATTTTTTGTATGATGACAAAAGAGTAAAAAGAGTTTGCCGGAGGCAGAACAAAAAGAAATGGAGAGAGTAAAATGGCTAAGACAAATGGAGTAATCAACAGCAACCGCACATTGGGAAAAATTAACAAAGAGATTTACGGACATTTTTCAGAGCATTTGGGAAGATGTATTTATGAAGGAATTTTTGTGGGCAAAGATTCTGAGATTCCAAATACCAACGGAATGAGAAATGATGTAGTAGAAGCATTGAAAAATATTAAAATTCCGGTGCTTCGCTGGCCGGGCGGCTGTTTTGCCGATGAGTACCACTGGATGGACGGAATTGGACCAAAAGAGACGAGAAAACGTATGATCAATACACATTGGGGCGGTGTTGTCGAGGATAACAGCTTTGGTACGCATGAATTTTTTGAACTTTGTGACCAGCTTGGCTGTGAACCATATATTAACGGAAATGTGGGAAGCGGAACCGTTCGCGAAATGTCAGAATGGATCGAGTATATGACCTTTGACGGGGAATCTCCGATGGCAAAACTGCGTGAGGAAAATGGAAGAAAAGAACCGTGGAAAGTAAAATATTTTGGCGTAGGAAACGAAAACTGGGGCTGCGGCGGCAACATGACACCGGAATTTTATGGAAATATGTACCGCCGTTACCAGACATACTGCCGCAATTACGGAGACAACAAATTGTATAAGATCTGCTGTGGACCAAATGCGGATGACTTTGACTGGACAGATAAAGTGATGAGCCTGATCAAAGACCAGTTTGCCGATGCAATCAGTATGCACTATTATACCGTTCCGGGAAGCTGGGAGGAAAAAGGCCATGCACTTGGTTTTGATGAAAAGAGATATTATGAGACAATCGAAGCGACACTTCGTATCGAGCCGATGATCGAACGCCATTTGGATATTATGAGCAAATACGATCCGGAGCATAAAGTAAAATTGATCGTAGACGAATGGGGAACGTGGTACGATGTCGAAGAAGGAACCAATCCGGGATTTTTGTATCAGCAGAATACCATGCGTGATGCGATGGTGGCTGCGTTGAATCTGAACATTTTCAACCGCCATTGTGACCGTATTTCCATGGCAAATATTGCACAGGTTGTCAATGTTCTCCAGTCCGTGATCCTGACCGAAGGCGATAAGATGGTAAAAACGCCGACCTATTATGTCTATGAGATGTACAAAGATCATCAGGAAGCACAGCTGGTTGACTGCTACCTTGAGTGCCCGAAAGTGACCTGCGAGGGATTTGACATTCCGGTGGTATCTTCGAGTGCTTCCGTAAATGAAGAAGGAAAAATGACAATCACGATTGCCAATCCGCATTTGACAGAAAGTCTCACTGTGAGCGCACAGATTCTTGGCAGTTATAACAACTGCGAAGCCACGATTCTCACAGGAAAGATGGACGATCATAACGACTTTGAAAATCCGGATAATGTACAGCTTGCAGCATTTGACGGGGCATCGCTGAACGACGGAATCTTGTCTGTCGAGATGCCGGCAATGAGTATCGTAAAAGTAACTTTGGCATAAATTAACATAAGGAGACCGGCATGAAATTTTGCAGAAGGTGTCAGTGGACAAAGGAAATGTTCGACAAAGAATTACTTAAATTGGAAGAATATATCGAGCGCATTCCCGAAGAAGAAAGGGTAAGCGACGAGGAATACGAACGTCGCCTTATGCTCTGCGACACTTGCAGCTTCATGCGGGGCGGCATGTGCGGACGATGCGGCTGCTACGTGGCACTGCGTGCGGCAAAGCGGCAGCAGTATTGTCCGGATGTGCATAAGAAATGGTGGAAGGTGGATTTTGCCCCTTGACACTACCCCCGTCCTTGTGCTATCATGAAACCAAATGAACATATCGACGATGATGGTGCAGGGGATTTCCCCGGAGATTGCATTTTTTCCTTCAGAGAGACAAGATCAGCGGCTGGAAGTTTTGTCAGGTTCGGGATGCAATTGAATTTCACACCGGAGTTTTATTTCTGAAAGAGGTTTCCAGTAGGAAATGACGTTGCTGCGCGTTAAGCAGATCAATGAGAGCCTGTCCGGCAGGATGGGAACCAGGGTGGTACCGCGGAAGATCAAGAGTCCGTCCCTTGGAAGTATGGAGAACATACCGACAAGGGATGGGCTCTATTTTATATTTAGTCAGAAAGGAAAGAGAAACCATGAAAGAAAAATTGGACAGCATTATGAAAAATGCGCTCTCTCAGATTGAGGATTCCAAAGAATTGGACAAATTGAATGACATTCGAGTGGCATTTCTTGGAAAGAAAGGAGAGTTGACAAGTGTTCTCAAATCCATGAAAGAGGTTGCCCCGGAAGACAGACCCAAAGTAGGTCAGCTGGTAAATGAGGCAAGAAAGCAGATTGAGGAACGTTTAGAGGAGAAAAAGACAGCATTTGCAAAAGCACTCCGTGAAGAAAAAATGAAAGCCGAAGTAATCGATGTAACATTGCCGGGAAATAAACCGGAATTGGGACATCGCCATCCAAATACGATCGCTTTGGAAGAAGTAGAAAAAATCTTTGTCGGACTTGGCTACGAAGTTGTATCCGGTCCGGAAGTAGAATATGATTATTATAACTTTGAGGCATTGAATATTCCGGCAAATCACCCGGCAAAAGACGAACAGGATACTTTTTATATCAATGACAAAATCCTGCTTCGTACACAGACATCTTCCGTACAGGTTCATGAGATGGAAAAAGGAAAATTGCCAATCCGCATGATCGCACCGGGACGAGTATTCCGTTCCGATGAAGTCGATGCGACACATTCTCCATCCTTCCATCAGATTGAGGGATTGGTGATCGATAAAAATGTAACATTTGCAGACTTAAAGGGAACATTGGCAGAATTTGCCAAACAACTTTTCGGCGAGGAAACAAAAGTAAAATTCCGCCCTCACCATTTCCCATTTACAGAGCCAAGCGCCGAGATGGACGTAACTTGTTTCAAATGCGGCGGAAAGGGCTGCCGTTTCTGTAAGGGAGAAGGCTGGATCGAGATCTTAGGCTGTGGAATGGTACATCCACATGTGTTGGAAATGAGCAACATCGACCCGGATGAGTACGTAGGTTTTGCGTTTGGTGTCGGTTTGGAGCGAATTGCATTATTGAAATATGAGATCGACGACATGCGCTTATTGTATGAGAATGATAAACGTTTTCTGGAACAGTTCTGATTTTCAGGCTGTCAAAGTGTGCACGCTTCCTGTGCCTGCACAAGGAAGTTGTATCAAAGTATAAATGAAGAAATGAGGGAAAAACAATGAATACACCTTTATCATGGGTAAAAGCATATGTTCCGGAACTGGATTGTACGGAAAAAGAATATATGGATGCAATGACACTTTCCGGTACAAAAGTGGAAGGTTATGAAAAATTTGACGCAGATTTGGATAAAATAATTGTTGGCCGTATCGAGAAAATCGAAAAACACCCGGATGCGGATAAATTGGTAATCTGTCAGGTGGCAATCGATGAAACCGGTACGACGACGCAGATCGTTACCGGTGCTTCCAATGTCAAAGAGGGACAGAAAGTTCCTGTTGTACTGGATGGCGGACGTGTAGCCGGTGGTCACGACGGAAGTAAGACACCGGGCGGAATCAAGATTAAAAAAGGAAAACTTCGTGGCGTAGAATCCAATGGAATGATGTGTTCCATCGAAGAACTTGGCTCTTCCAAAGACTATTATCCGGACGCGCCGGACAATGGAATTTACATTCTGAGCGACAACGAAGAATATAAAGACGCTCCGGTTGGAAGCGATGCCATCGCACTTTTGGGACTTCGTGATGCCAACTTTGAATACGAAGTAACCTCAAACCGTGTGGACTGCTTTGGTGTACTCGGTATCGCCAGAGAGGCAGCTGCGACATTTGGCAAGCCATTCTGCCCACCGGTTGTGACAGAAACCGGAAATGATGAAAATGTAAAGGATTACATTTCCGTAGAAATTGAAAATAAGGAACTTTGCTCTCGTTATGTAGCGCGCGTGGTAAAAGACATCAAACTTGCACCATCGCCGGAGTGGATGCAGAGAAGACTTGCTGCATGCGGAATCCGTCCGATCAATAATATCGTCGATATCACAAACTACGTGATGGAGGAATATGCACAGCCAATGCATGCATATGATTTAGATACGATCGCAGATCATAAGATCATCGTTCGAAATGCCAAAAACGGAGAAGCATTTACGACTCTTGACGGACAGGAACGTACCTTGGATGACAGCATGCTGATGATCTGTGACGGCGAAAAAGCAGTAGGTATCGCCGGTATCATGGGGGGAGAAAATTCCATGATTACAGACAACGTAAAGACGATGCTTTTCGAAGCTGCCTGCTTTGATGGAACCAATATCCGTCTTTCCGGTAAAAAACTCGGTATGCGTACCGATGCGCAGGCCAAATTTGAAAAAGGACTGGATCCAAACAATACGTATGAAGCAATCAATCGTGCCTGCCAGCTGATCGAAGAACTTGGCGCAGGAACCGTTGTGGGCGGTGCTGTTGATGTTTATCCAAACGTAAAAGAGCCGGAAGAGGTAGCATATGATGTTGACCGCATCAACCGGCTTTTGGGAACTGACATCAGTGAAGACCAGATGGTAACGTATTTTGAAACAATCGATCTTCCGGTTGACCGTGAGAAAAAAATGGTACATGTACCGACATGGAGACAGGATATCCATTGTCTGGCAGATCTGGCAGAAGAAGTGGCAAGATTTTACGGTTACGATAAGATCCCTGCGACACTGCCAAGCGGTGAGGCAACGGCCGGCAGACTTTCCGAACAGATGGAAATTGAAAATATTGCAAGAAATGTGATTGAACAGGCAGGATTTTCCGAGGGAATGACATATTCTTTTGAAAGCCCGAAAGTATTTGATAAATTGCTGGTTCCGGAAGGAAGCAAGGCAAGAGAGGCAATCGTAATTTCCAATCCGCTGGGAGAAGATTACAGTATCATGCGTACGCTGTCCTTAAACGGAATGCTGACATCACTGGCAACAAATTACAATCACCGTAACAAAGATGTGCGTCTGTATGAACTTGCCAATGTCTATCTTCCAAAAGCACTTCCGCTTACGGAGCTGCCGGATGAGAGAATGCAGTTGACGCTGGGAATGTATGGAAAAGGTGATTTCTTCGATCTCAAAGGTGTGATCGAGGCCGTACTTGATAAATTGGGAATCCGCAAGCTGATCACTTACACACCGGAGGACGACAGACCTTACCTTCATCCGGGACGTAAAGCAGATATTATGGTAGATGGACAGACCATCGGTTTCCTTGGTGAGATTCATCCGGAAGTAGCAGAAAATTACAATATTGGAACAAAAGTTTATGTAGCGGTACTGGATGTGGAAATGTTGACAGAATTGTCAAGTTTTGACATTAAATACAAAGGTGTAGCGAAGTTCCCGGCTGTCACACGAGATATTTCTCTTGTTATGAAAAAGAACGTTCTTGCCGGACAGGTAGAAGAAATTATCCGCAAAAATGCCGGAAAGACATTGGAAAGCGTAAAACTGTTTGACGTGTACGAAGGCGAGCAGCTTTCCGCCGATGAAAAATCATTGGCATACTCAATCCGTTTCCGTGCTGCAGATCGTACTTTGGAAGACAAAGATGTTACTACGGTTATGGATAAGATTTTGAAGAAATTAGAAGCAATTGATGTAAAAATCAGACAGTAATGTCATCTGGCGATACGGGCAGAACTGTCTTGCAGGGAGGTATCGTCGTGAGAAAACTACTGGACAATATATTGTCACTGGCATTTGCCGGTTATATGATCTTATTGATATATTTTCTGTTCTTCAGTGAAGAATATGGACGGACGGTTCATTATACAGAATATCAATACAATTTGAAATTATTCCATGAGATTTCCCGGTATATTAAGTACCGGGAGGTCGTTGGAATGGAATATTTTCTGATCAATATTGTCGGAAATGTTGTCGTATTTATGCCATTTGGATTTTTTGTTCCAAGTCTGAAAAAATGGTCGTTCGTGAGGGTGGTACTTACCGGATTTTTGTTTAGTCTGGCAGTGGAGACCGTTCAGCTAGTGACGAAGGTGGGAACCTTTGATGTAGACGATCTGTTTTTAAATACGATCGGAGTGACTTTAGGCTGTATCATGTTCTGTTTTTGCAGAAAAATAGTGCGCGTAGTGAGAAAAAAGAAAGGCAGAGAAAGATGAAAATTCGGATTGGAAAGCGAAGAAAAATACAGTTTACAGATAAAAAACATCCCAAAAGAGGAATTGTATCATCCTTGATCGCAGCAGCCTCTTTTATTATGATGTGTGCTCTTTTTATCGGTTCAAGTCATGTAAAAGGGCAGGCGGGAATTTCGTATGGATATCTGGGATTTCTCAATCTGATCATTTCCATCGTCGGCTTTGTACTGGCATTTCGCTGCTTCAAAGAGGAAGAAATTTACAAGACAACACCGACATTTGGCGTCGTGATCAACGGAGTTGTTTTGGTTAGTTATGTGGCTTTGTACATTCTGGGAGTTCTCTGATCGTTTTTGAGATAGTTAATGTCTTAAACAGATTTTTGTACTCATCTCCATACAGAGTTTCCAGATAATTGACCGGATAATTTCTTTCATACCCTTTTTTCAACAAAGTGGAAGCGGCTTTATTGTAAGCCACCGCAGCTTCAATCTCAGTGGGATAACGCCCGACGATAAATTCTCCATTGACATGGATTCGTGTTTCATAGACCATTTTCCCTTTAAAACATTTATAAAATACACCGTGGTAACGGTTGATGATCTCAATATTTTCATAGCGGAAATCGCGGGTATTTCCATTGACAAAATGAAAGTCACGCCCGGCTACGGCATAATTTTTGATACCATAGCGGCTGAAAATATTGACCTGCATCCCATAATCACTCACAAAAAGGTGCCCACCGCGTCTCATGATTGAGTGCGTGGAATAATAAAACAGATCGTCAATATCAAAAATATAGTAATCATTTGGCGAAAAATAATAGTAAAAATAATTGTCTTTCAGATAAATCGGGGTTTTTATATACATTCTATTGTCGCGGAAATTCAGCAGACACACCCATTTTGTAAAAGAGAGGGTACAGGTTTCTTCAAAGCGGTCCAATGTGAGGACATGCGTACGCACAAGCTTTTCCGCCTCCAGATACGCAGCTGCAGCCTCGTATTCACTGGAAAAACTTCCCAAACTAATATGTTTATTTTGAAATGTGATGGAACTGCGGTAATACAATGTTCCATCTTTTTTGGTGGCTGTGTAAACTCCTTTTTTCATGGGAACCTCCTGATGCGTTATATGATATAAGTATAAAGCAAAAAGGACATTTTGGCAAATGATTGGCAAAAATAATTCAAAAATATTTAAATATTGTTGAGATATATTGCCGATAATGGTATAATTATTCCGATGAATGAAAGTGGGGAGGTTTGTATGAATTATATCAATGTTAAAGAAACTGCCGGAAAATGGAATATATCCGAAAGAAGTGTGAGAAATTATTGCGCCAATGGAAGAATATCCGGTGCAGTTTTAAATGGAAGGAATTGGAAAATACCCGAAGATGCAGTTAAGCCTCAGAGAAAGAAACGAACAGAAAAAATAACTAAGAATCTGCTTTCGCGTTTAGTAATGGAAAAAGAGTCCGGAGTTCCGGGGGGGATATATCATAAAATACAGATAGAATTAACCTATAATTCAAATCATATGGAAGGAAGCCGTCTTACCCATGATCAGACAAGATATATATTTGAAACGAATACGATTGGAATGCAGAATGAGGCGGTTAATGTTGATGATATTGTAGAGACCGCAAATCATTTTAAGTGTATTGATTTAATAATAGAACAAGCAAATTACAAGTTAAGTGAATCATTTATTAAACAGCTTCATGCTGTATTAAAATCAGGTACCTCGGATAGCAGAAAGTCTTGGTTTGCAGTTGGTGATTACAAAAGATTTGAAAACGAAGTTGGCGGAATGCCGACGACGAAGCCGGATGATGTAGAAAAAGAAATCAAACAATTGTTAAAAAATTATAATATAGACACAAAAAAAACATTCGAAGAAATTATAGAATTTCATTATGCATTTGAAAGAATACATCCTTTTCAAGATGGAAACGGACGTGTTGGCAGATTAATTATGTTCAAAGAATGTCTTCGGAATGGAATCACACCTTTTATTATTGAAGATGACATGAAAGAATTTTATTATCGTGGATTAAAAGAGTGGAAAAATGATCAAGCATATCTGATGGATACATGTTTGACTGCACAGGATAGATTTAAGGTTTATCTGGACTATTTTGGAATTGTGTATCAGGATTAGAGATTGAACATGGAGGGAAAGAAAATGTATGACAGACTGACAAAAAAAGATATTGAAAAGATGGAGAAAGAAATCGAACACCGCAAACTGGTGGTGCGTAAAGAGGCACTGGAAGACGTAAAAGAAGCCAGAGCCCATGGGGATCTCAGCGAAAATTTTGAATACAAAGCTGCAAAGAAGTTTAAAAATGAAAATGAAAGCCGGATCCGTTATCTGGAGAAAATGATCAAGACAGCGCAGATCGTGGAGGATGAAGCGTCATCGGAGGAAGTGGGATTGAATGACCGTGTCCGTGTCTACATGGAAGACGAGGACTGCGAAGAAGAATATAAGATTGTTACAACGATTCGAAGCAATGCGCTGAAAAATATGATCAGTATCGAATCGCCACTCGGAAAAGCACTTCTTGGACATAAAAAAGATGACCGCATCTTTGTACAGGTTAAAGAGAAGGTGGGGTATTATGTGAAGATTCTGGAGATTATGAAAAGTGACGATGAGTCGGAGGCGATTAATAAGTTTTAGGACGAATCGGCAAAAAATAATAGTTGGAAAATATACAGAGATAGAAGTAAAGATATATTGAAATCGGAATTTGGTGGTGTGATAAAAAAGTGAGAGAAATTAAATTTTTAACATGGAATACGCAATTGTATGAAATGGGAAATAGTATAAATGATGAACAACCTGTCAAAAAGATTGATATGTTGACGTTTAATATTGTTGTTGAAAAAGTGAAAAAGTTCTTGGACTCAAAAAATGAGGCAGTTGCTATATTGCAAGAGATTCCTTTCAAGTGTAATATTGATGGATTTAAGGAGCACATATTATTTCATAAATTTTTAGGGTTTTTCCCTGATGACAAATATGATATGTATTATAATGTTTCTTCTGAAAAACAAATTAAGATGATGGTTGTTTTAGCAAAAAAGATAGGTTCGGAAAAATTGATTTATCGAAAAAAGGAAGAATTAAATAATAATATGTGCGTATCATTTGGAATAAAGGAATTGGACTTGTCTATTATTGGTGTTCATCCACATAATGCGAATGAATTACTTAAGTGGTTACAGAAAAGTGGATTCCCTGATATTATGTTAGGAGATTTTAATGCGGGAGATTATAAGAAAAGATGCGAGGATAGTAAATTTAAAGATAATAAAAATAATTATAGGAAACTGATATTGGAATATACGGATATATGTAACGGGCAAAAGACAAGACGAATGGTTTTTCCTAACGGCTTTGTGTATGAAACGCCAATTGACCATGTATTAATTAAGGATAGTAGTGAACTTAAAAAAAAGTATCAATGCAAAATTGTTAAGATAGAAAGAAATGAGGATAATGTGTCAGACCATTATTCGATATATTTTAAATTATCATGTTTAGATGAGGCAGATAAATTACATTAAACTTGGAGACAACTTCAAGTATATCAAATTAAAGATAGCGAGTTATTGCCCAAATGGGATATAGAGAGGAAAAATTAAGAGAAGTTCGCAGTGCTATAGAAAAATAGGCGGTGCTATGCCGGAAGATTTACCGACACCTGAGAAAAGCATACAAGAAATTGAAAAGGAGCATTCAATCATGCGAAAAATGGGATTACCCAAACCGACAGGGGAATATGCAGTCGGAACATTTACGTACACAGTCAAAAACGATAGGAAAGAAATTATGCGTCAGGGAGGCATGCGAAGCGTGGCGGCAAGGGTTTATTATCCGGTGCTTAGGGAAAGCGTAAAGGGACTTACGAAAGCGGTGGCATTATCGGATAATATGCTGAAAGGCTTAAAGGATACTTTTAAGGTGGTGCCTGACTTTAGAAAGAATCCGGAGTCTAATCTGACAGAATGTTATTTAAATGCAAATAGGATACCGGGAAAAAAGTTCCCACTGATTATGTTTAATCATGCCTATAATTCGTATAGAGAAGGAAATTCCTGTCTTTGTACAGAACTTGCTTCTAACGGATACGTTGTAATATCTGTGGATCATTCCCATGAGGCTGTATGTAGTGAGTTTGATGACGGAACCGTTCTTTTTTTCGACAAAACCATAAAAAAGAAAATGTATAAGCCTATGATTGGTGGAATCATTACAATGCTTAAACTGGTGAGGTTAAAAGGAAGTGATGAAGAACTGGCGCAAAAGTTTGATGAGGCACAGAGAAAGTATTGTAAATTTTTGATGGAGAGACTTCCGGAGTGGATAAAGGATAACGAGGCAGCCCTTGAATACGCAAAGAAAGAACTGTCAGATATGATTGACTTTACAAAGGGCGTTGGTGTATCCGGACATTCGATGGGGGGAGATACCGCATATGCACTTTGCGCGAGAAATGAAGACTTTGTCTGCGGTATTAATCTTGATGGTGGACTGTTCGGGGATTATACAAATGATATACTGAGAAGGCCGTTTATGCAGGTTAGCTGCAAAAATAATGAAAATGTCGTGAATAGGGTTTATATCCGTCATACTGAGCCGGTTTATAAAGTTTTATTCAGAGATATGACACATATCGGATTTGCCGATGTAATAAAGTATATACTGCCAATAAAGTTATTGGTTGGAAAACTTGATGCTGATGTGCTACATGAGAATCTCTGCAAATGTCATCTGGAGTTTTTTGATACATATCTAAAGAAGCAGAAGGACATACCGGAGTTAAAAAGCAACGATGATGTAAAGATATCTGTATATGAGGCAGATATGTGAGACTCGAGGTCTCAGGCGCAAATGAACTAGATATGAACAAAGTATGAATAAATATGTTCATGTGCACCTGACACCAGGAATCAGAGATGTAGAAAGAAAAATGCACCAATCATAATCGCTATGATAATCGCAAACACAAAATCTGATTCCGCATTAATTGCTGAAAAAGTGGTAAATATTCTGTTCCAAGTCATGCCAATTTTCATTCCATTTGGGAAGAATAACGGCAATAGCAAGAATAAGCAATATAACACCAATGATTTCCCAAATACGATGTGAGCGACGATTTTTGATTGTAAGCTGCTCATTTATTCTGGATAGTTGTTCTGCAATATTAATATTATCGGCATTGTTTTCATTCTCGATTCTTGTCCCTAATAATTCGCTGACAGGCAAAGGAGGTTTTTAAAGTGACAAGTGAAACGAATTCTACAAGCAAAAAGAAGTACTTAATAGCAGTAGTGCTATTCGTTGCATTGTTTGCGATACAGTTCTTGTTTAGTCGTATAGGCTGGTATATTGCGGGATTATTTGATTGTTCTTTATTAGACCGAGACAATTTATTTGCACAGGTGTCAATCCATCATATAGTTCAGGCATTATGTGGATTGGTAGCGATATTTTTGTTATATAAAATCAAAAATATCGAAGGATTCAAACTTTTCTCCAAATATGATGCCAAGGGCATAAAGTATACTATGGTTTTCAGCATCGTGTTGGGCTTGTATTACCTTATTGTTTATATTGTCGGCAGCTTCACTCATACAATAAGTATATATGACTATGAATTGAATCCCGTCAATATCATAGGAACATTAGGGTTCCAATTATTTCTTTCAGGACCATCGGAAGAAATTCTTTTTAGATCATTACCTATAACATTGCTTTTATATGTTCTAAAATCTGACAGTAAGAAAGATTATATGATAGCTGTTATCAGTGCTGCGATACTATTCGGTCTGGCACATATTAATATTTTCACGTTCTCTGTACCAGTGTTTCAGGTTTGCTATGCATTTGTTCTTGGAATTATTTATGGTATTACATTTATAAAAACAAAGAGCGTTATCTATCCGATGATAATGCATAGTTTGAGCAATGTAATCTCTGCAGGGGGATGTTATTTGTATATGACGCTTGTCAGATAAATCAGAAGTTAATCGGAATAAGAATATATTGGTGCTAGAATATAGATTACTATGTGCAGTCTTGGATACATACGAAGATGGGAGGTATTCATAGTGAAAGAATTAAAAGCAAAAGAATACAAGTGCTTTGAAGATATAAAACAAATTCGACCGGATGGAACAGAGTTTTGGTCAGCCAGATGTTCTGGTCAAGCATTTTTGTAACATTATGACCTAACTTTTTCCCATGGGGGACATTTATCCCCCATACCGTGCCTCATAAGGCGTTTTGTAATTATTGTAAGAATGCGGACGTACGTGATTGTATTGTACATACGCAAATTCTTCGACTGCTGTGTAGAGTTCCTCTTCTGTGTGATAATAATGCTGATAGATCAAATCACTTTTTAGTGTGTTGAAATATCTTTCCATTGGAGCATTATCATATGGATATCCTGCTTTACTCATGCTTTGGGTTATCCCAAGTTTTTCGCAAAATTCCGTGAACTCTTTGGAAGTATACTGGCTTCCCTGATCAGAATGCAGCATAAGGTTATTCAACTCAATTCCAGGTTGGAATTCAATGGCTTTTTCCAATGTCCGTTTTGCCAGATCATCTGTTATATTTGCAACAACACTGCGGTCATGAAGATCTATAATTGTACAATTATAACGCTTGCTCCCATCTGTAAGAAACAGATACGTAAAATCAGTACACCATTTTTGATTGATATCATCTGAATGAAAATCCTGATTCAACTTGTTTTCATAAACTTTATGTGCTGTTCCTTGCTCATATTTGGGCTTCCGTTTTCTGGAAACGGAAAATAACTGCATTTCCGTGTTCATGTATTTGTGAATGGTTAACCGGCTGATTGAATAGCCTTTCCGGCTAAGGTAAACGTGAATGGTAC
The DNA here is from genome assembly GCA_900539115.1 of uncultured Roseburia sp. Taxonomy (GTDB): domain Bacteria; phylum Bacillota; class Clostridia; order Lachnospirales; family Lachnospiraceae; genus Eubacterium_F. Next base: position 21,085 of record UQAQ01000041.1, read on the forward strand.
GATAGCCGTCAATCCCGCCATGTGAGTGATAAATCTCACGGATTGTATTTTTGATTTCATTTTTGCGTTGCCGATAATCCGCTTTTCGATTTTTAAGATAATTATAATAAGCATTTGGACAAATTTTAAACTTTCTTAAAAGCCATCTTAATCCAAATTCCTTATTGTATTTTTGAATAAACCGATAAGCCTCTAATCGATTTCTTTCGCAAAGAATGCCGCCGCTTTTTTTAAGAAGTCATTTTCCTTTTGGAGTTCTGCAAGTTGTTTTTTTAGTTTACAATTCTCCTTCATATAATCATATTCAGCTTGGGCTTCTTCATTTTCCTGGCATTCTTCGCGGAATTGTTTGGTCCAAATAGAAATACTTGCTTTGGATATTCCGTATTCTTCAGCAAGACCTCTGAGGGTTCTTCCCTCTTCAAGATGAAGACGGACAATCTTCTTCTTGAATTCCGGTTCGTAATTTTGATTCATTGTAGTGTACCTCATTTCCTAGTAAGATTATAACTCATTAGGTCGGGGTGTTACAACTATATTTTACCACAAGAGCTTGCATTGCTGGCATTAGGTGGAGATATAGGTTGTTCAGGAGGTCCTACATTGGTTGGGATGGTATCAGGAACTTTAGGGGATAACCTAAAGATGGGAATTTTGGCAGGAAGTATTTTTCCGGTATTGCTGCTTATAGGAATCGTTCTTTGCAGAAGACAAAAGGAAATTACTAATGATAATATAGCGAAAAGCAGGCGCTGAATATAGCTGCTTATTAAAATAAAAAAGAAAGTGAGGAAAAAAGATGGAATTTTTGAAAAACAATCCTAAATGGATACGTCAACCAAAGCAGGTACAAATTAGTGAGGATAAAGTTGTAATTCTTACGGAAAGGGGCACCGACTTATGGGCACGCACTTATTATGGTTTTCAAAATGATAATGCTCCAGTATTTCAAGTTGAAACAACAGACAAGTATTTTTCCTTTATTGTTAAAACAGAGTTCGAGAGTACCTGTCGTTTTGACCAGTGTGGTGTGGCTATGTATTTAAATAGTGATAATTGGTTTAAGGCATCTATAGAATATGAGAATGAAAAAATACAGCGATTGGGAAGTGTTGTAACCAATCATGGATACTCTGACTGGGCAACAACAGATATATCCTCTGATATTAAAAGTATGTGGTATCGTTTTTCACGAAGAGACAGTGACTACTGTATTGAATGCAGTGAGGATGGCATAAATTTCAGACAAATGCGCATTTTCCATATGTGGGAAGGTGCAGAAAAAATTAGTTATGGAATATATGCATGCAGTCCGACAGAAGGCTCATATAAGGCAACATTTTCAAATATGAAGATTACGGAATGTCAATGGGAATCTGATGCAGATTGGCGTGATTGATGGTATGATTTCTAAAGATAAATCTCAATCGAAATTTGTGGAGAGATTTCCTGAATTTCAAGAATCATATATCCGGCATAGTTCTGTTATTTTTTTACTATCAATGGAATAACAAATTGGAAGAAGGTACAAATAAATTGCTGTACATATACTCTGAGTTGGAGTATCAATAAATGTAAGTGGGACTTCTGATGCAATTGACCACGGGATTAGAGGTGCCACGATAACAGCTGAATTTTCCAGTGAAAGTGCAAGCTTTTTATTATCTGCATTGTTTTCTCTACAGAGTTGATTTGTCAGCATAATTGACAATGTCTGGTTGCAGGATATTGCCGCAGTGATAACCGAAAATACACAGGGAGGATAGCTCAGAAAGTGGATATTTTCTTCTGCTTTACCAGTATGTGTCTGTACGCCCAGAATCCAGTAGGTAGCGCAGGATACAGTAAACGGCATTATCGCAGTCCTTGCCATCGCTTTCAGATTTTCATACAGATTACGCCTATAGTAGCGGCAGTTCCGAATGACGTTCCTGTCAGAAAAGATGTTATAGAGCATAGAAGAAAAGCGGCTAATAGCATGAGTGATGGAATACATATCTCAGATGCATAGTAAACGATAAATGCAATGGAACCACTTGCCCGCCAAATTGCAGTCATCATTCCAATCAACATAAATGTCAGTAAAACATTTTTCGCCGTTTTCATTCCTTGCCAGGAAAAAATAAACATTTGTTTCCAGGTTTTCTTTTTTATCAATCCATATCCCAAAAACACTGCGAGCCCAAAAAACATTGCATAAATAACAGAAACTCTGGTAAATATACATGTCAGAAGAATTGCTGAAAAAATTCCAAGTAATAATAATTCCATAATTAACTTTCCATATTGCTCCTAAAATAAAAATTTCGCTTCTTTGCGATCTGTGTATGTATTTTCCAACATTTCTACATGGGAGAGAAAATCGATATCTGTAAAATATTTGGCATGTGTCGGGCAAAATTTGACACACGCCTGACATTTTATGCAGATACCAAAAACATCTGCCACATTATCAGCAGATATACTTCCCATCGGACATCTTCTGACACAAATGCCACAATTGTTACATTTATCCATATCAGTAACCGGCTTTGCCTTTAGAAATTTGGCAGGTGTATGATCTGACTTGAGGGGAGTATAGTAAGGACCAATCGGGATATCACGGTCGTATGTGATGCTGGTTAATTCATGATTATTTAAAATTTTTTTGGCTATTTTGTTGGAAAAATCTGTCAGTTCCTCAAAATCCGAAAAATCCGGACGATCTTTTGCAATAAGAGAGGAAAAAGCATGCTGGCTTATCATGGCTGCTGCACCTATGGGAATAAATCCGTTTTTTTCTGTAAGTATAAGCATTTCTCGTAGAGCCTCATCATAGTTTCGATTACCATAAACACAGACAGGGATGATTGCGGTTTTTCCACTTCCATTTAAACTTCTTTCTAAATCCGGCAGCAACTTGTTCGGTATGCGACCTGCATATACCGGAACCGCCAATATGACAAGCGAATTGGAATCGAAGTCGAATCTTATTTGCCTGTTTGTTAAAATCGTAAGATCAATCTTTTGGAAGGGGATATGTAAAAGCTGTGACAGGTCATTTGACAGAACTTCAGCAATTTTTTGTGTACCACCTGTCGGACTGAAATATACAGCATAAATGTTTTTTACGATCACGATAAAATCCTCCGTTAAAATCCTTCTACTTTTCGTTGTATGCGAAGCTGCTTACGTTTTTGACCGGCTTCCCATTCTGCCTGCTGACCGATTGATTCAATAAGCAGCCCCGGCACTTTAGTTGGTTGTCCATTTTCATCCACAGCAACAAGAGTAAGGTATGCACGATTTACAGGATAGCGGGTACCATCAAGTTTTTCTACATAAGTATCTACACGTATTTCCATAGATGTATTTCCAACATAGGTTACATTTCCAATTAACACAACAAGATCGTTTTGGAATACACCACGAATGAATTTTAGGTTATCCACAGATGCGGTAATGACATTACAGTGAGAGTGGCGTATACCGACAAGTCCGGCAACTTCATCAATCCACTCCATGAGTCTGCCACCAAAAAGGCGTCCAGCTCCGTTCAGATGTTCGGGACGAATCTGATAGACCTGTTCCACACAGGATTCAGATGCTTTTTTCATTATATTGTTATCCATTTTATATCCTCGTCTTTCTGTATCAATAAATAATGTTAATTTACTTAACATTATTTTAGCGGAATAATATACCGGTGTCAATACTTATAGCGGAAACAGATGAAAAATGAGTAGTATTTTAAAAGATTATTTGTTATGATATAAAGTAAAGTTATAACTTAATGGGAAGGAAAAGACAATGTCATCAAAGATAGAAAAACATACCATTTCTGAAAAAGCAGATATCATGCACAGGGCTTCATCCCTATATATGGCATCGAATATTCCGATTGATTACGGAACAGGGGAAATGTATACTCCGGTTGAAGTTCATATGCTGAAATATATCCAAAATTATCCGGGGAAAAATGTTACACAATTATCTGTGGAATGGGATAAATCCAAGGCGGCTATCTCGCAAATGCTAAAAAAGATGGAGAAAAGAGAACTCATTTACAAAAAGAATCCAGCGGATAATTTTAGGAAACAGTGCTTCTTTGTTACTGAAAAAGGACAGGAATTGTGCAGATATCATGAGAAGTATGATACAAAAGTGTTTGGAGAAACTTTGCGGATGCTCGAAGAATTATGTACAGAGGATGAAATAGAGGTATGTTTTTCGATACTTGAAAAATATGTAAAAGTAAGGCAGAAAAAACATTATTCTAAGGAAACTTGACTTTATAACCGTTGTAGAGTTTATAATACGATTATATCAAAAAAAGCGAGGAATTTACCATGGAAAAAAATCTTACAACGGGCAGTGTATTTAAAAACTTAATTTTGTTTTCTTTGCCGTATCTGCTTTCCTATTTTTTGCAGACACTCTATGGAATGGCGGATTTGTTTATTATTGGACAATACGATGGAGTAGCGAGTACCACGGCGGTATCTATCGGTTCACAGATCATGCATATGATAACGGTTATCATTGTAGGCCTTGCGATGGGTACAACGGTCAGTATTGCGCAGGCAATTGGAGCAAACGACAAAAAACGGGTATCGAAAGCGGTTGGGAATACGGTTATTCTGTTTATGGGAGTGGCTGTCATTGGAATGACATTGCAGTGGCATGTGCTGCCAATATTGTATTGGATTACCTTTTTATGGGGGCTTTGAAACTTGGACCCGCGGGGGCTGCGCTGGGAACAACGATTTCCCAGGCAATCAGCGTACTGGTATCTTTGATTGTTATTATAAAAAGAAAGAGTATTGTTCTTGCTAAGACAGATTTCAGACCTCATCGACCGGTAATGGGAAAAATACTATCCATTGGTATTCCCATCGCTGTGCAGGACGGACTGCTTCATCCGGAATATACATCACCGGACACCGGATATCGTTATTATGGAACAGAACAATTTGAGGTGCTTAATACCATCCGGTATTTAAGAGCATTGGATATGCCATTAGATACTGTCACGTTAGAACGGTCTCCGGCGAGTCGTATTGTATGGATGGATGCGCCATTGAAAATAGTAGATTCACAGGATATGGAAGCTCCTATCAGAGAGTTGGATCAGTCTCAGGCAGAGGCGGTTGTATTTCTTGGCAAAGTGGGACTTGGAATCTCGTCAGAGCATTTGCAGGCTCCGGAACAGTATAAAAAAATACTGGAGTATATAGAAAATTATTTTTTTCTTGACTTTTTGAAAAAAGACCCATATAATACTTTTTGAACGAGTAGCAAACTAGCGTAAATCCAGTTTGACTGCTCGTTTTTTTGTGTTGCAAGGAGGCAACACATACATATTAGATAGGAGCTTCCTGTATAATTAAAAATATAGAGAATCCCAAGAAAGAAGGTTGAGAAAAAAATACCTCAGTGTAAAAT
>UQAQ01000042.1 GCA_900539115.1 uncultured Roseburia sp.
ATCTCCTAGCTGTATAAAGAAAAACGAGACGACCGAAGTCGTCTCGTAAAAAGTCTAACTTTGAGGGGTCACCTCATCATTCAGGCAGTCTTTCCCATAGTGAAACGAAGTTAATAAAAAATTCATATTTTTCATATTGTATGTTCTGAAATCTTGCCTTATTATTATAAATAAGAATTGGTAAAAGGAAAGAGTCAATGAAACATAAAAGCAAAAAATGGATGCTTCAGACCAAACGGGCTGATTTTCGCAAGATCAGTGAAAGATTTGGGATATCGCCGGTTCTGGCAAGATGCATTGTAAATAGAGAAGTACAAGAGGAAGAAATTGGAAATTACATACAGGCAGACTGGAGGCAGCTGCATTCGCCGTGGCTTTTCAAAGACATGGAGAAGGCGGTGCAGATTCTGCGTGGAAATAGAGAAAAATTAGTGGCAATTTCTTCGGATTTTGACTGTGATGGTATATTTTCGGCAATCATTTTAAAAAAAGGGCTGGAAAAAGTTGGAATACGTAGTGAGATTTATACACCGGACCGGGTGGCGGAAGGATATGGGGTAAATCGACGGATTGTGGATGAGGCGACAGAGGCCGGCGCGGAGATCCTGCTTACTTGTGATAATGGAATCGCTGCCAATGAAGAAATCCGGTATGCCAAAGAAAAAGGGATGACAGTCATTGTTACCGACCACCATGAAGTGCAGGAAGAGCTCCCACCGGCAGATGCTGTCGTAGACCATAAGCAAGAGGACTGTGGATATCCGTTTAAAGGACTGTGCGGTGCCGGTGTGGCATTTCAGCTGATCGGTGCATTGTACGAAAAAGAGGGCATCTCGCCTGATGAGCGTGAGGACTTGCTCGAATATGCAGCAATCGCGACCGTTGCGGATGTGATGGAATTAAAAGGCGAAAACCGTGGATTGGTAAAATCCGGGCTGCGGGCATTGGAACATACAAAAAATACAGGACTTCGCGCTTTGTTGGAAGTGCAGGAATTAAGCGGAAAAGAACTTGAGGCGTACCATATCGGGTTTATTCTCGGGCCCTGCTTTAATGCGGCGGGGCGAATTGATACCGTGACGAGAGCGTTTGAACTTTTGGAGGAAACCAATAAGGAAAAAGCATTGCAAATGGCGCGGCAATTAAAAGACATCAACGATACCAGAAAGCAAATGACAGAAGAGGCCGCAAAGGGCGCCTTTGAGATATTGCAGGAAAGCGGAAAAGAAGATGAGCCGGTACATATTGTGCTTTTGCCGGATTGTCATGAAAGCCTTGTGGGGATCGTGGCGGGAAGGATAAAAGAAGAATACCATCACCCCGTAATCGTGTTCTGTCCGGTAGGAGACGGGCTTGTAAAAGGTTCCGGGCGTTCCATCGAGTCCTATCATATGTTTGAAAAATTGATGGCATGTAAAGATCTCATGGTTCGCTTTGGTGGACACAAAATGGCAGCCGGAATGACACTGCATGAAAAAGATCTCCCGGAATTAGAGAGGCGGTTGAATGCAGAGGCGGGACTTACACAAGCCGATTTTGTGCCGAAATTATGGATTGATGTGGCGATGCCGGTGCAGTATATATCGATTCCGCTGATCGAAGAATTGCAGACGCTGGAGCCATTCGGGGTAGGAAATCCGAAGCCGGTATTTGCAGAACAACATTTCCATATACTGGAAGCGTCGAGGCTTGGAAAAAATAGAAATGTGCTGAGCATGAAAGTAGCAAATGAAAAAGGGTATGTCATAAAGGCAGTATATTTTGGCGACATTGATGTGTTTGAAGAATTTGTATGTGAAATATGGGGAGACAGTGAATTGCAGAAAATGTATCAGAAACAGCCCAATGAAATTGATATAGGATTTGCCTATTATCCTTCCATCAATGAATACGGCGGAAATCGGACGCTGCAGATCGTAGTAACCGATTATTGTGTGGTACACAAGGACAGGTAAGGAGTGAGCAGATGATAACGATAAGTTTGTGTATGATCGTAAAAAATGAGGAAAAAGTGCTGGCAAGGTGCCTTGACAGCATTGCAGATCTTATGGATGAGATTATTATTGTCGATACCGGATCAAGTGATAATACAAAAGAAATAGCAAAAAAATACACCGATAAAATTTATGATTTTGCATGGATCGATGACTTTTCGGCGGCACGTAATTATTCTTTTTCCAAGGCGACAAAAGAGTATATTTATGTGGCAGACGCAGATGAAGTAATAGACGCTGACAATCACCGAAAACTAGCCGAATTAAAGGAGGTTCTGATCCCTGAAATAGAAATTGTACAGATGCGATACTGCAATCAGTTGGCCAATGGAACGGCTTATAATTTTGATGCGGAATACCGGCCTAAATTGTACAAACGCCAGCGGGAATTTACGTGGATTGAACCGGTGCATGAAATGGTTCGTCTGGATCCGGTTGTTTATGACAGTGAAATTGATATTTTGCATATGCCGGAAAGCGTGCACAGCAGCAGAGATTTTGCTGTGTTTCAGAAGCAGATTCAAAAAGGCCAGCGGCTTTCCAAGAGACTGCATCATATGTATGCAATGGAATTGTATATTTCCGGAAGTGATGAAGATGTGATTCAGGCAGAACCGTATTTTGCTGCGACAGCATGTGAGCCGGAACGAAGTCTCGATGAAGTGAAAGAAGCAGCTTGTATCGTCGTGCGGGCAGCAAGACTTCGCGGGGACAGCGGAGTGATTTTGAAGATGTGCCTCAAAGATCTTTTGAGTGAAGGTTCTTCTGAAATGTGTTATGAACTTGGCGAATATTTTTATGAAAAGAAGGACTACGAAGAGTCGGCGATGTGGTATTATAATGCAATGAACGAGACAAACAGTATTTTAAATATGCACACTTCGACCGACTGGCCAAAGGCGCGCTACGAAGAAATAGAAAAAATAATAGCAGGGAAATAGAAGAAAGGAGCAGGCAGATGGCGGGACAAATACAGATGCTGCAGGAAACGATCAATCAGGTAGTAAAGGGCAAACAAAAAGTGGTAGAAAAGGTGCTCTGTGCGATGCTTGCAGGCGGTCATATATTGCTCGAGGATATCCCGGGGGTCGGCAAAACGACGTTAGCGATGGCGATTGCGAAAGCGACAGATTTGACGTATCGACGCGTACAATTTACACCGGATGTGCTTCCCAGTGATCTGGTAGGCTTTTCCATGTACAATGAAAAGACCAAAGAATTTGAATACCGCGAAGGTGCCGTATTTGCCAATCTGTTTCTGGCAGATGAAATCAATCGGACTTCGCCGAAAACCCAGTCAGCACTTTTGGAGGCGATGGAGGAAGAAAAGGTGACGGTAGATGGAATTACCCATAATCTGCCAGCCCCGTTTACGGTAATTGCGACAGAAAATCCCATCGGTTCTTCCGGTACGCAGATGCTTCCGGAATCGCAGCTCGACCGTTTTATGATTTGCCTTTCGATGGGATATCCGGAACATCAGGATGCGGTGGATATTTTGAAAAACAATGGTGCGAAATCACTTTCCGGCATTCAGGCGGTGGTAACCTTAGCAGAATGGAAAAAATTGCAAAATATGGCAGAAGAGAGTTATGTCAGCGAAGAAATGTATGATTATATTGTTCGGCTGACGGAAAATACGAGAAAGCATCCGATGGTGCGTCTCGGAGCGAGTCCGCGGGCAAGCCTTGCGCTTCTTCGTATGGCGAAGGCAATGGCTGTGATGAAAGGGCGCGATTACGTGACGCCGGAGAATGTGATGGACATTTATCAGGAAGTACTTGCCCACCGTATCAAGCTCAATATGCAGGCAAAGGCACAAGGATTGGAAGTTTCTGATATTTTAAAACAGGTTTTTGAAGGAACAAAAGTGGTATGCGTAGAGTAAAATACTGGATTGAATTTATCGTGATATTTTTTCTGAATGCCTTGATGTATTGGTATTTGGGCGGCTATTTTAATCTGCTGCTTGGCGTGGCAATGATTCTGTTTCTTGGGTTTACGCTGGCAATGGTACCGCTGGTGATACCTAAAACAGAACCGAAAATGGAAATTCCCGCAGCTGAATTTACCAAAAATACGGAGTTTTTGGTACGTATCCGGGTTAAAAACAGAAGTATTTTTCCTGTGATACGCTGCACGTTGTATCTTGAGATTGGGAACGGTTTTTTTGAACAGAAAACAGACAAAACGGTGACGATCTCACTTCCTGCCAAAGGAGAAGAAGTGTACGAGATGCCGCTAAGCTCGGGACTTTGTGGGGATATTGAGATTACATTGAAACAATTTGGAATAGAAGACCTTCTTTCTTTTCATGAAAAGCGCAAAAAGGCCGGGCAGACAGAACACATTTATGTTCTGCCTTCCGAGGGGGAGACATTGGATTTTGAGCAGAATGATTATGCGGCCGGTTTGACGGAATCGACGGAAAGTTCTGCAAAAGGAAGCGATTTTTCGGAAGTTGGACAAGTACGGGAATACATACCCGGCGATTCATTGAAAGATATCCATTGGAAATTATCGGCAAAAAGAGAGGCGCTTATGGTAAAGGAGAGACTTCAGATGTCTTCGCAGAAACTGCAGATTGTTTTTTGTGTGGACCGCAGAAATCCGCAGAGAGCGGATGAAGTGATCTGTTTTTTGTACGAACTGGGAAATTCGGTGATAAAGAGCCGGATTCCGGTAACGGTGTACTGGTGGGGGAGCAGGAGCCGGCAGTTATATGAAAAAACAGCAGATACAAGAGAGGGATGGAAAGAAGTTCTGGAGCAGATTTTTTATACCGGAGGCGGAGAGGAAGAAGCTGTCGAAGCATTTCGAATGAATGCGCCGGATCAGGATTATCTGAAAGTGAGCGAGGAAATGCTTGTGATGTGGCAGCGATAGAAAGCGAGGTGACAGAAAGTGGCATGGTTTCGCAAGAAAAAGGGACAAAAGAAGAAGGAATTAGTAACCGGACTTGTGCTTGGAGAAGAGCGGACCGCTCAGCAGTCCAGGCGTTTTCTTACCTGCCTTCCCAAAGGATTATTATGTTTTTTTATCATTTTTGGTTCTTTTGGGGGCTTTTTGTCTGCATTTGAAATAGAATGTAATTATGTGATCGCAGCCCTCGTACTTTTGGCATCCGCGGTATATTTTAGCTTTCTGTTTTCCTTTCAAAAAAGCAGCCGGAAAGATCTTGGATATATTGTATTTTTTATCTTTTATGTGTTTGGAATTTTGACATTTAAAGTGTATGTAAATAGTGGTTTTGCGGGGATTATTAACGTGATCCGGCAGCGTGGCGAGGTTTATTTTGGCTTAAATACCGGGACGGAATTTGCGGAGCAGATAGAGGATCGAAATCTTTCTGTTACGATGACATTTATTTTTGTCGGGGTATTTTTGATCCTGACATTGAACATTTTTTTGAGTAATTATATGAATTTAAAATTGCCGCTTTTTATATGTGTTCCGCTCTATATCATTCCGCTTTATTTCCGTCAGGAACCAAAGTTATTTTTTGTGTTCTGCCTGTGTGGAGGATTCCTCGGAGTTCATATGTTAAAAAACGGAAGGCGCCATCAAGTGGAAAAAAATGCCCGTGTTTATCAAGGCGTTTTGCTGACTGCGCTTGCCGCCGTTGTTTTAACCGGCGTTTTTAGTCTCGCATTTACCGAAGAGAAAAATCGTGAGATTTACCATGAAAATGCTTATAAAAAAAGTACGGAACGTGCCGTTTCCGGCTTTGTTATGATGGGATTTTGGAGTTTCTTTCCCAATCCTGCTTCGCGAGGCGGTATGAGTGGCGGAAAACTGGGCGATTTTTCAATGCTTCGTCCGGACAATGAGACCGATCTGAAGATTCGGTTTGCACCCTATACAACGGATCCTCTTTATTTAAAGGGGTATACCGGGCTTCATTATGAAGGAAATGAATGGACGGATGGCTATCAGATGCTGGGAGGCATCGCCGGACATACGCAGTATTTTTATACCGAAAGCATGAAAGAAGAAGCCGATGTTTTGGCGAAAAGACACAGAAAGAACCCACAGCAGGAAGCAAAAGCGAAGATTGAAATAGAAAATGCAGGAGCGGATGCAGACTACGTATACTATCCGTATTTTACCAAATTTAAAGACTATAAAAAGTATACCAATTCAAGTCAGAAGATTTATGTCGCAAATCCGATCGGAACAAAAAATACATTTACTTTTTATCCAAACCTCACCAAGGAAGCGGTGATTCAAGATGCAGATTCTTATATTTACCATCAGGTTCCGGATGAAAATACGACGGTGTTAGATGACTGTATCCGCGATATGGGGTTGGTTCCGGGAAAAAATTATGGGACGGATCCGAATGTGGTCAACACGGTGATTACCTATCTGCATGACAATTATACCTATAGTTACCGCCCGGGAAGAGTTCCGGAGGGCGAAGATTTTGTAAATTACTTCCTCGAGGATAATAAGAAGGGAGTCTGTATGCACTTTGCCTCCGCGGCGGCACTTTTTCTCCGCCGGCTGGGAATCGCCACGCGTTATGTGGAGGGCTATGCTGTCGGTTATGGTGATATTTTGAAAGGGACACTGCGCGAGGACTTAAATTATGATGACTATTACGAGGGACCTTCGGCACTTGGAAAAACCGGTGTGATGGAAGTGGAGTTGACGGATGCTAATGCACATGCGTGGGTGGAAGCATATTTTCCTAATACAGGCTGGCAGGTCGTGGATGCGACACCGACAAATATGTCTGAAAATACAGACAGTGACTTTTGGTCATCCGTTAAAAAGTTGATTGACGATTCTCCGCAGATTCAACTTGGTGAAGCGTTTTCAAATTTTGGAACCGGGCTTATTTCGTCTGGTATAATGCCTGTAGCTGCGTTTGTTGTGGCGATTGTTATTGCTCTATTCTTTGCAGGGAAACAAGTGTATTTGAGTATACTTCGATATCGTTCGTGGCATACGGAAGATACGGCGAAAAACTTATTATTATACCTTGAAATACGAAGCCGGCGATGGGAGAAAAAGGATGCTGTCTATGCGGGTTTGGTAATGCCGGGAGAGCGGCTTCATTATCTGGCAGCCAGAGATTCCGAGATGCCATTCGAAGAGACGGAGTTGGAAGAACTTTTTGAAAGAAGCTGCTTTTCTTCGTATAAACCGACACCGGAAGAATACGAGAAACTGCTAAACTGGATTAAAAAATTGACTTGATTTTCATAAAAGACTCATGTTATACTTTTACAAATGTAACTATTCAGGATCAATGTATGGAAATTAATGAATCGTCGTGCTTGCACGTAAGAGACTTTGATTTCCATACATTGAGATCCTAATAGGACTCCACCTCCACATATGAGCATTTTTAGCCTTGTCAAAGGCGAGAAAAGAACACGAAGTGTTCGAAATGCGAATGTGGAGGTGGAGCGTCCTGAATAGTTACTTACAAACAATGTGAGTCTTTTTTCTTTTGTCATTTCGACAGGAAATTTCCACAGTTAAAATTTTAAGAAGGGATGGATTAAATGTACGATGAAATTAGGGATGAATTAAAAGAAAAGCAGGAGGAACTTTTTTCTTGGAAAGAACAGTTAGAAATGAGTTTGGCAGAGGCACCAAAAGGGAAATTGTATCGATCAGCGAGCAATGGATATGAACAGTATTACATACGCGAGCCGGATCACAATGGAAGAATCCGAAAGAAATATGTAAGAAAGAACGAGCGAAAGCAGTTAGCGAAGATCTGGCAAAGGGATTATGATTGCAAGATTTTGTCAATGATCAAAAAACGGATACAATGTATCGATCAATTTCTGGAACAATTTTCAGCCTCTTGTCCGGAAGAAGTTTATGAGAAACTTCCGTTGGAACAAAAGAAGGCCGTCAGTCCTTTTGTGCTAACGGATGAAATGTACATAAAAGAATGGGAAAGTGTAATTTTTGAAGGCCTGGATATGGCGAGCAATCCGCAGGAAATCTTTACAGAACGAGGAGAGCAAGTACGATCTAAATCAGAAAAAATCATCGCAGACAGTTTATATCGCAATGGGATACCCTACCGATATGAACATCCTGTTTATTTGCGTGGAATGGGAGTTGTCCACCCGGATTTTATCTGCCTGCATGTGAAGAAACGCAAGGAAATTTTGTGGGAACACATGGGACTTATGGGTGATCCGGAGTATTGCCGGCGGGCGCTTAAAAAAGAAGAAATGTATATTAAAAACGGTTACCGTTCAGGGATTGATATCATTTATACCCGGGAATCTTCCGGCTACACAATCAGTACAAAAGTAATTGATCAAATTATCAAAGATACTTTTTTATGATTGTGATTGCGGAAAGAAAATGAGATAAGGGGAGCGGACAAAAAAAGAATTACGGTAAAAAGTGTCTTATGGGATGCAGTTTTACCGTAATAACTGTAAATAACAGGAAATGACTGTAAGAAGATGGAAATTATTACGGTATTATTTTGTGCAAAACAAGTTAAAATACCGTAAAAACTTCAAAAATGTAAAAATATGGTAAATAGCGGGGCGAAATTACGGTACAAATGGAAGAAAAAACTAGGATTTGACCGTAATGTCATGGTAATAAGGAAGCGCCCCCTCAGCTTCGCTTCGGCGGTAGCTACCTCCTCAAATAAGGGCGGCTCTGCGAGCCGCCCCAACAAATCTTCTATTATTCATTTTCTTTATAGTCCAGTGCTGCGCCGACGAAGCCTTTGAATAAAGGATGTGGGCGGTTTGGACGGCTCTTGAATTCCGGATGAGCCTGTGTGGCGATGAACCAAGGGTGATCCGGAAGTTCCATCATTTCTACGATGCGTCCGTCCGGTGAAAGACCGGATAATTTCATGCCATTCTTTGTCAGGTCATCACGGTAGTAGTTGTTTACTTCATAACGGTGGCGATGACGTTCTGTGATAGTTTCGGAACCATACAATTCATAGGCTTTGCTTTCCTTGTCCAAGGTACATGGATAAGAACCAAGACGTAACGTACCACCGATATCTTCCACGCCGTCCTGTTCAGGCATCAAGTGAATGACCGGATGAGTGGTAGCAGGATCAAGTTCCGCACTGTGTGCATCAGACCAGCCGACAACATTGCGGGCAAACTCAACGATAGCAAGCTGCATACCGAGGCAGAGTCCTAAGAAAGGAATCTTGTTTTCACGGGCATACTGGATCGCTGTGATCTTACCTTCGATACCACGGTTACCAAATCCGCCGGGAACGAGGATTCCGCAGACATCCCCAAGAAGTTCACCGACATTTTCCGGTGTTACTTCTTCCGAATTTATCCATTTGATATTTACCTGGGCATTGTGGGCAAAACCACCGTGTTTCAAGGCCTCTACGACACTGATGTAAGCATCGTGGAGAGCGGTATATTTTCCAACCAAAGCAACCGTAACATCGTTTGAAAGATTTTTAATGGAATGAACCATATTTTCCCATTCCGCAAGATCCGGTTTCGGGCAGTCAAGATTCAAGCATTTGCAGGCAATATCTGCAAGATGCTCTTCTTCCATAGCGAGCGGAACTTCATATAATGTATCCACATCCAGATTTTGGATAACCTGAGAACTTGGTACATTACAGAAAAGGGAAATTTTGTCTTTAATGGATTTTTCCAAAGGAATCTCAGTACGGCAAACAATGATATTTGGCTGGATTCCCATTCCCTGAAGTTCTTTAACACTGCTCTGTGTCGGTTTTGTTTTTAATTCCGAGGATGCCTTCAGATACGGAATTAATGTGACATGGATCAAAATCGCATTTTCATGTCCGACATCCAGCTGGAATTGACGAATTGCCTCTAAAAATGGCTGGCTTTCGATATCTCCAACCGTACCACCAACTTCGATGATCGCAATCTGTGTCTCATCGCAGCCGTCATTGCGGTAAAAGCGGCTTTTCAGTTCATTTGTAATATGAGGAATCACCTGTACGGTACCGCCACCATAGTCGCCGCGTCTTTCTTTCGAGAGAACGGACCAGTATACTTTTCCGGTTGTGACGTTACTTTGTTTGGTGAGACTCTCGTCGATAAAACGTTCATAGTGTCCCAAATCAAGGTCGGTTTCCGCACCGTCATCGGTAACGAATACTTCGCCGTGCTGAATTGGGTTCATGGTGCCAGGATCAATGTTGATATAAGGATCAAATTTTTGCATCGTGACACTGTAACCTCTCATTTTCAGAAGTCTTCCTAATGATGCAGCAGTGATACCTTTTCCGAGACCGGACACAACACCACCTGTTACAAATACATATTTTACAGCCATGTTTCCTCCTTCTGCCTTATGGCGGATACTGCGTTCGACAGTATCATTCTATCCTCTGTTTGTTCCAACCGCAAAAAAGCGGTATAGAATAACGAAAAATTCAAATACTTATATATTATACTATGTTTGTGAAACGTATTCAATAGGAAAATGTAAACTTTTTTTCACGAATCTTTCACATCTATGCCATTGATTTATATGGAAAAATCTATTATACTAAATAAAAGATCCTAAAGAGAGTTGAAGAAAAAGAGAAAGGAATCCAATGCACATGGAAAACGATAATAAAAATCGGCCGGGTGGTCCGAAAAAGAACAAAGCCAATATCATAATCTGCGTATTGGCGGCGCTGTTTGCCCTTACGATCATTTTGTTTTTGAACTCACAGATCGAGAAAAATACGCGGAAAGAAATCAGCTATACCAAATTTGTCCAAATGTTGAAAGCGGGCGAAGTATCGGAGGTTACTTTTGACTCCAATGTCATTTATATTAAGCCAAAGAGTCAGAAATCGGTATTTGAGGTAACGTACTATACCGGTTATGTACAGGATACTGCGCTTGTACAGGACATGTTAAATAAATACAATGTTGATTTTTCAGCGAAAATTGATGATACAAGTTCCGGAATCCTGAGTTTTTTGCTGGCATACATTCTGCCATTTGCAGGAATGTGGATCGTACTCTGGCTGCTGATGCGGATGATGTCCCGCGGTGGCGGAGGCGGCGGTATCATGGGGGTTGGAAAATCTACCGCAAAAATGTATGTGGAAAAGAAAACCGGTGTTACGTTTAAAGACGTGGCAGGAGAAGAAGAAGCAAAAGATTCTCTGCATGAACTGGTTGACTTTTTGAAAAATCCGGATAAATATCGCAAGATCGGTGCGAAACTGCCAAAGGGAGCATTGCTCGTGGGACCTCCGGGAACCGGTAAAACTCTGCTTGCGAAGGCACTTGCCGGAGAAGCAGGAGTTCCGTTCTTTTCCCTGTCAGGTTCCGATTTTGTGGAAATGTTTGTTGGTGTCGGTGCTTCGCGTGTCCGTGACCTTTTCAAACAGGCACAGCAGATGGCACCATGTATTATTTTTATCGATGAGATCGATGCCATCGGAAAAAGCCGTGATTCCCAGTATGGCGGTGGCAATGATGAGCGCGAGCAGACATTGAACCAGCTCCTTTCCGAGATGGACGGATTTGATTCTTCCAAGGGAATCGTCATTCTTGGTGCGACAAACCGGCCGGAAGTTCTGGATAAGGCACTGCTTCGTCCGGGACGTTTTGACCGACGGATCATCGTGGAAAAACCGGATCTGAAAGGAAGAATTGATGTATTGAAAGTACATTCTCACGATGTGTTGATGGATGATACGGTAAATCTGGAAGAAATTGCCTTAGCAACATCCGGTGCCGTAGGTGCCGACCTTGCCAATATGGTAAATGAGGCGGCCATTATGGCGGTCAAAGACGGAAGAAATGTAGTGAGCCAGAAAGATCTCTTTGAAGCGGTCGAAGTGGTATTTGCCGGTAAAGAGAAAAAAGATCGTATTCTCGGAAAAGAAGAGAAAAAGATCGTTGCTTATCACGAGGTCGGCCATGCACTTGTGACGACCCTTTTGAAAAAAGCGGAACCGGTACAGAAAATTACGATCGTGCCTCGTACAATGGGAGCCCTTGGTTATGTCATGCAGGTGCCGGAAGAAGAAAAATATCTCCGCACAAAAGAAGAATTGATCTCCAAGATCGTTACATTATACGGAGGCCGTGCGGCAGAGGAAATTATTTTCGGTGACGTGACGACGGGAGCTTCCAATGATATCGAGCAGGCGACAAATATTGCCAGAGCGATGGTAACCCAGTACGGAATGAGTGAAAAATTTGGTCTGATCGGACTGGAATCCGTTCAGAATCGTTATCTTGACGGCCGTACTGTGATGAATTGCGGAGAAAAGACGGAGAGTGAAGTAGACGAAGAAGTGATGGCGCTTTTGAAACAATGTTATGAAAGAGCCTATCATTTGATCGAAGAAAATAAAGACGTTCTTCATGAACTGGCTGCTTATCTGGTAGAGCGCGAGACAATTACCGGAAAAGAATTTGTTCGTATTTATGAAGAGGCGACAGGAACAAAGTTGAAAGAAGACGAAAATAAAGAACCGGAAGTAGAAGAAACCGGAAACGAAGAGAATCAAGAAAGTGGAGAAGACGATGGCATACGAAGTATTGGTGCTGGATGTGGACGGGACGCTGATGCGGACGGACAAGACGATATCCCGGAAGACCATTGATGAGATAGTAAAGATTCAGGAAAAGGGCATCTGTGTGGCGATTGCGTCCGGGCGTTGTACGGCAGGGATCATGCCGACGGCGCGCAAGATCCGCCTTGACGAATTTGGCGGGTATATTGTGTCCTACAACGGTGCCTGCATCAGCAATGCAAAAACCGGCGAAGTGATCTACAACATCAATCTGCCGGATGGTATTGTGCCGGAGATCTATGAATTTTCCAAGCGGGAAAAGACGGGCATTATGACCTATCACGATAACGATATTATTGCGGAAAATGATGCCGATCAATACATTCAGATTGATGCCAAGGGATGTGACATTGATATTCATGTAGTGGAAGATTTTGGAAAAGAAGTGACGTATCCTGTAAATAAATGTCTTCTGACCGGAGACCCGGACTGGATGAAAGACGTAGAACCAAAGGCGGCAAAGGCTTTTGAAGGCCGGCTGAGTGTATATCGTTCAGAAGATTTTTATGTGGAAATGATGCCGCTTGGCATTGATAAGGCATATGGATTGTCTAAATTATTGAAAAAACTTGGGTTTTCGAGAAATCAGATGATCTGCTGTGGAGATGGATTTAATGATATTTCGATGATTGAATATGCCGGACTTGGTGTGGCGATGGCAAATGCTGCGGAGGAAGTAAGAGCCCGAGCCAATTATGTGGCACCACACTGTGATGAAGATGGATTGGTTGATGTGATTCATCGGTTTATAAATGACTGACAAAGGAGCTGAATGTGGATGGAACGTGCAGATTTTGATCTGGCGGAAGAATTAAAAAAACTTCCGGAAAAACCCGGCGTATATTTGATGCACGACCGAAATGACCACATTATCTATGTGGGAAAAGCCGTTGTGCTGAAAAACCGCGTCCGGCAGTATTTTCAAAAAAGCCGCCACGTGTCGCCGAAGATTGAGCGCATGATCGAGCAGATCGCATGGTTTGAGTATATTGTGACGGACAGCGAACTCGAAGCTCTGGTGCTGGAGTGCAATCTGATCAAAGAGTACAATCCCAAATACAATACGATGTTAAAGGATGGCAAAAGCTATCCTTTTTTGAAAGCGTTGATTCAGGATGATTATCCGCGTTTTGTGTTCGCGCGGCAGATGAAACGCGACGGTGCAAAATATTTTGGACCATTTACAAGCGGATCGGCGATCCGCGATACGATCGAACTGCTCAATAAATTGTTTCATTTGAGAAATTGTCAAAAACGTTTTCCGCGGGATATCGGAAAAGAAAGACCTTGCCTGTATCATCAGATGGGACAATGTCCGGCACCCTGCCAGGGAAATGTGGATAAAGAAGAATACCGCAGAAATTTTGAAAAAGCCTTGGCGTTTTTGAATGGACAGACAAAAGACGTTTTACAAAATCTGGAAGAGAAAATGATGGCGGCTTCCGCCGAGATGAATTTTGAAGAGGCGGCCGCTTACCGGGATCTGATCCATAGTGTGAAACAGGTGACCGAGCGGCAGAAGATTACGAGTGAGGACGCCGAAGACCGTGATATCATTGCAATGTCGCGGCTTCAGGACGAGGCGGTCGTACAGGTATTCTTTATCCGCGGCGGAAAATTGATCGGACGGGAACATTATTATCTCACGGGAGTGCAGGAAGAAGAGGACAACCATGTGCTTGGTGCTTTTATCAAGCAGATGTATGCCGGAACGCCGTACATACCGCGGGAATTGTGGACGGAAGAAGCACCGGAAGACAGTGAGGCGATCTTGGAATGGCTGTCAAAAAAACGTGGACACAAAGTTTTTTTCCGACATCCGAAACGTGGTTCGAAAGAGCGGCTTTTGGATCTTGCCAAACGAAATGCGAAAATGGTTCTTTTGCAGGACGCGGAAAAGTTAAAGAGAGAGCGTGCGAGGACACTTGGTGCGATGGAAGAGATTCAGGAACTGCTTGGTATGAGCGGACTGCACCGCGTCGAATCTTACGATATTTCCAATATCAATGGATTTGAGACGGTCGGTTCCATGGTAGTATTTGAGGATGGGCGCGCGAAGAAAAATGACTACCGCAAATTCCGCATTCGCAGTGTGACCGGACCGGATGATTATGCTTCGATGGAAGAACTTTTGACGAGACGATTTACTCATGGACAGCGGGAAGATCTTGATGAAACGGACGCATTCCGCCTGTTTCCGGATGTCATCTTTATGGATGGTGGTAAGGGACAGGTAAATATTTGTGAAAAGGTTTTGGAAAAATTGAAAATATCGATTCCGGTGTGCGGTATGGTAAAGGATGACCACCACCGGACAAGAGGACTTTATTTCCAAAATGAGGAAATCCCTATCGACACACATGGACAGGGATTTCGCTTGATTACCAGAATACAGGATGAGACGCACCGCTTTGCCATCGAATATCATCGGCAGATCCGCGGAAAAGCACAGGTGCATTCCATTCTGGATGACATTCCGACGGTCGGTCCGACCAGACGAAAGGCACTGATGCGCCGCTATGAATCGCTTGATGCCATCCGTCAGGCGACGGTCGACGAATTAAAAGAATTGCCGGAGATCAATGAAGCCTCCGCTGAGGCCATCGTCTCCTTCTTTGCCGGTCAGGCGAAAGAAGGAAAATGATACATTTGATCTAACGGAATTTCGGATAATCATAAGTATACGAAGCCTTTTTCGAATAGCAGTTACTGAACAGCATGATTCGCTGTGCAATCTTTTCTGCGTACCAAGGATCTGTCGCGTATTGGTGGCTCAGATTGCTTGGATTGTAGCGGAATTTAAAAATGGTATTCTGCTTTGGCGTGGCTTCAAAATAATTTTCACGGATAAATTTGGCGGCTCCGTAGATGGCTTTGTCCACGGAAGTCCAGCCCTGATAATAGGCATACGATGTCGCACCCACACGTGGGTCGCTGTCGTATGCTTTTATTCCATAAAGGTTGTAAACTTTGACACTCTTTTTAATGTTTTTTGTAATAAATTTGCCACCGCGTCTTGCATATGACGGAAGTGCTACTTTTGTGATGCGGTTTCCGCGGGCAAGTGAACTGCGTCCGTAAGCGGACTCGATAAAGGTCTGTGCGGCAAAATACATCGGATCAATTCCTTCTTTTTTCGCAGCAGCGAGCATCACGTCGCCTTTTCCGTACAAGACACTGCGTGTCGGAGAATACCCATTATTTTCACACGAATCCTTAATAAAATAGTTAAATGTCGAGATGAATTTTTTCTCATCCACTTCGCGGTACTGGTCGAGACGCAGATATTGGAATCCATACGTCGTATCTTTTTTGTAATTTACCAGCCGCTTAAATTCGGCAAGTGAGGCACGTCCGACGCGGCTTTTCTGGATACTTGCATAGGTGTTCAAACTCCAGTTGTACGGTGTGAAATAATGTTTTCCGACAAAATTCAAAACCGGTTTGGACAACTGTGCGACACCCAGATCTTTGTCCCACAGATAATTGATTCCCAGCACCTTGACAATCTCGCGGAAGGGAACCAAAATCGTCTTAATCTTGGATTTTCCATAGGTAACAGAAATCGGTGCCTGCGGGAGTGTGCTGTTTTTCTGGTTGACCGTCATCGTCGTATCGCCAAGATGCATGATAACGATTTTATTGTTTTTCGTCACTTTAATCTTTTTGATTTTCTTATAATAATGATAACTTGCTTTGATGCCCTGTTTGGCAAAGGCCTCTTTCAAAGGCACCATAACCGTTCCGTTGATCGTGACAGCAGGTGTCCGTGTCAAATTCAATGCTTTTGATTCGTACACGACGTTGATGCTTTCCCCGGTATAGCGGTAGGTCTGCCCGTCTATCGTGTAAGATACGCCTTTTCCTTTTCCGGTCGCCTCATTGATCGTAGAGGAACTCGAAGACGAAGAGGAAGGCGCCGGGGTGGCAAATGCCTCAGAAATCGAGATTGCCTGCGCTTGTGGTGCAAGAGTTTGTGCCAATATGCTGCTGCAGAGAAGCAGTGCTAAAGTGTATTTTAAATGTTTCATCGGAAAGATCCTTTCATAAATTTATGATTTGAAGTATACACAATTTTGGAAAGAAAATCAAGAATTCTGCCGTTCTTTTTTTTTCACGTCCCGCATATTTTTTACAAATGACAAACGATGGGTACGTGGCGATGCAGGTGATTCAGGCGGTCAATGGATGGCTGTTCGGCGGTCCGGTTCTAATTCTTTTATTTGGCATTCATGTCTATTTTACAATCTACACGGGAGTGGTACAGAGAAAACTGGGAACCGGGATCCGCTTGTCACTTCGTGGAACCGGAACGGAAAAGAAGGGAATGAGTTCATTTGGAACTCTCACAACGACATTGGCGGCGACGCTTGGAACCGGTAATATTATCGGAGTTTCGACTGCAGTCAGTCTCGGAGGACCCGGGGCGGTGTTTTGGTGCTGGCTTACCGGCGTGCTCGGGATGGCGACCACATATGCGGAGACGACGTTGTGCTGCACGTACCGGGAAACGCAGGACAGAGAACCGGTCGGTGGAATGATGTATGTATTGAAAAATGCACTTGCAAAGAAAAAACTGGCATCTTTTTACAGTTTTTTTGTCTGCTTTTCAGCCTATTTTGCCGGATGCACCACACAGTCCAATGCGATTTCAGAAACGTGCCGGGGTATCTGGGAACTGCCGAAATGGCTTGTGGGAATTATCGTGGCATTGATGGTGGGACTGGTTATCCTGCAGGGAGTAAAATGGATCGAAAAAGCGAGTATGATGATCGTGCCGGCGATGGCACTTCTTTTTGTGGCGGGATGTCTGTTTTATCTTGTGCTGCATATCGGCTATTTCCCGGCGGCAATCCGGCAGATAGTAACTTCTGCCTTTTCACCGCGGTGTGCCGCGGCTGGCGGACTCGGCTACACGGTAGGGGCAGCGGTTCGGTACGGAGTGGCAAGAGGACTTTTTACCAATGAGGCAGGACTGGGAACTTCCGGGATCGCGGCGGCTTGCGGAGAAGAAAAGATTTCGCCGGAGGAGCAGGGATTGATTTCCATGACGGCGACTTTTTGGGACACGGTCGTTTTGTGTGCGGTGACAGGAATTGTCGTTGTCATCTATCAGGCAAAACATGCCATCGCGAAAAGCGGGATGGCGAGCGGACTTTTGGTAAAAGAAGCATTTGCCGAACTTCCGTTAGGCGGCACGGAGATTATCGGCGTGGCAACCGTTGCTTTTGCGGTCGCTACCCTGATCGGGTGGTCTCTTTTTGGCAAAGTGGCGGCAGAATTTCTGGGCGGGAAACAGCTGACCCGCACCTATCAATACATTTACGTCATCATGATCTTTGCCGGCGCGGTGATGCCGCTTGGATTTGTGTGGGAAATCACGGATTTTGTCAATTTATTTTTGCTGGTTCCCTCGGTGTACACATTGCTTTGCTGCCGGAAAATACTCCGAAAGAAGTAGAAAAAGGATTCCTTTTTGTGAGAAATTTTCCCCTTGTAGTTTCGGACAATTCATAGTACAATAAAAGCGAGAGTTTGAGGTAAATATCGAAAGGAATGGATAGATATGAAAAAGCAGGTTGCAGTAATTTTTGGTGGAAAATCTTCGGAACACGAAGTGTCATGTCACTCTGTGCTCAATGTTATCAAGGGATTTTTGCCGGAAAAATATGAGATACATTTGATCGGAATTACGAAGGAAGGACATTGGATCTATGTGCCGGACGCGGCAGCAATCGAGGATGGCAGCTGGTATGATGGCAAAAAGACCGCTATTATTTCGCCGGATGCTGTAAACTCCGGGATTTATGTATGTGATGACGAGGGACATTATGAACGTCAGAAAATCGATGTGATCTTTCCCGTCCTTCATGGAAAATTTGGAGAAGACGGTACGATTCAGGGCGTTTTTGAAATGTCAGGCATTCCGTATGTCGGATGCGGTGTGCTCTCTTCTTCGGTAAGTATGGATAAAATTTCCACGAAGATTTTTGTGGAGAAACTGGGAATACGCCAGGCGAAATTTGTTGCAGACATTGCGCCGGATCTGAGTGAACTTGATCACACGGTCGCAGAGGTAGAGGAAAAACTGGGATATCCGGTTTTTGTAAAACCTTCGAATGCCGGTTCTTCCTGTGGTGTCAGCAAAGCGGAAAACCGTGAGGAATTAAAGGCAGCAGTGGAACTTGCCAAAAAACATGACACCCGTGTTTTGATCGAAGAAATGATCTGCGGACATGAAGTAGAATGTGCGGTTCTCGGCGGACGTGATCCAAAAGCATCGAAAGTCGGAGAAGTTGTGGCAGCGGCAGAATTTTATGATTACGATGCCAAATACAATAATTCCGAATCCAAAACAGTCATTGATCCGGACACCGTGCCACAGGCATCGAAAGACAAAGTACGCGAAGATGCCGTAGCTATTTTTAAAGCGGTAAGCGGATTCAGTCTGTCACGTGTAGATTTCTTTATTGAAAATGAAACGAATGATGTGGTGTTTAATGAAATTAACACGCTTCCGGGATTTACCAATATCAGTATGTATCCGATGCTTTGGGCAGATAGGGGACTTTCCATCACGGAATTGATCGATCGTATCGTAGAAACTGCTTACGAACGATAATAATTTGGCGAAACGAAGGGAAAGATAAAGTCATGAAGAAAGATGTAAAGATATCGATTGCCGGACTGCATGAAAATGGCACGACGGATTCGCTGGAAGTGATCTCTTTTGGAGAAATGTATGAAGAAAACGGCGAAACAATCGTAAAATACGAGGAAGCAATGGATGATGTCGAGGGCGAAGACTGCGAGATGGTGCAGAGCCAGCTTAAAATTCGGGACGGACAGGTGGAAATTCTGAAAGAAGGTGGTACGCGGACGCATATGGTATTTGTAAAAAATCAGGACATGCTTACGTATTATTCCACACCTTTCGGGGAACTGGAAATTGTAATTCACACGGACCGGCTGGAACACCGGAAGCTTGACAATGGATTTCATGTGGAACTCGAGTACGCATTGGAAGTGAATGCGGCGCACATGTCTAACTGCAATGTAAGGATTCAAGTGGAAGAATTGGAGGGACGAGTATGAAATTTACAAAAATGCATGGAACAGGAAATGATTACGTTTATGTAAATTTGTTTGAAGAGACAATCTCGGATATTTCGGACGCGGCGATTCGTGTAAGTGACCGCCATTTTGGAATCGGTTCGGATGGTTTGATCGCTATCGCTCCGTCGGATGTGGCAGACTGCCGCATGATCATGTACAATGCAGACGGAACGGAAGGCGCGATGTGTGGGAATGGCATCCGCTGTGTGGCCAAATATGCTTACGATCACGATATTGCGAAAAAAGAGCATATGACGATCGAGACAAAAAGCGGCATCAAAACCATTGATCTGACGGTGGAAAATGGAAAGGCTGCCTATGCGAAAGTCAACATGGGAAAAGCAATCCTTGATCCGAAAAAAATACCGGTAAAAGCAGAAGGTGATACGTTTATTTCTCAGGAAATCATGGTCGGAGATAAGCCATATACCGTCACCTGCGTGTCCATGGGAAATCCGCATTGCGTCGTATTTACCGAGGGAATCGATACTCTTGATCTGGAAAAAACAGGACCTGAATTTGAACATCATCCTCTTTTTCCTGACCGCATCAATACGGAGTTTGTCGAAGTGATCGATGAACATACATTGAAAATGCGTGTCTGGGAGCGCGGAGCCGGGGAGACGATATCGTGTGGCACCGGAACTTGTGCCAGTACCGTAGCGGCCGTTCTCAATGGCTATTGTCCGCGCGGCGAGGAAATCGCGATACAGATCCGCGGAGGTGTGCTTTATGATACCTACCTCGAAAATGGAGACGTTGTCATGCGAGGTCCGGCAGTAGAAGTATTTCATGGAGAATGGAGGGAATAACAATGGCAGCGATAGAAATTAATGCAGAAAATTTTGAAGAAAAGGTAATTCGATCGGACAAACCGGTTTTGGTTGATTTTTGGGCAGTATGGTGTGGACCATGCAGCATGATGTCACCAATCATTGAGCAGATTGGCGAGGAACTTGCGGACAAACTTATCGTCGGCAAAGTCAACTGCGATGAAAATATGGAACTTGCCCAGCAGTACAAAGTAGCAGGCATTCCGGCATTTTTCCTTTTTAAAGGAGGAGAAGTGGTGACGAAAGCGGTCGGAGCGATGTCCAAAGACGAGCTTCTTGCAAAGATTGAACCGCATCTGGTATAACGAAATAAGAAAAGGGGATGCCACCATGAAAAGCGACATCCCTTATTTTTATGCCTTTTTGTTTTCTTTCGCTTATATGCGGATGTCGATATTTTGTCCAAGTCCCGGATTTACCGACTGTTCCATCATCTGCACGAGCTGAATGCCCTGTGCTTCCTGCAAATCCATCGTCTTTTTCAACACCTGCGTGCTGACACCCTGACTGATCTGCAGTTGTGAGTTCATCATCGCGTATGACGCGATATCCATTCCATCGCTTATCTCCATAAGGACACCCCCTTTTATTAAGGATATTATAACATGGGGAGGGGAGAATGTAAAGGTGGGGAAAAGGGAAAAATGTACTTGCAAAAACTAGTGGACTATGTTACACTAACAGCAAGCAGAAGATCTATCATTTCAAGGATATCTATTTTCTTACATAAATGAAAAGAGCCAAACTGCTGATGTTCCCATAGAAAACAGAATGAGATGCAGGGAGGCGGATTTCAGAAGCCTCCCGGAAATGGAGGGTGTATGGTAAGAAAAGATTTGGTTAAAGACCAAAAATGGCTGGAGAAGATCCAGATTAAGAATGATGTTGTCTTTTGTACTGTTTTTCTGGATGAAGAGGACTGCAGGGAATTGCTGCAGCGTATTCTGGGAATGCACATTGTGAAACTTAAGGTTGTGCTGAATCAGAAAGCAATCCAAAATAACATTTTTCAAAAGGGAACGAGACTGGATATCTATGCTGAAGATGACAAAGGTAATATGTACGACATTGAGATGCAGCTTACGAAAACAAGAGAATTGGTGCCTCGAAGTCGATATTATCATTGTGAGATGGATGGTCATCAGATTGCGACAGGAGAGACGTACGAGGAGCTAAAACAGTCGATCGTGATCTTTTTGTGTGATTTTGACCTTTTTCACAAAGATCAAAGTGTGTATACGTTTGAAATGAGATGCAATGAAGATCCGACGATTTGTTTGGACGAAAAGAGAAAAACCATTTTTGTTAATCTGCACGGAAAACGTGATGGATTGTCGGAGAAACTTCGAAATCTCCTGGATTATCTGGAGACTTCGGTGCCAACCGATGAGTTTACGAAAAGTCTCGAACGAAAAGTAGAAGAAGTGAAGAGCAATGATGAATGGAGGGATAATTTCGTGACACTAGAGCAAAAAATTCAACTCGAAGTGAGAGAGGCCAGCGAGCGTGCTCGCGAGGCTGCGCTTGTCGAAGGTCATGCAGAAGGCCATGCAGAAGGGATTGCAGAAGGCCGCCTGGAAGGAGCGGAAATTAATCTGCTTGCACAAATCTCTAAAAAACTTGCCAAAGGCAAATCTGTAGTACAGATTGCAGATGAATGTGAGGAGACGGAAGAACGCATTTGTGAGTTAATGAAGAAACTGTAAATGAATTAAGATGGGAACAGTTAAGCTGCCTTGAAAAATTTTTAAAAAATTTTTGGGGCAGCTTTTTAGCAAGTCCATACTTTGGGACACCATTCTATGATATAATGGACACATAAGAAAAACTTAGAGTAAAAGTAACTATTCAGGACGCCCCTCCTCCACATTCGCATTTCGAACACTTCGTGTTCTTTTCTCGCCTTTGACAAGGCTAAAAATGCTCATATGTGGAGGGGAGCCCTATTAGGATCTCAATGTATGGAAATCAAAGTCTCTTACGTGCAAGCACGACGATTCATTGATTTCCATACATTGGATCCTGAATAGTTACGAGTAAAAAATTAAGAATGAAACAATTAGGAGGCGGTTATCATGAAGAAGGGCAACACACCAAAGTATGAGATTTTAGCACTTTTGGTTTTGGCATTTATTGTCATAGCAGCCAGAAATGTACCGGACTATGTAAGCGAGCATATATGGGGGTATGGAGAATGCTGGGCAAGTGACTGCCATGAAAAACGGTTTTCAGAAGATAGTTTATATTGCAAGAAACACCAGGAAGAGGCAGATAAAGAAGGAGAAGAAAGAGAACAGTCGGAATCGACAGAATCTTCGAGTTATTCATCAAGTACTTATTCTACAAGTACGACAAGACCGTCTTCGACGAAAAAACCATATCATTACGATTCGAGCTCGAGCAGTTCGTATTCGAACAAATCGAGTTACTCGGGTTCGTCCAAGAGCAAAAAATCGTATTCGAATCCTTATGAATCCTACGACAAAGGATATGAGGATGTGTATGAGGATGGCGATTATGACGATGACCGGTATAATAGTGATTCGGATTATGCAGATGGAGTGGACGATGCGATAGATGAGGACGAAGAAGGAGATTGGTAAATTAAACTATTTACAGAAATTTGGTTCATATGGTACAATAAAATTATATATCGGGAGGAAAGGATAAAAGAAAATGATTACAGGAGAACTGAAGAATAAAGTTGACAGAATATGGGAGACCTTTTGGACGGGTGGTATAACCAATCCCCTGGACGTCATAGAACAATTTACGTATCTTTTATTTATCAAACAGCTGGATGATGTGGAGACGACAAAAGAAAGTGAAGCAAATTTTTTAGGAATAACCTATGAATCGATGTTTCCGGGAGATTGTCAAAAGTACCGTTGGTCGAAATTTAAAAACTTAGGCTCAGCAGAAGAAATGTATGACGTTGTATTGAATGGTGTATTTCCATTTATTAAAAATCTTCATCAAGATGGAGATTCCGCGTATGCTCGCTACATGGGAGATGCCATATTTAAAATTCCGACACCTGCAATGCTTACAAAGATTGTGGATGGGATAGATCAGCTTGAATTGGGAGATGCGGACACGAAGGGAGACTTGTATGAGCATTTACTTTCTAAAGTAGCGACGGCAGGAACAAATGGACAATTTCGTACTCCGCGTCACATCATTAAAATGATGGTTGAGTTGGTGAAGCCGGAACCGGGCGATATTATTATAGACCCAGCGATGGGAAGTGCGGGATTTCTGATAGAAGCCCAGCAATATCTGAGAGATCATCATAGTGAGATGTTTCTTGATGCAAAAGCATTGGAACATTTTCATAATTCAATGTTCTTTGGAAATGATATGGATCGAACGATGCTTCGAATCGGTGCGATGAATATGCTTTTGCATGGAGTGGATAACCCCAATATATCTTACCGGGACAGCCTTTCAGAACAGAATACGGATGAAGAAAAATATACATTGGTACTTGCCAATCCGCCATTTAAAGGAAGTCTTGATTATGAAGCGGTTTCTGCAGATTTGCTGAAAGTTGCTAAGACGAAAAAGACGGAGCTTTTATTTCTTGCGTTGTTCCTTCGGATTTTGAAAAAGGGAGGACGAGCTGCAGTTATTGTACCAGACGGAGTTTTGTTTGGGGCTAGTAAAGCACATAAACAGATACGAAAGGAAATATTGGAAAATAATAAGCTGGATGCTGTAATATCCATGCCAAGTGGAGTGTTTAAACCTTATGCCGGTGTCTCTACAGCGATTTTGGTTTTTACAAAAACAGGAAGTGGTGGAACTGATAAAGTATGGTTTTACGATATGAAAGCAGATGGACTTAGTTTGGATGATAAGCGGCAGGAAGTAGCTGAAAATGATATCCCGGATATCATTGAACGTTACAATAATCTTGACAAGGAAGCAGAGCGTAAACGAACAGAGCAAAGCTTCATGGTAGATTTGGATGAAATTGTAAACAATGATTACGACTTGTCGATTAACAAGTACAAAGAAATTGTATACGAGGCAGTGGAGTATCCACCTACGGAAGAAATTATTAGTGAAATCGAGGAAATTGAAAATACGATTCAGACTGAAATGGCTGAATTGAAAAAGTTACTGAACTTATAGAAAATAGGCGCTTCAAGTGATTGAAGCCAAAGGACAGCCACCTGATGGAGTGACTATCAGGTGGTAAAAAAATCGCGAAAGGAGAAACCGACAAATTTTAATTTGTAGTGATCTTGCAGAACAGAATATTGGATTGACATAAAAGCGGTCAGATGCTATTATAATAGTTAGAAAGGTGCTACCGATAGACGGTTAGCCTGATAAAATCAGTAAGTCAAAAATGACCGCTCAGTTTTCCAGACTAGGAGCGGTCATTTTTGTTTGTCGGAATAAGCATATGAAAGAGTTTGATGAGGTCTTTGTTGATAAAACGAAGTATGGAACTAAACTTAAAACTAGTGACTATAAAGAGTGTGGAAAATATCCTATAATTGATCAAGGTCAAGAAACAATTGCAGGATATACCGATGCTGAAGATGGGGTGTTTAAAGAGGTTCCGGTTATTATATTTGGAGATCATACTCGGGTGATAAAGTATGTAGATAAGCCATTCTTTTTAGGTGCTGATGGAGTAAAAGTTTTGCGAAGTAAATATTTGGATGCTAATTATAGGTATTTATTTTATGCACTGCTAGATTTAAAAATTCCCAATACTGGATATAATAGGCACTTTAAGTGGCTTAAAGAAGCCAAAATTCAGTATCCTACTCTTAAACAACAAGAAAAAGTAGTTGGGATATTGGATAAAATTGAAAAGGTAATTGCAGCTAGAAATAAACAATTAAATGCTTTAGACGAATTAATCCAAGCCCGATTTGTGGAGCTCTTTGGTGATCCGACAATAAATACTAAAAAGTATCCACTTAAGCTACTTCCTGAGAT
>UQAQ01000043.1 GCA_900539115.1 uncultured Roseburia sp.
TTCCGCAAATCAGAATTACTCCTCAAAATGGAGACATGCCTCCAGTGCCGTCTCTATCATATTTGTAAATCCTGTCCTCCTGGCGTCAGCTTCCATCGACACCCCTTTCAAAGGCAGGTCTGAAATAGTGAACATAGACAGTGCTTTATTTCCGCTTCTAAGCGCGTTACAGTACAGGGATACGGACTCCATCTCGACGCAGAGCACTCCCATTTTTTTCCACACTTCCAGATCAGCCGGATCTTCGTTGTAAAATACATCCGAAACAAGGACCGTTCCTGCTTTATACTTCTGCTGTCTGTCTTTGCATGACTGAATCACAGCCTGGCACATATCCCAGTCAGCGCCGGGGGTAAATGTTCCCGGCAGTTTATACTGGGATATGTAATTGGAATCCGTACATACTCCCGAAGCGATTACGACGTCTCCAAGTTCCAGTTCATCTGAAATAGCGCCCGCAGATCCGATCCGAAGGATTTTTTTCACTCCATAGAAATTATACAGTTCATAGGAATAGATTCCCATGGACGGGATTCCCATTCCGCTGGCCTGCACGGATATTCTTCTTCCCTTATATTCACCGGTGTATCCCAGAACATTTCTCACAGTATTATAGCATACCGCATGATCCAGATATGTCTCAGCGATCAGTTTTGCGCGAAGAGGATCTCCCGGCATGAGGACGATTTCCGCGATATCTCCCGGTACTGCGCTGTTGTGTGGCGTTCCTTTAAATTCAGACATAATATTGCTCTCCTTTTCTTTCTTCTTTTTGCAATTCGGTGGATTTTTTTTTCCAGAGCCTACTAGGTTCGCTTTTTCTTTGACCCAGGCGGCGGTTTTTCTTTCCAGACCACACTCCCACAGCTTTCCCTTTGACCCAGGCGGCGCTTTTGCTTGTCAGACCACACTTCGATGCCTTTCCCTTTGACCCTAGCGGCGGTTTTTCTTTCCAGACCACAAAAAGGGGCTGCCACACTAATCACTTAGTGCGACAGCCCCTTTTTATTATAAGGAGGCCACTTTCTTATGAAAAAGAATTCGGAAATATCCAGAATGTTTGCTTATGCGGGCAACCGACACCAGCTTACGATTTTAGATATGATTCTTGCAGGCTTAAGCACAGTGCTATCTATGTTTCCGTTTATCAGCATCTGGGCTGTCGGCTTTTCGGCTTTAAGCATTTTGCTGTACTTTCTTGCTTTGTGCTGTTCTCATTTAGCCGCATTCAGAACTTCTTCCTATATGATACTGAATTACAAAACTTGTCAGTAATCTACCCATTCAATATCTTGCTCAACTTGCCAAAAAGTTTTCCCGTCAAATAATGGTTGCTCCATAAAAGTGTCAAAACTTTTCTGATGGTCAAGCCCTTCTACATACCAGAGTATTTTTCCTTCTGGTTCCCATTGCTGTAACTCAAAGCGATATTGCCCCCCCTCAAGAAGATAGCCCTGCGAAAAATACTTTTTCCCATTATGAATGTAAATCAATTCCTCACCACTCCACAACTTATCTACAAACTCATCTATATTTCCATTGATCATTTGAAATTACTCCTTTGAAAAATTTTTGATATTGCTTATAAATCCTAGAATTCTTATGTAACACATTTGTTGTTCTATCAAAAGGCGATTTACCCTTCTGGCTAAAGTCTTTACCATAAATATGGTAATGCAAAACCTTTGACTTTCCTTTTGCGATAGACTGTTCCGAATGATATGCAATTTCAAGTCTAAGATTATGTTGCTTATCATAGATTCTCATCATGTTAAATGTACCATCTGGATTCATTTTCAAATAAGCAATGCTTGAATGTGAAGATTCCGGTAAACCGTGCTTTCCACTACCTTCTATTCCTTTTAGGACTTTTACTCCATGAAATTTCCCATCTGTCGAAAAATTTGTATCAATTTTATATGTGTAGGTCACAGCATTCCCAGCTGCAAATGTTCCTCTCCCCCCCATATCAACGCACCACCTTTCGTGAAGTTAAGTAATCCACTAGTATGAGATTACCAGCCATCTCGGGAAACGGCTTTCCAAAGACAATGATATTCTCTGGTTCCAAGCGTTCTAACATTTCATTATATCCACGCAAAAAGGCATTTTTAGCACGTTTACAACCAATCATACCAACCGCAACAGTGCTTCCTTTTTCAACACCATCAAAACAATACTCATAACTACTTGGCATACTCCAACTTACAGTTGGAATAACTGTTAAACCTTTACTCTGCCAATAAGCTCCCACCCAACGATTTTTTGCTACGCTTTCCATTTGACGCCAGCCGTTCATATCAGCATAGGTAGAAAAATCCGGTGTAAGTAAGAAAGAATATTGGGAATACCTTGCTAATGAACGTTCAGGATTATTATAAATACCATTGAAACGATAATCATCAACGAAAAAATGCACTCCTTTTTTCTTATTTTCGTCATTGTCATTTGCTCTAGTATCTGAACACGCTATAAGATTTATTTTCGAAATTGAAAGTTCCTGTCTCTTCACAAGCGGAATACCCCACTTACCTGTTGAAGAAAAATTGTTTCTCATAAAAAGGGAATCTTCCCTCATCTTTATACTATTCATTTAAAGTTCCTTTCTCCATCATAATAATGGACTCTCTACAAATAATTCAACTCAAGAAACCAACTTGTAAATTTGACAAGTTGTAAAGGATATGCTAAAATAAATAAGCACAATAAGTCGATATCTTAACATATCCGACAAACAAGAGGGCATTTCATTGGTTGCGCCAACAACTTATGAAATGCTTTTTAGTCATCCAATCAATTTGCATCACCTCCTTTTATAACCAGTCCACTCAATACCAACTGTTACGCTCCTGTTGACGAGTATACTCTTCCTCAAAATCATAATAATTCTGAGCAGGACATGTTCTATTTAGAAAATCAGCATAACGAAGCAAAATGATATCATCGAACTCTTTCTCGGCTCTAGAACGCCATTCGCTGTTCGTCTTTGCTAATGTCTCAATACGTTTATCTGCTGCCTGAGCCGAAACACCAAATACGGTCTGCAAAAAATAACGATTAATTCTTTTTCCGCGACACTGTAATTCTCTTATTATTTGCTCTGGCATTAAAAGTTGTGCTACAAAAAAGTTAGTTTCCACTTCCTGTTTACGATAACTTTCTTCCTCTTTATTAGAAAAATCATGTTCCAATCTATCATGACCAAATTCGTGAAGAATAGAGAATGCAACATGTGGCGCAGGTTTTGCTTCATCATAAAAGATAATACTTTTATCTCCATACTTGAATATTGTTGCAGACTCACTTCCGAAATCTGTTATATCAACGCCATACTTTTTTGCTTTCTTGTATGAACGACACACAATCGAACTTTGTTCCTTGACTAAGGCTTTTGGTGAAAATGGAAAAGATTCAATCACCGATGACTTAATCAGCATCTCATTTGCTGTCACATATGCTTTTTCAAAATTGGGTTTCAAATTTATTAACAACAATCATCACTCCTCATCTTCGTCATCATCAAAAATATCATCAAAAGCAATTTTAAGTAATTTCTCAGCTTTTTTAAGCTGCTCTTTATCCAATTTCCCAAGATTACGTTGCAAATATTGCAATTCACTACCGGGTGAAACTTCAGAGGTATTCCCCAGCAAATAATCCATTGTTGTGCCAAGTGCTTTAGCAATTCTTGTTAAAACATCACTGCGAGGGATTCTCTCTCCCTTTACATAATAAGACATTGCCGACTCGGTCACTCCTGCCTTTTCTGCCAATTCCTTTTGGCTTAATTTTTTACTTTTCATTAATTCAAATAATCTCTCGCTAAATATTGACATAGCAACACCCCGTCCTTTCTTCTAATTTTTGATTTTACACTTTACATCTTAGCAAGTAATTATAACTTTGTCAAGTATATTTTAATATTTTGTATTTTTTCTCTTTTCCAAGCACAATATCTTGTGCTTTTTTTGCATTCTTAACTTTTTTATAAATCAATTCTTTGTTTTACACTATATTAACCCAAAAGACAAAGTTAAAAAACAACTGAGCACCAATCTTGGACACATGTTGGACCGCACCCCCTGCTGTGAATAAAAGGCTTGTGAACGTCTTGTTTTTGTATCGATATACTATAATCATTTTGATTTATATCCCAGGATTTTGCTACGATACAAAAAAAAACACGTACCATCCATTTTTGAATTGCACCGTGCGTTTTTACATTAAAACATCCTCATGTAGGTGACATTAGTTAATGCGTGCCCTTTCTTCTAATTCTGCCAGCACACTTCTCCCTGCATCCGCAACGGATAACAATACAATTCTTTTGCATCAAGATCGACGCGGTGCATATCCACCGCATTCCATTGTGGATTTTCATATGTCGTATAATAATAGATTCCCTTTGATGCATTGGCACAGGAAGTATAAATCGTGTATTCATATTTTCCGGGTTCCACCTCGCAGCAACCCTTCTGCTGGGCGACAGCTCCTAAAATATGGAAAAACTGTGCTACACTTTCTACCTCGGAATCTCCGGTTTTGGAATGTAATCGGGTAAATGCTGCACGGACAAAACGGGACGACGACGAAAGATCTCCCGGCAGACCGAGTGCGCCCATACCACGGCTGTATGCCTGCAATGGGGTTCCCGGAGCAAATGTATTTTCCGGCTGTTTTGGCGACAATCCCTGATAGTTATTCAACTGGAAACGCTGCTGTTCAAAGGGTGGATTGTTCGTAAGCACGCCAAACGGATTGTCGTACACTTTGATTCCGTCCTGCATGGATTCCACGACGATACACTCGTCCGCATCAGCAATCATCCAGTGAAGAGACGACGATGGCAGTCCGGCAGAAAACGGAATGTTGGTAATACATAAGGAAGAAACCGCCTCCCGCGCTTCTTTTACCGATGCGCATCTGCCGAGGATCCACGGGATAAATTCAAACGATGCCACATTATCGCAAGAAGCTTTCGGCTCGTGATAGACGGCATTCCCCACAAAATTAAGTCCCGCCATGCCAAGGCCTTTTTCATTGATTGCTTCATAATATAAAGGATAGTTTTCCGCCACATGCGCCATCCCGATCATGGCGTAGTTACATTTTTTCGCGGCTGGTTTTTCGTCACGCCACGTAAATTCATAATTTCTCGGCGTAACCACTACCTGCTCGCCGTAAGAAAATTCATAATCAAGTGTCCTTCCAAAATAAAAATCTTTTGTTTTATATGTCGCTGCTGTACACATGGTATCAGCCTCCTTTTCCAAATTCCGGCAGTGCTTCCTGCCATATTTCAATCAATCGCTCTAGTGAAAATGCTGCATTCGCTGGACTGGAGGACGGCAGTTCCACGCAGGGAAGCCCCGTTACCGGTTCCTGATATTTCCGGTATAATTTTCCGGCCAGCCGTCCATTGGTAAACACCGCATTGATCTGTGATACTTTAAGAATCGGATTCAGATTCGCCGGAACAACATTCCGGATACTGCTGTCGCTTGAACCCACAATCTCACATTCTTCGATGACATCGTACAACGCAATGCCATTTTCCAAAAGAAATTGTTTCTTTTCTTCTATTGTAACCGGTTCCGGCACATCGCATACATCAGCCAGAATTTTCCAAAAGCGGTTGCGCGGGTGTCCGTAAAAAAACCCTTCTTCGCGCGATTTCACAGAAGGAAAACTGCCTAAAATCAAAATACGGGACCTCTCATCGTAAACCGGTCCGAATCCATGAGAAGCCCGCGTATAATTTTTATTCATCCAATACTTCCTCCACCGCGTAACGAGGTCTGCCTTTGGTTTCCATGTACACCTTTCCGATGTATTCCCCGATAACTCCGATCGCCAGCAGCTGAAGCCCGCCAAGTGCCCAGATTGACACGATCAAACTGCTCCATCCACGCACCGTATCGCCAAGCATATGTTCCACGATCGAATAGATCAGCATCCCGATACTCACGATAAAAATGACAAAACCAAGCCACACGATAAAACGGATCGGTTTGACGCTAAACGAAGAAATTCCGTCAAACGCAAACGCAAGCATTTTCTTTAACGGATATTTGCTCTCACCCGCCATGCGCTCTTTTCTTTCATAATATACATTATCGGACGGAAATCCGATCAATGGGATCATTCCGCGCAAAAACAGATGAACTTCTTTATAATTTTCCAGTTCCTCCAGCACACGCTTGCTCATCAAGCGGTAGTCGGCGTGGTTAAACACAATGTCCACACCCATCCATTTCATCATATGATAAAAACCTTCTGCTGTCGTTTTCTTAAAGAACGTGTCCTTTTTCCGGCTGCTTCGCACTCCGTAAACGACATCATTTCCGGCTTTAAATTTTTCCAGCATCTCGTCGATCGCATTGATATCATCCTGAAGATCCGCATCCAATGTAATCGCCACATCGCAATGTTCTTTCGCATACATCAGCCCCGCAAGCACCGCATTCTGGTGGCCCCGGTTACGGGAAAGGGTCAATCCGCTGCAGATCACATTTTCCCCATGAAATTTGCGGATCAATATCCACGTCTGATCTTTGGAACCGTCATTGACATAAAGGATCCGGCTTTTTTCATGGATCACTCCGCGCTCCATCAGCGACGTCATCTTTTCCAAAAGCTGCCGGTTCGTCTCCGTAAGCACTTCCTGCTCATTGTAGCACGGCACCACAAGATACAAGGTACATTTTTCGTTCATAGTTTTCCTCCATCTCCACGCATTGTCACATACTTCTATTGTACCTATCGCGCGTAAAAAAGTCAAATATATTTGCAAGAATGTAACGGGTGTGGTAAAATAGATTCTGGTAAATAATATGGTATGGTTATACAGTAAATTTGGAGAACAAAACTATCATGAATGAAAGACAAAAATATAAATGGAAACAAGATTTATCCTGGCTCAAAAACAGGATTAAATTTAAAATAAACCGTATCTTTTTTATGACGCAGGACAAAATGGTAATGTTCGAATCCTATCACGGAAAACGCTGTGGTGACAGTGTTCGTGCCATTTATGAAGAAATGCTCAAAGATGACACATTTCGCGATTATACTTTTGTATGGGCATTTTCCAAACCTTCCGAACATGAGGATCTTTTGGAAAATCCGCACACCCTCGTTGTAAAAAAAGGAAGTGCAGAATATTTCCGGTATTATGCCGCTGCGCGTTTTTGGGTCAATAATGTCAGCATTCCTGATTTTCTGATTCCGGGACGCCATCAGGTGTACATCGAAACCTGGCATGGCACCCCGCTAAAACGGCTTGGCTGCGACATTACGACAGACAGCGACCCGAGACAGTCCAAAGAGCGGATGCACCGCAGATACCGGACAAAAGGGAAAAAGGTGACACATTTTCTGTCCCCTTCGCCTTATTATACAGAAAAGATTGCTTCTGCGTTTGATGTAGATCCGTCGCAGGACGGGCTGTTCATCAACTCCGGATATCCGCGCAACGACGCATTGTTGGAACCATCCGAAGAAAAAACAGCGGAATTAAAAAAATCCCTTGGCATCCCGGAAGGGGCTAAGGTAATCTTATATACACCTACGTGGCGCGACAATGAGTACCAGAATGGACATGGATTCCAATACGAAAGTCCGGTAAATCTCGGAAAATTGATGGAACTTCTGCCGGAAAATTACATTTTATTATTCCGCGCGCACCATCAGGTAGGAACTTCCGAAGTTATTCAGGAAACGGATCGTATTTTCGATGTAACAGACGCAGACGATCTGAATGACCTGTACCTCATTAGTGACCTTATGATCACGGACTACTCTTCTACGATGTTTGATTACAGCGTGTTAAAGCGTCCGATGGTATTTCATATGTATGATCTCGAGCGGTATGAGCATGAGATCCGTGGATTTTATTTTGACCTTGACGAGCTTCCCGGTCCGATCACCAAAACCGAGGAAGAACTGGCGGAAGCGATCCGTGACGGCATAACCAATTTTGATTATGACAATAATAAAAAATATCAGGCATTTCACGATAAATTTAACCCGTGGGAAGATGGACATGCTGCCAGACGTGTCGTGGAGCAGTGCATCCAGATCCCACCACATAAAAAGGGACTTTGGGAAAAACTGGTACTGAATTACAAACGTACCTTGAACCGCGTGCATATTGTTTATCTGATCATAAAATACAATATCGGCGGATTTTTCAACAAACACGGACTCTTTCTTGACAATAACAGCCGGCGTCTGCTCAAAATGAAAGATTCTCACAAGGGAGAACGCTGCTTTCTGATTGGAAATGGTCCAAGCCTTAGTCCGGATGATCTGCATATGCTGATCGACGAATACACGTTTGGAACCAATATGGTGTATAAGATTTTTGACCGCACGGACTGGCGGCCAAGTTTCCACTGCGTCTCCGACAGTATTTATGCGACAAAACTGCGTGATGAACTTTACAACAACGTTAAATCACCACTTTTTACCATTGAAAAGACCTATCGGAAAATGACAAAACGAACGTTGGAAACCACGTATGTACACACGATTGCCAGCGAACGATACAAAGTCAAGGGAAATATTTTTGCCTATTGTATGGTAAAGGCAACGGTTCTTTCCCTCGCCGCAGAATTTGCTTTTCATATGGGATTTTCCGAAATTTACCTGCTTGGCGTAGACTGTACCAATCCACACGCCGCCGGCGGTCATTTTACGGATAATTATACAACCAAAGAAATTGCCCAGACTGACATTTCCCGTATCAAAGAACGTATGAATAAGGAAAATGTGACGACGGAGCAGATCGGTGAACATATTATTGACCGATCGATGGATGTATACCGACTGTTAAAAAAATATGCTGATAAACACGGCATTAAAATATATAATGCAACCCGTGGCGGAAATCTGGAGATCTTCCCTCGTGTCAAACTGGAAGATGTATTAGCCACTGAACGCCCGCCACACAAACAGAAAGGATGAGTAAAAATGAAGATAATTGGAGTTATTCCGGCAAGATACAAATCAAGCCGTTTTCCGGGGAAACCATTGGTAGATATCTGTGGCAAGCCGATGATCTGGTGGGTATACCAGCAGGCAAAAAAAGTGCCGGAATTTGACGAAGTTTACGTCGCTACGGACGACGACCGTATCGAGGCAGCATGCAAAGAACATGACATGAAAGTCATCATGACTTCCGACAAGCACGAAACCGGTTCTGACCGTGTCGCTGAGGTAGCGACAAAAGTCGAAGGCGATCTCTTTGTCAATATTCAGGGCGACGAGCCGGTCATCAATCCGGAAATGATTCAGGAAGTCATCTCCATCTTCTTTGAAGATGAAACCGTTACTTTTGGCAGTCTGAAAAAAGAGATTACCGATCCGGACGAGATCAAAGCAACAAGCACCGTAAAAGTTGTCACCGACCAGAAAGGCGATGCGATGTATTTTTCCCGCTCTGTCATTCCTTCAAATGTAAAAGACGGAAAACTTGCCCGCGTATTCCGCCATGTCGGAATCTATGCTTACAAACGTGATTTCTTGGAAGAATTTTCCAAAATGTCACAGACGGAACTGGAACTTGGCGAAGGTATCGAGCCTCTTCGTGCCATGGAACGCGGTTACAAAATGAGATTAAAAGAAACAAAGCACTCTTCCATCGGTGTGGACCTTCCGGAACACATTGAAAAGGTGGAGCGCGTTATTAAAGGAATTGATACATTAGATTGATATCATGATTATAGTTTAGGAGGTTACTATGAAACGAGTACAATTACTTGACTGCACACTGCGTGATGGGGGCTATCTTGTAGATGCACAATTTGGAAATACAGTGATCAAAGGAATGATCAAGGGACTTTCGGAAAGTGGTATTGATGTCGTAGAATGCGGATTTTTGAAAGACGAGCCACATCAGAAGGGCAGCACGATTTTCAATAATGCGGCTCAGCTTCGTCCATTTCTGCCGGAGGACCGCCGCCAGACTTCGTATGTCTGTCTCGCTGACTACAGCCGTTATACCATCTCCAATCTGGAGCCATTTGACGGCACTTCGATCGATGGTGTCCGCGCCTGCTTTTTCAAAAAAGAACGCTACGATGTCATTGATTTCTGTAAAAGCATTGTAGAAAAAGGATACAAACTTTATGTTCAGCCGGTCGATGTACTCGGCTACACAGACGCAGAACTTTTGGAATTGATCGAAATGATCAATCCGCTGGAGCCTTATGCATTTTCTCTCGTAGATACCTTCGGTTCGATGTACAAAGAGGATCTGCGCCGCGTATTTTATCTGGTAAATCAGAATCTGAACGCAGCATCCCGTATCGGATTCCACTCGCACAACAATCTGCAGATGTCCTTCTCTTTGTCACAGGAATTTATCGACATGACACAGGGACTCCGCAAAATTGTCATTGACGGAACGATGGCAGGTATGGGCCGTGGTGCCGGCAACACCAATACGGAACTGATCATGCAGTATATGAACCGCAAATACAATTCCGGCTACGATATCGACACGGTACTCGATCTGATCGACAACTATATCGATGGTATCCGTAACACCTGTACATGGGGATATTCGATCCCGTATTATCTTGCCGGATCGTACAGCGCGCATGTAAATAACATTTCCTACCTTACGGCAAAGGCCGGCATTTCCAGCCGCGATATCAACTATATCCTGAACCGTATCGGCGGCGATGCCCGAAAACGCTACGACTATGATCTTTTGGAAAAAACTTACATGGAATATGTCGGAATTATCCGTGACGATGAAAAAGAGGTCACGAAACTCCGCGAATCTCTCCAAGGCAAGGACATCCTTATGCTCCTTCCGGGACACAGTATTGTTACACACAAAGACGAGATATTGAAATACTGCGAAGAAAAGCATCCGATCGTAATCAGTGTAAACCTTTTGTCACACGATTATCCGATCAATTATGCGTATTTCAGCAACAAAAAACGTTACAATTACTGGAAGAGTTCAAGCCGCTTCAGCGAATACAAAAAAATCGTCACTTCCAATGTCACAAATGAAGAGAACAAAAATCAGGTAATCCTTGATTTTACGCGTCTCGTAAAATGTGGCTGGGATCAGCTTGACAACTCCGGCATCCTTCTGCTTCGTCTGTTGGACGAACTCGACGTCGCTTCAATTGCTATGGCTGGTTTTGACGGCTACAGCCACGACGCTTCCAGTACAAACTATATGCAGAAAGAAATGGAAAAAACAAGAAATACATTGAATGCGGATGATGCAAACCGTGATGTCCAAAGCATGCTGGAAGATTATCTGAACACCAGAAAATCCGACTGCCCGCTTTCCTTTATCACTCCATCCCGTTTTGAACTCAACCACTAAGAGGCAGGTACTGATATGAAAGATTTGACAAAGATAAAACTGTTTGCCATGGATGTCGATGGTACATTGACAGACGGCAATATCTATATGGGAAATGATGGCGAACTGTGCAAAGCCTTTAACGTAAAAGACGGACTTGGCATCAAACTGCTGAAAGACTCCGGCATCGTGCCTGCCATCATTACCGGCCGTACCTCTAAGATCGTGGAGAACCGCTGCAAAGAGCTTCACATCGAAGAACTTTACCAGGGGGTAAAAAACAAAGCAGCTACCTTAACTGCTTTAATGGAGAAATATCATCTCGACGCTTCCGAAGTAGCTTATATCGGGGACGACATGAATGACCTGAGTGCCATTAAAACCGCCGGCATTACATTTGCACCGGCAGATTGCGGCAAGGCTCTCCGCCC
Source organism: uncultured Roseburia sp. (assembly GCA_900539115.1). Classification (GTDB taxonomy): domain Bacteria; phylum Bacillota; class Clostridia; order Lachnospirales; family Lachnospiraceae; genus Eubacterium_F. The sequence continues at coordinate 11,764 of UQAQ01000043.1, forward strand.
TTATATTGATATCATTCTTACCAAACCGGCAGGACAGGCTCCTGTCCGCGAAGCGGTTGATATGATCTTGGAAGGGCGTTATGATTTCAGTAACTTTTTAGATCTGTAGGTGACTTTATGAAAGAAAAATATATGACAGAGGCAGCAAAGGAAGCCTATACCGGCATTGAAAACGGCCACGGCGGCCCCTTCGGTTCTGTTATTGTAAAAGATGACAAGATTGTCGGACGCGGTCATAACCGCGTTCTCTACAAGCAGGATCCCACCTGCCACGGCGAAATGGAAGCCATCCGCGATGCCTGCAAAACTCTGGGAACTCATGACCTGAGCGGTTGCGAACTATATACAACCGCAGAACCCTGCCCGATGTGTCTTGGCGGTATTCTATGGGCGAACATCAAAATGGTTTACTATGGCTGCAGCCGCAAAGACACCGCAAATATCGGCTTTCGCGACGATGCCTTTTACGACTATCTGGAAGGCCGGACAAAATTACTTGACTTAAAAGAATTGGAACGAAAACAATGCCTGAAATTATTTCAGGATTATACAACGTCAGAGAAGCGGGAACTGTACTGATTCCCGCTTCTCTGATGTTATGAACGGAGAGGATAACATCTGCTCACTTCATCCTCCTGCGAAACAAAATCATTTACAATATTTATATCTAAAGATAAAAATTCTGCATCTCGTAATATTTCTTCTTTAGATGCATTTCCCGTAGAAAATGCTTTTTCCATATCTTGATATGTCATACTATATGGAATAATAAAGTTATTATCTGTGCTATATAATTCCGATACTTGCTTATCAAATATCTTTATCTCTTGAAGTACTTTCTTTATAAAATATTTCATTCAACGTAAGCGATGCTGTATTGAAATCATATTCTGTTTGATAATATTGTTCAAATAATTGATCTTATCTTTTTCGAAATAAAAAGATATTTTCCTTGCATGGAATCAATTTGTCAAGATGTGTCAATACCGCATTCTGTTCAACCTCTGCTTTCGTGTGGAAGCGGGTTTGTTCAATGGTTTGGGGTGTATCATAGGGATCGATTTTCTTCTCAAACAGTTCTCTAAATTGTTTACTGTAATCTGTCGGAAGACTTGCTCTCTCCTGCATATGCTCTTTCTCCCAGATTTTCCATTTAAGCGTTGCCATAGTATCCCTCAACGTTTTAGTTAATTCAACGTCATTTTGAAAGTCTATAGGACGAATTTCATTTCCAAAATTGATCACAAATCTTTTATCAAACTGTTCAATACCAACCGGAATAATAGGTGTATCCGTTTCTATCGCCATCTTTGCCGCACCGGAAAACAGAGGCATGACTGGAAGATTTTCTGTTCCATTTCTGGCTCCTTCCGGGAAAATCAGCAATGACCCTCCCGCTTTCAACAGCTGTACCGACCGCAGATACGCAATGCGACGATCTTCTTTATTATCAGTATCCAAAAAAATCACACCATTGAGATACGCAAATAGGCCAGAAATATGCCGGTACATAAAACGTGGATCACCAACAAACCACCAACAGCCCCTTCCCAGCTTTTCATAAATATTTTCCAAATCATTTTCAAAAATATGAGTGCAGGCGTAAATAGCTTTACCACCCTTCTTGGGTGATGCATTGAGGATTGTAACTGTTTGTTTGCGAAACAATCTGTCTACAGTCAGAAACAGTCTAAATACCGGATAACATATCTCTCGAAAACGAATTTTCTTTGGCATTTTTCCCTGCTCAAACCATTTCTTTCGCTGTGCCCGGTGATACTCTTCCAACTCGGGAATTGTCATTGTCAATCTACTGATAATGGATAACATCATACAACTCCCTGAAATTTTTCACCCTGCAATCATCAAAATCGTGGCACTCTGTATTCCACGCCGCAGTATAGCAGATTACCCTTTTCGATCCGCGGATTTCATAAAGATTTTCCGGGCTGTCATCCACCATCACATCGATATTATTTTCCATGCAAACACGGAGTTTATCAACACCGCTTCCCTTTTCTTCACAAAAAATAATATCATCATAGGTCAGCTGATTCTTCTTCAGCCAATGTTTTAACATCCATCGAAACAGTTTCCCTGTAATTCCGGTTTCTGTTGTATGAACCCGGCTTGTGATAATTATGACCTTATGTCCTTCTTTTCGCAGCTTATTGACTACCTCAGCTGCATTGTCTGTCATTGGTTCCTTTAAGCAATACTTCCAAATGTATTTAATCCAAAACGCCTCCCTCTGTTTCTTCGTACATTCGAAAACATCCTGCACTTCAAACATGTCCGGATTTTTGATCGATATACCAAACTTCTTTTCAAAATACCTTTTTCCTTCTCGTAATTGAAACGTCCTGACATCTACCAATACTCCATCTACATCTAATCCGATATTCATTTGCTTTCTCCTTTCAAAATCTTTTCTAATTGCTGAAACATGGTACTTTCATCGTAATCTGACGGATTTAACGGTTTCTTTACCACAACATTTAATGGATATCTTCTATATTTATGCCAATCAAATAACTTTGGTTTATTCTCATGCCGAGAAAAAATTTCAAATCCTCCCTCAATATATATTGGCAATATAGAAACACCCGCTTCTCTTGCAATTTTGATAACTCCCTTTTTTAACGGGAGTAAACTTCCATCTCGTGAGCGGGCACCTTCTGGAAATATAATAGCATTCATCCCCTCTCTCAAACACTTCCTTACACGCGCAATTTCAGGATGTGTTCCCCTCTCCCTATCCACTGGAATACACCCTAATATTCGAAAAAAATGCTTAGAGTCGATTGCTCGCTCAGCCGCAGCTAAAGTCAAAAAATCATGTTTATTCATATATTTTTGAATAGCAGTTAAAATCCATATAGGATCTAACGTACTTGTATGATTAGAACATATAATATAGGCTCCGTTTTGCGGAATATTCTCCGTTCCACTCACCTCAAATTTGTAAAATACTTTTGTTAAAAAGCGAAAAACGGATAAAATTCCCCTATCCCACATACGGCGTTTCATTGGATATTGTTCCACATCATAAGATATGGTATTGGGGCTGTTTTTCCTGTCACCATCTACCATTTCACACAATTGTTCTATCGTCAATTGGGCTGAAATACAATTTGTCAAATCTTCTCCAAAATATTTTTCGATCTCCACACACAGTTCAAACAAATTTAGGGAATCAATTCCAAGATCATCTTCCAATATTGATTCTTTTTCTATTTCTTCCCGTATGCCTAAGGATTGCAGTATGTCTTTGACTTCTTCAAACACACCCCGTTTTTTCTCTTTCTTTATCTTTTTCTTTTCCACCTTGCTCTGCTGTTCACGCAGTTTATATCGCTGTACTTTTCCAATCGATGACAACGGGATTTTCTCAACAAACCGCACCTCATCAATCCGATAATCCCCTCCCAGTTCTTTGGAACGCTCCTTTATTTTTTCTTTGAACAGACCGGTGTCTTTTACGGAACTTTTTTCCACAAAAAATACCACTTCATCATAACCAGCATCCACTATCGGCACTCCCACGCAGGCAGCCACAGCATTTTCCGGCAGATATCCGGCATATAAATTTTCCATCTGTTCCGGCGAGATCTTCTCCCCATTTCGAAGATGAATACTTTCTTTACTTCTGCCTGTAATATATAAATAGCCTTCCGAATCGCAATATCCCAGATCCCCCGTCTTAAAATATCCCTCTTCATAGGCTTCTTCCGTCGCTTTTTCATCACGAAAATATCCTTTCATATGACACGGAGTCTTTATCTGGACTTCTCCTATCCCATTGGCATCGGGGTTCTGTATCCGGACAGAAATTTCCGGAAATGCGGTTATCTTTCCCACCGAATCTGACGGAAACCGGTCTTTCACTGTTGTCGTTATCATAGGAAGATTCATCTCGGTAGAAGCATAGATATTCATCCAATAATATCCCATATTCTGGAAGAACTCACTCACTTCCTTACTGCATTTTCCACCTCCTACGCACAAGTATTTCATATTTTCTCCAAACACTTGAACATGGATCTTTTTCAAAAACACTTTTCCTAAATTCAGATTACTTTTCTTCTTTATCCACCCACAAAGTCGAATAATTTTTTCCAAGACTTCTTTTTCTTTTATGCTATCCATTATTTTCTTTTGTATCGTCTCATAAACTTTAGGAACCATTCCAAAAGCATTTGGTTTGTACTTTTGAAATCCCTGCATCAATCTCACCGAATTGGCATTTTCCAAAAGTCCAATTTGCGCTCCTCCTAAAAACAGTGCAAAAAAAGTAGAAAGTCCGGAAACATGGAACATTGGAAACACCAATAAATGTTGAATGTCATTTGTTCCAAATGCCCGAAGAAGCAGTTCCGCTGATTTCATCTGCGCTTCATATGTTATCATAACGCCTTTGGGTTCACTTGTTGTTCCCGAGGAATAAAGAATCGTCAGTACATCAAGATCCCGGTCTTCCGATGGAGTCCATGGATAGGTTCTGTTTATAAATAAACCGCTTGTTTTTATATCAAAAACCGGATACTCCTTTTCCCATTTATGGGCATAATTCCGGTATATTTCCGCATCGCATACAATTCCTCTTATCTCTGATTTTCGTACAAAAAAGTCCAATTCTTCCTCCGGTAATTCCGGATTGATTATGACGCTGACCGCACCAAATACCGCAAGTGCAGTAACCGCAGCATAAACATAGGGGGATAACGGTGCCATGACAAGAATACGGTTTCCTTTCCGGATCGGACTGTTTTTATAAGCCAATATTCTTTCCTTTGTTTGTTTCCAAAAGTCTTTGTATGTCCAATTTTCTTCGGAATCATCTTCTTTCATATACGTTATAAAGGTTTTATCCTTGTATTTTTCACATACACTTTTAATCTTCTCTGCGAACTTTTCCTGCATAGTCATTATGTACACTACTCCTCTGCTAAACTTTTTTATTGCTATTATACTAAGAAAAGTTCCGGTTTTTTTTCCGTTTTTTTCACTTTTGACTTAAAAGGGATAAATTTTTGATTTTTAAAAAAAATTTAGAATATACAAGGAAATTTTATTGCTCACCCTCCTCTAAAAACTCCCATCGCAGCTGTCTGTCGATCCAGCTTTTCTGCGATGCTTCATGTATCATATCCCCCGGCATCTCTCCACCGATCAAAAACAGCGAATTGGGATCATGCTTTTTTCTATTTTCCTGCACAAATGCCGGATTCGTATTGGCATAACAATATCGGCATAAATGACTGCATGTATCATAAGCTCCAATATCTACACCAAGAAGGCAGGCACAAGCACCATTTCTTTGATTCAGCTTTCTCTTTGGCACTTCCAGCCTATTGTGAAGAGCTGTCTCAAAAGTCTTTACAGTCATGCAGCCGGAACAGTCTGCTCCAAATTTTTCCAGTTCGTTTCCCTCCGCGCAGGGTTTGATGACCATTCCGTAACGGCCTGCAATCTCTATAAATGCCTTTCCTATCGTCATTCGATCTTCCTTTGCTACAATTCTCGCCTCCGGAAAATTTTTCTGCACCTTTTTGTAAAGATCAATAAAACTGATCACGCATGTCTTAGTATAGCCACAAAGAGTACGAGCCATTTTTTCAAATTGTGATATATGCCAATTCACAGAGTGTACGGGATCTACCAGAATTGGGTCATACCGCCATCCCACACTGTTTATTCCTACCATATCGGACAGCTGCTTAAAATGTTCCATGACAATTTCTTTATCCGGAACATTTGGCTCAATATCCCTGCCATATGGCGTAATCGTTACAAACCAATACTGTCCGTAAGGTTTTAATGCGTCCATATGGGACAGCATCGGTGCCGGATTTTTTGTACAAAATGCGATCAGATCTACAACCTCCGGCGAAAGACTGTACTTCGTCACCTGACTGGGATTGTACGGATTTCTCACACATACCATGCCCTCTTGGATTCTGTGCAAAAACCACTCGGAGTAAAATGCCGGTATGTCCGTTCTCATTCCTGTATGAATAATCATTTTGCCACATCCTTTAAAACACTAGTCTCTCAAGCAGCCGATGGGAACAATCTTAACTCCCGAATCGGTTGTATATGCCATATTGGCATTTGCACAGATTACAATCAATGCAGATGGTTCCCGATACACATCACGTGGGTGTTTCTCGTTTTGCAATGCTGTGTCATTATATCTTCGTATTACTTCTTTAAATCTTAATAATGATTTTTCTGCTTCCGGTATTTTATTTACCCCCACTTTTACCTCAATAAGTGCATATCTTCCATCTGCCATTTGGTATACTGCATCTGCTTCTAATCCTGTATCATCGGTATAGTGCAGTAGTCGTGCATTGTGTTTTTCAGCATAAACCAGCAAATCTCTTAATACTGTATTTTCAAAAACATGACCAAATAAATCTAAATCGTTAATAAAATATTTTGGCTCAATTCCAAGAGCCGCCAAACCGATGGACGGATCAATAAATATGTGTTTTTTAGCAGATCGAATTGCTGTTTTTGAACGAAGGTGCGGTGTCCATGCGTCAATATCCCGGACTACAAATAACGTCTCTAACGCCTCGACATAGGATGCCAGCGTCACATCTGTAACATTCTGCGTTGCTTTTACATCCGCAAAAATATTCTTCCTTTTTGCTGTAGTTGCCATATTTCTTGCATATGACCACAATAATGTTCTTGCCCATTCCGGATTTCTATTTACCCCATCAATAGCAGATATATCCTTTTGATAAATCTGCCTATAATAATCTTTTGCGATTTCCAATTTTGCACTATCCTTTGTCAATGCCATACATCTGGGCCAGCCACCTCTACAGGCAGCGAAAAACAATTGTTCCAAATTCGTTTCCGACAGGATCCCGTCAATATCATAATTTTCATCTTCAAGAATTTTCGATAAGGATATCTTGCCATTTGATTCCCCGGTTTCAAATAAAGTCATCGGATACATCGTTACTTCAGTTATTCTTCCGGTTCCCGTATGAGGAGTATTAATTTTTTTGCTTGCAGAACCGGTCAAATAAAACTCCCCCACATTTTCAGGATTATCGTCACATGCTTTCCTTATCGTTCCCCATATTTTTACTGCGTCCTGCCACTCGTCAAACAAAATTGGTTTTGGGTTTTTTAAAAATAATTTAGGAGCCGTTTCCGCTACCGCAAGATACCCGTCTCTTTTATCTTCATCCTGAAACTCAATAATCGTTTTCGAACGTTCCTTGGCTGTTCTTGTCTTTCCACATCCTTTTGGACCTGTTATACTGATTGCATTAAATGCTTCTGTTCTTCGATCTATTACATCATCGACAATTCTTCGGATATATTTCATAACACGTACACTCCTTTTCTATTACTTATTATAACACTTCCAATAGACTTTATGCAAGAGCGTTTTATGTTTTTCGGCAGTTCTATTTTACTTTTTTCGGAAAATCCATTTTATGTTTTTCGGCAAATTCATTTTATGTTTTTCGGCAGTTCTATTTTATATTTTTCGGATAAATTCCTTCATCCGTTGATATATCGTCTCCCGGTCTTCCTCTGAAATCTGCCCGTTTTTTCGCACAGCATAGTGATGACCAAATTCTTCATCTGTATAACTATTTTCATTAACTGCCACTGGTTTTCGAAACCTCGGTCGTACATGTATGTGCAGATGTGGATTTGGCTGAGATTCTTTATAAAAGCTATTCATCAAACAACTCCAGTTACACATTTCTGCTCCAAGAACAGATTCCATACATAACTCCGTTTTCTTAACAATCTCCCCCAATTCACCCCATTCTTCTATCGTAAGTTCTGAAAGGGAAGCACAATGTCTATTGCAAACAAGGATACACCGCCCGATATAATCTTGTTCATCCGCCAAATAAACTGACCAATATTGGCTTTGAAACAATAAATACTTTTTTTCTTTCTCTGACACCTCACACCAGTTACAAGTCATATACTATCCTCCTGTAAAAAATCATTCCAACAGCAGCCAGTCTGCTATATCATAGATTGTAATTCCTTCATAACTATATTGAGGATGCTTCGTCCTCGCAATGATCATTTTCGGATAAGCATCTCGAATACGAAGAAGCGGCGAGCATTCTCTTTCAAACGTTTCCTCGGCCGAAATATTATCGCTTACCTGAATATAAATTTTTTCACTTCCTCTTTGTGCAACAAAATCAATCTCTTTCTCATATAATTTTCCTACATAAACATCATATCCTCGACGCAGCAGTTCAAGACAAACCATATTTTCATAAACCCTGCCATAATCCATGTTTCGGTTTCCAAGTATTGCATATCGAATTCCCGAATCACACAAATAAAACTTTTCAGAGCTTTCAAGATATTTTTTACCTCGAATATCATAGCGTTTAATATTGTAAAACACAAATGCATTACATAAATACTTAATATACTTTCCTATCGTAACATGATTGGCCGGGATATCATTCGCTGTCAGCAATTTACTGACTTTATTGGGAGACGTCAAATTACTGATATTATCCATCAAAAACTCACACAGTCGCTGCAAAATCAGCGTGTCCGGCAAAGCATATTTCTGCACAAGATCTCTGGTCACAATCGTTTCATAAACTTCTTTTATATAATTTATTCTATCTTTTTCCGTGTTATAAGCATAAGATCCAGCCAGACCGCCTTTTGTCGTATACTCTTCAAACAACTTTTCTTTGTCCATAATTTCATCAAAATACTGACAATATTCTCCAAAGCTAAATGGAAATACATGTATTTCAATATATCTTCCAGTAAAAAGAGTTGCCAGATCCGCACTAAGCAGAAAAGCATTCGACCCCGTAATATAAATATCATACTTTCCTTTCGCATACAAACTGTTTATCGCCAATTCAAACTGCGGACACATCTGAACTTCATCCACAAAAAGATAATTTGTTTTTCCCTCTTGAAAATGCTCTTCTACATAAGAATGAAGGGCATGATACTCCTTCACGCTTTCATAATCCAAATCCATAAAATCAATGAATATAATATTGATATTTTCACAATGGCTTTTCAGATATTGAATATATGCCTGCATCAATTTTGATTTCCCGGATCGACGTATCCCGGTAATAATTTTGATGTCCGGTGTGCCGTTCAAACCAATAATTCTGTCCAAATATTTTTTTCTTATAATCGTTTTCACTTTTCAGCCCCACTTTCAAAAAATAAATTTTTTTGTATTTTTGAAACCGTTTTCTACTTTTATTATACCCTCTTGTGGCAATATATGCAAGAAGTCACTTTCAAAAATGCAATTTTTTTACATTTTCGAAAGCGGCTTCTGATTTGAATTTCTTACATTTTCAAATATTCTTAGTACCCCAGTGTATCGTTTACCAAAATCACATGGATTCTTCCCTCATGACGGGAATATCTCGTAATCAAAAACTGACAGCATATCGTATCCGGAGACTTACAATCTGCACATTTACCGGTCACTTTACATGGTGTTTTCACATCAAACCGCTGTGCATTTGCCGGTGCAGCCACATTTCTGGCGCGCTTCATCGCCTCATCCAGATCGGAGCAGATCTTATTCATACCGACAATAAATACAACCTTTTTCGGCCCCTGTGCAATACAAGAAACACGGTTCGAATTTCCATCAATATTTACCATAATTCCGTCATTGGTCATTGCATTGGCACTCGAAAGAAAAACATCGGCATCATAAGCTGCCATCAGGCTTTCACGCGGTGTCATATTGGAACGGTCAATATAGTTGTAGTCGCCTTCTTCCAACGCCTGAATCAGGCCGATTTCATGTGCACTCTGGCAACCGCCCATCGCTACAGTGCTTCCTTTTCCAATTACTTCCAGTGCCTTTTTCACCGCTTCTTCTTTGTCTGCAGCATAATAACCTGTCATATTTCTGGACTCTAATCCTTTGATCACCGTCTGCGCCAAAATCTCATTTCTTTTTCTCATATTTTCGTTCATTTTTTGTATCCTCCTGATAAAAAATTTTATTTCTTTATTATGCTTTAGCAAATAAATTTTCCGGGTCACACCCTTTTTCTCCATTTTTTAATGCATTTACCTCTGAAACACAGAACCTAACACATTTCTTTATATATTGTTCAATAACATCCCATGTATATATATCCAAATTCTCTTTATCACACGGGATTGCGTCAAACCACTGCTTGAAATTGTTCTCTCCAATAAGCAGTTTTTCCGCAGAAATTTCATCAATTGGAATTTCTATTTCCGCAAAATCTATTCTTTTCAAATGAAACTCCTTAATCAGGAGATAATTTAGCCGGTTATAATCCCGATATCCTCTTTGATACGCCAATTTCTTTTCTTCCCCCTGATAACACCGAACATACTTATCCGCCATCTCATGAAACCAAAGGGCATCCTGCAACAAATGACAATAATACCCTAATACAAAATCATTGGCAAAGATCTGTTTTTCATATTTATCTGTAAATTTTTTCCAATTAATTCCTTTTCTCATTTTATCTTCGGATTCCCCCCCAAAATGAGCTGTATCATACGTTCCATCTTCATGAGAAGAGGCATCCGGTCCCAGCACAGCCCCCAATAAAAACGGCACTGCATTTTGCACCTTCAACTCGTTCAGCAGTAAATTTGAAATCGAATAATGAATCATTGCTGAAGCCAATGTCATCCCTCCTAGTTCTTCTCTATCCGCAGTTTGTCAGCTTAGTTCCAACGTGGTATATCTTTCTAATATACTATTTTACTGTAATTAAATTCCCCTAAAAACACTCCTTTTCCTTAAATATTACCACATTTTAGGGGAAAGTCAATCAACCTCTCTATTCTTCTGCTCTCAATTACGACGCCGTATCCTCCTGATAAAAAATTTTCTAGTCTGTTTTTTTCATATACATAGTTTTACGTCCTGCACCAGTTCTAATAATAGCACCTTCTTCAACAAGTTTTTTTAATGCGGCTTCTATTGACGAACTTCCAAGACTTGGACATGATACTAACGCATCTTTTTTAGAAAACCTACCAATAGTACTATCTGTATATGCCTTAACGATATCATATGCAGTACTTTTTTTACCACTTTTTTCGGTTAACATAATTCTTGTTTCCAAATCTCTGTAACAAGACAATACAATACCAAGCATATACTTTATAAATGGCTTAGGATCATTTTCTCCCTCATACCAATTTTGATCCGCTTTCTGTAAAGCTGCATAATAAGCTTCCTTTGTATCTGCAATAGCTTTTTCCATACTAATATACTGTCCAACAAAATAACCACTTCTGTACATAAGTAATAGCGTTATCAGTCTGCTCATTCTTCCATTGCCATCATTAAAAGGATGGATACACAAAAAATCCAAAATAAAATTCGGTATTAAAATAAGTGGATCCACAATTTTCTCATCAATTGCTTTCTCAAACTCATTACAAAGACGTTCTACTGCATCGGGAGTCTCATACGGTTCAAGCGGCTTAAATAAAACTATCTTTTCTCCGCTTTCCAATACCATATCAATCTCATTCGGAGTATTCTTATACTTACCTGCATAAGAATACGCAGTATATTTTAACAGTTCTCCATGAAGCTGTAAAATATAATTGCTTCTAATGGGAATTGCGTCATAACTTTCATGAACAATATTAAGCACATTGCGATAACCAAGAATTTCTTCCTCATCTCTATTTCTTGGTGTTGTTTTATCTTCCACCAATTGTTTTAATCTGGCATTTGTCGTAACAATACCTTCAATTTCATTTGAACTTTCCGTACTTTGAATCTTAGCGATTTCAATTAACCGCTTCAATTCAACTGGTTTCTGTTGCATATATAATTCCTGTTTGCCTTTATATTCATGAATCTGAGCAACATATGTCAAGATCTCATTATCCCAGGTTCTGTCTTTTAGTTTGGAATAGTCAAACTCTTTCATCTCCTTCTCCTTTCTCCCAGATATTATCCCTTTCTCCCAAAATCAATATGTTATTGGGAGATTCTTTCCTTAAATATTACCACATTTTAAGGGAAAGTCAAGCAACCTCTTTATTCTTCCGCTCTCGCTAAAAAGAATCCAAGATTCACTCTGACTTCCCTCCGGGCAATATCTTCATTTGTATAACAGCAGGTATCAAAACCGATCAATTCAAATCCCTGATGAAGATAAAAGCCGATCGCATTTGTGTTGCAAGACTGCGTTTCCAAAATGACCGCACGGCGTTTCTGCCTTACAGCAACCTCTTTCGCTTTATCCATCAATCTTTTCCCGACACCTTTTCTGCGAAGTTCCTCGGACACCCAGAGTTCCGTAACTACAAGTCGATTCGACCATTCTTCCGGGCATACTTCAATACAAGCCAGCATCTCTCCGCTCTCACTTACCACGCCGTATGCCTCCGCATTTTCCCAGTGTTCCTGATATAGTGAATCCGGAAAATCATATTCTTCCGGATTATGAACGATCTCCGATTCAGCAGGTTTTCTAACCATAGAAATCCGGCAGCCATTCTTATCAAAGGGACGAATTTCAAAATCATAATAACTGTCACTTCGGATTGTCATTGGTATTATCGTGCCTTTCCATTTGTCTTTTGGAAATGCACTGATTTCATATTTGTCCATGTAAACTCTCCTCCCTAAATAATCAAGTCTTTTTTCCCTTAATATAAGGGATTTTTTTAATTGTTTCTCAGCAGAATGAGCCTTC
>UQAQ01000044.1 GCA_900539115.1 uncultured Roseburia sp.
TAGGAGGTTTTTCTTGTAGCTAAAGCTAATGCGGGTCACACCGGCATAGCCGGTGGTTTATTTTGCTGCGATACAAACAAACAGGGCTTATCAACCAAAAAAGATGATAAGCCCTGACCATAAACTACTATGTTCATTACTCAGCTGCTGCAATAATCTCTTTTTTATTGTAGCTGCCGCAGTTTTTGCATACACGATGTGGCACCATCAATTCTCCACATTTGCTGCATTTAACTAAAGTAGGAGCAGTCATTTTCCAGTTTGCTCTACGTTTGTCTCTTCTTGCTTTTGAAGATTTATTCTTAGGACAGATTGACATGTCTTTACACCTCCTTAAAAACTCAAAACACTTTTACCATTATACCGTCAATGCGGTTATTTGTCAATACATTTTTTAAATATTATTTTACCAGTTCCATGGTCTCACGTGCGATAGCAAGTTCTTCGTTTGTTGGAACAACCAAAACTTTTACTTTACTGTTTGGTGTAGAAACAATTGTCTCTTCTCCACGAACACTATTCTTCTCTTTGTCAATCTCTACGCCGAGATATCCAAGGAAACTGCACACATACTCACGCATGATACCGTTGTTCTCACCAAGTCCTGCTGTAAATGCGATCGCATCGACACCATTCATTGCTGCCGTATACGCACCAATATATTTTGCTACACGATATCCAAATACATCCTGTGCAAGCTGTGCTTTCTTATTTCCTTCATCGGCTGCTTTTTCCAGGTCACGGAAATCACTGGAAACACCGGAAAGGCCATATACACCGGACTCTTTGTTCAAAATCTTCATTACCTCTTCCAAAGATTTATCCATTGCATGAGCAAGATACTCAATGATTGCCGGGTCAATGTCTCCACTACGTGTACCCATTACCAGACCTTCGAGTGGTGTAAGTCCCATACTGGTATCTACGGATTTACCGTTTTTCACTGCAGATACGCTGGCACCATTTCCAAGGTGGCATACGATTACTTTGGAATTTTCAGGATCCAGTCCTGCCAATGCGATCGCACGTTTGGATACGAAACTATGGCTTGTTCCGTGGAAACCATAACGACGTACTTTATATTTTTCATAGCACTCATATGGAAGTCCATACATAAATGCGGTTGGCTCCATTGTCTGATGGAAAGCGGTATCAAATACTGCTACATTTGGCACACCCGGCATAATTGCCTGGCACGCACGGATTCCGATCAGGTTTGCCGGATTGTGAAGCGGTGCAAGCGGATTACACTCTTCGATTGCAGCCATAACTTCATCATTTATTACTACAGAAGAAGCAAATTTTTCTCCACCGTGTACGACACGATGACCAATTGCATCAATTTCTTTCAAATCACTGATTACACCATATTTTTCGTCTGTCAGTTCGTCCAATACCATCTGAACAGCTACTTCATGGTCTGGCATATCCTTATTGATAACCACCTTTTCTCCACCTGCCGGAGTATGGTTCAAACGTCCGTCGATTCCGATTCTCTCACAGAGACCTACTGCCAATGCCTTTTCTGTCTGTGCATCAATCAATTGATATTTCAAAGATGAACTTCCACAATTGATTACTAAAACTTTCATCATTTTTCCTTCTTTCTGCTTTTATTTTCAAATCCGTAACAAAGTCGTTACAAAAAATCACACTTTTTAATTATACAACTGTGGATATGAAATTTCAATAGCAAAAAGGCAATTTTACACAAAAAATATTCCGATGGAATTCGGTCCGGTATGACAAGCTGAAACCGGATCCAAAGGCTGCATAATAATCTTTTTTACAAATTCTGACTTTTCCATCTGTTTTGCCACATAGCAGGCATCCTCGTGGCAGTCTCCATGACTGATATAAATCGTCTGTGGTTCCGTCAGTCCGGTCAACGCCAGCGTCGTCAGCTCCTGCAATGCCTTTTTTCTTCCACGTACTTTTCCGACCTGACGCAGTTTGCCGCCATCCTGCATCGAAAACAAAAGTTTTATCTTTAACACACTGCCTGCCGTGGAAAGAACCGCATTAGCGCGTCCGCTCCGCCGTAAAAAGCCGAGATCGTCGACGGTAAAAAGCGTATGCAGACGCCATCTCCGCTGACAGCACCAGGCATATGCTGCGCCGATATCTTCCCCACGTCTCCGTATCTTTGCCGCATCAAACACAAGACTCCCCTCGCCCAAACCTATCGCAAAACTATCGACGGCATACCATTTTCTCTCCGGATATTTTTTTGCTTCATAACCGAGCACCCTCTCCATCATATGAAAGGTACCGCTTAATTTTGAGGATAATCCAATATACAAGATATCTTTTTCTTCCGATAGTAGTTTTTGCACCAGTTTTTGGGCCGTTCTCTGGTTACTCATGGAAGTCGAGATATGTTTTTCCTTCCGCAGTTTCTCATAAAACAAAGCATACGCTTCTCTTTCTCCTTCCATACTTCCGCTATATTCTTTCTCTCCGGAGATCCACGTAAGAGGCAGTACATAAATCCCTTGTTTTTCAATAAATGCTTTCGGCAAATTTGCTGTAGAATCTGTCACAATTGCAAATGAAGACATCCGACCACTCCTTTTTTCTTCTAGTATGTGGCATATTTGAGAAAATTATACATACGTTATACCAATACAATTTCGGAGGGACACCCATGCTTTTTTTCCTGTTTTTTATCCTGACTTTCCTCCTGCTGTTTCCGGAGACGGTATGCAGTGGGGCAAAAGATGGGCTTTTTTTATGGGTCACCGTCGTGCTTCCGTCCCTCTTTCCCTTCTGCCTCTGTACTTCTTTGATCCGCACGTATACGAACGGTTCATTTTCCAAATATTTCCTTCTATTTGCCGGCATTTTATCCGGATACCCGATTGGTGCAAAACTTTCCGGCGAACTCTATCAAAAAGGAGTTCTCTCTTATCGCAGTGCTGTTTTCTTTTCCGGTTTTACCAACAATGCCAGTCCGATGTTTGTGATTTATTTTGTGGGCGGCTCTCTCCTGCACCTCGGAAACGAACGTTATGTGTTTTATCTCCTGCTATTGGTTTCCTCCTTCCTGGGAAGTTTCTGTACCCGGCTTCTCCTTCGAAGGAATCCGGCGAACTCCCATTTTCTACCGAAAAGTACAGAAAAAAAAGAGTCCACGGACTCCTTATCGCTTTTTGACCAATTTGACCTTGAATTGAATCATTCCGCAGAACTTCTCATCAAAATCGGATGTTATATCCTCGTATTCTCCGTTCTCACTTCTTTTTTGAAAGAAACAGTATTTTTCGGTCCTCTCCCGACTTCTCTTTTGTGCGGGATTCTCGAGATCACGACGGGAAACCATCTGTTATGCCAAAGTCTCGCGGATTCTCCAATAAAAACAGCCCTTTCTCTTGCCATCACTTCCTTCGGCGGTCTGTGCGCGATGGCGCAGACCAATAGTGTGATTCAAAAGAATGGGCTGTCTATCTTCTGGTATGCCGGCAGCAAATTATTCAGCGGTTTCTTCGCTTTCTTCCTGTGCCTGCTCTGGCTGCTGTGCTGAGCCGCCCTGAATCTGAGACATCAATTCGCTGCGGTTTGCCTTGATTACTTCGATATCCTGTTTCAATGCACTGATAAGCATGGTGGACTTGCTTTCCATCTCTTTCAAAGAAGTTTCGATATTTCTTCCCGCCTGAGAAAGCAGATCACTGGTATAATACAACGCAGAGGTACGCACCTGGTCGCTCTCCTGCACTGCCTGATTCAAAATCTGTTCTGCCTGGCTCTGTGCCTGTGCCATAATCTGCTCTGCCTGCGCATACGCACTCTGTACCAGATCACTTTCATTCAAAAGCTGTGCCGTCTCCTGCTGTGCCTGATTCCGAATCTGCTCTGCTTCCGCATTGGCTTTGGCTAAAATCTGATCTCTGTTATTAATGATCTTCTGATATGTACGAATTTCCTCCGGTGCACACATACGAAGTGCATCGAGAAGATCATACAATTCATCTTTCGCAACTGTCACCTTATTTGGTGCCAGTTTTGCCGGTTTACAATTTTCTACATAATCATAGATTTCGTCTATCGCTTTTTCAATTCTTGATGGGTTCATATATTTTACCTGATCCTTTCTATCTTTCCTTCTTTACGCGCAGAAAAATGTGCTTATTCGTCTTATATTCTTTTACTTTTTCAATCTCATATACATCTTCATCAATAAAATCAATCGGAGTTTCAAGAGCAGATTCAAAAATCACTAACGTATCTTCTTTTACAACATCCGACTGTCCGATCAATTGTGCCAGTTTCTCTTCAAATCCGCTTCGGTAAGGTGGATCCGCATAAATAATATCAAAGGTTGCCCCCTGCTTTTCCAGTTTAGAAACCGCATAGGTCACTTCTACCGGAAGCACTACCGCCTGATCTTCCAGATGTGTCTTTGCCAGATTTGCCTTAATGCATCGCAGCGGTTCTTTTCCAAATTCTACCAAATACGCCTGTTTTGCGCCACGGCTCAATGCTTCAATCCCAATGGCACCACTTCCACTAAATAAATCCAAAAACATCGCTCCGGGAACATCGTCCTGAATGATGTTAAATAAAGTCTCTTTGATCCGGTCTGTCGTAGGCCGTGTATCTTTCCCTTCCGGTGCAATCAATGGCAGCCTGCGGGCTGTCCCTGCAATTACTCGCATAGTTTTTCTCCCTTGCAAATATTTTTCATCCCAACATCATTGTAAACGATATTGAACTATTTTTCAACTGTTTTATAACGAAACATTACCCATATAGGAATTTAATTTTTCCACCAAACGTCGATTTTTCTTATAAAACATCGTGATCTCATCAAAGGCATAATTCTTTGCTTCCTCGTTTGCCGCTTTTAACACCGGCGCATCTTCATAGATATCGGCAAGTGAAAACAACTTGTCCCCGCTTTGCATCACTCCAAAGAAATCGCCCTGTCCACGCAGTTTCAAATCCTCTCTGGCAATCTCAAAACCATCGTTGGAGCCGGCAAGGATTGACAACCGTTCTTTTCCTTCTTTGCTCTCTTTTCCATACATTAAAATACAGTAAGACTGCTCTTTTCCACGTCCGACGCGGCCGCGCAGCTGATGAAGCTGGGCAAGGCCAAAACGCTCTGCATTTTCAATCATCATTACTGTCGCATTCGGAACATCAATCCCGACTTCGATAACCGTCGTCGATACGAGAATATCCGTCGTTCCCTCGACAAACCGCTGCATCACTTCATTTTTTTCTTTCGGCTTCATCTTTCCGTGCAGACATTCGATCGTAATTCCGGCAGAAAAAATCTCCTTCAACTGTTCCGAATACATGACTACACTCTCAAGTGCAACCTCTTCTTTTTCTTCAACCATCGGACAGATGATATACACCTGCCGTCCCTTTTCAATCTGATCTTTCATAAACCGGTACGCCTGTGGGCGGTAATCCGTTCCCACGACACAGTTTTTGATGGGCAGACGATTGGCGGGAAGTTCGTCCATGATAGACAAATCCATATCCCCATACAGCACAAGGGCAAGCGTCCGTGGAATCGGCGTCGCACTCATCGCAAGGACATGCGGTGTATCTCCTTTTTCCATCAATTTTTCGCGCTGCCGCACCCCAAAACGGTGCTGTTCATCTGTGATGACAAGGGCGAGATCCGCAAATTCCACATTATCCTGCAATATCGCATGAGTTCCCACGACAACATTCCATTCGCCTTCTGCCAATTTCTGCTTTCCTTCCCGCTTTTCTTTGGCTGTCATCGAGCCGATCAAGAGCCCGATCTTTACTCCATATGGGGCAAGCATTGCCTCCAAGGACTCCTTATGCTGCATCGCAAGCACTTCTGTCGGCACCATAAAGGCTCCCTGCTCTCCATTGCACACGGCAAGAAATAATGCCATCACGGCAACTACGGTCTTTCCGGAACCAACATCCCCCTGCACCAGACGGTTCATCGTCATTCCGCCGGTCATATCTTTTTCAATTTCTTCGTAAACTCTTTTTTGTGCCGCTGTCAACTCATAGGGTAAATCATTTACAAATTCTTCCAGTCTTTTGTTTTGCGTCATAACATGAGAACTCGGCTTATAATTTTTGATGCGGATTGCCTGTAAGGCTGCCTGATATAGAAAGAACTCATCAAATACAAGCCGTTTTCTGGCCTTTCGATATTCCAGCTGATTTTTGGGGAAATGGATGTCATGAATTGCCTTACGATACGCAAGAAGATTTTGACGTTTCCGAAGATCAGCAGGCAGAAATTCTGCAGCTCCTTCCAGCGAACCGATGGCATCACGCACTGCCTTTTCGACAGCATGATTTGTAAGCCCTGCGGTCAATGGATAGATCGGATGCAGCATTCCAACCTGCTTGAAAAATTCATTTTTACTATACATTTTCGGCTGTTCGAGCACAAGTTTTCCGTTTTTTCGGCCAACTTTCCCACGCAAAATATAACGGGTTCCCATTTTCAAGCGGTTCGCTAAAAACGGCATATTAAACCACGTAACCGTAATCCGGCCGGTTTCATCTTCAAGCACCATGGATAAAATTTTCAGCCTTGCGGTCGTATGAATCGAAGGACGGCACGCCATAACGCCTTCTACAGCTGCCATCTCGCCTTCTTTTACGTCTGCGATCTTAACCAGATCATGAAATTCATCGTATTCTCTTGGATAATGTTCCAAAAGATCTCCGACGTTCCAAATATCCAATTTATGGAAACGCTGTTCTGCTTTTTCTCCGACGCCTTTTATCTGGCGAATGCTGTCCTCATATCTCATAACTGCTCCGTCACTTATTCTCTGCCGATGTGGATCTCATCTAACGCAAGATCAACATACATACTGATTTCTTCTTCCGGCATTTTGGTATAATCTGCCAGTTCTTCCAATGTTGCCAAACGTCCCCATTCTTCCGCGAGCACTTTGGTCGCCTCATGAAT
The DNA here is from genome assembly GCA_900539115.1 of uncultured Roseburia sp. Taxonomy (GTDB): domain Bacteria; phylum Bacillota; class Clostridia; order Lachnospirales; family Lachnospiraceae; genus Eubacterium_F. The sequence goes on from UQAQ01000044.1 coordinate 6,929, forward strand.
CAGATTCGTCTTCGCAACGATAGTATTTTCCATACCTTTACTTGCCATCTGCTCATCGGCAAGTTCGATCATCCGGCTCTTCACATACCGGTCAAGTTCTTTTTTCACATCAAGAACTTCGCTGTTTCCGCAAAGTTCTTCGACTGCCAGCAAAAGACTCAGATTGCCTTCCTGGATCAGATCTTCCAATGGTACACCGCGGTTTTTATATTTTGTCGCCAGGGTTACCACGCGCTGCAGATGGGATTCTACCACACGGTGAGAAACCTCCGCCTCACCTGCCAAAAGCCGCTCGTACAGCATCTGTCTCTCTTCTTCTGAACAAGGCTCCAATTCACGCAGTTCACGGCGGTATACTGTAATATACCGGGAATCCTCAGTATTCATCGAAGGATCTTTGCCCTCTTTTGTGCGAAATGCTTCTTTTGCCGTGACGCCTTCCACCTCGATATGATGTTCTTCCAGAAATTCATATACCAGTTTAAGCTGGGATTTCTGCAATTTCATATCCTGACAGAAATCATCCACCTGTTCTTTGGTAATGCGGTTTTCATTTGTCTTGGCAAACTCAACGAGGTCAAGCATCTGCCGCATAAATTCATTCTGATCTCTCATGGCTTTCCTCCAGATTTCAATCTCATTCCGGTTTGCGTTCTGCTGCAAAATGATAAATTTTCTTTACATCATCACTTGCAAGTTTTACATAATTACCTTCTGTCTTACGCTTTCCAAGAAGTTTTTCCGTCATCCGGTCGATGTCTTCTGCTTTGGCTCCGATTTCTTCAAAGGTAAGCGGCATACCGATTTTCTTTAAAAATGCCTCAAACGCTTCGATTCCTTTTAATGCCGTCGCTTCCTCTGTCTCCTGTGGTTCAATGTCCCATACTCGGATAGCAAATTGCACTAATTTATGTGGATTGATCTTAAGCACATAGCGCATCCATGCCGGTGTAATTACCGCAAGTCCGGCACCATGTGTCACATCGTACATCGCAGAAAGTTCATGTTCGATGTGATGGCTTGCCCAGTCCTGAACACGTCCGACACCACATACATTATTGTGCGCAAGCATTCCTGCCCACATAATATTGGCACGAGCCTCATAGTTATTTGGATCCTCAATAATACGAGGTGCCTCAAAGATTATTGTCTTTAATACTGCTTCACAAAGGCGGTCTGTGATCTCCACTTCTTCCGTATTGGAAAAATAACGCTCACAGATATGAATCATAATATCCGTCGCTCCTGCTGCCGACTGATATGGTGGCAGCGTGCAGGTCAATTCCGGATTCATGATAGAAAATTTCGGGCGGAGATGCTCGGACGCTGCCCCTTTCTTAAATCCGGTCTCTTCATTATTGATCACGGTATTCATAGAGCCTTCGGATCCGGCTGCCGCGATCGTCAGGATTGTTCCGATCGGAAGTGCTTTCTCAATCGTCGCTTTCTTTTCATAAAAATCCCAGAAATCACCATCATAGCAAGTTCCTGCAGCAATTGCTTTGGAAGAGTCGATCGTGCTTCCGCCGCCTACGGCAAGAATAAAATCGACACCCTCTTTTTTGCACAATTCTATGCCTTCATAAACCAAACCACTTCGTGGATTTGGCTTCACCCCGCCAAGTTCCACAAAATCAATTTTTTCGTCTTTCAGACATTTTGTCACACGGTCGTACAAACCGGAACGTTTGATGGAGCCTCCACCGTAATGAAGAAGCACTTTCGTTCCGCCAAAACGGCGGATCAGCTGACCGACATGCGCCTCTGCGCCTTTTCCAAAATCAAAATAAGTTGGTGCATAAAATGTAAAATTATCCATATTAGCCCTCTTTTCTATGTTTTACTATTAGAACCTACTGTCCGGGATTCTGCACCTCTTACGTGCAAGCACGACGATTCGCAGACTCTCAGGCATTGGTCCTGAATAGTTACAGTAAATGTATATTTCCGCTTTCCGCTTCCGCCACCATCTCATCCGGCCACAGAGATGCCTGTACCTCGCCGATGTGTGCTTTTCTCAGGAAGAACATACAGATACGGGACTGTCCGATTCCTCCCCCGATGGTATATGGCAGTTTGCCTTCCAGTACTTCTTTCTGGAATGGAAGATTTTTCCTTTCTTCGCAGCCTGCTTTTTTCAACTGCTCTTCCAATGCTTTTTCATCCACGCGGATTCCCATGGAAGAAAGTTCGAGTGCAATATCCAAAACCGAATAATACACAATGATATCGCCATTCAATGACCAGTCATCATAATCCGGCGCACGTCCGTCATGTGGTTCACCGCTTGCCAGCTTGTCTCCGATCTTCATAAGGAAAATTGCACCATGTTCTTTGGCTGCCAGATATTCTCTCTCTTTCGGCGTCTTATCCGGATATTTTTCTTCCAGTTCATACGTCGAAACAAAAGTGATATCCTGTGGAAGTGTTTTCTTTATGTAAGAATATTGTACGGACATATAATCCTCTGTCTCCTGCAGAGACTGGTATACTTTGCAGACGATTTCTTTCAATGTCTCTTCATTTCTCTGAGCCTTCTCAATGATACGTTCCCAATCCCATTGATCGACAAAGATTGAATGGATATTGTCCGTATCCTCATCGCGGCGAATTGCGTTCATATCGGTATACAATCCTTCCCCAACGGAAAATCCGTATCGTTTCAATGCGTGGCGTTTCCATTTTGCCAGAGAATGTACAATCTGTACAACACGATCATTCTGCTCGCGGATTCCGAAAGAAACCGGGCGCTCCACGCCATTCAGATCATCGTTCAATCCGGTTTCCGGTGCTACGAACAACGGTGCTGACACACGTGTCAGGTTCAGATTTGTCGCCAATGCTCTCTCAAAAAAATCTTTTACTTCTTTAATCGCCACTTCTGTCTCACGTACATCAAGGGCGGATTGATAACCTTCAGGTACCTTCATTTCTGCCTCCTATAAATCACAGTTATTTACAGTTCTTGGGAATGGAATGACGTCACGGATGTTAGACATTCCTGTCAGGTACATCACACATCTCTCAAATCCAAGACCAAATCCGGCATGTCGGGTAGAACCGTATTTTCTCAAGTCAAGATAGAAATCATAGTCCTCTTTGCGCAGTCCGCATTCCTCCATACGTGCGACCAATTTATCGTAATCGTCCTCACGCTGGCTTCCACCGATGATCTCGCCGATTCCAGGAACCAGGCAGTCCATCGCTGCAACGGTCTTTCCATCTTCGTTCATTTTCATGTAAAATGCCTTGATCTCTTTCGGATAATCCGTTACAAATACCGGGCGTTTAAATACTTCTTCTGTCAGATAACGTTCATGCTCTGTCTGAAGATCTGCTCCCCAGGATACTTTGTACTCGAATTTGTCATTGTTTTTCTCAAGAATTTCAATTGCTTCTGTATATGTAACATGCGCAAATTCTGAATTTGCCACATGCTCCAGTCTTTCAATCAGTCCCTTGTCGACAAAACGGTTAAAGAAATCCATCTCTTCCGGTGCATGTTCCAGCACATAGCGGATGACATATTTTAACATACTCTCTGCCAAAATCATATCATCCTGCAAATCTGCAAATGCAATCTCCGGCTCGATCATCCAAAACTCTGCCGCATGACGGGTCGTATTGGAATTTTCCGCGCGGAATGTCGGACCAAAGGTATAAATATTTTTAAATGCCTGTGCATAAGTCTCGCCATTGAGCTGTCCGCTTACGGTCAGATTGGTCTCTTTGCCAAAGAAATCCCGGCTGTAATCAATGCTGCCATCTTCGTTTTTCGGCACATTATTCAGATCCAGCGTGGTAACTTGGAACATTTCTCCGGCACCTTCACAGTCACTTCCGGTGATCAATGGTGTATGAACATATACAAATTCACGCTCCTGGAAAAATTTGTGAATTGCATAGGCAATCAAAGAACGCACACGGAATACCGCCTGAAATGTATTCGTTCTCGGACGCAGATGGCTGATCGTACGCAGATACTCAAAAGAATGTCTCTTCTTTTGAAGCGGATAATCTCCGCTGGAAGTGCCTTCAATCTCTACACCGGATGCCTGAATCTCAAATGGCTGCTTTGCTTCCGGTGTCTCTACCAGAGTTCCTTTTATGATCACGGCAGCACCTACATTTAATTTAGAAATCGTTTCAAAGTTATCCAGGGTATCACTATACACTACCTGAATCGGCTCAAAAAATGTTCCGTCATTGACAACGATAAATCCAAATGTTTTTGACGCACGGATGCTTCGCACCCAGCCGCCGGTCACTACTTCCTTTCCGATATATTGTTCGCGGTCACGAAAAAAGCTTCGTACACTTGTTAATTCCATGTTTTCTTTCCTCCATTGTTCTCTATTTCAATTTCCCCATGGTTTTCCGTTTTTAAAAAAACCTCTATGAATATTTATACACCATTTTACGGATTATTGCAAGGATATCTCCCTCAGCTTTTCATATTTTTCTTTGGCTTTTTGTGCCGCTTTGGCAAAAAGCGTCTCAGCCCGCTCCGGATTTTCCCGCAAAAGCCTCTCGTAACGCAGCTCTCCCTTCAAAAATTCCTCATACGAAAGTTTTGGTTCTCCGGAATCCAAGACAAATGGATTTTCTCCCTCTCTGTCCCGTTCCGGAATAAAACGGAACAAATGCCAATATCCGGAAAGCACCGCATTTTTTTCCTCTTCGACTGCTTTTCCCATGCCTTTTCGTATGCCATGATTGATACATGGTGCGTACGCAAGGATCAACGACGGCCCGTCATGCGCTTCCGCTTCCACCAAGGCTTTGAGGGTCTGATTGTAATCTGCGCCAAGTGCGACCTGTGCCACATACACATTGTCATAGCACATTGCAATAGCTGCCAGATTTTTCTTTTCTTTCTCGTTTCCCTGTGACGCAAACTGCGCAACCGCTCCCTGTGGAGTCGCTTTAGAGGCCTGTCCTCCGGTGTTCGAATACACTTCCGTATCAAAGACAAGAATGTTAATGTCCTCGCCGCTCGCAAGCACGTGATCCAGTCCGCCATAGCCAATATCGTACGCCCAGCCGTCTCCTCCGAAGACCCACTGGCTCTTCTTCGAAGCAAACTCTTTTAACTGCACAATCTCCTGCTGTAAACGGTTCGGATTTTCCAATTGCTCATAATATGCTGTCATTTTCTGCACCGCAATGGCATTTTTCGTTCCCTCTGACCAGCTTTCCAGATAGGATTGCAAAACTTCCTTTTCTTCGCCTTCCGCTTCTCTCAGTCGATCATTTGCCGCCTCCAATACCCGTTTGCGAAGTGTCTTCTGCGCCATCATCATACCAAATCCAAATTCGGCATTGTCTTCAAACAGCGAGTTCGCCCAGGCCGGCCCTTTTCCCTGCGCATTTACCGTGTAGGCACACGACGGCGCGGAACCTCCCCAGATAGAGGAACACCCGGTTGCGTTGGCGATATACAACCGTTCTCCAAATAACTGCGTTACGAGCTTCGCATACGGTGTCTCCCCGCATCCGGCACAAGCCCCGGAATACTCCAATAGCGGCTTTTTAAACTGGCTTCCCTTTACTGTCGTTTCCGGAAATTTATTCAAAACTTCGGAAGCATTTTCGTGAGATTCTCCATAATCATACAATGACTGCTGCCCCATCGCCTCACCGGATGGGATCATTTCCAGCACATTGCTTTTCTTATTTCCCGGGCAGATGTCCGCACAATTTCCACACCCTGTACAATCGAGCGGAGATACGGTAATCGCAAAAAGCCGGTTGGACATCCCTCGGAGTTGTGTAAATGTCCCCTCCGGGGCGTGTTCCCTCTCCTCCTCACGGATCACCAGCGGACGGATGCAGGCATGCGGGCACACCAGCGAACACGCATTGCATTGGACACACCCTTCCGGATTCCATCGCGGGCTCCGGATCCCTACTCCGCGTTTTTCAAAAGCAGCCGTTCCTACCGGCATCGTGCCATCTGCATATTCCACAAATTCGGAAACCGGCAGTTCATCTCCCCGCTGTGAATTCATTTTTCTCTGAATCGTTTTTACATAATGCAGAAATGAGGTTGGTTCTTCCTGTTTTTCCCTCCCCTCATCTTCTGGTTTTTTCCACTCTTCTTTCACATCGATTTTCCGGAATTTTGTCATTCCTTCTTCAATTGCTTTCCGGTTCTGTTCTACGACTGCCTGTCCTTTTTTCCCGTATGTTTTTTCTGCCGCTTCTTTCAAAAGATCTCTGGCCTTTTCTACCGGCAGGATCCCGCTGATGGCAAAAAATGCCGCCTGCAGGATCGTATTGATCCGTCCTCCTAATCCGATTTCTTTCCCAATTGCAAATCCATCAATGCAATAAAACCGGATTTCTTTTTCTGCCAATATCTGTTTTACTTTTACCGGCAGTTTTTCTTCCATCTCTTCCGAAGTCCACGGGCAGTTTAATAAAAATGTGCCGCCTTGCCGCAGATCCTGAGCCATGTCATAACACTCCAGATACGCGGGCATGTGACACGCGACAAAATCTGCCTGATGAACGCGATATGCCGAACGGATCGGCTGCTTTCCAAACCGCAGATGCGAAATCGTAACGCCGCCGGATTTCCGCGAATCATATTCAAAATAGGCCTGCACCTGAAGCGGCGTATTTTCCCCGATGATCTTGATCGAGTTTTTATTTGCTCCTACCGTCCCATCGGCACCCATTCCCCAGAATTTGCACTCGTAAGCACGCTCTCCGTCCATTTCCACCGGATACGGCTTGAGTGATAGATGAGTTACATCATCACAGATCCCTATTGTAAAGTTCTTAGTATGGTAATTTTTGTAAACTGCCGCAATATCTCCCGGTGTGACATCCTTTGATCCCAAACCGTATCTTCCTCCAAATACCGGAACCGACGCATATGGACTGTCCTTTAATGCCGCCACAATATCAAGGTACAATGCCTCGCCCACTGCTCCCGGCTCTTTAGAGCGGTCTAACACCGTAATCTGTTTTACACTTTTCGGAAGTGCCGCAAGCAGATGTTTCTTTGAAAACGGACGGAACAACCTTACCTGCACAAGCCCGATCTTTTCTCTTCCCGCCTGCTGCATAGCATCGATCGTCTCTTTGATCGTCTCACAGACCGACCCCATCGCCACAATGACATGTGTCGCCTCTTTATCTCCATAATAATCAAATAAATGATACTCTGTCCCTGCGCGTTCATTGACCTCATCCAACGTATTTTCGACGATTTCCGGCAGTCTGTCATAATATCCGTTTGCTGCCTCCCGTACTTGGAAAAATATGTCAGGGTTTTGTGCTGTGCCGCGCTGTACCGGATGTTCCGGATTCAATGCACGTTTCCGAAAGGCATCCACAGCTTCAATAGGCATCATTTCCTGCAGAGAAGCCTCATCCCACACTTCGATTTTCTGAATCTCATGTGACGTACGAAACCCATCAAAGAAGTGAAGAAATGGAATGCGCCCCTGAATCGCCGAGATATGCGCGACCGCCCCCAGATCCATCACTTCCTGCACACTTGACGCGCAGAGAATTGCACAGCCTGTCTGACGACAGGCGTAAATATCGGAATGGTCGCAGAAAATGGACAGCGCATGTGTCGCCAAAGCTCTCGCCGCTACGTGAATGACTGCCGGAAGTAGTTCACCTGCCATTTTATATAAATTTGGTACCATCAAAAGAAGCCCCTGGGATGCCGTGTATGTCGTCCCAAGAGCTCCTGCCTGCAATATCCCATGAAGGGCACCGGCCGCCCCTGCTTCCGACTGCATCTGCCGGATGAGCGGAGCATGTCCAAACACATTTTTCTTTTCCTTTGCCGCCCATTTTTCCGTATATTCTGCCATCGGTGAAGATGGTGTAATCGGATATACTGCTGCCGCCTCGGTAAATGCATACGATACATATGCCGCTGCCATATTGCCGTCCATGGTCTGTGTATTTCTTTTCATAGAATCCCCCTTTTCCTGCGTATCCCTTTACGCAAACATTGTCTTACTAAAAGGATATGCGGAAAGTGGGAAAATTATTCCTTATTTTCCGGCATAAAGAATCGGTTTTTAAACATAACCTCCATCAATATGCGGTATTCATCTTCATTTGCCTCTGCCTTTAACTGAGCAAAGGTTTCCTCATCCGAATACATCTGCGGACTCATAACTGCGGAAGCCTTCTTTGCGGTCGCATTAAACAGCATGATCTTATTTACGCCCGCTGCGGCATTCCACGTACTCCAGGTATTCAATCCTGTTACATTCGGGGAACCATTACTCAAAAATGCCCCTACATATTTCTGCATAATACTTGTCAATTCTTTCCTGCCCGCTTTATTCTCTGTACGGATCGCATTCGGCGAAAGTTCCGGATTTTCATTCTTATACGATCCACGCAGGAAATCCTTCGATACCCCATGCGCCGCTCCTACATAGGTACTGTATGCAGCATCGGTCACTGCCGGATCCGTTCCCCACAAAAAGCGGTACGCATATACCGGCTGATGCAGCACATCCTGTGAAAGCAGATTTGCCGTCTCCTCAATATAATGTTCCGATTGGAATAAGCTTCCATACTGAATTGCCAGCTGCATCAGGCGGTCATACGTAGTCGTTGTAGTCGTACTTAACGCCTCGGTAATATCCGTTTTCATAGCAAAGCTGGAAAATTCTGTCACATCATTTCCAAGGATCACCGGTACTCGATTATAATTTCCACTCGCGATAACGGAAAATCCTTCTTTCGGGATCACCGTTCCATCGTTAAATCCCTGTGGGAAAAGATTCAGACGCAGTGCCGAAGAACGATACATATTGGCAACTTCCGCAGTCGTAAGACTGTAAAACAGATCCCGGATAGTTGTATTATCAGCCGACTGAATATATTTCAGTGCTGCTTCTTTCGTCGCATAAGTTCCCCGGTTCACTAATACTGTCGCAAGCTTACTCTCCGAAGATTCTTCTCCCTGCTCCGCCGTACATGTCTGACAACCGCCGCTAAAAGCAATTACTTTATGAAATAACCCCTTCATCTGTGGGGAGATCATACAGAGCATCACATTTCTTGCTCCCGCGGAAAAACCGGACAGCGTAACATTTCCTGCATTTCCTCCGAAATTTCCGATTTCACTCTGTACCCATTGAAGTGCGGCCTTGATATCAAGCAGGGTAAAGTTTCCACTATTTTCCTCTGCCGTTCCGGTCTGCAATGCCGGATGACTCAGGTAACCAAATGCTCCCAATCGGTACTCAACGGTAACGACAACCGCCTTCGCCGCCACAGCAAATTTGGAGAAGTCGGTATTGGCTGTCCCTGACGCATTTCCGCCGCCATGCAGATAAACCATGACCGGAAGGTTCTTTTCTGTCGTATTCGGACGATAGATATTTACATACAGACAATCTTCCGTTCCCTGATAATTTGTGCCATCGCCATAACATGCCGCTCCCGATTTCGGAATACGTGCATTCCATGTTCCGCTCCAGGCGCTGACCGGCTGAGGAGCTTTCCATCGGTTGGTTCCGCCTGTCGAAGCCCCATAAGGGATTCCATACCAGATCAACGAAGCTGCATCACTGCTCTTTGTGCCCTTTACCTTTCCTTTCGTCGTAGTACGAATCGTTCCCTCTGCCACTTTAACACGAACGGTTTTTTTGCTGTTTCCATCCTTCGAATATATCGTAACACTGGTACTTCCGGATGCCAGAGACGTAACCTTTCCCTTCGCAGATACCGTTATGATCTCCGGATTTTTCACCTCATAATGTAGTTTTGTATAGGATGCATTTTCCGGTTTGGCAGTTGCCTCCAGCCGCACGGAACCACCAAACGGAATCGAGATCTGTGTCGAAGGAACGGTAATTTTCTTTACTTTCTTTCCGACGATCAAACGGATAGCCGCTACCTTTTTCTTATTTTTATCGTAACCACGCAGATACGCCTTTCCTTTCTTTTTGGCAACCAATTTACGGTTTGCCTTGACCTCAATTATCTTGGGTTTTGTAGACTTCCACGTAAGATTACGGTACTTTGCCACATCACTCTTTGTAAAGGGATGATTTTTCAGCAGTTTTGTAATCGTTTTACTACTGCCCTTTTGCATTGTATATACAATTTTTTCCTGTGCCTGTATCGTTTTTGCGCCACAAAAAAATGTACCTGCTCCGAAGAGTAGGCACATTATAAACATCATTCTGACTATCTTTTTGCTATTCATGCGTATGCCTCATTTCTACTCTTGCTGTGATTTTATTATGCTAACAATAACATAAAGCAAAAATATGGCATAATCAATTATTCTCCATTCGCTCGATAATCTTTGCCGTCTGACGATATACATCCAATGGGTCTTCATCCATGAAAAACTGTCCATCTTCGTATAAAATCTTACCATCTACCATCGTCATCCGCACATTTTCCTTGCTTCCGCTATATACCAGATTTTTAAGAATGTCATGTTCCGGCTGCATATTCGGGCGTTTCATATCAATACGTATGATATCGGCAAGTTTGCCTTCTGCAAGGCAATCGCAGTCTTCTAATCCCATTATAAGTGCTCCTTGTGTCGTCGCCATCGAAAGAACATCGTCCGCCTTCATCGCTGCGGCATCTTTATGATATACCTTCGGCAGTACCGACGCAAGATACATCTCACGGAACATATCAAGCGCATTGTTGCTCGCTGGTCCATCTGTTCCCAATGCTACCGGAATCCCCGCATCCATCAATCCACACAGATCTGCGATCCCGCTCGCTAATTTAAGATTTGACGACGGATTGGATACGATCGCGAGTTTGTTTTTCTGGCAAATTTTCTTATCCTCTTCGGACATCCAGACCCCATGAAAGCCCCCGCCACCATGAGCAAACATACCAATAGAATCCAAAAACCCAAACGGGGAAACATGATACTTTTCATAACATTCCTCGACCTCTTTCTTTGTTTCTGCTATATGCGTATAGACCGGCTTGCGAAGATCCAAAGCGACCTTGGCAAGCTGTTCTAAAGTTTCACGTTTTGTCGTATATTCCGCATGGAATCCAAGTTGACAGGAAACCAGCGGCGACATCTCATTTAAGCGGTAAAACTGTTCTTTCACTTCTTCTACCGAACTGCAGAAGTCATTCAGACCACTGCACATTACCGTACGAAATCCCACATCGCGTGACACTTCCGCATGGCAGTCAAAATCACGATACATATCAAAATTCGCTGTAATCCCGCTTGTCAGATATTCCATGATTCCCAAACGGATCAGCCAATATTGATCCTCTTTCGTAAGTTTGTCTTCCATCGGAAAGATTTTTTCGTACAACCAGGTCTGCAATGGCACATCGTCTGCATACGAACGTAGAAACGTCATCGCTGTATGCGTATGCGCATTTTTAAATCCCGGCAGGAGAAGGTCATTTCCCACGTCAATCTCGCGGTCCCACATTTTCTGTGGTGCATTTTCCGCATCGCCCACATAGGTAATCCGGTTTCCCTCGACATGGAGTTCTCCTGTAAAAATTTTCCGATCTGATCCCATCGCCGCAATTCTGGCATGATAAAACCGTATCTTATTTTCCTTACATATCATCAATAATCACACTCTGGCGAACCGGCTGTGCCACCATCGGTCTTACCGTCGGTTCTGTCTTCTCGATCATATCTGCTGTCATTTTACTGATTGCCCTATATACGAGCAGGCGGAACAATGGAGCCATCTTTTCTCCAACTTCTGTCACTTCCATATGGTTCAATGGAGTCTTACTGATTCCGCAAGCCATATTAGAGATACAGGACAATCCGCACACACGCATTCCCATGTGGCGTCCTGCAATTGCTTCGATCGCCGTACTCATACCAACAGCATCTCCACCGATTGCCTGACACATACGAACTTCTGCTGTGGATTCATACTGTGGTCCACGCATCTGTACGTACACACCTTCACGAAGCGGCACATTACAGTCTCTCGCTGACTGACGGATGCACTCGCAAAGCTGGGTATCGTAAAGATTTTCCATCGAAGGAAAACGGCTGCCCCACTCATCTACATTTGCTCCCTGCAGAGGAGACGGCATAAAACTTGCGATCTGATCGGTGATCATCATAAAATCTCCCGGACGGTACATCGTATTCAATCCGCCAGCAGAATTTGTCAAAAACAGAATTTCTGCTCCGAGTTTTTTCATGACACGAATCGGAAGAACCACATCGCTGATCGCATATCCTTCGTAAAAATGAACACGTCCCTGCATAATCACTACAGGAGTCTGTTCGATATATCCAAATACAAAACGACCTTTATGACCATCTACCGTAGATACAGGAAATCCCTGAATCTGAGCATAGTCAATCGAATCTACTACTTTAATCACTTCTGCCAAAGCACCCAGTCCGCTTCCTAAAACAATCGCTACCTTTGGCACAAAATCAATTTTCGTACGAATCTGCTTATAGCACAATTCGACCTTCTCATATACTGAATTCATTGGTTCACTTCCTTAACAAAATATTAGTTATATTTATTGTAACTGTTTTTTCTCTTATTGTCTAGTCAAATTTGCGGATTTTACTCCAAATTTTACTCGAAAAACATCTCAAAAACCAGATTGCTCACATCAATTCCTTTTGCGGTCAGAAAAAGCCTGTCTTCCTCCCTGGCAGCAAGCCCCCTATCGCAGATTTTCTGAATGGTTTTTCCATATCGGGCAAAGGCATCCTCTCCAAATCTATCCCGGTATTTTCTAAGGGAAACTCCCTTCATACACCGCATTCCAAGGATAAAAAATTCCACCTGCTCATCCTCTTTCGTAAGAATTTCCTCAACCGATGCCACCGTCTCGCCCCGGTTAAGCCGGTTCACATACTGCCTCAGACCGGTCTCATTTTTCAAGCGGAACGTTCCGATTTTCGAGCTCGCACCAAGTCCCACACCAAGGTAATCTTCCCCGGTCCAATATTTGGTATTGTGACGGCTCTCAAATCCCGGTCTTGCATAATTGGATATCTCATAGCGGGCATATCCTCTGTCCGCAAGCATCTGCTGCGTCAATTCATACATTTTACGATCAGTGTCTTCGTCCACCGGCGGATTGCCGCTATATTTTTCAAAAAATGGGGTTCCTTCTTCAATGATCAAACTATAGGACGAAATGTGCTGCGGTTCCAATGCCAGTATTTCCCGCAGCGAATGTTCATACGAAGCAATCGTCTGTCCGGGAATCGCACTCATCAGATCCACGCTCAGATTTGTAAATCCAGCCTCTCTCGCCCAAAATACCGCCTGTTTCGCCTGTGAAAAGGTATGAATCCTTCCCAAGAGGGAAAGTTCTTTTTCCACCGCCGACTGGATCCCGATGCTGAGACGATTGATCCCCAGATCACGAAAGGCCCGCAATGACTCTGCAGTCACGGTTCCCGGATTACATTCCATCGTGATCTCCGCATCTGATTTTACCGAAAATTTCCTTCTAATTGTCTCCAAAACCGTTCCTATCTGCCTTTCCGAAAGCAGACTCGGAGTCCCGCCACCGAGATAGATCGTATCTACCTCCGCGGGAGACTCCGGCATTTTAAACGGATTACAGATTTCTTTCTGCAATGCATTCACATAGTTTTCTACTTCGCTGCAATCCGTCTCTCTTTTTAACGAAAATGACAAGAAATCGCAATAATTGCACTTCTTTACGCAAAAAGGAACATGGACGTAAATACCCAAAGATCCCATATCAGTTTTCCTCGTCCAATTTCAAAACGCTCATAAATGCCTTCTGTGGAATCTCTACATTTCCAATCTGACGCATACGTTTCTTTCCTTCTTTTTGCTTTTCCAGCAGTTTCTTTTTACGCGAGATATCACCGCCATAACATTTGGCAAGGACATCTTTTCGCACCGCTTTTACCGTCTCGCGGGCAATGATCTTATTGCCGATCGCTGCCTGTACCGGAATTTCAAACAGATGTCTCGGGATCTCCTGTTTGAGTTTCTCACACATCTTTCTTCCGCGCTCATAGGCTGTACTTTCGTGTACAATAAAGGAAAGGGCATCGACCTCTTCTTTATTGATCAGTATATTTAACTTCACAAGGCTGGATGGTTCATAGCCTTTCATCTCATAATCAAATGACGCATATCCTCTCGAACGCGATTTCAGGGAATCAAAGAAATCATAAATAATCTCATTCAGCGGCAGTACATATTTGAGAAGCGCTCTTGTCTCCTCCATGTATTCCATTCCAAGGTACACTCCGCGCCGTTCCTGACAAAGAGTCATAATTGCGCCGACGAACTCTGTCGTAACCATAATCTCCGCATTTACTACCGGCTCCTCCATATGCTCGATCTCAGACGGATCTGGAAGATTGGAAGGATTTGTCACTTCGACCATTTCCCCATTGGTCTTGTACACATGATATACAACACCCGGTGCCGTCGTCACAAGGTCAAGATTGTACTCTCGCTCCAGTCTTTCCTGAATGACTTCCAGATGAAGTAATCCCAAAAATCCGCATCGGAATCCAAATCCCAACGCAATCGATGTCTCTGCCTCAAACTGAAGCGCCGCATCGTTTAACTGCAATTTCTCTAACGCATCACGCAGATCCTGATATTTTGCACCATCTGCCGGATACAATCCGCAGTACACCATTGGCTGTACTTTCTTATATCCGGGAAGTGCCTCTGCACACGGATTATCCACTGTCGTCACGGTATCACCGACACGCGTTCCCTCTACATTTTTCAAGCTTGCCGTAATATAGCCAACCATTCCGGCGGACAATTCTTCACATGGAATAAACTGACCGGCACCAAAGGTACCAACTTCCACTACCTCTTCTTCCAATCTGGTCGCCATCATACGTATTTTCGTCCCCTTTTTCACGGTTCCATCAAAAATACGACAGAAAATAATAACCCCTTTGTATGAATCATAAATCGAGTCAAAGATAAGCGCCTTCAGCGGTGCTTTCTCGTCTCCCTGTGGTGCCGGGATCTTCTGCACGATCTGCTCCAGCACTTCTTCGATATTCGTTCCCATCTTTGCTGAGATCAACGGCGCATCTTCCGCCTCAATCCCGATCACATCTTCAATCTCCGCTTTGACACGCTCCGGCTCCGCGCTCGGCAAGTCAATCTTATTGATGACCGGCATGATCTCCAGATCATGATCAATCGCAAGATAACAGTTTGCCAGCGTCTGGGCCTCAATTCCCTGCGCCGCATCCACGATCAGGATAGCCCCTTCACAAGCCGCCAGACTTCGTGACACTTCATAATTAAAGTCAACATGTCCCGGAGTATCGATAAGATTGAAGATATATTCTTCGCCATCCTTTGCTTTATATACGATTCGCACGGTCTGTGCTTTGATCGTAATTCCACGTTCACGCTCCAATTCCATATTATCAAGGACCTGAGCCTGCATTTCCCGCTCCGTCAAAAGCCCCGTCTTTTCTATGATTCGATCTGCCAGAGTAGATTTCCCATGGTCAATATGGGCAATAATACAAAAATTTCGAATGTTACTCTTTTTTATTTCTGACATAATTTAACATTTTCCTTCCATTCAATATTCTTATGGACAAGTATACCATAAAAAGAAAGGAAATTCTATAACTTTTTGACTTGGATTGAAACCGGGAGGTCTTCTTTGACAATACTTTTAGTATTCCAGTTCCCGATACTCCATTTTTCCTTTCAACGTCTTCGTTGTCACCTGCAATGCATTTTTGCCAATGCTTTTTACAGATTTTGGAATGACAAGTTGATCAAAGCCACAACTTTCAAACGTTCCCGCCTTTATCGTACGAAGTGACTTCGGCAGATCAATCTGTTTATTTGCAGCGTAATACTCCAACTTTTTAATTTTGTTCTTTGCTGCAAATTTCACCTTACAGCTTTGTTCCGGGAACTTGAAAAAAGTCTTTTCTTCCATTTTCCCTGTTTTTAAGTTTGTCAGATAACTTTCTTCGCC
>UQAQ01000045.1 GCA_900539115.1 uncultured Roseburia sp.
TGCTGTCTGCTCTGTATCAAACTCCAAAATCGGTATTTCGTTTTTAATAATAGCCATACTATCTCTCCGTCAAATTCAAAGTTTCTGTTCCCTATAAAATATGTTTATCGGGATTTTTCAAATCGCCAAACAACGATTCGCAGGGAACAACTTTTATTGCTCCCCACATCAAAATTATACCAAACCTTTAACCGCTCTACCACACTTTTCTTATTTTTTTGCCAATCCTCTTTTCTTCCATACCATAAGTGCAGCAACTGCTACTCCAAGGAAACCTGCTGCAAGAGGAAGTACCGGAAGTGTTCCTCCCGTCTGTGGTGTATCCGGCACGTCAGGAATTGGTGCATCTTTTACAGTAACCGTCTGCACCTTACTGGTATCTTTAATCGTTATCTTAACCGGTTCTGCCAGCTGATAACCGGATGGAGCAGAAGCCTCAGTAAAGGTGTAAGTTTCACCCACCACTAGCTTACCGGTAATATCATAAGCCTCGTCCTTTGTCACAAATTTCATAACTTCTTTTCCTTTGGAATCCGTCACCACGAACTTGGCACCGCCAAGAGCCTGACCACTTTTCTTGTCCAGTTTCAAAAGCTGGATGTGTGTCTGCTCATCTACCATAACCGTTTTATCATCTTCCTGTTCCGCATAAGTGCCATCTTCCTGCTTGATGCTCACCATAGAACTTACGCTCCCATCCTCTGCGGTCTTCTGCTTTATCTGATATACAATGGCATCCGCTGTTACATATCCATCAGCCGGGCGGGTTTCTGTCAATGTATAGTCCTTATCATGAAGCAATCCTCCGACATGAAGATTTCCCTTCTCATCAAAAGAATATTTCAGATTACAGTATCCGTCTTTTTCTGTGACCGATACTTTGACCGAATCCTTGTCTCCTGAAGTCCAAGAAATGATTTCTTTTCCTTCAGCATCTGTGATAACCAGATTACATCCTGCAATCTCACTGGAATCTGCCACTGACAACTTGTCAATCTCATTTGTAGTCTGCTTATTCTCCTTCCGGCAGTTCACATAAATAACTGGGGTAACTGCATCCTTATAACACAATTGAACCGGAATCGGCTCTACATCCAAATAATAACTGTCTGATACGGAAATCTCCTTCAGATAGTACATCCCGGAATTTAATGCCTTGGAAATTGGATTTTCTTCTGAATTTCCTGATTCCACCGCTACGCTTTCTACAGAAACGGCAGGACCACTTACTGCGCTTCCCGATACCACATAATTCTCATCCTGCAACGGTAACATCATATCACAGATGGCAGTTCCATCCTCACCGGTTGTCAAGGTGGTAAGTTCCGTGCCTGCTTCTACAATCTTTTCTCCATCCACATTGTAAATATCCTGAGCTGTACACAAAGAAAAGGCGGCACCACTGACTGCCTCTTTTGTATCCGCATCCTCTTTCAAAATGGAAATCTGTGGTCGTACCAATTCATTGCGAAGATTCAAACTTCCCGATTTATCGGTATCCTCTGTGGAGTTTAATACAAATTCATCCTGCCCATTCTCCCATGTAAATTCAAGATTCCATTCGTTATCTTTCGGAAATACATAACCATAAAGTGTTTTCACTTCTTTTACCTTGTATTTTCCTAACGGTAATGTAATATGAACCACATCATTTTCATCCACAGAGTAATTGCAAATACCTTTGCACTCGGATGTAAACTCTGCCTTTTCGCCTGTGATTATTGTTGCCACCTTTTCTCCATCCTTAAACCATGTATCACCCTGGTTATCCTGCGTCACAATATCCCCATCCGCATAGATTTCAAATTCTGCTCCCTTCAGAGAACAATCCTCATAGATAAATTCTCTTTTCTCGGAATCCCATCCCATCAGCATCTGTCCGGTTTTTGAAATTGCCAGTTTTCCATAAGTTTCCTCGTTGGTATACGTCACTGTAATAATGGCATGCGTATAACCATCCTCGTCCACATAGGACTCATAATTATCTGCTTTGCTGTTAATTTCCACTTCAATGAACTTTTTCACAATATGAAGTCCATTTGCCGAATCCACTTCATAGATTCGGTATTTGGCAGAACGAAGCGGCTTGACCGTCATGATTTCTCCGGATTCATCCGTCATAAAGGTATCAATGGTCTTCATCTGGTTTCCATTGCTGTAACTCTGGCTTACCAATTCCTCGCCCTCATCCGTTACACGATAAATCTTGTAAGCGGTTCCCGGCTTCAACACCTGCTTTTCCGTCTGTTTATCCTTTTTCAGTATTTTGAGATATGCCTTAAACAACTTGTTATTCAATGGATAGGTATATACTTTTCCATTCTCGGTTACTTCCACATCGAAATCATCCACATGGATAGCATCGACATCTCCAGAATCCACCTGATGAACAACATAAGTACCATAATATAGATTGCCGGTAACTGCGTAGCCATTACTATCTGTCTTGATAATGGCACGTTCGTAATCCGTACAAGCCTCATAACTACCTTTACTCTTTAAATAAACCTGAAATGTGGTATTTGCCTCCGACTCTAACAATCCGGTTTCACCATCGGAATAGTATTTTTGGATTGCAACTTTACCAAGAATCGGATTATTTCCGTATTTTTCATCCGATATCTCTTTGGTATACTCCACTGTCTTCTCAGAAGCATCCGCAACAATCGGTATCACTTCTGTAGACAAATTATAACCAACAGGTGCCTTAATCTCTTTCAGATAGTAAGTCACACCACTGCGAAGGTAATCGGTAGTCACTTTTCCATTCTGAATCGTATAGACTCCGGCAGTCATTTTTGCTCCATTTACGTTGTATACAGTAGCTTTTGTTGTACAAGACATATCGGCATATAACTGGAACTGCGCCCCCTCTAAGGTAGCCTCTCCGTGTGCCTTCTTATCCGCACTATACTTATCTTCCTTAATCACATTGATGGAAGCCTTTTTGTAGTGATTCGTCACCCCGGTAATGTAAGCCTTCTCATAATCCGACGGAATCTCGTCATCGCTCTCCGGCCATGCACCACTGGAATCTTTCTGCCAACTGTCATCTTTGTCCAATGTAATTTTTACGCCTTTCGCATATGTCGGGTCCACAATCAGATGCTTATTCTCTCCGGTGTTGTTTTCTGTCAAAGTATAGGTGTTAGAAATGTTATCCATCAAATCATTGATTTCTTGTGCTGCCATTTTCTGTGCAGATGCCTTAGTCAAATCAGATGGAAAGTCAATCCCTTCATCCAGTTCCAAATCATCCGTCAAAAACTTCTTGGCAGCTTTTTTCTCATCACTGTCCATATCTGCCAGTTCATTATCCGTATAGTAATAGTAATCCATCGTCTGCAGACGATATGTCATGCGATATGCCAATCTTCCGGAATCTCTTGTATATCCGGTAAGACTAAAGGATGTTTCATTATCATCATCGACACTGCTGCTTTCCACACCATTTCGATCTGACACGGAAAAAGAATACAAATCGTCCAGATTATCTGCATCTAAGGTAAACCGAATGCCTCCCAGGCCATTTCCATCTTCATCCTTTTTCTTAACCGTAATTCGCTGGCGATAATAAGTTACATCAGTTAATACAGACGGTACATTAGTTTTAGGTGTCTCATCCGCATCTACCGTAATCAACTTCTGGTAACCTTTACTGTTTCCGGTCTTTTGCCAGATGGTTGCTGTGGCTTCCCAGTTTCCACTTGGTTCAAAGATGGTATTGTACAATTCATTGACCGTCTTAGAACTATATGTGTGAGTGTTATCCTTTACCTGCTTGATAGCATCTTTTAACTGTGCTTCGGAATTTCGTCCTTCGGAAACCGACCATATCAAAGCCTGACTCATCACAAAACTTTTTTGCGTACGTTTCCCGTTTAACACATACCAACGGATGATTTTTGCATAATACCCATGTTTTTCACCACCCGTATCCTGGTTCCATTTATAACTGTTTTCTGCTGCATAAGTATTTCCCGAATGGCAGGTATGTCCAAGGCTTAAACAGAACGCCTCTTTTGAACCCAAACGCATCTTCCACCATGTCCCGGATTTTGATTTCGAACCAAAAGATACGGTTCCTTTTCGTCCCAACGAGGACAAGCTGACATTGGCTGTTGTTGCTGCTTTTGACACCGTAGCATTAGCTGGAATGATTCCACATAACATGACCACTGCTAAAACTGCCGATATCATTCTTCTTACTTTCTTTTTCAATCTTCTTTACCTCTTTTCTGTTTTTGTTAGATTGCTTCGCCCCTCTTCGCTTCGGTGGAGCACGTTCGAGTTCATTCATACAGTTCTCCTTTCTCTGACAACATCACCACGTTTGGACATTTTGTCCAAACGCTTGTAAAAGAAAAAGCCCTTTAGTTTTTTACTCACTAAAGGACTTTTCCCTATATCTATATACTATTTAATTGCTCAAGACAATCTCATTGCTCCCATTTTCTTCAACCGTTATCCGGACAGTCTTTGCTTTCTCATATCCATCTGGTACAATGCGCTCATAAAAAACATAACTTTTTCCAATTTCCAGATAAACCACTTTTCCTTCTGACGATGGAATCTTGTCTACCTTTAAAGTATCATTCTTATTTGGTGCTTCATAATAGGCAAATCCAGAACCCGCAATATAACGATTCGATGCACTGTCATATCGCTTTACGGTAAACTTCTTCATCTGAAAAGACTTCCAATTTACAAAATCAGATTTGTCCTTGTCATAAAAGATTGCAATCCACATGCCTTTGTAACAGGCAATTGCTCCACACACATGTCGTTCTGCAAGTAGATTCCTATAATGCCTCTGGCTTTTTTTCCAGGATTCCATTGCATCTTTTGCTGTTCCTCCTGTTGTCATGTTCTCTGAAAAAAGTAAATCTTTATATACGTTAAACCCACCAAAGTAATCGTTCATATCCCTCCCCAGATTGACATGTTTATCATATCCACTGGTTTTCAAACGATATCGACAAAACTCGTAAATCTCATCGGACCATTGCAACTCTTTAATCCCTTTGGCTTTCCGATACTGATTTTGAATCGCAAAAGCCTTCTTGCTTCGTTCCAAATCAGTGGGTGCCTTTGTTTTTATTACTTTGACCTTGTACTTCATTTTTTTCGTCTTGCCATTTTTCATTTTACAAGAAACGTATACCACCACGGTTCCTTTTTTCTTAGCTTTGAAATAAATCTGTTTCCGTTTTTTCTTAAATTTAACTGTAACCACGGATTTCTTGCTACTCTTTACTTTTACCTTTTTGGCTTTTCTGACCATTTCCGGTTCGCTTGCCGCCGTATTTCCACCACGAAGATCAATAGTAATCTTCTTTGTCTTAATCTTGGCAGAAACCTCTGTGTCCTTCCTACCAGCCATTGTCAGCACTAAAAGTAACACAATACTTATTTTCACAATTATTCTTTTCATAAAAATCACACGCCTTTCGCTGTACGCTAGTCATTCCTAGCAATTAGATTATATCGTATTTTGTAGTTTTCTAAAACAATTTTTACTTTGCCATAATCAATGACTTTCCAAACGTTTTTCCAGTTCGATTAAAAGTTCCTCCTTGCATTCCTGTATCACATTTCGAATATCGTCCAAAATGTCATCTGATTTCATCGAAATTCCATTATGTCGATAATAATAAATCACTGCCTCACGTATGTAAGCACTTTTGTTGTCTACATTCTCCAAAATGTTGTAAACCAACTGGTGTCTTGGATTATCCATACGAAGCAGAATCGGGACCCGAATACATTCGCTCTTCTTCCCCATTGTCATCACCTCCTACCTCTTCCATTTGACCGGCACCATAAAAATCGTACATGACCTGATTACTAATATCCAAATCACTTTGCGCTTTTGCCTGATAAAGAACCGTAAGCATATATGCCTTGTGATTTCTTACTTTTGTCACCTGCTTTTTATACTGTTCTATGGCATAATCAATATCAAGCCTGTCCAACTTCAAAAGTCTGGACTTCACAACAGCTGCCGGTTTATCTTCACCCATCACCCGAATGACGGGCTTTTGGGTATTCAATGCATCATAAAGGACATCCTTCATCGTGTTTATCTGCCTTTCCTGATACAAAGACACAAACTCTTCATCCAGATCGTAATGATGTTCAATAAACTCCATCGGATACTCTTCTCCCCTCGCATCCTCTTCTTGATATTGATTAGGATTAGGATTTATTATATTAGGTTTTATATCAGGTTTTATATTATAGTCTTTATTATTGTTACCCCCGTTTGCGTTGCTACCGTAAGCGTTACTACCGTTACCGTTACTACCGAAAGGGGGGTAACGGTCAGAATTACCGTTAGTACCAAAAAGGGGGTAACGGTCAGAATCGCCAATTTCTGTATCTTCATCCACACTATCTGATTGAAAAGATGAATGTTCATCCGTAATCAATTGCGTTTGACGTTTCTTTTCTGCACGTGTCAGATTATCACTGGAAACCTCCCCTTCACTATTATGGTATAGCGTATGAGGACCCAAATCCGGTTCATCCAGCAATTCATACTCGGTCTTCCACTTGCCATTATCCGGCATGAAATGAACCTTTAAATATCCAAAATCCTTCAATTCTTTCCATGCACTATCAAATGCCTTTTTCCCTTCTTTGGTCAGATTTCTGAAATCCTCTTTTGTCCATTTCTTATCCGGCATAGAGATATATGCTTGTATCACAAGATATAATCCTTTTGCCTTCAAAGAAATTTTTGCATCTCTTGTTATTTCATTTTGAACGACTGTAAATCCTTTTTTGCTTCGGAAGAAACCTTCTGCCATGTTATCACCTACCTGCTCTCGAATGGTGCCTGTTCATCTCCAGCAGACGAAAATTCATCTGCACCGGCTACTGTGTTTCCTGCACTTTTCTTCTGTGCAAACTCTACTTCTTCTGTAATGATGCTAAATCCATAAACCTTATTTCCTTCCTTAGTTGTATAATTATTGTTCTGTACACGACCAACCACAAGCACCCTTGAACCGCTGTGGAAATATTTCTCCACAAACTCCGCCTGTCTTCCAAAGGATGTACAGTGGAAGAAATCTGCATCGGCATTTCCCTCATGCTTATTTCTGCGATTTACCGCAAGGTCAAACTTTGTAATAACCATCTCGCTGCCATCTTCATTTTTCTTCCTTGTTGTCTTGGGTTCTCTCGTCATATTCCCCAGCAAAATAATCTTATTCATTTTCTTCACTTCCTCTCTTTTGTTTCCATTTCTCCAGTAATTCAAAAATGACATCCATCATTTCATCTTCTGTGGTTTCTTCCTCAAAATACTCTGCCAATCGTTCATTTTTCAGAGTAATATCCTTCTTCTTACTGTGCCTCTCAACGGAAAACAAATAACGTTCCAATGTCTCTTCATCTAACTTCCCATCTGTGCTCAACTGCTTTATGGTATTAGCCTGTATCGTCGACAACTTCTTTTCATACCGGCAAATCGCATCATAAACCATTTCCTGCTCTTGATCGGAAAGAACCGATAAACTTACCCCCTGGATAAAACCCAGTTTCTTTTTATCTACCATTCCTAAAAGATTATCATTAAGTCTGGCAAGCCAGATATATCTTTGTATGGACTTATAATTCTCGCCGCTTTCCTCCGACATTTTTTGAAGGCTGTTTCCTTCCTTGCCCTGGTTCTTCATGGCATCGTACTTGATTTTGTAGGCTTTTGCCTTTTCACTGGGTAAGATGTTCTCTCGCTGGATGTTGGAATCTACCATAATCAGACTGGCTTCATCATCATCCAAATTCTTTACAAAAACCGGCATGGTATCAATGCCAAGCAGTTCACAAACATGTCTTCTTGTATGTCCGGCAATAATCTCATAACCGCCTTCTTTTCGTGGTCGTACAATTCCCGGCACCAACACACCATGCTGACGTACGCTTTCTATCATTTCCTCCAGTTCTTCATCTGAGCGAATCTGAAACGGATGGTTGTGAAACTCATGAAGTTCCGAGATTGGTATTTGCTTTACTTCTCCGGCTTCTACCGCAGGCTCCGCCTCCTTACTACCAAACAAATCATCAAACCTTGTTAATTTCACTTTTTCTAATGCCTTTGTTCTACTCATGAGCAAGCACCTCCTTTGTCAGTTCTTCATAAGCACCGGCTACCGGATGTTTCTTGTCCAGCGAAAATATGCTTACTCCGGCTGCTGATGTTTCTGCGGCCTTTACAGAAAAAGGAATCCGGCTATCAAAGATTGGAATGGATTCACCATAATATTCCGTGATTAGTTCAATAATATCCTTTGCATAATTAGTTCTTGCATTCAGCATGGAAATCAGAATCCCCTCAAACCGAATCCTCGGATTTAGATGCTTTCTAACCCGAAAGATTGTCGTAATTAACTGCTCCAAACCCTTTACCGGTAAATAAGCAGCCTGCACCGGAATCAACACACTATCGGATGCCGTAAGAGCATTTACCGTTATCATTCCCAAACTTGGCATACAGTCAATGAGAATGTAATCGTAGTATTCTCTCATGCAATCCACATAGGTCTTTAGCACAAACTCCCTGCTCATTGCATTAACCAGAGAAACATCCACACCGGATAAATCAATGTTACAAGGCATAAGGTCAATTCCTTCCACATGATGAATAATTCCCTCTGAAACGTCAAACTCCTCGTCCATGATAATCTGCTCCATAATACTAGGAAGTGCCATCTCCAGTTCGTCCGGATTTTCAATACCCAGACTCTGTGAAAGATTTCCTTGTGGGTCTGCATCAATTACAAGCACCCTCTTTCCTGCTCTTACCATTCCAACTCCAAGATTTACTGTTGTGGTGGTCTTGGACACGCCACCTTTCTGATTACAAATCGCTATTACTTTACACATAATTCTGACCCTCCGTATTCTTTCGTTTACTATTTCTGTTTATTACTTATCCGCTGATACTTAATACACACATGACAGTACTTTGGATTTTTTTGATTCGACTTGATATTAGACACTTCAATAATTTCATATTGCTTGTCTCTCTCCAATCTTTTAATCATGTGTCGAATCTCATTTCTTGTGTCTGAAATATTCAGAAATCCTATTTTCATTCACCTCCAGTTCTACATGATTTTTATAAATAAAAAATGGGAACAAATCCTAATCAATTTAATTAGGACTTATTCCCAAATTTTGCTTTCTCTTATTGCAAAACAAGGGAAAGCATATAACTATACTTTCCCTTGCTGATATTTATGCATACTAGATAAATACTTTCACAGTAATATCCTTAAATCTGTTGGCTTTCTTGTACTCCTCGCGCCTCGCCATAAAGGCTCTAACATCCTCGCGAGTAACCGTTATATCGCAACAATGGACATACTGTTTATTATTTACTCTTTTGCGCAATTGCTGCCTGTGCTGCTGCCAAACGTGCAATAGGTACACGGAATGGAGAACAGGATACATAGTCAAGACCGATCTTGTTGCAGAATTCTACAGAAGATGGATCTCCACCATGCTCACCACAGATACCGCAGTGAAGTGCGCTGTTTGCAGGTTTTCCAAGTTTCAGAGCTGTTTCCATCAACTTACCAACACCATCTTGGTCAAGTTTAGCAAATGGATCGTTCTCGAAGATCTTAGCATCATAGTAAGCATCAAGGAACTTACCAGCGTCGTCACGTGAGAACCCAAATGTCAACTGTGTCAAGTCGTTTGTACCGAAGCAGAAGAAGTCAGCTTCTTTTGCAATCTCATCAGCTGTCAATGCAGCACGTGGAATCTCGATCATAGTACCAACTTCGTACTCAAGGTTTACACTAGCTGCTGCGATTTCTGCGTCAGCGGTCTCTACTACAAACTTCTTAACATATTTCAATTCTTTTACATCACCGATCAATGGGATCATGATCTCAGGTTTGATGTTCCAGTCAGCGTGAGCTTTCTGAACTTCGATAGCTGCGCGGATAACTGCTTTTGTCTGCATCTTAGCGATTTCCGGATAAGTTACAGCAAGACGGCATCCACGATGTCCCATCATAGGGTTGAACTCGTGAAGAGAAGCAATGATTGCTTTGATGTCTTCTACGGATTTGCCCTGAGCATCAGCCAATTTCTTGATATCTGCTTCCTCTGTAGGAACAAATTCATGCAAAGGCGGATCCAAGAAACGGATTGTAACCGGGTTTCCTTCCAAAGCTTCGTAAAGTGCTTTGAAGTCTCCCTGCTGATATGGAAGGATTTTTTCCAATGCAGCTTCTCTTTCCTCTACTGTATCTGCACAGATCATCTCACGGAAAGCAGCGATTCTGTCTTCCTCGAAGAACATATGCTCTGTACGGCAGAGTCCGATACCCTCAGCACCAAGCTCACGAGCTTTTTTAGCGTCTGCAGGTGTATCTGCATTTGTACGAACCTTCATAGTACGGAACTTGTCAGCCCATCCCATGATGCGTCCGAACTCACCAGCGATTGTAGCGTCTACGGTAGGAATGATTCCGTCGTAGATGTTACCTGTAGAACCATCGATAGAGATTGGATCTCCTTCGTGGAACTCTTTACCATTTAATGTAAATTTCTTATTTGCTTCGTCCATGTTGATGTCACCACAACCGGATACACAGCATGTTCCCATACCACGTGCAACTACGGCTGCATGGCTTGTCATACCACCACGAACTGTCAAGATACCCTGGGAAGCTTTCATACCAGTGATATCTTCCGGAGATGTCTCAAGACGAACAAGTACGACTTTCTCGCCGCGGGCATTCCACTCTTCTGCATCTTCTGCAGTAAATACGATTTTACCACAAGCAGCTCCCGGAGAAGCACCAAGTGCTTTTGCCATTGGAGTAGCAGCTTTCAATGCAGCTGCATCAAACTGTGGATGAAGAAGGGTATCGAGGTTACGAGGATCAATCATAGCAACTGCTTCTTCCTCTGTTCTCATTCCCTCATCTACCAGATCACAAGCGATCTTCAAAGCAGCCTGAGCTGTTCTCTTACCGTTACGTGTCTGAAGCATGTACAATTTTCTGTTTTCTACAGTAAACTCCATGTCCTGCATGTCTCTGTAGTGATTTTCAAGTGTAGCGCAAACCTCTTTAAACTGAGCGAATGCTTCTGGGAATTCCTGCTCCATCTGAGCGATAGGCATCGGTGTACGAACGCCGGCAACAACGTCTTCACCCTGTGCATTCTTAAGGAATTCTCCCATCAATTTCTTCTCTCCTGTAGCAGGGTCACGAGTAAATGCAACACCTGTACCACAGTCATCACCCATGTTACCAAATGCCATAGACTGTACGTTTACAGCAGTTCCCCAAGAATAAGGGATGTCGTTGTCACGACGATATACATTTGCACGTGGGTTGTCCCATGAACGGAATACGGCTTTGATAGCGCCCATCAACTGCTCTTTTGGATCGTCTGGGAAATCTTCGCCGATTTTTGCTTTATATTCAGCTTTGAACTGAGAAGCAAGTTCTTTCAAATCATCTGCTGTCAGATCAACGTCCTGCTGAACACCTCTGTCAGCTTTCATCTTATCGATGAGCTCTTCGAAGTATTTCTTACCAACTTCCATAACAACGTCAGAATACATCTGAATGAAACGACGGTAGCAGTCCCATGCCCAACGAGCATTTCCGGATTTCTCTGCGATTACGTTTACTACTGTCTCATTCAAACCAAGGTTAAGGATGGTATCCATCATACCCGGCATAGATGCACGTGCTCCGGAACGAACGGATACAAGAAGAGGATTCTCCTGATCACCGAATTTCTTTCCTGTGATCTCTTCCATCTTCACGATGTACTCATTGATCTGTCCCTGGATTTCATCATTGATCTCTCTGCCGTCCTCATAATACTGAGTACAAGCTTCTGTTGTAATAGTAAATCCCTGAGGTACCGGAAGACCAAGACTTGTCATCTCGGCAAGGTTCGCACCTTTACCACCAAGGAGTTCGCGCATGTTAGCGTTTCCTTCACTGAACAAATAAACCCATTTTGCCATGTTTATTAATTCCTCCTAAATATAGTATTAGTTTGACCTTCAAAAACTCTTTGAAATGTCGCTGTGAATATTATAACACACTTTACCCCGAAAGATAAAGTGTTTTTTTGCAAATTTCTCTTTTTTTTCGGGCAATTCTATGAATAATAACAAAGAATACAGATCCATCATTTGGAATCGTTATAAAAAAAGAGAAGAAACCAGGTCGGAATTTCCTGAATTCTCCTCTTTTCACACTTAGTAAATCGTTACATAGACATATAACAGATATACTTTCTTATTCTGATTGATCTTTACCTGAACCAGCGTACTTCCACGCTTTTTACCGGTATATTTTCCTTTTTTGTTGATCGTAAGGATCTTCTTTTTAATCGGCTTATACTGTACTTTCGATTTTTTCTCCAGATCATATACATCAATCCGGCTGCTCTTCTTCAAAAGACGTTTCTTTGCGACCAATACGGTCGGAGTTTTGATCACGTTGGATTTGAACTTTGTCAATTCCTTCGCATTTTTAAATTTCTTCTTTACACGAACATCAATTACGAGACGATTGGTGTATTTTCCTTTCATCGCCGTAAATGTTACGATTGCACGTCCCGGTTTTTTCGCTGAGATCACACCTTTTTTATCAACGGTAGCAATCTTTTTATTTGTCGAAGTACAAACGATCTTTGCTCCTTTACATTTAATCAGTTTCAATTTTGCTTTTGATTTCTTCTGCATGAACTTGATTACCTTAAATCCGGGAATCTTATACGCTTTTGCTTTTTTCAAAAGTTGTTCATACGTATATTTTCCACCTTTTTGCAAAATCAGCTGATTGACTGCCTGTTTTTCTGTATCTGTCAATTTTTTCCAGGCCGCTTCACCGGATGTAATCTTATCTCTCGTCAGGTCGGTTACTTTAGTAATGATCTCACCTTTTTCATCCGTAAAATGATCTTTGACAAAATCACCTGCTGTTTTCTCCACCTCTTTGGTAAACGAAGGAGCTGCAGAAGTCTGTGGTGCTTCCGGTGTAGTTCCATTTCCCGGTGTGGTTCCCGTCGTTCCTGCCGGCGTCGCAGATGGTACTGCACTTGGTGTCACCGTTGGCTGCTCTGCCTTAATATTGCCGGAACCGCCAATTACCTCCCCCGGTGTAATGTCTTTTATCACATTTCCGTCTTTGGATTTAGCAACGACTTTATAGGTTCCATCCGCCGGGAGATCCCCAAATGTGACATTGGTCTCTCCACCATCGGTCCAAACCTTTCCGCTGTCAGAAGGAACCCATTTTCCATCACTGTTTTTGATAACTGAAATATCATTCCATTTTCCGTCTTCCCATTTACGGATTGCATATACCGAATCCGAAAGAGCAGGATCTACAACGATATCAATCGTATCGTCCTTCTTGTCTTCCGTCTTTTTGTCATCGTATTTTGTCGTAACATCTTCTACCGTCGGGCCAACGACACCACCGGTTCCCTGATCTGTACCATCTTTCTTTTTCTTTACGATAACATAGGTCTTGTCTTTGTTAAGTTCGGTAAATTTAATCTCTCCTCCGGCCGGCTGTTCATAATAGCCATCGGCATCCGGAGTGAGCACATTTCCGTCTTTGTCTGTTACGGTCATTTCTGTATTCGGATTCACATTGGTTCCATCCGGTTTCTGCAAGCTATAAACATAGTCCTCAATCGTTGGATTTACAACTATTGTCAATTTATCATTTGCTGCCGGACTTCCGGATGCTGCCGGTGTTGGCTGTGGGATAGTGATATCCGCATCGGTACGTTTGGCACTAAACGGAGCGGAATCAAGACTTCCTATGTACTCTCCATTTCCTGTTACGCGCACAACAAATGTTTTATCTGCATCTTCGAATCTCAATGTATAGTTCGAATCCGTTGCTCCCGGAATCTCAATAAGATTTCCGTCCGCATCTTTCGTAAACCACTGGTATGTCAATGTATCATGTGATCCTGGTGGGTTTACGCCTGTTATATCTGCTGTCAATACGGTTCCTTCTTTTACAACCTCATTTCCGGCAGAATCCTTTGTCGTATTCTCAATCTTAACCACGTCACGGATCGATATCAGTGGCACCGGTGTCGCTGTTGGTGTCGCACTTGGGGACACCTCACTGTAGGTTCCATCCGTAATTACTTCCGGTGTTGTCTCTTCATCAGAAACAATGATCTGTCCCAGGTTGTCCTCAATCTTTTTGGCATCTCCCGGAAAGCCACCAAATTCGATATAGTAACCGAAAATTTCATAAGATACATCCGGGTTATCATTCCAGCGGCCATAATCATATTTACCATAGAATCCATAAGCTTCATCCGTAACATCACCACCATTTGGCTCGATATTTCCGGATGTACTCCAGTTTGAGAACTGACCGTCCAGCGTTTCAAATCCACCGTCACCGGGACCATAACCATAAGCTGTCGTCTGATATCCGAAAATCGTTCCCGTCTCCGGACCGGATACCCATCTCCAGGCATATTCGTCTTTCGTCGCATCTTTAAATTTTTTCAATGCTTCCCACTGCGTCTCTGCGTCCGTATACGAACTTCCGGAAACAAGAATCGCACGAGTACATCCCATCCATCCGGGTTGAGCAAGTTTTCCATATAATGGGAATGAAGACAGAATAAAGCGGTCTTCTGCACGGGATGTCAGCGTCATCAGATATCCCTGTACCCCATTGAAATTCAATGTTTTGGAAATTTTATAAGCTTCATTCCAGGAAATCTTTTCCGGAACAAATCCATAATAATGACCATTAAAATATTTCAGTTCTACTGTGTTTCCATTTACTGTAATTTCTGTTGTCGCACTTGTTCCTTCAGTCGTCGCACATACCGATACTTTCTGTACCTTGTTGGATGTGGTAAAACGAAGCTGACGGACAAATGTTTCAACATCTGATTTTCCTGCTCCTGCGGAAAAATCAAAAGAAATTGATTCGTAACGGTCTGTCGTGGTAAGGTCCGTAAAACCGACATTCATATCCGCTCCGGATACAACACCATGTCCTGTTACGCCGGCAATCTGTGTCGCCGTTGTCATAATATGTCCGCTGTCAACCGTAATGGTAAGATTGTGAAACGCCTTTGTAGAATCAGCCAATTTCACCTCTGCATTCGGATAAGTATAATAGGTACCTTCTGAAGCCTTAACCAGACTTCCCAATACAATCTCATCCTCGGCTGCCGCCTGCACTTTAGTACTTTGATACTGCTGTCCGGCAAAAAGGCTCATTACTATCGCCACGACAAGCAGTAACGCTAATGTTTTTCGTTTCATGCTCTTTTTCCTCCATTATATTCCTATTACCTGGTTTTCAAAAAGTATATCGGACTATCTTCTCTATTTCTTAATAAAAATTTTACTTTTATCACTTTCTGTCAATTCCCGATATTTACCTTGACACAATGTGTCATCCAAACACAAATTTCCAATGGCGATCCGTTTCAGATAGACCACATAACATCCTACCGCTTTCAGCATTCGGCGGACC
Source organism: uncultured Roseburia sp. (assembly GCA_900539115.1). GTDB lineage: Bacteria > Bacillota > Clostridia > Lachnospirales > Lachnospiraceae > Eubacterium_F. The sequence continues at coordinate 15,528 of UQAQ01000045.1, forward strand.
TGATGTTTTTTTCCTTCCGTAATTATGATTGTTCCGGAAAAAACAGCCTGCTCTTTCCGATTTCCGATCCGGATTCCGCTTGCCAGATCCAGAATATCTCCCAATGTCTTTGTTTCACACCGCTTGATCTCGGCCGGCTTAGCCGTCATTCCACGAAGTTCGACTCCGGTCTCGATCCGATGGATTTTTTCCTCATCCAGTTCTCCCAAAGCCCAAAAGAAATAGGTTTTTGGCACATGATTTTCCGGATGCATGATCTCCTGATTCCATTTTCCATCATTGGTAATGAGTAAAAGTCCTTCGGTATCTTTGTCCAATCTCCCGACCGGATGAAGTCCTTCCACTTTTTCATTGGCAAAATATTCCATCACCGTTTTATGTGTCGGATCCGTTACTGCCGTAATGCAGCCACGCGGTTTGTGAAACATATAATACTTCAACTCTTCCATGAAACCTCCAACGATAAAACGGCAGCACGAAATGAACAATTCATTCCTGTGCCGCCGCTATTGCAAACAATTTTACATTATTTGTAATTTACGATCTTGCCAAAATCCGGTTTCAAAGAGGCACCGCCTACGAGGCCTCCGTCGATATCCGGTTTTGCAAACAATTCTGCTGCATTTCCGGCATTTACAGAACCGCCGTACTGAATACGGATCTCTGCTGCTGTCGCATCGTCATAAACTTCTGCGATACAGTCACGGATTGCCTTGCAGACTTCTTCTGCCTGATCGGATGTCGCTGTTTCACCGGTTCCGATTGCCCAGATTGGCTCATAAGCGATAACCGCTGTCTTTGCCTGGTCTGCTGTCACGTTCTGGAACGCAATCTTAATCTGCATACGGATCCAGTCGATGTAAATCCCCTGTTTTCTCTGTGTCAGACTTTCGCCACAGCAAATAATCGGTGTAATACCATGTTCAAATGCTTTGAGCACTTTCTTATTTACTGTCTCGTCTGTCTCAGCAAAATACTCACGTCTCTCAGAATGTCCAAGAACTACATATTTTACTCCGGCATCGGTCAGCATATTTGGTGCGATCTCACCGGTATATGCTCCGCTTTCCTCAAAGTACATATTTTCAGCGCCAATCTGGATATTACTTCCTTTGGCTGCTTCCATACATGGAATAATGTCAATGGCCGGTACGCAGAATACTACATCTACTTCGTCATTTGCTACGAGTGGTTTTAATTCATTTACCAAAGCAACGGCTTCCGAAGGTGTCTTATTCATCTTCCAGTTGCCGGCGATAATTTTCTTTCTTGCCATGTTCCCGCTTCCTTTCTCACTAAAATACCTGCTATTTTTCTTATTTGTCGTCTGCTGCTGCAACACCAGGAAGTTCTTTTCCTTCCAGGAATTCAAGAGAAGCTCCGCCACCGGTGGAGATGTGGGACATCTTGTCGCCATATCCAAGCTGGTTTACAGCTGCTGCACTGTCACCACCACCGATGATCGTGATAGCATCTGTCTCAGCAAGAGCTGCTGCAACGGCTTTTGTACCTGCTGCCAATGTAGGGTTTTCGAATACGCCCATAGGTCCGTTCCATACTACCGTCTTTGCTGTCTTTACAGCATCGGAGTACAATTCAACCGTCTTAGGTCCGATATCGCATCCCTCTTTGGAAGCATCCATCTGATCTGCTGCACATACCGTGGTATCTACAGGAGCATCGATTGGATTAGGGAAATCTTCGATCATTACAGTATCTACAGGAAGAAGCAGTTTTTTGCCAAGTTTTTCTGCCTTTTCCATCATTTCATTACAATAATCAATCTTGCTGTCGTCAACAAGAGATTTACCGATTTCATATCCTTTTGCTTTCAAGAATGTATAAGCCATTCCACCACCGATGATCAATGTATCACATTTCTCAAGAAGGTTAGAGATAACATTCAATTTGTCTGCTACTTTGGCTCCACCAAGGATAGCTACAAATGGTCTCTCCGGGCTGTTTACTGCATTTCCAAGGAAATCGATCTCTTTCTGCATCAGGTAACCAACTACAGCAGTGTCAACATATTCTGTTACACCAACATTAGAGCAGTGTGCACGGTGTGCTGTACCAAATGCATCATTTACAAATATGTCAGCAAGAGAAGCAAGTTCTTTGGAGAAAGCCTCTCCGTTCTTTGTCTCTTCTGCACGATAACGTGTATTCTCAAGAAGAACAACATCTCCATCGTTCATAGCGGCTACGGCTGCTTTTGCATTGTCGCCTACTACGTTAGCATCTGCTGCAAATTTTACTTCCTGTCCAAGAAGTTCGGAAAGACGAACTGCAACCGGTGCCAGAGAAAGTTCTGGTTTTGGCTCTCCTTTTGGCTTACCAAGGTGAGAACAAAGAATGACTTTTCCACCATCTTTGATCAATTTCCGGATGGTAGGAAGAGCTGCTACAAGACGGTTTTCATCTGTGATCTTGCCATCTTTCAAAGGTACATTGAAATCGCAGCGTACAAGAACTTTTTTGCCCTTTACATTGATATCATCTACTGATTTTTTGTTTAACATAATTTACCTCATTTCCGCGTAACACGCATAACATTTTGAGCGGAATCCCCGCCTCATTTCAAAAATGGGTCCGGTCCATACAGACCGGACCCATTTGGGTTTCAAATATGAATTGTGTTTGTCTTAAACTTAAGCCAACTCGCTGAAGTATTTGATTGTTCTTACCATCTGGCTTGTATAAGAGTTTTCATTGTCATACCAAGATACAACCTGTACCTGTGTATTTCCATCATCCATAGGAGATACCATTGTCTGAGTTGCATCGAAGATAGAACCAGCTGTAGCACCGATGATATCGGAAGATACGATTTCGTCTTCGTTGTAAGCATAAGACTCTGTCTCAGCTGCTTTCATAGCTGCGTTGATCTCGTCAACAGTTACTTTTCCTTCAACAACTGCTACAAGGATTGTAGTAGAACCTGTAGGACATGGTACACGCTGAGCAGATCCGATCAATTTACCATTCAACTCAGGAATTACAAGACCGATAGCCTTAGCAGCACCTGTGCTGTTTGGAACGATGTTTACTGCAGCTGCACGGGATCTTCTAAGATCGCCTTTTCTCTGAGGACCATCCAATGTCATCTGATCTCCTGTATATGAGTGAATTGTACTCATGATACCGGATTTGATCGGACGAAGGTCGTTCAATGCTTTAGCCATAGGAGCCAAGCAGTTTGTTGTACAAGAAGCTGCAGAAATTACTGTATCTTCTGGTTTCAATGTGTCATGGTTTACGTTGTATACGATAGTAGGAAGGTCGTTTCCTGCTGGTGCGGAGATAACTACTTTACGAGCACCTGCTTTGATATGAGCAGAAGCTTTTTCTTTGGATGTATAGAATCCTGTACACTCAAGAACTACGTCTACTTTAAGTTCTCCCCAAGGACAGTTTGTTGCATCTGCCTCTTTGTAGATTTTGATTTCCTGTCCATCAACAATGATAGAATCCTCTGTAGCAGAAACTTTATCAGCCAGAGCATATTTACCCTGAGATGAGTCATATTTCAATAAGTGAGCAAGCATTTTAGGGCTTGTCAAGTCATTGATTGCTACTACTTCATATCCTTCTGCTCCAAACATCTGTCTGAAAGCAAGACGTCCGATACGTCCAAATCCATTAATCGCTACTTTTACTGCCATTTGTCGATTCCTCCTAAAATTTACTTTTAAGTATGTTTGTTAAATTTTTTACAAACTCTTAAGTCTATTCTAACCAATTTGGTTAAAAATTTCAAGTGGTAATTGCGTTTTTTCTCATTTTTTTGTATTTTGTCTTTATTTAAACTGGTGTCCGCTGATACGAAGTTTCGGACTGGAAAGTCTCTGGCTGAAAAAATGGTACTTTTTCATACTCATTTTTCGGCCTTTGTACGTCACCATGCGCTGTCCTTCCAGCACTTCCTGAGCGGCTTTCATGCACTCTCTTCTGGCTCCGGAAGAATATTTCCCACGTTCAACATTTTTAGTTTCTCTTGCAAATTTTCCCTGGCGGACCGGACTAAACTGCCCTCTCTGCTTAATTACTTTCAATACCGTATTTGGGAAGTTTGAAGATTTTACACGGTTCATAACCACACAGCCAACAGCTATTTTTCCTGCGTAGCACTGATTGCCGGCTTCACAGTAGATGATCGCTGCCATGTATTTTAAATCATTATCTGTATATGATTTTTCTGCCGCCTGAGATGTCTGTGCCGGACTAACTGCCGCACATGCGATCACAAGAAGAAAGGTAAGGATTGTCTTTAACACTTTTTTTGAAAACATAATAAAAATTAACCTCCATGTCAAAATGATGTCTGTATCATTTTAGCAATATTTGTAATATATTTTGTTACGTTTTGTAACATTTATGTAATAATTATAACATGAAAAAGAAATATTTCAACCCTTTTTTTCAAAAAAAATGAACGCCGCATCTGCAAACGTCCATTTTTCGGTATCTTCAAGATTGTTTTGAAATTCACGAATAGTGTTTCAGCACCTCATCAAATTTCATTTTTCCACCAAATAGATCTAAGGCACTTCCGATCGTGAAATCCATTTTTCCACCGGATAAAGAATCCAGTTTTTCAAGATCTGAAAAAGATCCAATTCCTCCGGCATACGTTACCGGAAGTTTATTGCAGCGGGACAGGATCTGAACCAGTTCGCAATCGATTCCGGTTCCGGTTCCCTCCACGGCTACACCATGTACAAGATATTCATCACAATACTGGCTCAGTTCGTCCATCAATGCTTCATTAAGTGGTTGATCTGTAAATTTCTGCCAGCGGTTTGTAACGATATAATATATTTCTTCTTTCGGGCGGCAGCTCAAGTCAAGCACAAGGTGCTCTTTTCCAACTTCTTTCCGCAGTGCCTCCAGACGGTCAAAATGAATCTTGCCTTCTGCAAATACATAGGAAGTAACTATTACGTGGCTGGCACCCGCTTTGATAAAATGCGCCGCATTTTCTACGGTAATACCGCCTCCGACCTGCAATCCATCCGGATACGCAGCCAGGGCTTCTTCGGCCTGTCGTCTGTCTTCCTCATAATACTCGCTTCCTGCCGGATTTAAGAGGATCACATGCCCTCCGCGAAGATTTTTCTTCTTATATAAATCGGCATAATCGGCAGCACTCATCTCCGAGACAAAATTCTCTTTTGCCCGGTTCCCGGCATCCTGCAGACTGCCACCGACAATCTGCTTTACTTTTCCATTATGAATGTCGATACATGGTCGAAATTTCATCTGCCTGTCTCCTATAAACCAAGGATTTCTTTTACTGTTTTTTCCATTTCCGATTTGTCGCATACCCTGTCATGCAGAATTGGAGCAGTTCGAATCTCCTCAATTGCCTGTGGTACTTTCACACCGGAAAGTTTATTCAATTCATCTACGAGTTCAAAATCCGTCATGCTGTCATATTTTTCATCGATGGAGTCCATGACACTTCTTGTAAATTTGTACGGGCTTGCTGTCGATGCGATCACTGTTTTCACACCGGTTTGCGCAGCTTTTTGATAATATACATTGCTTGCTACTGCGGTGTGTGTATCCATAATATAGCCTGTCTTATCATAAACCTCTTTGATCGTCGCATGGGTTTCCTCTTCGGAAGCAAATCCGCCGACAAAATCTGCCAGTTTTTCTTTCATTTCCGGCGTAATGCTGTACTCGCCTTTTGCCGTCAAAGCATCCATAAATGCTTTGGTCTGTGCAGCATCTTCCCCGGTAATACGGTAGATCAAACGCTCCAAGTTGCTTGAGATCAAAATGTCCATCGATGGCGATGTCGTAAGGATAAATTCTCTCTTACGGTCATATGTACCTGTCTGGAAGAAATCAAACAATACTTTATTTTCATTGGAAGCACAATACAATGTCTCGATTGGAATTCCCATATTTTTTGCATAATAAGCGGCAAGAATATTACCAAAGTTTCCGGTTGGAACGACAACATTCATCTTTTCTCCGGCTTTCAGTTCACCCTGACGGAGAAGCTGGCCATACGCATAAACATAATATACGATCTGTGGAACCAAACGACCGATATTGATGGAGTTTGCGGAAGAGAACTGGTATCCTGCCGCATCCATTTCTTTGGCAAGTTCTTTCGAATTAAACATCTGTTTTACACCGGTCTGAGCATCATCGAAGTTCCCGATAATTCCGACTACATTGGTATTTTTTCCTTTTTGTGTCAGCATCTGTTTTTCCTGAATCGGACTTACTCCGTTTTTCGGATAAAATACGATAATACTAGTACCTTCCACATCTGCAAAACCGGCAAGTGCAGCTTTTCCTGTATCTCCGGAAGTCGCCGTCAAAATAACGATTTCATTTTTTACTCCGTTTTTCTTTGCGGATGTCGTCATCAGATATGGCAGGATTGACAATGCCATGTCCTTAAAGGCAATTGTTTTGCCATGGAACAATTCCAGATAGAACGCACCGTCTTTTTTGACCAATGGTGCGATTTCTTTGGTATCAAATTTATCGTCATAAGCACCATGAATACAATGAAGCAGCTCTTCTTTGGTAAAATCTGACAAAAACAGTTTCATTACTTCATATGCAGTTTCCTGATAAGAAAGCCCTGCCAGTTTCTCCAATTCTACATCCAGTGCAGGAATGGAATCCGGCACAAACAATCCGCCATCGTCTGCCAGTCCTTTTAAAATCGCCTGGGAAGCGGTCACTTTTTCACTGTTGCTTCTTGTACTTTTGTACATGATACTCATAATATTCCTCCATTTCTGCGTACATTTCGGCACGCATTGCATTTTACACAAACTAATTGCTTTCTCATTGTAACATTTTTTTCATTCTTTTACAATAACTTTCTATTTGAAAGATAGCGTAAATTGTTTTTCGGAAAAATGTAAGCAGACCAGCCCTTTGATAATTTCAAGATTTTGAGCTCAGTTTAT
>UQAQ01000046.1 GCA_900539115.1 uncultured Roseburia sp.
TATTTTACACTGAGGTATTTTTTTCTCAACCTTCTTTCTTGGGATTCTCTATATTTTTAATTATACAGGAAGCTCCTGTAATTTATATGTGTACATGACTTCTCTTAATTCTTTACCTGCGATATTGTCATTAAGGTATTCGTAAGAACAAATAAATCCGTTCTTTTCATAAAACTTTTTTGCTCTCAGATTATCCTTTATTGATATATCTAATTTCCATTATAACACTCCTTCAAGTTTGAGTTTATCCAGCCTCAAAAACTAGAATCCATCTATTGTAAATCAAAGAGATTTTTTCATAGTCCTTTACATAATATCGTACATTTTTACGCCCTTTTCGAATAATGATGTGCCCTTCGGCTTCTAATTTTTCTTTCTGAGCCTCAACACCGTTTGGATATTTAGCGTTTAATTCTCCATTTGCCTTCAATGTTCTCCAATAAGGCGTTTCAACTTCAGAACGCTGGTAACTCGCCCATGCCGCAATAGAAACAAAAATTCCTGCTGTAATCGGTTCTGTAAAATCTGCACCACTCAACTCCGCAAAGTATTCTCGTATTTTCCCAACAGTAATCACTTTCCCATAAGGGATCTTTTTCATCACCCTGTCATAGTCAATGGGCGGAGCAAAATACATTTTACTTCCACCATATTTTTCAATACTTTTCTGGTCTGTAATAGTTTGAATTTTAGGCATATCCTTATTATCATGCAACATTGCATTAAAATCTTTTTTATCTTCGTTTGCCATTTCAGCCACCTCCTTGATTAAGCATAATCTATATGCCATTCCTATTCAATGAGACGGTTCGTAATATTTTTAGGAAATTCCAACTTTTTTATTTCTACAAACTGAAATTTTACAAACTACTTTTTCAGCAAGGATTTTATCAGTCGACACGCTTCAATTCGTGCTCCACTTGGAGTATCTCCGTGTTCTTTGTCGCAGGAATAATCTATCAGCAACTGACATGGAAAATCTTTGCACATTCCACAAAATATAATGTCTCTATTTATGGCACAGCTAGCTATAGGACAAGCTTTCTCTTTGCAGTGAAATGGAAATCCCTTTGAAGATACACACCCATTACAGTTGCAAGGCTCTCTCCATTCACAGCCTGTACAGTCCAGTCCACAATAAGTTGTAATTAATGTTTCCTGTTGTTTCTTTTTACTCAAACCACGGAAAACCAATTCATAAGATTTATCCAACAACTCCTTTAATAACTCATCTGGCACAGTGCCATCCGGTTTAATTGAATTCCAATGCTGTTTGTTTGAGTAGTATCCTGGCACAATATCTTCATATTGTGTACGCCAAAAATCTCCCTCCAAAGGTTCCAACTTCAAATTTATGTAGTATGGTTTACTTTCCTTGTCCAATAGCACGGCTGCAAACATTTTTCCGCCTATAAAATAACGAATCCAGTTCCACTCTATCTTAAAATCTTTTGTGACCGCAGGCTTGTCCATCAAGTAGTCATCAAGCCATGAATATCTCATTGTTATACCTCCGCCAACTTCAAAATTTCTCGAGTATTTTCTCAACTTTCCCGTATTTACGGGCTTTCCATCCCATCAACATCTATGTAATTTGCACTTTTCCCTTATTTTTTCCCTTACGAAAAACAGATAAGGGAAATACTACTTTTTCTTTTCTGCAAATCTTTTACATTCACTTTCCATTCTTTTAAAATCCAAACATTGCTCTCTTGCCGAAAATTTCTCGCCAGATACATATTTTGAATATAAGACATTTGCTGTATTCGTCAAATCTCTAGCGTTCTCATTACACCATTCCAATTCTTTGATCAGTAATTCCTTTTTCTTTCTTGTGTCTGTATTATCATGCTTGCGAATCTTGGTGTCTATCTTTTGGATTAATGTATCTTCAACCGGTATCATAAGATTAAAATTCAAAACACCTATCAACATTCCATTATGTACAATCTTTTTGAAATCAATCTTGTCCCTCATCTTTTCATGCTTTTTCTTTGGTTTAGAAAGCGGAACGCAGTATTTATGTTCATTACAAATAACAATCACTCCAAGAAATGGTCTCTCATCCTTACCAATCTGGGGCGACACAGATAAAACTCTGTCATCTATATTATGTAAGTTTCTGATGTATTTCATATCAATACGATATACTTCTAATGGTGCTTGAATCATTCATTTCTCCTTTAAAATATTTCAAGGACTATGTTTCCATAGTCCTTGAATGTAGTGTCACCGTAGCGACCCTAACGCTTTTTGAACGTCCACTTATCGGCAGGACTCTCCTTTAATATTATTGTACCAAATGCATTTCTTTTGTCAATGAGTTTCTAAAAATTCATAATCTTTTTATATATTCTGGCACAAAAGATTATTTTGAGCCTCGCAGAGCGAAATACACCCTTCGCACAAATCTTCGATTTGTACTCCGTGGTATTTCTACTCATGTATAAATTAGTCACTTAAGTAAAAACATTTAGCCATACTGTAATCAATGCATCATACACTCCATGCGCGATAATAACCGACAACAACGTGCAATTCTTAATTTTAACTCTACAGATACAAAAGATTGCGCCAATAAAACCTGTTAATATTATTTGTCCGATATTTCCGCCCAAGAAATGAAACAAACCAAACAAAATGGACGAACCTATAATCGCACCTACGGCGGAACCGAAAAGTGTTTCTAACTTCTTGTAGAAGAATCCGCGAAAAACAAACTCCTCCACCAGCGCAACTGCACCAATACATTGGATAAAATCATATATATACTGCCATGCATAAATATATATATGTTGATTATTCACCCAGTCACTCTTTCCGATCAGATGCGGTATTACTGTAAATACGAATGACATACACAAAGCAATGGCAAGACCAATCAACAACTGATATCCTATCTTCTCTTTGGAAAAACCGTAATCCGACCACTTTTCCTTATTAAATATCACAATACAAAAGGGAACCAATGCAATCGGTAAATATGTTACAATCATCAAAACCATACGAACAACAAGTGGAAGACTCATAAGCACATATTGATAAAATGCATTCACTCCCAACAAACCACCAACCACACCGATGATTGCAATTACCATCTGTATTATTATTTTATTACGTTCCTTCACTTTCATCTTCATCTCTCTCTTTCTTTGTCAGTACTTTCAGGCACCATCTCCATTTGCCGCAATGCGGGCATCGCATCATTCTTAACGCAACGATATTCATTCCTATTGTATAGTTAATGAAGCCGGGAACAAAGGTTTCTTCACAATGTAAACACTTATAATATCCAAATGTGCGTTCTCCCTCCATCAGCGCAAGCAAACCAACCGAAAAAACGGCACATGCAATAAACACCAATATACCTTTCGCCTGATTGCTTATTACTTCCGCATATGTATTTACAACAACAATCAGCGTCACAAAAGAAATGATGGATATAAGTCCCATTAACAGAATCAGAATTAATTTCGTTCTGTTCTCTTTCTTTTCTTCTACCAGATGAACCATTTTTTGTTCTGCCTTTTTCATATAATTCTCTTTATCCAAGCGTTCACCCGTCAGCAACTCATTCACCGAAATTCCCAGCGTCTTACAAAGGGGCTGCAACAATGAAACTTCCGGAAATCCTTTGCCGCATTCCCATTTGGAAATTGTTCTGTCACTAATATTAAGAATATCTGCAAGTTGCTTCTGCGTATAATTTTTCTTCTTTCTTTCCTCTGAAATAAACTTACCTATTTTATTCAGATCCATGCTTGTCCTCCTTTCGGGTCTTATTATTATAAAAACAAGCTTTTTTGTCTACCAACGGAGCGTAGAGTTCCGTATTTTAAAGGAATTCTACGCTCCGTTGTGCTAATTCTTTCCCTTGTTTTTTCCCTTATTAGAGGGCGTAACCAAGGGTAAAACGATATAACAAAATACAAGATTTGACGAAAAGGGCACCCACAAAAACTTTAGTATTTTCAGGGTTCCCCGCAATTTTTATAACAAGATATAACAGTTATTAAATCCCTTAAAATACCTCAAGTGAGAATTCAAATTTTCTGTTCCCTATAAAATTAATTTATTGGGATTTACCAAATCGCCAAACTTGAATTTCTCTAGTTCTAAAAATTGGGGGTTATTTGTGTGTCTGCATATATTCAGCTTTAACTTTATCAATCGTTTTACCACCAATACCAAAATTTTTATCAGGTAATTCTTTTATTGTGGTTGCAAAAAATTCTTGTGGTACATTCATAATTTCAGAGGATACTTCTGTTAATCTTTTGATTAACTGTTCCTTTTGTGCATCTGTTAATACTCCACTTTCAATTGTTATGTATGGCATTTTACTTCTCCTTTCAAATCTCGATTTGCAGGGAACAATTCCTTGTCCCCTGCACCATAATTATACCAAATAAACTCCCAGGCGTCTACAAAAATCCTATTTCTTTACCACTGTTCGTCTCTTCCAGATCATCACCGCTGCGCCAACTACCATAAGCAATCCTGCAGCAATCGGAATGATCGGCATGTTTCCACCTGTCTGTGGTGTATCCGGCACTTCTGGAATCGGTGTATCTTTAACGGTCACTGTCTGCACCTTTCCAGTGTCTTTGATTGTCAACTGTACCGGTTTTGCCAACTGATAACCGGATGGAGCGAAAACCTCTGTAAAGGTGTAGGTTTCTCCAACGACCAGTTTGCCGGTGATGTCGTAAGCATCATCTTTTGTAACAAATTTCATCACTTTATTCCCTTTGGAATCGGTTACAACAAACTTTGCACCACCAAGAGCCTGTCCTGTCTCCTTGTCCAGTTTCAAAAGCTGGATGTGTGTCTGCTCATCCACCATAATGATCTTATCATCGGTATGATCAGCAAAATTTCCATCTTTCTGTTTCACGGCAACTACAGATGTATAAGAAATACCTGTTTCTCCGGGTGCTGCACTTCCACTTACAGGTTTTACCGTAACTGCACTTCCGCTTGCTACTGTATCTGTTGAATCTTCTGCCACAGAGGATGCCATCACAGATTTTATCTGATAAACGATCGCATCGGCGGTAACATATCCGTCTGCAGGTCTTGTTTCTGTCAATGTATACTCTTTATCGTGGAATAATCCTCCTACAAGAAGATTTCCCTTCTCATCGAACGAATACTTAAAATTCTGGTAGCCGTCCTTCTCTGTTACATATACTTTGACCGAATCCTTGTCCCCGGATGTCCAACTGATAACTTTCTTGCCGGATGCATCCGTGATCTCCAGTTTACAGCCACCAACCTCTTTCGAGCCTGTTACATCAACCTTGCTGACCACATTGGTTGTCTGTGTGTTTTCCTTGACTGCCTTTGCTGTGATCGTCTTTGTCTCTGCATCCTGATACTCCAGATGAATGTTGATCGGCGTTGTATCCATATAGTAACTGTCGGACACGGACAGCTCCTGCAGATAATAGTCTCCGGAATTTAACTTCAGACCAGCAGCATCGTTTGTTGGTATCGGAGAAGCTGTCGCACTCAGATCTAACCCCGGTGTCACTTCCGACTGTGATGGTACAAATGGCAGTCCTGTTGCCGCCGGAGTACTTGTTGCCGCAGCTTCACTTCCGGCTGTTTCTGCAGAAGCAGTCTTTGTATAAAGCTCACTCATAAGCGGCAATTTCTTATCTGATACAACACTTCCATCCGCACCTGTAGTTAAAGTTGCAAGCTGCGTTCCCGCATCTACGATCTTTTCCCCGGCATAATTGTAAATATCGTGCTTGGAATACAAACCAAACTGTGCTCCTTCAATGGATTCCTTCGTCTTTGCATCCTGCTTAATCAGTTCCAGCTTCGTGCCGGCGAATTCGTTTTTGATATGGAGCAGTCCCTTGTCATCGGTTGCATCGGTACTGTTAAGGACATATTCGTCCTCACCATCCTGCCACTTAAATTCCAGAGACCACTCTTTGGTATCCGGATACACATATCCGTATGGTGTCTTTGTCTCTTTCAGCTTATATTTTCCTAATGGCAGCGACACATGAATGGTTCCGTCTTCATCCATTGTATAACCGGTAATGCCACCGCATTCCGATGTAAATTCCACACCTTTTCCGGTTGTAAGAACAGCCACCTTATCACCATCTTTGAACCATGTGTTACGGGCATTGTCGGTACTCTGTCCGTCCTGTGTCACAATATCTCCATCCGCATAAAGGGTAAATTCTGCACCATCCAGTTTTACATCCTCAAAAATAAACTCCTGTTTCTCCTTATCCCAGCCTTTTAATACCTCGCCGGTTTTTAAGAGATTCAATCGTCCTTTTGTTTCCTCATTCAGATACTCCAGCGTGATCGTTACATGATGATATCCATCTTCATCAATGTAACTTTCATAATTGTCCGCCTTGCTGTTTACCACAACCTCCACATACTGATGGTTCATGTGCATACCATCTGCAGCAGCCACTTCATAAATATGATAAGTTCCGGAACGAAGAGAATCTACAGTTACTACTTCACCGGATTCATCACAGATAAAGGTGTCTGCTGTCTTTTTCTCGCCATCTTCCATGTATTCCTGTGTTACCAGTTCTTCTTTTCCATCTACTACCTGATAGATCTGATAACTGGTTCCCGGCTTCAGTACTGTTTTCTCCGTATTCTTGTCTTTCTTGATGATCTTGAAATACGCCTTGAATAACTCATTGACCTTTTCAAACTCATATACCTTACCATTTTCTGTTACCATTGCTTCAAAGTCATCGACATAATAGGCATCCACATCGCCGGAATCCACCTGATGCACTACATAAGTTCCATAGACCAGATCGCCGGTTACAGCATAACCGTCTGCATCTGTTTTGATCGTTGCTCTCTCATCATCGGCGCAACTATCATAACTGCCCTTCGACTTCAAATACACCTGAAAAGTTGTGTTATTCTCCGGGTAATACTCTTTCTTCGTCGGATCATAAGACTTCTTTTTCACAGCAATCTTTCCTTTGATCGGTATATCTGCGAAATTAGTCTGAAACAGAATCGGTGTAAATTCATCTGTTTTAGCGAAAGCATCAATCTTTAATTCTTTGACTTCATCACTAAGTAAAAAACCTGTCGGGGCTTGTATCTCTTTCAGGTAATAGGTATTACCGCTTCTGAGATAATCGGTTGTTAATTTTCCTCCACTAATTCGATAGACATCTGCAGTTTTTGCATTGCCTGCAGCATCAAATACCTTTGCTTTCTGTGTACATGCCTTATCGGAATACAACTGGAATACCGCACCATCCAGTGTTGCATCTCCATGAGCCGAACCGTCAGCAGAGCCGCCAGACTTCTTCGCCACCACGATCGTTGCCTTTTTATACTTATTGGTGATCGTTGTCATATACGCCTTGCTGTACTGCGTTGGATGTTCCACCAACTTGTCCGGCCAGTCTCCATTACTGTTTTTCTGCCAGCTGTTTGCTTCTTTCAGGGTGATTTTTACCCCTTTGACCATTGCCGGATCTAAGAAAATGTTCTTATTGTTTCCAACACTGTCCTCTGTCAAGGTATAAGAATTGGAAATATTTTTTATCTGCGAATTCAGATCTTTTCTGATCAGATCCTCAGCCTCTGCTTTGGTCATGTTCTTTCCGAAGTGAACTCCCTGCTTGTATCCGTCATCTTCCAGAGCTTTCTTGGCAGCTTTTTTTTGGTCTGCATTCATCGACGCTAAAGTATTATCCGTATAATAAGCCATCTCATCTGCTTCCAGACGATAAGTCATTCTCCAGGCAACGGTCCCACCATCTGTTGTGAGTCCGCTTACTTCAAACTCCGTATTATCATCTTCATCCGCAGAATTAGCACTCTCTCCACTGCGATCATACTTTCCAAAGGAATATAAGTCATCCAGATTGTCTGCTGATAAAGTAAACTTAATGCCGCCTAGTCCTTTCCCATCTTCGTCCTGCTTATGCAATGTAATTCTCTGACGGTAATAGGTATGATCTGTTATCGTTTTGTAATTTGGATTCTGTAAAATATCTGCATCAACTGTGATCAATTTCTGATAGCCTTTTGTTGCTCCGGTCTTTTCCCACATGGTTGCCTGTGCTTCCCATGCTCCTGTTGGCTGAAAGATCTGTTTATAAAGATCTGCTACAGTCTTATTCGGAAAATACCCGGTATTTGCTTTTACCTGTTTGATCACATTTTTCAGATTTGCTTCAGAAGTATTTCCCTCTGATACCGCCCAAATAAGCGCCTGACCAAGAACAAAGCCCTTCTTTGCCCGATTACAGTCATTAACATAAAAACGGATAATCTTTGCATAGTAACCATGTTTTTCTCCACCGGTATTTTGATTCCAGATATGAGTATCCGTCACCTGATAAGTATTTCCGGTATGACAAGTTTTGCCAAGACTGAGACAAAATGCAGTCTTACTGCCAACATTGATTTTCCACCATGTTCCCGTTTTCGTCTTTGAACCGACATCGACATTTCCTAATCTTCCATAAGAAGATACCTTTGTTTTTGCCGTCGTTGCTGCACTGACGCTTACCGTATTTTGTGGCAGTAATCCGCACAGCATAGATAATGCCAACAAGCCTGTCAGCATCTGCTTACATCTCTTCTTTACTTTTGATTTCATGATAAACCTCATTTCTACGCATATTTCTTTTTTCCGCATCCACTGCGTCAGGATGCAGACTGATCTGTTGTCCGGACTTTTTCTGCCCTATCCGGTGGTGGGCGGATGAGAAATGGCATCTTTTTTCCTCCAATCAAAAAAGCAGGAAATGTATTGACTTTCTTACATACATTTCCTGCTTCGTTATCAGTTGCTATATGAAATTTTAATTGCCTGAAAGAATGATCTCCCTTGGCATATCTTTCGTTACTGTTATAGTTACCTTTTCCGCTTTATCATATCCATCCGGTGTTGTCTTTTCATAAAACACATAGGTTTTACCAAGTTCCAAGACAATCTGTCTTCCAGACTCCCCTACCGTAATTCGTTTGCTTGTGTTCCATCGGTCGTTTTCCTCATAATAACCGATGGTAGCACCATCAATATACTGTCCGCTTGCTTTATCCTGACGCTTAATGGTAACAACTATGTCTGAGCTGTCCTGTTTTCGTTTGGAAATGTTTTCTGGAGATCCATCGTAAAATACCGCACACCAGGTATCCTTGTAGCGGGCAATCGCACCACATTGATAATCTTTATTCAACAGATTCCGGTAATGCCCCGGACTATGCTTCCACGAAAGCATTACTTCTTTAGCACTTGTCTGTCCACTTGCCATATTTTCTCCCAAAGATATGTTATTGCTTACCAGCATATCTCCAAAATAGTCTTGCATATCCTGTTGAAGATTTTTGTGTCCATCATATCCACTGTGTTTTAAGCGGTACAGGGCAAAGCGATATAACTTATCCGACCACGTCAGTGCCTTTACACCTTTCTCTGCCCGGTACTTGTTCTGGATTACAAATGTTTCCTTTGCCTGTGCCTTATAACCATCCTGTCCTTTTCCAATCACCTTGATGCTGTAATGGTACACCCGCATCTTTTTATGACCTTTATATAATCGGATTGTCATGGTGGTTCTTCCTCCGGCTTTACCTTTCAGGTAGATATACTTTCTGCCTTTTGCCTTCGCCTTCATCACCTTTTTGTTTTTCACACGGACTTTTACTTTGGAATACTTCTTCAGCTTAGTCGGCGCAAAGCGGATTCCTGCCGAATCCTTGTTTAAGTCGATGGTCATCTTTTTGTTCAGCACTTTTGTTTTTGCATCTGCCGTAACATGCTGCGTCATAAGCACCATCATCGCCATAAAAAATACCATGCCTGTTTTTATCATTTTTCTCATATCGTTCACGCTCCTTGCTGTACGCTGGTCATTCCCAGCAATGTAAATTATACTGTATTTTTCAGTCGATTAAAATATATTTTTCAGTTTGTCATAGGCAATCAAATCTTTACTTCCGATCCTCTTGTCGAGTTCGGTTAAAAGCTGTTGATTACATTCCTGTACCACCAACCGGATGTGATCCATAACATCATCTTCCTCCGGAGATATGCCTTTATGCCTGTGATAATAGATCACCGCTTCCCGGATATAAGCACTTTTGTTGTCTGTACTTTCAAGAATGTTATAGACCAGTCTGTGCTTCGGATTATCCAGCTGGAGTAGTACCGGAATTCTGGCAGACTTGTCCTTATTATCCACTGCCACCACCTCCTGTATCACCGGCTTTACATCCTGCTCCATAAAAATCATACATCACACGGTTACTGATATCCAACTCACCCTGCGATTTTGCCTGGTAAAGAACCGTGAGCATATATGCCTTATGGTTATGTACCTTCGTCACCTGTTTTTGATATTGGTCAATCGCATAATCAATATCACATCGGTTCAGTTTCAAAAGCCGTGATTTCACAACCGTAGCCGGTTTGTCCTCTCCCATTACCCGCAGCATCGGTTTATGGGTATTTAAAATATCATAAAGCACATCTTTGACCGTGTTGATCGAATTTTCCTGCACAGCAGAAACATACCTTGGTTCCAGTTCATAATGCTGCTCTATAAACTCCATCGAATAGTCCTCACGCATCACCTCCTGATCCTGATATTGATTAAGATTAGGATTTAATATATTAGTCTTTATATCAGGATTTATATTATAGTCTTTATTATTGTTACCCCCATTTGCGTTGCTACCGTAACCGTTATTACCGTTACCGTTACTACCGTAAGGGGGGTAACGGTCATCTTTACCGTTAGTACCAAAAGGGGGGTAACGGTGATTTTCATCTTTTTCTGCAGCCGGATCGCTGATATTTTCAGACGAAACCTGTTTATTCTCTTCTACAGATAAATCCGCCTGCCGCTTCTTTTCTGCTCTTGTCAGATTGTTACTGGAAACCGTTCCATCGCAGCTATGATATAGGGTATGTGGTCCGAGATCCGGTTCATCCAACAACTCATACTCAGCCCGCCATACACCATTATCCGGCATAAAGTGAACCTTCAAGTATCCAAAATCTTTTAATTCTTTCCATGCACTGTCAAATGCCTTCTTACCCTCTTTGGTCAAATTGCGAAAATCTTCTTTTGTCCATTTCTTATCCGGCATGGAGATATATGCCTGTATGACCAGATACAAACCTTTTGCTTTCAAAGAAATATTCACATCTCTGGTTATTTCATTTTGAACGACTGTAAAACCCTTTTTACTTCGGAAGAAACCCTCTGCCATGATATCACCTACCTGCCATCGAATGGTTGATCCTCATCTGCAACAGATGAAAAATCACTTTCTTTATTTGCCGGTTTTTCCGCACTTTTCTTCTGTGCAAACTCAACCTCTTCTGTAATGATACTAAATCCATAAACTTTGCTTCCCTCTTTGGTTGTATAATTATTGTTCTGTACCCGCCCAATAACCAATACACGAGAGCCGCTGTGAAAATATTTCTCGACAAATTCAGCCTGCTTTCCAAATGAGGTGCAATGAAAGAAGTCCGCATCCGCATTTGACTTCTGCTTTGTCTTTCGATTGACCGCAAGATCAAATTTGGTAATAACAATGTCCGTTCCATCCTCACTTTTCTTTCTTGTAGTTTTTGGATTTCTCGTTACATTTCCCAGTAAAATAATCTTATTCATTTTGTCCGCCTCCTCTCTTTTGTTTCCATTCATCCAATAGCTCTAAAATGATTTCCATCATTTCCTCTTCTGTGGCTTCTTCCCCAAAATACTCTGACAGTCGTTCATTTCTCAGAGTAATTTCTTTTTTCTTTTTCTGCTTGGGTGTCGAAAAAAGATACTCTTCCAATCTATCGGCATCTAATTTCCCCTCCAAACTGAATTTCTTTATCTCATTTGCCTGTATTGTCGATATTTTCTTCCCATACCGGCAAACAGCATCATAAACCATACCCTGCTCTTCTTCCGAAAGAACAGACAGGCTGACACCTTGAACCAATCCAAGCTGCTTATTATCTACCAAAGCCAGCAGTGCATCACTTAATCTGGCAAGCCATATATAGCGCTGAATCATCTTATAATTTTCGCCACTTTCCTCGGACATCATCTTCAGGCTGTTTCCTGCCTTGCCCTGATTCTTCATGGCATCATACTTGATTTTGTATGCCTTTGCTTTTTCACTCGGCCGGATGTTTTCCCGCTGAATATTGGAATCTACCATAACTACACTGGCTTCATCGTTATCCATTTCTTTCACAAATACCGGCATTGTTTCTAATCCAAGCACTTCGCATACGTGTTTCCTGGTATGCCCGGAAATAATCTCATAACCGCCTTCTTTGCGTTTCCGGACAATTCCCGGCACCAGCACACCATGCTCTCTGACACTTTCAATCATCTCTGCCAGTTCCTCATCGGAACGAATCTGAAACGGATGGTTATGAAATTCATGTAGTTCGGAAAGCGGTATCTCTCTCACATCTCCTGCTTCAGTAGCTTTTTCAGCTTCCCTTCCGCCAAAGAGATCATCAAAGCTCGTTAATTTTACTTTTTCCAAAGCCTTTGTCCTACTCATGAGCGATTACCTCCTTTGTCAGTTTCTCGTAAGCATGTGCCACCGGATGTTTCTTATCCAGTGTAAAGATACTCACTCCTGTTGCTGATGTTTCAGCGGCTTTTACCGAAAATGGTATTTTACTTTCAAAGATAGGAATGGATTCCCCATAATATTTCTTGATTAGTTCCATAATGTCCTTGGCATAATTGGTTCTCGCATTCAGCATGGAAATCAAAATCCCTTCAAACTGAATCTGCGGATTCAAATGCTTTTTCACACGGTAAATGGTCGTGATTAACTGCTCCAATCCTTTTACCGGAAGATAAGCTGCCTGCACCGGCACCAATACACGATCCGATGCCGTAAGCGAATTGACCGTTATCATTCCCAAACTTGGCATACAATCGATGAGAATGTAATCATAAAAATCTCTCATGCTTTCCACATATGTTTTTAGAACAAACTCTCTGCTCATAGCATTTACAAGAGAAACATCCACTCCTGACAAGTCAATGTTGCATGGCATAAGGTCAAGTCCTTCTTCATGGTGAATGATACCTTTTTTCACATCCACATCCTTATCCATGATAATCTGCTCCATAATACTTGGAAGTGCAATCTCCAGTTCATCCGGATTTTCAATTCCAAGACTCTGTGACAGGTTCCCCTGTGGATCTGCGTCAATGACAAGCACTTTCTTTCCTTCTCTTACTAAACCAACTCCAAGATTTACTGTTGTGGTAGTCTTGGATACACCACCTTTTTGATTGCATATGGCAATTATTTTGCACATAATTCTGACCCTCCGTATTTTTTTGGTTATTTTTCATTTCGATAAACATCTACATATAAGCGTTTATACTTTCCATTCGTTCTTTCTATAGAACTAAAATTTGAAATATTTCTTACCTGCCACCGGCAATCTCGCTGCATTTTCTTTAAAAACCAGCGAAGTTCCTTTTTGGTGCCAGATAATCTTACTTTTAACATCTCCATCACCACCTTTCATATAAATTTTCTCTATAACACAAAAAACCCTTTCCAAAATGATTTCTCATTCTGAAAAGGGTTTTAACCTTTTTATGATTCTCTTTTCGCAGGTGCATAAATTATTATCATGTACTGAAACGTATCAAAACTTGTATATTTGTAGCACTAATTGTAGCACCATGTAGTATCAATACTGTTGAAACGCCTTATTTTCGGCACTTTACTTATCCAATGACTTCATCGTCGGGAACAAGATTACGTCTCGGATCGCCGGCGAATCGGTCAAAAGCATTACCAGACGGTCAATTCCGTAACCGATACCTCCTGTCGGCGGCATACCGATGGACAATGCATTTAAGAAGTCCTCGTCAGTGTGGTTCGCTTCTTCGTCTCCTGCAGCAAATGCCTCTTCCTGTGCTTTAAAACGCTCTCTCTGATCGATTGGGTCGTTCAACTCGGAGTACGCATTACACATTTCCCATCCGTTGATGAAAAGCTCGAAACGCTCTACCAACTCCGGATTGTCCGGTTTTTTCTTGGTAAGAGGTGAGATTTCGATTGGATGATCCATAACGAAAGTTGGCTGAACCAATTTATCTTCGCAGAATTCTTCGAAGAACAAACTGATGATGTCACCTTTTTTGTGGTGAGCCTCATATTCGATATGGTGCTCATCGGCAAGTTTCTTAGCTTCTTCGTCTGTCTTTATTTCATTAAAATCAATGTTTGCATATTTCTTTACGGCGTCGATCATTGTGATGCGCTCAAATGGCTTAGAAAGGTCAATCTCTATGCCATTGTAGGTAATTACAGCGCTTCCACATACTTTCTCTGCCAGATAGCGGTACATGCTCTCTGTGAGTTCCATCATGCCCTCATAGTCTGTATATGCCTGATACAGCTCCATCAATGTAAATTCCGGATTATGACGGGTATCTACACCTTCATTACGGAATACACGGCCGATTTCAAATACACGCTCCAAACCGCCGACGATCAATCGTTTCAAATACAATTCCAGAGAAATACGAAGTTTTACGTCTTCATCGAGTGCATTGTAATGTGTCTCAAATGGGCGGGCTGCTGCTCCACCGGCATTGGCTACAAGCATCGGAGTCTCCACTTCCATGAACTCTCTGTCTGCAAGGAAGTTACGGATCTCGCGAAGAATCTTGGAACGTTTGATAAATGTCTCTTTTACATCCTGATTCATGATCAGATCCACATAACGCTGACGATAACGGATGTCCGTGTCCGTCAAACCGTGAAATTTTTCCGGAAGGATCTGAAGACTCTTTGACAAAAGAACTACATCTGTCGCATGAATGGAGATTTCTCCGGTCTTTGTCTTAAACACTTCACCTGTGACCGAAAGAAGATCACCGACATCATACTTTTTGAAATCTTTGTAAGAATCTTCTCCGATATTGTCACGCGCTACATATGCCTGAATGCTTCCTTTCAGATCCTGCACGTTACAGAAAGAAGCTTTTCCCATCACACGTTTGAACATCATACGTCCGGCGATGGTTACTGTCTTTCCTTCCATTTCGTCATAATTATCTTTAATATCCATTGAGTGGTGTGTTACATCACACTTTGTGATCTCAAACGGATTCTTTCCTGCTTCGATCAAATTTGCCAGTTTTTCTCTTCTGACCTTTAACAACTGATTTATATCTTCTGCCACTTCTCTATCCTCCAATTAGTTCTTCGTAATCTCAAGAATTTTATATTTCAATAAGCCGGCTGGGGTCTCAACCATAACAGTATGTCCCTTTTTCGCACCGATCAATGCTTTTCCAACCGGTGATTCGTTGGAGATTTTTCCTTTCAGACTGTTTGCCTCTGTCGAACCAACCAGTTTGTACTCCATCTCTTCATTATATTCCAGATCTTTGATCTTTACGGTACATCCAATGCTGATTACGCTGGAATCAATGTCATCATCGGTAACCAATTCCGCATTTTTCAAAATTTTATCTATCTCTTCGATACGAAGTTCGATATCTCTCTGCTCTTCTTTTGCTGCATCATACTCGGCGTTCTCGGAAAGGTCTCCCTGTTCTCTCGCCTCTTTGATCTTCTGTGCAACTTCTTTACGACGATTTACTTTCAAATCCTGTAATTCTGACTCCAGTGCTTTCAATCCTTCTTCTGTCAGAATATTCTTTTTTACTTCAGCCATAACTTCCTCCATTCTTTGCTCCCTGCCGGAGCATCTTACCTGTGCCGCGTGTCACACACAACGGCATGATCTCTCATCGTTTCATTATAACGTACGAAAGTGGGATTGTCAATCGACAACCCCACTTTTTCGTTAAGTATTGATAATTTTATTCGGTTGCGTCTTCTTTTCCATCGTCCGGAATCGTTACGTTGTCTCCATCCGCAGCACTGTTTGAATTGTTAAACAGATTGTTTGGATTCTTTGTCACACCATCTTCCAGATACAGATCGTTAGTGCCATCCGCATACTTCGTAAGGAATCTCTTATAACACAAACCTTTTACCGTATTGTCACGAAGAGCCGCTCGGTTTTCTTCACTCAGCACACTATACGTATCGGCATATCCTGCTGCAATCGCACCATCTACTGCCGGCTGCGTCTTCTCATAAATGACAATTGCATAATTTTTCTTCATTCCCGCTTTTTCAAATGTATTTTTCGTAATCGTAGGATTTATAGCACCTTTCACAAGAATACAGGTATAGTTGTATCCTTTGTTGTCTTCCAATCCTTGAATACCTAAAAATTCATTGTTATTAATGACTGCATTACGCCAGTTAAGCATTCGAATACCGGCATTGTAAGTCTGACTTACTTTACAGTTCTGAATCGTGATATTTTCATGGTAAACCTGGGTATTTACATCATTCATAGCTACGGAATACGTATGGCTTCCTACAGCTACACCTATATTTGTAAACATACAATTATTGATCATAACCGTATCGCATGCGGTGCGGTCATGATTGGACCACTCATAATTAAACCCATTGTTGTTAGAGTCTGTCGTGTCAACGTTAATCGCCTCTTTATGACTCTTATTATTATAAATCTTAAAGTCCGTAAAGGAACAATTTTCAACTGTGACATTTTTTGACGAATTTAGTTCGATAAAATGCGAACCATTTTCGTTCGTAAATGCAATATTGCGGATGTTGATATTCTGAGCATGTCCCATAACAACTGCCATGGCGTTCAGCGTATAGGCACAGTCAAAGATTGTGCTTCCATTTCCCTGCAGCGTTACATTCTGGGAACCGTTGTATCCGCCTACTGAATTTTTCACGCCTTCTTTGGAAGGTGGCACCAGTTCAAACATCGTTTTGTTCGTTGCCAGGTTGGTATTTACCGCTTTTACTTTCTGAATCTTTACGCCATCTTCAAAGTTTACCGTTACATTGGATGGAATGCAGACAGAATGGCTCAATGTATACGTTCCGGCTGCTACCGTGATCGTACCGCCGCCGGCATACTCTAACTGCTCCATATACGAACGGAATACATAGTAAGTCTTTGCCTGTCCACTGTTTGCCGTATATCCGGATACCGTCTCGTAATGTCCACGATATGGTGTCGTCTCCGGTGTAATGCGGAAATCTCTTTCAGTTTTGTCCTTAAAATACAACAATCTTGACTCTGCATCATTTTTCTGAATGACATAGTAAACCACAGCATCTGTTACCGTGTTATTTTCCATCGAAGAAATCTTTGCTTCCGAGATGGAATTGTCAATTTTCGAAGCTCTTCCAAAATAAATCGGTGTGCGGCATTTATCAATCTTGTTTTCAGAAATTTCCGGCTCAGTCATGCTGTACAACTGGAACGCAAATGCGGTCCCTTTACTGGCATCACTGCGATAAATCGTATTTCCGGTAATCGCTGCACCCGTCCACATTTTTCCGGTCACAGCACTAACCGTCATGTTTTTAAATTTATTATTTTGAATGGAAACGCCCTCCGAATAGACCTGCTTTTTGTATTTGGTCGTACGGATACCATTTTCAAGATTTGTAAAAGTATTTCCGGTTACCTTTACCGTCTTACAAGGAGTTCTGCCATACGCATTGATCAGTACCGCTGCCTGATAACTTCCTCCGGTATAAGCGGCATTACCCTGGAATGTACAATTTGTCACTTTCACCGTACGGCTTCCGGCGATATTAATGTATGTTCCCGCATTTTTATTGCGGAATTTCAAATTCGATATCGAAACATTGTAATTATGTCCCATATCGATTGCAACTGCATTCTTTACTTTGCCAAGGTCGATCGTAGCCTTTTTATTACTTGTGATCACAACTTTTTTCGTACCTTTGTAATCTTTGGCTTTCGCACTTGTCAGTTTGAACATCACTTTTCCGGCCTTCAATGACTTGCTTCCTGTCTTGTCCGTCTTTTTCAGCACAACACCATTTTTTAACTGAATGGTTACATTGCTTGGCACCGTCAATGTCGAACATATTTTGTAAGTTCCTTTTTTCAAAACAAGGGTACCACCACCCTGCTTTTTCAATTTTTCAAGATACGATTTAATCGTAAAGTAGTTTTTGGATTTGGCATTGTATCCCTTGCCCCTTATGTATGCACTGCTGCATGGTTTCGTCGTTTTGCTGATGGTATATTTCTTCGCCGCCTGTGCCGCATCTGCATTGACAAACTGACATGCTGCCGCGCACGCAATTACCGCACCAGCGATAACAATTTTTCGTTTCATAGAGTTCTCACCTTTCTTTAAATCTTCTACTGTTTTTATGTTACTCTCAAAATATGTCATTTTCTTTTTATTCATAAAAATATTTTAAAGTTTTATCGGTCAGCTGTAAATCTTTGGTATACCGCACTGCTGCCTTAAATACGGCACCATAAATTACATTGGTACTCAGCAGATCTTCCCAGTTTTTATCAGTAATCTGGCATTCACTGATCGGATATCCGGCTTTTCGCTCCAATTCATACTGAATCTGCTGCCGTATCGTAACCGGCACATACACATTGGCGAAAGCATTTCTTGTGACAGTTGCATCAATAACTCCCCCCATAAAAATAGAGAAATTTTTCGCCCCATTTTGAATACCGATATCTCGGAATGAGTTGTCTGCGATCAACACATTTCTCCAATTCAGAGCCCGGATCGCACAGTTTGTCGAACCGAAGAATACGTTATCGGTAATGCGAATGTTCGTATGGTAACACTGCTGTCCTTGATTGGCAACATATGTATGTGACCCGATCGCCGTCCCAAGATCTGTAAATTTACAGTTTGTAATTTCGATATTTTGGCACACCGTTTTATCATGCTTTGACCACACATGATTAAACCCATTAACCGCATAATCCGTTCCGTCAATATTGATGGCCTCTTTGTATGTATCACCTTTATAATCGCGGAATTTCCAGAAATTACAATTTCTTACAATGACATTCTGTGATGAATTGAGTTCAATATAATGCGAGCCGTATTGATTATGAAATGTCAGATTTTCTATGACAATATTCCGGCAGTGCCCCATATCCATACCTCGCCCCGGCAGTTTGTTATTGCAGTCGATCACGACATTTCCGATGCCTGTCATTGTCACATCATGTGTTCCGCCGTAACCGCTTACCGACTCTTTTTTCTTTGCCTTGGAAGGCGGCACAAAGATAAAGATAACTTTATGGTTATCGAGTTCTGTCTGGTAAATGGCTTTGGTCTTTTTGATCACAACACCGTCCTCAAACACAATTTTTACATTGGACGGAATGCACACTGCATTACTGATATAATATGTTCCTTTTTTCAAAGTCAATGTTCCGCCGCCGCAGTATTCCAACTGTTCCATATAAGAACGCAGTTGATAATACCCTTTCGTATTTCCACGGTAGGTGTCTTCATCGGTATACCGCTCACGGTAAGGACGCGTCTCCGGCCGCAGATACAGATTATTATCCGACTTATCCCGGTAATAAAACAGCCGCTTTTGTTTCTTTCCATCGTTGGAAAATGTCACATAATAATGCGTTACTTTTTTCACCGTATTCTTTTTCATCTGTGCGATGCGCTTTGCGGTGATACTGTTTTTTGTAATGACCGTCCGCTTAATAATGCGCCTCCCGGCTCTCTTTTTTACTGTCTTTTTGGAAATGGTAAACCGAATTGGCTGCCCCAGTTTGGTAAATGTATTGTTACTTACAATCGGGCGGTAACAGCCTTCAAAGGAAACGCCATAATCTCCGCCGGCAAACGAACAATCTGTAATCCGCATATTCCGGCTTCGGATGCCCTTAACTGCACTTCCTTTCTGCATTTTCGTAAAATGGATCCAACGTACATGGACTTCTTTCGAATCTTTTGTCACAAATGCCGTTCTGCCTTTTAACAGCGAACCGTCAATCACTGTTTTCTTCCGGCCTCGTATAGTAACATTGGAGGGAATCATTATACTCTTTTTCAAACGGTATGTCCGATTTCCCAGCCATATGATTCCACCGGTTTTTTCCAATTTCTTCGTCGCCCGCTCCAATGCACTGACACTATTTGCCTGCACACTTCTCCGCTTTGCCTGTGCCTGCACCGGCAGCAACAATAACATCAATACTCCCAGACCTGCTATGATCCCTAAGGGAACACATCGTCTTCTCACTTCATTTACTCCTTCTATCTCCGGCTGTGGATTGTAAATGTCTCTCCACTGTCGTACAATTCTCCACCAAAACGAACGTATACTTCATACGTATCGTCTGACAGATTGTATAACGGAATTGACACATAATATTCCATTTCGGCGGCAAGATCCTGCTCTCTCGGCGGATTACGGAAATCTTTTTGATACGTATTCCGCTTGCCCTTTACGACAACCTGCTCGATCAAATGATCTCTGGATTTTATCTGGAGATTCTGATCTTCCAAACGAAGTCGGATTCTCTCCTGACTGCATTGTATCGGTGCCTCCGATGTCTTTTTCTCGGGACGGCTGACCGGTTCTTCCCATCTTTCAAATGGCTGCAGCCAGCCAACACAAGGCTCTTCATACAGATCCATCGCCTTCGACAGATCCTGCATATTCATCCGCAGTTCATATGCTCGGAAGAAATAATATTGCAGGGAATATTCATTCAATGCACAGCCGGTGTCATAATCAAATTCATAAATATAACCGCCACGGTTGTCATAGTTCTCCGGATATGCCAAAAATCCACCCATATAAAATAGCCGTCTCTTCTCAGCACACAAGATGCCATTGGATGTAATCTTTGACTTGATCCCGCCAAAACGTTTTTCAATCCACGCTTTTTTCTTTTTTTCATCTATCGTATATATTGTAACATAAGATTGCTCATCGTTGTCAAAAAACTTATTTTTTCTTCGCACATGCCAATGATTGTCAAAGATCATAATATGGATTGTGTCTTCTCTTCCATCCAGGTTTTCCCGGATCAATTTGGCTGAATGCTGCTGAAAATGCCATGGCATATTTTCCGGCGTCGAGAGAAGTTTTTTCGAAAAAGGACGTTCTTTCCACATATTTTTCTCGCCCAATATCCATTTGAGCTTGTCCTTTTTCCAATCAATGCAGCCAATCGTATGAATATTTCTCGCCGAAAAATAAACCTGCTTTTTACTGCTGTCATAATCCAAGGAATTGATATGCACCCAATTGGTCCGATCCCGGTACGCGGTGCCAAAAATCTCCCGCATATCCAGCACTTTTTCTATTTTCCCGGTTTCACGGTTCACTTCTGCGATGCAATCCTCAACATGTCCACACTGGGAATTACTGGCAACGAGCAGGTTGCCGCCCGGAGTCATTTCACACACATCGTGGTGTATGCCATTGGGAACATAATACGTCCGGTACACTCTTCCCAAATAATCCATCTCATACATCTGCGTCGAATGTGGAATCAACTGTGTAGGAAGAAGGGTCTGCCGCTCCATCACAATAAAACGGTCATTTGCTACCGGAAAAAATCCATAGCCACGCGGTCGGAACCGCATCATATAGCGAATGTCTCCCTGTTCATCAAAGGCAGCCGGATATGGCATACTTTTTCCTACTGCTAAAATTAGTTTCATCGCAGATTTCTCTGTCTTTTTCTTTACCTGCACCAGATCATTCATAGAGTCCGGTAACTTGTCTGTTCGTATCATAAGTTTCTTTTCCGCAATGACTGTTCCGCTTTTGTCAATCATTTCCAGTTTTACTTCATTGTCCATCGCCGGATACAATCCATATACCGGCACTCTGTGCCAATTTTCAAGTGTAACAATCTTCTCGCAGATATCTGCCTCTTTTGTCTTTCCTTTTACCGTAAACTGTACTGCACAAGGTTCCTCCGTCCAAAACATCACATAAGCACAAAGCGGAGTCCTGCCATACGGATTCAAAATCACGCAAGGCTCCTCAAACAAATATTTACTTTCTTTTAACTGCTTTGTCAATTCCTGATCTCGTTCTCGGCTCTCTACCGCTAAGCCTTTCTCATATGTGATATCGCTTTTTACCTCAATTTTTCTCTTTATGACAGACTGATACCTCTGATAGGATTCTTTTTCCTTTTCATACCCCTGGTCGAATTCACCACGATACCCCTTCTCGTACATAGAAGGTTTTCTATAGTTATTCCATTTTTTTTTCAGTTTTTCTTTACCCGGAAAATTCATCTCATCCTCCTGCTCATATCTATTTTTCTATAATTTACCATACCTTTTTTTCAAAATTATGGCAAGCTTACTATTTTTGAGGAGGGGACTTTGTTGACGCCAGTCAACAACTCTAATGTCCCCGACGACTTGCCGCTGAGCGTATGCGAAGGGGCGCTTCCTTGTTGGGGGAGGGGACTTTGTTGACGCCAGTCAACAACTCTAATGTCCCCGAC
>UQAQ01000047.1 GCA_900539115.1 uncultured Roseburia sp.
AGCGTCTTTAGACGCAGGCAGGGAACAGCGGCTTATAGCCGCAGAACAAACCACCGGCTAAGCCGGTGGTCATGATTAGAAAATTATTCTTTTTAACGTTTCAGATTGATCAATTCTTCCAACATCGTATCGGATGTCGTAATTGTACGGGAGTTTGCCTGAAATCCACGCTGCGTCGTGATCATATTCGTAAACTCAGTAGCAAGGTCTACATCTGACATTTCAAGTGCACCTACGGAAAAACTTCCAACTTCAGTAAT
Organism: uncultured Roseburia sp.; assembly: GCA_900539115.1. GTDB lineage: Bacteria > Bacillota > Clostridia > Lachnospirales > Lachnospiraceae > Eubacterium_F. The sequence goes on from UQAQ01000047.1 coordinate 261, forward strand.
ATCCTGGCCAATTCCATCAAAATCACCGGAGTTCAGTGTTGCTGCAAACAAACTGTTTCCGGCAGCTTCCAAGCCAGATGGGTTAGCAAATGACGCTACTGCAATCTGCCCAAGCAGTTTATCATCTCCATTGCTGTATACAGCATAGATTTTTCCATCGGTTCCGATTGAAAATCCGTTCAAAGTACCTGCTGCATTACCTGCATTGTGTCCGTCAGCGTCACCACGTTCCGGTTTTACAGTAGAAGTTCCTTTTGTAGCATACATCGTAAGCCCGGAAAAATCGATATTAACACCACCTACCGGGAACGCATTGTTTTCTGTGTTTCCATCGTTTAACGTTAAGTTCAGCATTCCTTCCACTTCACCGGAAACACTTACGAATTCACCCGAAGAACCATTAAATGTTAAAAGGGATGTACTCGCTGCAAATGTGATTGTACCATCCGGATCTACGGTATAGTTCAATGGACTCTGTCCACCAAAGCTGACGTACTGGTTTGTCGTACTGTAAACGGTATTTCCACTGGCATCCACAGTCGCCTGCTTCAAAATGGAATTTCCTTTGGAATCCATGATATCCGTAATTCCTACCGTGTATTCATTGTCTGTTGTCGCATTGGCTTTCATAACAGACAATTTTGCAGTAAACAGATTACCGACATTGTCATAAAAACTGACAGAAATCGGATATCCCGCTCCATCTGCACTATAGGTTACCTGTTTGTCTTTGCTGTCAATATTACCGGATAATGTAACATTTGTTGTGGCTGCCGGCTCTGCATTTTGATTTTCCGGAGACATCAACTGTAAGGTATCTGCCGTATCCTTACGAATTTCACCATTGGCATCCACACCCCATCCGAGTACGGAAGCTCCGTTTGTCGTACAGTACAGTGTACCCGCTGCATCGATGTCAAAACATCCGGATTTTGTAAAATATGTACTTCCGTTGCTTCTTACAACAAAAAATGCATCCCCGTTTATCATCAGATCCATACCTCTATCGGTACGGTTTGTTGCGCCGGTTCCACTCATATTTACGCTAATGGATGCTACATTGGATCCCAAACCGATCTGAACGGCATTTCTTCCGGCTGCTCCTGTCGTCGCATTCGGACCGGAAGCTCCCTGTGTCGTTTGATAAAACACATCCGTAAAGTTTACCGAACTGGAACGAAATCCTACCGTATTTACGTTTGCGATATTGTTACCAATTACATCCATCTTTGTCTGGTGTACTTTCAATCCTGATACACCGGACCACAATGATCTCATCATAATGAATCACCCTCCATTTTCTGATTCCTGCATTTGTTAATCCCCTCTGTCAGTCAGGGATTATCATGCCTCCTGTTAAGGGCCGGCATGGTTTCATTTTCTTTCTGCTGCAATTTTAATTAATGATCGCTCCATCGATATTGGTAAAAACTGCATTTGAAGTATCATTGACCGCAGTGACGATTGTTTTATTCTTCACATTCAAAATAAATGCAAGATCATCTACCATAACAAGAGATTCCGTCATGCCCTTTTCCTCAGCCCGATCTACCGCCTCTTCCAGACGTGCCTGCTGTTCTTTCGTCATAGAAATATTTCTTGTCTCCAAGCGTCTTGCCGCATGTTTGGAAAATCGAACACGATCTGCTGTGCTCTGTAACACTTCTCCAAACGTTGTAGATTTTTCACCGGTCTTTGATGCTGTTTGATTTGTTTTTTGTTCTGCTGCATTTATTTTATGCCGCATTTCATCGATGGAAGCAAAGTTACTGTTATTGATATTCATCGCTTTGTCCACCTCCTAAAGAATGATCGTTTCATTCTGTCGTCGTGTCATCTTCATCCTTGGAAATGCCACTTTCTGTCACTTTTACCGTAACTTTATCTGTAATCGTCGTATTATATGGATCGTCAAAGCACAACGCCAGTTTGTATGTTCCGTTATCCAGATTTTCAAAAGCCCCCGGTGCAATAGACAATACTCCGTTGTTGTAAGACAAATAGTCGGATTTAATATATTCTCCATTTAACATAACGGCTACACTGCTTGCTGCATAGTTTCCGCTGCCAAGGTTGATATTAATATCGACCATACTTTTGTTTGATTTGTCATAAACCGCTTCCGTCTGCTCTGCAACAGGAAGATATTTTGCCACATCTGCATAGGATTGTTTTACTTCTACCAAATCATCAATAGAGTATAATTGTCCGTTTACAGATAATTGTGCGGTTCCGTTTTTTACAGCAATGTAATCAACTACACCCTGTACTTCGGTAATACTTCCATTTGTACTCTTTGTATTAAGAACAACGGCTTTACCAACCAATCCAAACGCCTGTGAATTTACAGCAGTTTCGTTCAGATTCTGCATCTGTTCCAATGCTGAGAACTGTGCGAGCTGTGCAATAAACTGAGTATCCTTCTCCGGCTCAAGCGGATCCTGATTTTTCATCTGACACACCAAAAGCTGCAAGAATTCATCTTTTCCAAGTTCTCCTCCTACGGCACGATCCGATGACTGCGACTCATTGACTCTGTTTTTATCAAAACTCAGATCATTCAGTCCTGTCACAATACCATCCAATGATGTTGCCATGTGTTCGCCTCCTTTTTACTATGCAGTATAATCCACAATACTTTCTCCATCCTGTCGTTCTGTCTCTGTTTCCTGAGAAACATTATCCCCATCCAATGCCTGTTCTCCGGCATCGACGCGAAAACGTTTGGCAGAACCTTTTTTCTGATCAAAGTTATGATTGTTTGAATCTTCCTGGTTTTTGAATCCAAAATTGGATACATTTACTTCTACCGATTCTACTTTCAAGCCTTGACTTTCGAGATTTTCCCGCAATACAACCAGCTGGCTCTCCAGTGCTTCTTTTGCCATTTCATTCTGAACCGTAAGTGTCGCTGTCGCAACGCCCTGATTGGATGAAACGCTCAAATGCACTCGTCCGAGAGATTCCGGATTCAACTGCAGTTCCATACTTGTTGTCTGTGGCAGTACACGAATGCGGATATGGTTCACTACCTGATCTACGATCTCCTGCATGGAAACCTGACGGATCTCTGCATTTTCCGTACCCGGTTCAAACGCCTGCGTCAGTCTGTCCACAAATGCCGGTAACGAATTTTCCGGTTCTGCCGCCGGCTGGGAACCGGTTTGTGAATCCTGCGCAAAAGCATCCGATTGTCCGGATTCGTTTGAAACTTCTACAGTGACCGGAACACTTTCGTCTTGTGAAACCGTTACTGCAGACGTATCAGTCACCGAATCTGCTTCTACATCTGTCTGCTTCTGTGTTTGTTCCGGAATATTTTTATTTTCCGTTATTGCTTCTGTCAGATTTTGCAAAAAATTCTGCATGTCCTGTGAATCCTGAGGCACTTCGGAAACCTGTTCCAAAATTTCAGAAATTCCCTGTGTGATCTGCGTCCAATCAGAAGTAAGTTCATCCGATACAAGCATTGCACTGGAATCTTCCACACCATGCATCTCCAAAATGAGTGCATTGATATTCGAAGTGTTACCCGTCGCCTGTAACTGTTGTGCACCGGTAACATCCACGATCAGATCCATCGGTGTGATTCCGAGCTGCTCCAGCAGATCTTCCACATCTTCTTTGGAAAGACCAAAGACATTTTGCAGCAGCGTGGTTACTTTTTCCGCAATTTCTTCTGTCGGCATCTCGTTTTCCACAGGTGTCTGGTTTTTGTCCGCTTTGACCGTAATCTTATGGGAATCAAAACCATCGGTTATTTCTTTCTTCCCGGAAGTCTTTACATTCGCCGGCTGTGCTTTTTCCGATGTGTTTGCCGTGTTTTTTGAAAAATAATTTTCAAACGACTTATCTTTTACGGATGCACTTTTGTCCATGCCTCGGGATTGTACTGCCTGTACATTTAAAGAAATGTTAGCTGTCTTCATGTTTCCTCCTTTCCGGGTGTGTCATCACCCAAATCATCCACTATATATATCGGTCAAAAAGCCATGGTTTTTAACCGTTGTGGGCACTATTTTGCCGTCATTTTTGTCGTGATCTGAGCCGCCGTCTCAGGTGTCATCGCTGCCAAAATAGCAGAACTCTTGGACTCTGTCATGCTGTCCAAAATCGAAGCGACAAGATCAAGATCTCCCGTCATGGTTTCCAGCACTGCTGCAGCCTTATCCGGATCCATCTTACTGTACATCGTCGCCTGTTTGGTAATCTTGGCTGTATACGTCAGATCTTTTACGACATCTTTATAAATCGCAGCGGCGTTATCCGGATCAATTTCTTCGTAATATTGCTTGTATTCGGATATGTCCGGTGCCTTATCATTGTAAACAACATTTTCATCAAATTTCTTTACACGCTGCTCAAATGACTTTTGCTGCTCTTCAAACTTTTTCAATCGTTCGACTTCTTTTTTTAGCTGCGTCACTTCATCTGCACTGGCAGAATTGGTACTTTTCAGCGAAGCTAATTCATTTTCCAGCTGCTTGATGCGTGCATTTGCCTCATCAATATTGGTATAACCGTTTGCCTGGCTGTTAGAACCATCATCCGGCAAAATACGGTTGATCACCGGCACATCTTTGATCACCGGTGCCAATACCTCACTTCCGAAATTTCCGACATCCATTTTGATCAATACACCAAATATTCCAAGCCAGATCAATACGATCGCAATTACGATCAATATCGTAAGCAGTTTGCTTCCACCGCTTTCTTCCTGTGCAACTTCTACATTTCTATCTTTTTTCTTCTTTCTAGCCATAATCTCTAAATCCTTTCTGTCGAATTTGAATAGGTGTAACTTACCAGTTCATCCACTTCTTTTTGTTCTTTCTGCAATTCTTCTTTTTGAAATTTTTCCCATGCTTTTTCGCGTAGTTTTTCAAAAATCTTCCGTTCTTTCATCGCTTCTGTTAATTTTTTTCTCGCCTGCTCCACTTCTGCTTCACAACGAACAATGACATTATTTTGTAATTCAATATACGTTTCTAAAATTTCACTATCCTGCTTGATTTTCTTTATTTTTACAATCGTTAAACTTTCCTGCAATTCACCTTTTAAAAGTTCATCATTGGCCCGCAGCCGGTTTTGCAGAATTTCCAGTTTTTCCTGTTCCTGTAACAATCTGGCATTTGCCTGTGCATATTCGTTTTTTGCCTGTGTTTCAAGTTTTTCTTTCATTTGCAATATATTCTGCATCGAAAACCGAAACCGTCCCATGGTTATTCACCATCCTCACTGAAAATATCAAGCATTTGCTGAAGAGATTCTTCAAATGTATACTTCTCATCGGTCTGCTGCTGTAAAAAAGCATTTACGGCACGGATCTTATCAATCGCAAAGTCAATGTCCGGATTAGATCCCGCTTTATAGGCTCCGATATTGATCAGGTCTTCTGCCTCCTGATATGTCGCCAGCACCTGCTTCATCTTTCCGGCAGCTACTTTGTGTTCCTTCGTGATAATCGAACTCATGACACGCGATATACTCTGAAGTATATCAATTGCCGGATAATGATTCTTATGCGCCATCTGTCTTGAAAGCACAATATGACCATCTAAAATTCCTCGTGCCGTATCGGTAATCGGCTCGTTGAAATCGTCTCCATCGACAAGAACCGTATAGAGGCCCGTGATGGAACCACGATCAGAATTTCCTGCGCGTTCAAGCAGTTTCGGCATCTGCGCGTACACACTCGGTGGATAACCTCGCGATACCGGCGGTTCTCCGGATGCCAGCCCAATCTCCCTCTGTGCCATTGAGAAACGCGTCAGGGAATCCATCATAAGTAATACATCTTTTCCCTGATCTCGAAAATATTCTGCAATCGCCGTCGCCGTCTGTGCCGCCTTTTTACGGATCAACGCCGGTTTATCCGATGTTGCCACAACAACGACAGAACGTCTCATTCCTTCTTCTCCCAGATCTCGTTCAATAAATTCCCTTACTTCACGTCCACGCTCTCCGATCAGCGCGATTACGTTAATGTCTGCCTTCGTATTTCTGGCAAACATACCCATTAGTGTACTCTTTCCCACACCACTTCCCGCAAAAATTCCAATTCTCTGGCCTTTTCCTATCGTAAGGAGTCCATCTACCGCTTTTACTCCCAGTGTCAACACTTCATCTATAATCTTTCTGCTAAGAGGATCCGGCGGTGCCGCTTCTACGGAATAATGAGCACAATCTGCCCCAAGACTGTCGGCATTCATCGGTTCTCCTACACCATCTAATGTCAGTCCCAGAAGTTCTTCACTTACCGGCACCTGAAGCGGCGCGCCGGTATTTTCGACCCAGCTTCCGAGTCCGACACCTTCGACGTTATCGTAAGGCATTAAAAGGACACGGTCATCCCGGAATCCAACCACTTCGGCTTTTACGACACCGGCTGCTGAATTCGACCGTATCAAACATAAGTCATTCAATTTTGCCATCGGACCAATTGATTCAATGGTAAGTCCAACCACTTTCGCCACCTTTCCGAGATGTTTCACATAACTTCGATCCAAAAGTGCCTCATAGCGGTCAAAGTGAATTTTTTCGGATAGTTCCATAGTTTCCCTCATTTCCGTTTTTTTAGGAATGAACTAACATTTTTAAATCCCGGATCAGTGTATCCAGCTGTGTCTGAAAACCACAGTCTACCATCTGGCTCTGCGTCTCGATAACACACTGTCCCTTTTCCAGTCCTTTTTCTTCTACCAGCTCAAGGCTGACGCCTTCTCCGAGTTCCTGTAAAATCTTTTCTTTATTGCTCTCGACTTCATAAATATCATCCCCGGATACCCGGATACAATATTTGTCAGAAGGTTCCAAATCTCGAATCGTCGTCTGAATCAGATATAAAATCAGATCATCACGGTCTTCGATCAGAACCCCCGTCAATTTTTGAAGCAGGGCAATCAACACATCGACATATTTTTTCTCAATCCCATCGACGTATTCTTCCAATTCGCGTTTCTGGTTTCTTGCCGTATCATCGAGTTCTTTTTCCCGCTGAGCGATTTCCTGCTCCGCTTGCTGCCAGCCTTCCTGATATCCCTGGTTTCGGCCGTCCTCTACTGCCCGCTGCATCTCTTCCTGAATCTGCCGGGATGCCTCGCTTCGCATCTGCTCTGTCTCTTTCTTGGCCTCTTCAATGAGAAACTCTGCTTCTTCTTTTGTTCTCTCATATTCTTCTTCCGAAATATTTTCCGGCTTTGCCTCATTATTTTCCTTTTTTTGTAAAGACAAAATTGCTTTTTCCGCTTCCTGCTGGCCGATGGTTTCTATCGAAATCCCACCATCTTTTCCCAGCGGAATAAAATTGTCTTTTTTGTCATTGTTGTTGATCTTTACCATATCGGATGGATGGAGATCTACAAACTGGTACTTAATTAAATTAGACAACGATCTCGTCACCTCCGCCCCTTGATATTACAATCTCAGCGGAATCCTCCAACTTACGTATAATATTTACAATCTTCTGCTGTGCCTCTTCGACATCTTTCATACGAACCGGTCCCATATATTCCATGTCTTCACGGATCATAGCGGACAGACGAGTGGACATATTGTTGAAGATAACATTTTGTACATCTTCGTTTGCACCTTTGAGGGCAACTGCCAGTTCGCCATTTTCCACTTCACGGAGAACACGCTGGATGGAACGGTCATCAAGCATAAGAATATCTTCGAATACAAACATTTTCTTTCGGATCTCGTCGGCAAGTTCCGGCTCTTCGATCTCGAGATTTTCCATAATGTGTTTCTCTGTACCACGGTCTACTGTATTCAACACTTCTACGATGGAATCGATACCACCAACGATCGTGTAATCCTGATTGACCAGGGATGACAGTTTCTGCTCCAAAATATTTTCCACTTCTTTGATGACATCCGGTGACGTACGATCCATCAAAGCAATACGTTTGGCTACATCGGTCTGCTTGTCCGGAGGAAGGGTACTGATAACCCCTGCCGCCTGTGTCGGAGACAGATATGACAAAATCATCGCAATGGTCTGTGGATGCTCGTCCTGAATAAAGTTCAAAAGCTGAGATGCCTCTGTCTTTCGAATAAATTCGAATGGACGTACCTGAAGAGATGCCGTAAGTTTTCCAAGTACCTCTTTGGCTTTGTCCTCTCCCAATGCTTTCTGAAGCAGATCCGTCGCATAACCGATACCGCCTTCTGCGATGTACTGCTGTGCCAGACAAACTTCGTAGAACTCGTTCAAAACCGCTTCTTTATCTGCCGGAGATACACTTCGCGTATTGGCAATTTCCAAAGTAAGCTGTTCAATCTCGTCTTCTTTTAAATGTTTAAAGATTCCCGCAGCCTTCTCCGGTCCAAGTGTGATCAAAAGAATCGCCGCTTTCTGAATCCCATCCAATTCTGATACTGCACTCATGCTCGTGTACCTCCTATCTTATCCCCAGTCCTCATTGATCCAGTTTCGCAGCAGCATCGCAACCGCTTCCGGATTCTCATCCACGAATTTCTCTATCATCTTTCGTGTTTCGGATTTATCACTAAGTTCAATCTCTTCCAGATTTTCCTCATTTTCTTTTGTCGTTGCAAGCAGATCTTCTACCGAAAGTTCCGGCTCTGTCTCTGTTACTTTCACCGGTGAAGTACCGCGGATGATAACAAAGATAAGAAGGACACCGATCAATACAGCAAGGATGATCATCAGGTAATTGGTAAGACTTCCTGTAAATCCTGTCTTTTCAGCCGCCTCATATACCGGCTGTTCCTGCGCAATGATCGTTATGTTATTCTGCGCGATACCGGTCGCCGCCGAAACCAGCTGCGTAATTTCCTCCGGCACTTCAAGTGTCGTCGGATCACTATTCTGTTCTGCGTACTCTTCAAATGAAATATTGTCAAGAGCTCCGCTTTCCTGCAGTGACTCTTCCGATATCTTTTTGTACTTTGTCAAAACAACGCCCATGGAAGATTCTTCCGGCACAACAGCCCCTACCTCATGTTCGATATTTTTAACATCTTCATTTGGCAGGTAATTGTATTTATTCAAAATCGTTTCCGAATTAGAACCTCCATTGTTTTGGATCATATAATCCGTCTCTTCGCTGTTTGAATCCGTTCCCGGTGTACCGCCGCTTCCGGAAGCCCCTGTAGAAGAATACTCATACGAACTGGAATAGTATCCCTGGTCCTGACCGTCTGCCACTGAATACGTCGTAACCAGTTCCGTCACTTTGTCCATGTTAAATTTAATATTTGTCTTGCTGCAGTCGGCATCGTCATAGCCTGCTTTCAAAAGCATTTTTTCCGTACGTTCGGAAAATGTCTGCTGCAATTTTGCCTTATAATCTTCGGTTCCCGAAATCGTACCACCAAGCGTATTATCTGTTTTCGCACCATACAAAAGGTTTCCCTTCGTATCCACGATAACGATGTTGTCTGTCGTCGTATTTCCTACTGCGTTAGTAAGATAATAAGCCATCGCCGTCGCTGTCTCCGTCGGTAACTCTTTTCCATCTGCCAGTTTCAGAGACACACTAACCGCTGTTTCTTTTGTTGCCGAAATAAACTTCTTATCATCTTCCTGGCGGTTAATGATAACCGTCGCATCTTCCACACCATCAAATTTAAGCAAATTCTCTTTGATCGAAGACTGGAGTGCCAGTGTGATCTTGGTCTGTTTTTCAAGAGAAGATGTCGTCATATCACTTTTTAAGGCATCATCCCAGCTCATCTCTTTATCCACGATGCCATTTTTTCCCATCGCCAGTACGGCATCGGAATATTTGCTCTGTTCTACATCAAACGAAGTAATCCCTGTACTCGGGTCTGTCTCCATTTTGTATGTAATCCCTTCACTGTCCAGGGAATCTGATAATGTACTTGCCAGACTGGCATCGGAAAAAGAAGCCAGATGCGTATATACCGGCCTCGTCAACACATAGGACAATATCACGATTGCAAAAAACACCGCTAACACAACACAGATAATGATCGTCTTCTGCTTTGTCGTGTATTTATTCCAAAAAGCCAGCAATTTATCTTTTATGGCAATCAATTGATCCATCATACAATTTACTCTCCTAACATCATAAGTGTCTGTCTATTACATCTGCATATTCATCAAGGTCCGATATGCTTCCAATGCTGTATTTTTTACGGCAACGGTGTACTGCAGGGAAATATTGGCTTTCTGCTGAGCAACCATCAGATCATGCCAGTTATCCGACTCCCCGGTTGAATAACGTATTTCTTCTGCCTGCGCTGCATTCGAAAGCTGATTGGTTTCTCCGATCATATTAATCGCAGATGACAAAAAAGAATCAAACCGATCTTCCTCACCTTTCCCTGTTACCTTTGACACCGAATCCGTATATCTGCTTACATCAGACAACGACTGAATTGCTGAAACATTTGTGATATCCATGCTTTTTTCTTCTCCTTTAGTTTTTATCTATTAACTGTTACTTCCCATTTCGAGTGCCTTTAACGCCATCCCTTTGGTGGAATTTAACACCGTAACGTTGGCTTCGTATGCTCGTGTCGCATCGATCATGTTCGTCATTTCCGTCACAGTATTTACATTCGGGTAAGTAACATATCCATCTTCGTCAGCATCCGGATGGGAAGGGTCATACACCTTATTTCCCTCAGACGGATCCTCTACGATCTCCGTCACTTTAACTCCCTTACCGATATTTCCGGTTGCATACTGTAGGGATTCATTAAATGTAGGATAACTTTTTTCTTCAAAGACAACGGTTTTCCGTTTATACACTTTTCCATTTCCATCTCTGGTAGTATTCACATTGGCAATATTCTGTGAAATGATATCGGTGCGAAGTTGCTGTGCTGTCATTCCTGATGCACTGATATCCATAGCTCCATATACTGACATATCCTTTTCATCCTTTCCTTTTGTCTCCATCGTCTTCATTTATCATCAAGACGTACGCAATGCAGATTTTAAACGCGAAAATTCCTGTGACATAGAATTCATAAGCGTATAATATTTTAATTGGTTTTTTGCCAATTCTACATTTTCCGTATTGATATCAACATTGTTTCCATCGTAACGATAACTGAGATTTGCCTGGTCGGTATAGGTTGTACAATTTAACTCATTTAAGTCAATATTTGCAACCGTCTCATTCAGACTGTCTGTTCCTGCTACCGCATTTTTAAGATAGGTTTCAAACTGCACGTCTTTTCTCTTAAACCCAGGCGTATCGGCATTAGCAATATTATTTGCCAAAATGTCATTTCTCGTCCAACTTGCATCTGCCGCTTTTCCAAGCACATTCACATAGTTATATGCATTTGACAAAACCATAGAAAATTCCTCCTAACAAACTATTTTGTATAAAAACGCAAAGGGAACCGCGAAAAAAGCACAATTCCATTTGCGTCATCAGAAATCCATTTCCATTTTTTGCGTTACAAAATCGGTGTATATTTTATCATTCATAACCTTGATGTGCGTTCCTTTCACACCATACGATTTTGTCTGAATCAATCCTGCACTTTCCACTTTTTTCAGTGCATTTACAATTACTGTCCGCGTAATCCCTACTTCTTTTGCCAGACGGGAAGTCACAATCGTACCTTCCCCCTGTTCAATCCGCTGAATCACCTGCTTTACCGCACTTTTTTCCAAAGGCGATAAAATATGTAATATTGATTCAATTTCCTGCTTCTTACGGCTCGCAAAATCATCTTCTTCCGAAACCGCCCGCATCATTTCCAGTCCGACTACCGTCGTACTATACTCTGTCAAAATAATATCTTCGATACCATAACACCGGGTTCTTCTTGCCAAGAACAATGTTCCGAGCCGCTTCCCTGCTATGTATACCGGTGCAATCATTGCCTGAATTTCTTCTGACACTTCCCGAGGGAATCCCATAAACTCCAGATTCACATTTTCTTTTGTCGATAAAACTTCCAGAAAACGCTTTGCCATCTTTGCATCCATATACTGCCCTTCGGAAGATGGGAAAAAGGAATGGGGTGTGTCATCCGGCATTTGATTTAAACCTAAAATTTTTCCTTTGTTACTGATTACATATACACTGGATTCTAATAATTCGCCAAGTAACCGGCACAAATCCGTAAATGCCACTTTCGACACACGATTATCCCTTAGCAATTGATTGATTTTCCGTGTCTTGTCTAAAAGTTCTACACTCATCTTCATGCCTCACAATCACTTTTCATAATTTTATCACAGTTCAAAAAAAAATTCAAGCATTATCCTTTTGTTTTTCAACAATATATCCACACGCTGAATCTGCACAGACAAGCTTGTTTCCCTTTTCCAGCAACATATTTCCGCATTTTGGGCAAATTTCTTTCGATGGCTTCTGCCATGTCATCACGTCACATTCCGGATAATTTTCGCATCCATAATAACGGCGGCCCTTCTGTGTCTTTTTGATGACGATCTCGCCACCACATTTTGGACATTTCACGCCAATTTTTTCAAAATACGGTTTGGTATTACGGCATTCCGGAAATCCCGGGCATGCCAAAAATTTTCCATGAGGTCCATATTTGATGACCATATTTCTTCCGCAGTTTTCACAGATCGTATCGGTCACTTCATCTTCAATTTCAATTTTTTCCAATGCCTGCTCGGCATGTTCGACTGCTTCTTTCAGGTCCGGATAAAAATTCCGTATGATGCTCTTCCATTCTACCGTTCCTTCTGCCACACCATCCAAAAGTGTTTCCATCGTCGCTGTGAAATTTACATCAACAATGCTCGGAAAGGCACTTACCATAATTCTATTTACAATATCTCCCAAATCAGACAAATACAGATTCTTATTCTCCTTGGCAAGATATCTTCTGGAAATCAATGTCGAAATGGTCGGTGCATACGTACTCGGGCGCCCAATTCCAAGATCTTCCAGTTCTTTCACGAGAGAAGCCTCCGTATAATGGGCCGGTGGCTGTGTAAAGTGCTGTTCTTTCTTTAATTCCACTTCTTTAAACACATCACCTTTTGCTACTTTATGAAGGGCAGCATTATTTTCTGCCTTGTCTTCATCATTCTGGTATACCGAAAGGAATCCGGGAAATACAATCTTAGAACCGGAACTTGTAAAGCGGTAATTTCCGGCGTCGATCTTAACAGATGTCGTCTCATATCTCGCTCCGTTCATCCGGCTTGCGACAAAACGTTTCCAGATCAGCTGATACAGACGGAATTGATCTCTTGACAGAGAATCTTTCACAGCTGCCGGTGTCAGGTTCACATACGTCGGACGAATCGCCTCATGTGCATCCTGAATCTTCTTCGTTTCCTTCTTCCGGGCAGCATTTTCCATCACATTTTCTGCTCCATAATTTTCACGGATAAACTCCTTGCATTCCGCATCTGCTTCCTGTGAGATACGTGTAGAATCCGTACGAAGATAGGTGATCAAACCAATTGTTCCATGACCTTTTACTGCCACACCTTCATAGAGCTGCTGTGCGATACGCATCGTCTTTGATGTGGCAAAATTCAAATGCTTGGCACATTCCTGCTGCAGCGTACTTGTCGTAAATGGCAATGGTGGCTTTTTGGTACGCTCTCCTTTTTTGATCTCCGAGACTTCGTACGCCGCGCCATCCAAATCCTTATATATTTTCTCAAGTTCTTCTTTCCCGATATTTTCCTGTTTCTTCGGGTTGCCGTAATATTTTGCCAAAAGCGGCTTTTTACATCCTTTTACCGGAAATTCTGCTTCCATACTCCAATATTCCGTCGGAATAAACGCATCGATCTGTGCTTCTCGGTCGGCAATAATACGCAATGCCACTGACTGCACACGTCCCGCGCTGAGTCCTCGCTTTACTTTCTGCCACAAAAGCGGGCTGATAGAGTATCCCACGATACGGTCAAGTACACGTCTTGCCTGCTGGGCATCCACAAGATCCATATCAATCTCGCGAGATTCTTTAATGGCTTGCCGCACCGCATTTTTCGTAATTTCATTAAACGTAATACGTTTTGTCTTTTTCGGATCAAGTTTCAGTGCGAAAAACAAATGCCAGGAAATTGCTTCTCCTTCACGGTCGGGGTCCGTCGCCAGATAAATCTTATCTGCCTTTTTTACTTCTTTCCGCAGAGAAGCCAGCAATTCTCCTTTTCCTCTTATCGTTATATATTTCGGTTCAAAATCGTTATCAAAATCAACACCCATCTGACTTTTCGGCAAATCACGAACGTGTCCGTTGGATGCCACTACCGTATAATTACTTCCAAGAAATTTTTTGATCGTTTTTGATTTTGCCGGTGACTCCACAATAATTAAGTTTTTCGCCATACAAAAACTGCCCCCTTGTATCATATTTTTATATAATTATTTTTCCCAACTTCCTTAACCAAGCCTCTTTTTTGCAGAGAAAACAACTGCTTCATAAGCAGCGCTGCCGGAAGTGCTGTTTCCTTCGCAATCTGATTTACTTCTTTCGGCTCAAGACTTAAACTAGCATACACCATTTTTTCTTCACTTTCAAGGGAAACTTTTATTTTTGCTAAATTTTTCGATTTTTTTCTTCGTGCAAGCAACCCGTTTGCCTCATAATATTCCACGATATCTGAAGGTTTTGTGACCAAGTAAGCACCTTGACGGATCCATTGATTGCATCCTTCGCTCAGCGTATCTCCAATTCTTCCCGGAATGACAAAAATATCCTTTCCCTGTTCAAGTGCCAGTTCTGCGGTGATCAAGGAACCGCTTTTTTCTCTTGCCTCCACAATAAGAACTCCGTCAGAAAGTGCACTGATAATCCGGTTTCTCATCGGAAAAAATCCGGGCATCGCCGGTGTCTCCGGTGGATATTCTGACAAAACACCACCGTTTCGTACAATACTTTGATACAACCTTGCATGTTCTTTTGGATAACAGATTTCTGCACTGTTTCCCAATATGGCATAGGTATTTCCTCCGGCTTCCAACGCCCCCTGGTGTGCCCAGCCATCAATTCCTCTTGCCATCCCACTTATAACTCCGATCTCTGTGCCGGATAATTCATACGCAAATCTACGTGCCATCTCACGCCCATAATGCGAACAATTTCTTGCGCCCACGATTGCGATCTGAAGTTCTTCACGTGGAAGTCTTCCCCTCCAATAAAGACGTTTGGGAAAATCCGGTATATGGCGCAACTTTTCCGGATACTTTTCTGAAAAATAAGAAATGACGTCCATATCATAGGAAGATATTTTTTGCTTCATGGCACGATAATGAAACTGTCGTTTCCCATTTATCAGAAGTTTTCTCTCCCGGGCTCCAATTTCTGCTTCTTTTAATTGTTCTTCTGTTCTTGTATATACTTCTTCCGGGGTACCAAAACAATTGATTAATTTCCGTATCGTGCGGCTTCCGATTCCCTCTATACTGCAAAGCCACATTCCATATTGTTCCTGTGTCATCTCATCACCCCCTGCGTGCCTTCCGGAATCGAATTCCAGTATTTCCGGCTGATTCCCTTATACATCGATGCCTCAAACAGATCTTCTTCCTGAATCCGCTCTCTTTCCGAAAGATCTGCCAGCGTACGCGCCACACGAAGAAGACGCTTCGCCCCTCTGGCAGACAATTCTAACTGCTCGCAAAGTTCCCGCCACAAAATCTCCTCATTTTTTCTAAGACTACAGTATTTTTCTATTGTTTTTCCATCCAGTTCACTGTTGTATGAAATCGTTTCTTCCCGGTATCGTCTCTCCTGCCGTTCTCTCGCTGCCAGTATGCGGGAACGGATCTGTTCACTGTTTTCTGCTTTTTCCTTTATTTCCGGCAGACCAAATACTGCTTTTTCCATCTCCACACAGAGATCCATTCGGTCTAACAAAGGTTCACTTAAGCGGGCAAGATAATTCTGCACCTGCAACGGCGTACACCGGCATTTCTGCATATCCGGATAAAAGCCGCAGCGACATGGGTTCATCGCCCCTACAACCATCATTTTGGCCGGATACTCAAAACTGTGTCCCAGTCTGGAAAGATGGATTTTCCCCTCTTCCATCGGCTGACGAAGTATTTCCAGTGTCGTTCTCGAAAATTCAGGAAGTTCGTCTAAAAAGAGAATGCCATTCTGAGCCAACGTGATCTCTCCCGGAACAATTTTACTGCCGCCTCCGGAAAATGCTGCCGGAGAGATAGAATGATGTGGAGCGCGGAACGGTCGCTGTACGATAACCGGCATTTTTTCATCCAGCCGGCCGGCGACACTGTAAATTTTTGTAAGTTCCAGCATTTCTTTTCGGGACAGAGGTGGCATAACTCCCACCAACGCCTTCGCAAGCAAGGTTTTTCCGGTTCCCGGTGCTCCGACCATCAGCAGATTGTGGGCACCTGCCACCGCCGTTTCGGCAGCTTTCTTCGCCGTCTTTTGTCCGGAAATTTCCGAAAAATCAACTTCCGGAAGTTGTCTTTCTCCTCCGTTTTTCTCCCACTCTCCCTTTGCCGGCGGGATTGTAATCTCTCCTCGCAGATACGCGATTGCTTCTTTTAATGTCTGCACACCGATTACATCAATTCCCTCTACAAACGAAGCTTCTGCCACATTTGCTGCCGGGAGCATCACTGACGAAAATCCGGATTCTCTTGCAACGATAGCCATCGACAGGGCACCATGAATTGCATGAACTCTTCCATCCAATGAAAGTTCTCCTGCAATAGCCATATGTTCTGTGTAGGAAATAGGGATCATGCCGAATGCGGCGACTAAAGAAATGGCAATCGGCAGATCAAAGCCGGAGCCATCTTTACGAATATCGGCCGGAGAAAGATTTACCGTAATTCGTTTCGGAGGAAATATCACCCCGGAATTCTGCAGCGAAATACGTACTCTTTCTCTGGCTTCTTTTACCGCAGATGCCAGAAGACCAACCATCTGAAACGAAGGAAGTCCCCCTGAGACATCTGCCTCTACTAAAATTTTCTGTGCTTCCAAGCCATTCAGCCCTGCACTGTATACTTTACTATACATAAATAATTCTCCTTTCCTTCCAAAAGGAGAAATTGCCTATGCAAAGTATAACATGTCATTTTACTGATTGTCCAGTATTTTTTTAATTTCATCCATAAACGTATTCACATCTTTAAATTCGCGGTAAATTGACGCAAAACGAACATATGCCACCGGATTCAATGCCTTCAAACGTTCCATGACAACTTCGCCGATGTATTTACTGGACACCTCTTTTTCTCCGAGATTAAAAATCTCCGTCTCAATCTGATCCACTGCCTGATTGATCTCGTCGATAGAAACAGCAAGTTTTGTACAGGAACGGAAAATCCCCTGTTCAATCTTATCCCTGTTATAAGGCTCGCGTGCCAGATCTTTTTTTATGACAACCAATGGTATCGTCTCCAATTTTTCATATGTGGTAAACCGTTTTCCACAGCGTTCACACTGTCTTCTTCTGCGGATGGAACTATTGTCATCCGCTGGTCTGGAATCAATTACTTTCGTATTATCTTCTGCACAAAATGGACATTTCATCCTAGTAACCTCTTTTCTGTAGTTTCTTCTTTTATCATAATCGAAAACCTCCTCGGCGTAAAGTTATTTTTCACAAAAATTTTGTTTTTTTTCAGGAGGCATTTCCACCAGAATAATATCATTTCCAATCTGACAGATGCACCTCAGATCAATGATATACTCCTCCTCTTTCCCAAAAATTCCCATGAATTTACAATTTTTAGGGACGACGATGTGTGAAATACAGCCTTTACACAGATCAAAGATCATGTCTTCCACGAAACCAATCCGTTCCCCGTCACACACATTGATTACTTCTTTCTCTCTCAATTCACAGATACGCATAGACGCTCACCTTTTCATGATCTCACTGATTTTCTTTTTATAAATGTATTCAGAAAAAGAATATTTCATTCAATTTGTGGCAAACTAAAAATACAAAAGAAGTGAGGGCAAGACAATGGCACAATACAAAGTTGAAATCTGTGGAGTAAATACCGGAAAACTTCCACTCCTCACCGAAGAAGAAAAACAGATCCTGTTTGACAAAATTAAAATGGGCGACCGCGATGCACGCGATACGTTTATCCATGGAAATCTCCGCCTCGTCCTGAGTATTATCCAGCGTTTTACAAACACCGGGGAAAATGTGGATGATCTTTTTCAGATCGGTTGTATTGGTTTGATGAAAGCTGTCGACAATTTTGATACAACGTTACAGGTAAAATTTTCCACATACGCTGTCCCTATGATCATCGGCGAAGTACGGCGTTATCTTCGTGACAATAACAGCATCCGCGTCAGCCGTTCCCTGCGTGATATCGCGTATAAGGCGATCTACACCAAAGAAGCACTAATGAAACAATCAGAAAAAGAACCGACATTGGAAGAAATCGCCGAAAAACTGAACGTCGCTCCTGAAGAGATTGCGATGGCATTGGATGCGATACAAAGTCCGGTTTCTCTTTATGAACCGGTATATTCTGAAGGGGGCGATACACTCTACATCATGGATCAGATCAGTGATACAAAAAACAAAGAAGATGGGTGGGTAGAAATGCTATCCCTGCGTGAAGCAATCCGCTCGCTTCCCACACGTGAAAAAAATATTATTGAACTCCGCTATTTTCAAGGAAAAACACAAACAGAAGTAGCGCAAGAAATCCACATCTCACAAGCCCAGGTTTCCCGTCTTGAAAAAAGCGCACTTGGGCTTATGAAAGCGGAATTACATGAATAAGAGGCATCCTGAATAGTTACGAATAAAACTTCTTAACGCAGGGGTTCATTTCTCCTGCGTTTATTTTCTATTTTGTTTTGGTACATTATGTCATCGCTTTCTTTCATAAAGCGTTCCAACGTATCTGAAGCCCCCGGAATTCCGACACGATATCCTGTGCTCGCATGAACTTCATATGGTTTTCCGGATTTTATATTATAATTTTCCAAACTTCGCTCAAACACATATATCCAATGCTTAGCATCCTCTTCATCGACATTCATCAGGATGACTTCAAATTCATCTCCTCCAATCCTTGCTCCAATCTGTCCCTGGCAGCCGGCTTCATTGATCGCATAACCGATGGCACGCAGAACATTATCGCCTTCATGATGACCAAATATATCATTTACCGGCTTTAAGCCATCCGCATCGATACCGATCACACAGACGCTGATTTCCTTTACCTTTGCTTCCAAAAAAAGCGTTCTTGCATAATTTTCAAACCCACGGCGGTTGTATAATCCGGTCAACACATCACGGATATACATATTTTCCAGTTCATCGATCAGATTATGAAGTTTCTGTTGTACAAGGATCGCCTCAATTGCATTGGCTACCGCAATCGTCCAGCGGGCATAGATAGAACCTCCGTTATCCGGTCTGGAAAACTGGTATGCCTCATAACCAAAGCATGTATTCTGATAATGAACCGGCACAAAATAAAAGCATTGTGGTGTATCATCGATCAATTCATGTGGCAGCAGTTCCTTTCGTGAAAACACCATGTCCAGATTTTCTCCCGGAGCTGACATGACCTCTCGGTTGCGAAATCCGACACGCAGGTGCATCTTATCCGTATAATAGGATACATGTTCCTTTTGTCTTTGTCCGAGTTCATCGCACAAACAAAGGTAATAGTCGGTAAAGTCTTCATAGTTGTAAATATACTTTCGGATGACTGCCGGCATATCACATATTTTTCCTATTTCCCCGAAATCTATAGACATAAAACTAAATTGCATCTCCATATTACCTAACCGAAGATTAGAACTATAATGCATGGCCCGCTTTGCAAAATTCGTATCTGTTTTTTTACAGCCACACGATTCTTTGGGATAACATTTTGTCTTTGCATAGATTATTTCATTTTGCAAATCTTCCTGATGTTTGTCAATCAGATTGACTGCCTGGTATGCCATATCCCTAAAATCCACTTCGACCGTCGTCAGCGCAGGCTGATAATATTTTCCCTCTTCTTCGCCATCATAGCCGGTCACGATAATGTCTTCCGGGACACGGATTCCCCTCTCACAAAGGATGTCACAGACGGAAAGTGCCATATTGTCATTGGCGCAGATGATTGCTTCCGGCCATTTCCCGGCAGAAAAGAAATAATCACAGGCTCTGTCTCCCTGGTCTTTCCAAAAATTTCCATAGAAAACTCTGTTTTCTCCAATCTCATATCCATATTCTTTCATGATCCGTTTAAAGCAGGCAAGACGAAAATTCGCATCGTACCGGTCTTTCGGCCCGGACATAAATGCAATATCCTTCGCTTTATGCACTTCGATCACATGACGGATAATTTCCTCCATCGTATCTCTTTCATCCAGTAAAATATTACTAATCCCATTCATTGCCTGGCGCAGGGATATAACCGGACATCTCGCCTCATTACGGATGTGCTCCATAATCTTCTCTTTGGCTCCCTCTATATCAAATGTATCCGTCGCCAACACGATTCCGGCAAATTTTGAATAGTCCGGCAAATCGAAAATTCTTGCTTCCCCTTCAAAATATTCTACATTGTCACCATAACGCCCAAATGAGTTGAATACGGCTACATTATATCCTTTTTTATAAGCTTGTTCTGCAATTCCATGGCATATCTCCTGCTGATATGGTTCATAACTGTTGAAAATAAACAAGCCGATCGTCTTTCTTTCATTTCCAAACATTTTTTTCCTCGCTTTCAGTCAGTCCTTTTCCTTCTGCAAAAAAATACTTTTTCCTATTTTACCTCTTTTTAAGCGTCATGTCAAAGTATATTTTTCCGAAATGCGAATGTGTGGGAGAGGTCTTGAATCGTTACAGTTTCTCAAACAGCCTCTAAAAAAGAGAAGCCCGATTTTTGAGGTGACCCCTCAAAGTTAGACTTTTTACGAGACGACTTCGGTCGTCTCGTTTTTCTTTATACAGCTAGGAGA
>UQAQ01000048.1 GCA_900539115.1 uncultured Roseburia sp.
CTGAGCTATATGGACGTGTCTGATATATGATTATAGCCCGATCAAAGTCGAACTGCAATCCCTTATTTAGTTTTTTTGAGGTGACCGTTGTAACGCAACCTTAGGAGGGGGCTGTTATATCCATTTAACTATGAGAGCATGCCGGCTCGAATCCTTCGAGCCGGAATATCAAAACATGTAAATCTTTTACAGATATTTCTTCAATAAATCCACTTTGTCAAGTTTCTCCCAAGGGAGGTCGAGATCGTTGCGGCCGAAGTGCCCGTAAGCAGCGGTAGCCTTGTAGATTGGGCGGCGCAGGTCGAGCATCTGGATGATGCCGGCTGGACGCAGGTCGAAGTTCTCACGGATGATATCGACTAACTTGTCTTCGGAAAGTTTGCCGGTGCCGAAAGTATCGATGCGGATCGAAGTCGGAGAAGCGACGCCGATCGCATAGGAAAGCTGAATCTCAGCTTTGTCACAAAGGCCGGCAGCTACGAGATTCTTTGCTACGTAGCGGGCTGCGTAAGCAGCAGAACGGTCTACTTTCGTGCAGTCCTTACCGGAGAAAGCACCGCCGCCGTGACGAGCCCATCCACCGTAAGTATCGACGATGATCTTGCGGCCGGTCAGACCGCTGTCGCCGTTTGGACCGCCGATGACAAAACGTCCCGTTGGATTGATATAATATTTTGTGTCATCGTCCAAAAGTTCTGCAGGGAGAATTGGATCAATAACTTTTTCACGGATATCTTCTTTAATCTGATCCCAGCTGACATCTTCGCTGTGCTGGCTGGAGATGACAACGGCATCGATACGGGAAGGGTTTCCGGATTCGTCGTATTCTACCGTTACCTGGGATTTTCCGTCCGGACGCAGGTAAGGAAGCGTTCCGTCTTTGCGGACCTTCGATAACTGGCGGGAAAGGCGGTGAGCCAGGTGGATCGGATATGGCATGTATTCGTCGGTTTCGTTGGTAGCATAGCCGAACATCATACCCTGGTCGCCGGCGCCGATTGCTTCGATCTGGCTGTCGGTAAGTTTTGCTTCCAGAGCCTTGTCAACGCCCATGGCGATGTCTGCAGACTGCTTGTCCAATGCAACCATAACACCGCAGGTGTTAGCATCGAAGCCCTTTTCTGAAGCATCATAGCCGATTTCGCGAATCGTATTACGGATAATATTTTGTAAGTCAACCTGAGCCGTCGTGGTCACTTCACCCATGACCAATACAAGGCCGGTAGTAATTGCTGTTTCACATGCTACACGGCTCATAGGATCCTGTGCAAGCAATGCGTCCAAGATTGCGTCAGAAATCTGATCACAAATTTTATCTGGATGTCCTTCTGTTACGGATTCAGAAGTAAATAGTATTTTACTCATCATTAAACCTCATTTCTGTTGCATAAAATGTCTCACACCTTAGCATACAACAAAAAAGGGCAAACGTCAAGAAATTCTTAACGTTTACCCGAGTATATTTTGGTGGAATTTATCAATGTAACAAAATTACAAACGATCTGCCAATTCGTAGATCAGTTTCTCTGTCTTTTTCCATCCGAGACAAGGGTCTGTGATGGATTTTCCGTAGACGTGGTCACCGATCTTCTGGTTGCCGTCTTCGATATAACTTTCGATCATAAGACCTTTCACCATATTGTGGATATCTTTGGAAACGCGGCGGTTTTCAAGCACTTCCTTGGAAATACGGATCTGCTGCTCAAAATGTTTGCCGGAGTTTGCGTGGTTCGTATCCACGATAACAGCCATATTTTCAAGATTTCTCTCGCTGTAAATCTCATGGAGAAGAAGCAGGTCTTCGTAATGGTAGTTTGGAAGGCTGCGCCCGTGTTTGTTTACGCTTCCGCGAAGAATGGCATGAGTAAGCGGATTTCCCTGCGTCTCTACTTCCTGCTGGCGGTAGATGAAATGGTGGCCGCACTGGGCTGCTTCGATGGAATTAAGCATAACCGAAAGGTAACCGCTGGTTGGGTTTTTCATACCACATGGAACCTCAATTCCGCTGGCAGTCAAGCGGTGCTGCTGGTTTTCTACCGAACGCGCGCCGACAGCGATATAAGAAAGAATGTCAGAAAGATATTCGTAATTTTCCGGGTAAAGCATTTCATCGGCACAAGACATACCCGTCTGCTCTACGACAGCGATATGCGTCTCGCGGATAGAATGAAGACCTTTGAGCATGTCCTCTTTTTCTTCCGGATTAGGCTGGCTTGCCATCCCTTTATATCCTTTTCCGGTAGTTCTTGGTTTATTGGTATAAACACGAGGAACGATAAAAATTTTATCTGCGACCTTTTCCTGGATTTTTGCCAGGCGCAAGGTGTAGTCAATAACAGCTTCTTCGTTATCTGCTGAACAAGGTCCGATGATTAAAGCAAAAAGATCGCTTTTTCCCGTGAAAATATCATGCAGGACAGCATCTCTGCTTTTTTTGATCTTTGCGACTTTTTCTGATACGGGAATTTCTCGTTTGACCTCGTCGGGGTCAGGTAAGCGACGTAAAATATTCATAACAGTATCCTCCAATCTTATCGTATTTCACGATACCATTGAAAAAGAGCGATGTCAAGCAAAAAAACATTATGAAAATGAAAAGAAATGTGTTAAAATAAAATTATCTTTGAGAAAAAACAGGGAAAGCGGGGTGAAATCGAGGAAAAATGAGTAAAAACAATAAAAAAAAGAAAAACGTAAAAAAGACAAGAAATACGTTTATCATATTGGCGGTCTGTCCGATCATGATACTTATTTTGATGGTGGCACTTTTTGCCTATGGGGAAATGAAAAGCATCCGCAGTACGTATCAGATTTCATCGGAAGATATGCCGTCGCCGTACAGCTTGTTCGACCGTGTGCTCCTGTTAAACTCGTATACCAAATACGATTATATGGATCTGCAGGACCGTGCCATGAGGGATCCGAAGGTATTTCTAGACAAAGAATATCTGAACAAAGAAAACAATTATTTGAAAGAAAAATACTCCTTTCTGGCAGTGATCGTGGACGGCGGATTTACATTTTTTGGAGATTTCGACCAGTATGATTATGTATATCGGGATCTGTTGGTGGCCAATAATAATTATTCCGAGGAAAGCGGCCAGTATTGCGGAAAAGAAGATAAGAAATTTTTATTTAAAAAACTGGGCGTCATATTGCCGGATGGACGAACCGGAAGCGTGTGCATTGTAACGAACCTCAATGTAAATCTTCCCCATATTACTGTATTTTACGTCGGTCTTTTGGGAATGATCATTATTGTCTGTGTTCTGATTGTTGTCGGAATCATTGGGCATACTTATTACAATGTCCTTGTGCCGATACGGCAGCTTCAGGTGGCGGCGATCCATATTAGTGAAGGGGATCTCGAATATGAACTGCCGTCGATTGAAGGCAGCGAATTTGATGGACTGTATAAGGATTTCGATACGATGCAGACTAAATTGCGGGAGACGACGGAGGAGAGAAACAGGGCAGATGCACTGACAAAAGAAGTAATTGGCAATATTTCCCACGACCTTAAAACGCCGCTTACGGCGATCAAAGGCTATGCAGAGGGAATTATGGATGGTGTGGCGGCGACGCCGGAACGAATGGAGCGGTATGTCAAAACGATTCATTCAAAGGCGGTGGATATGGCAGGTCTTGTTGATGAACTTTCGTATTTTACCAAAATTTATCAAAAAGTGGAAGATTTCCGCTTTGCTCCGGTAAAAGCAAGTTATTTTTTTGCGGAGTGCATCAGTGGAATGAGCCTGGATCTGGAAACCCGCAATATACAGCTTTTGTATCAATGTGATGTCGGCGAAGACGTTGAGATTGTCATTGATGAAGAAAAAATAAAAAGAGTTGTTGCAAATATAGTAGGGAATGCGGTAAAATATATACAAAGGGAACAGGGAATGATCCTTGTCAATGTAGAAGATCAAGGTCCTTTTATCCAAGTCATGATTCGTGATAACGGAAAAGGGATAGGTAAAGAGGAACTGCCATTTATCTTTGAGCGGTTTTACCGGACAGACAGTTCCCGAAATTCACGAACCGGCGGCAGCGGCTTAGGACTTGCGATTGCAAAAAAGATCATGGATGAGCACGGTGGACGCATTTGGGCAGAAAGCGAGCTTAGAAAAGGGACAGAGGTATACTTTACATTAAAAAAGGAAACAGAACAAAAGGAGGAACATGATGAGTAAGAGAATTTTGATTGTAGAGGATGAATTGCCAATTGCAGAATTGGAAAAGGATTATTTGGAATTAAGTGGTTTTGAGGTTGTGATTTGCAGCGATGGTACCGAAGGTATGGAGATGGCGACGACAGAAAAATTTGATATGGTGATACTGGATCTTATGCTTCCGGGAACGGACGGTTTTGAAATCTGCAAAAAGATCCGCGAGACATCCGAAATTCCGGTTATGATGGTTTCAGCAAAAAAAGAAGACATCGACAAGATCCGAGGACTCGGACTGGGAGCCAATGACTATATGACCAAGCCATTCAGCCCAAGCGAACTCGTGGCTCGTGTAAAGGCACATTTGGAGCGCTATAAAAAATTAGTCGGTAGTGCGGTGAAAGAAGAAAATGAAGTCATCGAGGCGGGCGGATTGAAGATCGACCGTACGGCGCGCCGTGTCTGTGTGGACGGTGTCGAGAAGAATCTTACGACGAAAGAATTTGATCTTTTGTTCTTCCTCGCACAGCATCCAAACCGCGTATTTTCAAAAGAAGAACTTTTTGAAGAAGTGTGGCAGCTGAGCCCTGTCGGCGCAGACATTGCGACCGTTACGGTTCATATTAAAAAAATCCGTGAAAAGATTGAAAAAGATACCCAGAATCCGCAGTACATTGAGACGGTTTGGGCAGTCGGCTACCGATTTATTGTAAAAGAGACAGAATAAATCTCATCAAAATGGTTCATACTAACCGGGTATGACAGATACGTAAGCACATCGAGGAACCCGGAAAGGAGAATACCCATGAACCATGTAAAAAAATACAAAAAAGTATTGATCTTATTAGGAACTGCATGTGTAATTTATGTAAGCTTTTGCTATATTTTACCACTTGTGGTTCCTTTTGTATTGGCGCTGGTATTTGCCAAAGCATTGCAGCCGTGGACGAAAAAAATACATACGGCGACACATCTGAATCGGAAACTATGCAGCGTTCTTATGGTGGTTGTAAGCCTCGGTGCGCTGGGGTGTTTTTTATTTTATATCGGATATTTGTGCACCAGCCAGCTCGTCGAATTTATCCGTCATCTTCCCGGGCAGGCGGGAGCTCTGTCGCATCTCTGCCAAGGCGGCTGTAGTTCCATCGACAATCTGCTTGCGCTGTCAAAGGGAACCAGTTACCGGTGGCTGGAGGCGAGAATGAGTGCTATGGATGGACAGATCGCGAGCGTATTGCTGCCTCAGATCACCGGGAGCATTCCACGGATGTTTCTGCGCATCGGAGAATGGGGAGCCGGGTTCGTCGTATTTTTAATGGCAGTGCTCCTGCTGTCTTTGGAAGAGAGAACCGAAGTGCGCTATCCGGCACTTGTGCCTTACGTAAAGAAACTAAAAATCGCGGGATTTGCTTATCTCAAAGCGCAGGGGCTGCTTTTATTTTTTATAGCGGTCATTTCGACGATCGTATTGCTTCTGCTCAAAAATCCGTATGCGGTGCTGATGGGAATGCTGATCGCGATCGTTGATGCATTTCCGGTTCTTGGAAGCGGCACAATTTTAATTCCATGGGCAGTCTTTTCGTGGATTCAGAAAGATTATGTGGCAGCTGCCGTGCTTTTGACGTTGTATGTGGTCACAATGGTTGTCCGTGAAGTGCTGGAACCCAGACTTATGGGAAAAGAAATGGGGTTAAAACCGCTCTACGTGCTTTTGTCCGTGTATGTGGGGCTGAAATTGTTTGGCGTTGGAGGGATCGTGCTTGGTCCGATCGGGCTTACGATATTAAAAACGGTATTTGAACAGACATCTTTTAGTCATACAACCTGACCTTTCCTCATACAATGTTAAAACATGAAGGAGGGGTGCAAGTTGGAAGATAAGGTGGAGAAAAGTCTGGCAAATTATGATCTGACTGTCAAACGGCGATACCGCCACCGCGGCGGGTGGCTGCTGGAAACGACGCAGGGACCGAAACTGCTGCGCGAATACGAACAGATCCGGGGACATTTTGCCTTTGAAAATAAAATAAAAGAAATTTTAGTGCTGCGGGGATTTGAGCGGGTTGATAAAGCACTGAAAAATAATGCCGACGAGTACGTGACAGAACTTGAAAGCGGCGAGAAATATGTGATTTACCAATGGTTTTCCGGGGAAGAATGTGACTTGCGGGCAAAGCCGGATCTGGCTCTTGCGGGAGAGAATCTTGCGAGACTGCATCAAACGCTGGAGGGCGTGTGCGTGCTGGAGGAAGAAGGAGAATCACTGCCTGCCGCTGTGCCCCTTTTGGAACGGGTGCAGAAGCACACGCGGGAATTGAAACGAATCCATACATATATGAAAAAGAAAAAGCAGCGGACCGAATTTGAAATTCAGGCAATTGGCTGTTTTGAGCGGTTTTATGAAAAAGCGGTTGAGGCTTCGGCCTGTCTTGAAAACTGTAATTATTACTGTAAAATAATGGAAAACGGCGGACGGTACTGTCACGGTGATTACAATTATCATAATCTGATCCGGCAATCGAACCGCCTCGCGACGGTAGGATTTGAAAAAGCGGGAAAGGGGATTCCGCTTTTGGATCTGACGTATCTGATGCGTAAATCATTGGAAAAAAATGGATGGGACAGAAAAAAGGGAATGACCATTCTTGAAAGTTATGCCAAAAAAGCGGATCTGGCGAAGGACGAACAGGAATTTATTTACATTATGCTCTTGTTTCCGGAAAAATACTGGAAGCTGCTAAATGGATATTTTAACCATAAAAAGAGCTGGTTTTCGGAGCAGAGTCTCCAAAAACTACGTAGTTTGGGCGAGATGGAACAGTGCCGCGAACAGTTTTTAAAAAACTATGAAAACGGTGGAAGTTTTCTTTGATTTATGATATACTTACTTTAATTGAAGTCTTCGACAGAGAATGAGGTGCATGATGAGAAACAAATGGATGATGGGGCTGTTTTTGGCGGTACTCAGCTGTCTGCTCATTTCCGGATGCGGGAAAAAGACAGCGAGACCGGCAGCGACGCAAAGTCCGAACCCCAATGCAGCAATTACGTATGAAAAGGGACGCGATTTCGTGGGCGTTTTGACAAAAGCAGAAGCCGGCACGATGACATTTTACGAGCCGGAGCTGGAAAAAGAGGCAACCTATACGTATAACGGGGCGACAGAGGTTTTGACGAAAAATGACAAACAGATTTCGTCGGAGTCTCTCGAGGTTGGACAAGTATTTGATCTGTATCTTGATGACGGAAAGACGACATTGCAGAAAGTGCAGAGTTCCAAGGATATATTGGAAACGGAAGACGTAAAGGATGTTCAGTTTAATACGGACGAATCCTATCTCGAGATACAGGGGACGCGCTACCGCTACGGAAGCAGATTTCAGGCGTTTTCCGAGGGGAAACCCATTGATCTGCAGGAAATTGCTGCCACAGACGAAGTGACATTCCGGGGAGTCAAAGGAAAGGCCTATTCGATCGTGGTGACAAAAGGCCATGGCTATATCAAGCCGGCCAAATATAAAGATTTTATCGGTGGAACGATGACCGTTTCCGGGGTACGGATTCTGCCGGTGACAGAAAACATGCTGGTGCCCGTTCCGGAAGGAACGTACGAGGTTTCCATGAAAAATGGGGACTTTGAGGGGAGCCGGAGTGTTGCGATTGAGCGCAACAAGACATTGGAACTTGATATGTCGCTCTTTAAGAGCACGGTCAAAGACAAGGGACAAGTCGTGTTTGACATTGATCCGCAGGGCGCGGAACTGTATGTCAATGGAACAATGACCGATTACAGTAAACCGGTGTCTCTCAAATACGGGAAACATTCGATACAGGTTATACTGGATGGTTATACAACATACACCGGCATCGTGGATGTGCAGTCTGCCAATCCGACCGTGAGAATCAGTCTGGCGGAAGAGGAGGCCGAGGTGTCGAGCGATGACGAGAGCAGTGTGGAAAAGGATGATTCAAATCAGCAGAACACGGTGACGGAAAGTTATGACAACGATCATAAGATCACTGTCAGCACACCCGCCGGGGCAAGCGTTTATTTGGATGGCAATTATCAGGGCGTAGCGCCGTGCAGTTTTCCGAAAAAAATCGGAGCGATCACATTGACGTTAGCCAAGGATGGATATACGACAAAGAGTTATTCTGTCACGACAACCGACGATGATGAAGACGTTTCCTGGAGTTTTCCGGATCTGACGGCAAAGGGAAGCGAAACCAATTAATGGAAAGGAGATATTTATTATGGGTTACATGGAAAATTATGAAGAATGGTTGGCAAATCCTTATTTTGATGAGGATACTAAAAAGGAACTGGAGTCGATCCGAGGGGATGAAAACGAGATCAAGGAACGTTTTTATGCGGATCTTGAATTTGGTACAGCGGGACTTCGCGGGATTATCGGAGCCGGTACCAACCGTATGAACGTATACACCGTACGTAAGGCAACACAGGGACTTGCCAATTACATATTGAGCCAGAAGGGCGAGAAAAAAGGAGTCGCAATTGCATTCGATAGTCGTAGAATGTCGCCGGAATTTGCCGATGAAGCTGCCTGCTGTCTGGCTGCAAACGGCATCAAAGCCTATGTATTTGAGAGCCTTCGTCCGACGCCGGAACTTTCGTTTGCCGTCAGAGAACTTGGCTGCATTTCCGGAATCAATGTGACAGCAAGCCACAATCCGCCGGAATACAATGGATATAAAGTATATTGGGAGGACGGAGCACAGATCACACCGCCTCATGACACAGGAATTATGGATGAAGTAAAAGCGGTGACGGATTATGCGACCGTTAAGACGATGCCAAAAGAAGAGGCGGTCAAAGCCGGATTGTATGAAAACATCGGCGCAGCGATCGATGACCGTTATATGGAAGAGTTGAAGAAAAATGTGCTGCATCCAAACTGCATTAAAGAAGTGGAAAAAGATCTTCGCATCGTATATACACCATTGCACGGAACCGGAAATATTCCGGTGCGCCGCGTATTGAAAGAATTGGGATTTACCAATGTCTTTGTAGTGCCGGAGCAGGAACTTCCGGACGGCGAATTTCCGACCGTCAGCTATCCAAATCCGGAGGCGAGAGAAGCCTTTGAACTGGCTCTTGCCCTTGCCAAAGAAAAGGATGCCGACCTCGTTTTGGCGACAGACCCGGATGCCGACCGCCTCGGTGTTTATGTAAAAGACAGTAAATCCGGCGAGTACATCTGCCTGACCGGAAATATGAGCGGTTCGTTCCTGGCAGATTATGAGATCGGACAAAAACTGGCATTGGAAGGCAAACTGCCGGAAGACGGTTATATGGTAAAAACGATCGTAACGACCAATCTTGTCGATGCCATCGCGAAATATTATGGCATTAAAGTCGTAGAATGTCTGACCGGATTTAAGTGGATCGGCCGTGAGATCTTAAAGAGTGAGCAGAGCGGAGAGGGTACGTATCTCTTCGGATTTGAGGAAAGTTATGGCTGCCTGATCGGAACCCATGCCCGTGACAAAGACGGTATTGTGGCTTCCATGGCACTTTGCGAGGCAGCAGCTTATTATAAAAAACGTGGCATGACATTGTGGGATGCTATGATCAATATGTATGAAAAATACGGATATTACAAAGACGATGTTATCGCGATCACGCACAAAGGCATCGAAGGACTGGAGAAGATTAAGTCTACGATGAGCGGTCTTCGTGAAAATCCGCCGATGGAGTTTGGTCCTTATAAAGTGACAGCGATTCGTGACTATGACCGCGACACCATCAAAAATATCCAGACTGGTGAAGAAGGAAAGACAGGGCTGCCAAAATCAAATGTATTGTATTTCGAATTGACCGACGATGCATGGCTTTGCATCCGTCCATCGGGAACCGAGCCAAAGATTAAAATTTATTTTGGGGTTGTTGGCAAGGATATGGACGACGCAGACAAAAAGTCAAGGGAATTGGCAGAAATTGTAAAGAAAACGCTTCTTTGATTTGGAGGAGGTTGAAGAAAGAGTGAATGAAATACTGAAAAAGTGGATGAATCCACATTTGATCGAAGAAATGGAAGAAGGGGTGATCAATGCTCCGCAGGATCTCCTTGGAATGCATTTTTACGAGGGAACGCAGATGTTTGTCGTGCGCCGGCCGGTAGCACAGCGCGTGTGGATCACCGATGTGTCCGGAGAGACTGCGTTTGAAGCAGAGGAACTGGATGACGAACTCGGACTTTTTGGACTGGAGATTGAGAAAAAGAAAGACCAGTTGAAAGATTACCGTATCCGGATCCAGTATGGCGAGGACGATGTGGTTGAGACCGCAGATCCGTATGCCTACAAAACGGAGATAACGGATTATGATACTTACCTTTTTGCGCAGGGAAATCATTATGAAATCTTTGACAAATTAGGCGCGCATGTCGAGACGATTGACGGTGTGACGGGGACAAGATTTGCTGTATGGGCACCGCATGCAAGAAGTGTGAGTGTCGTCGGATATTTCAATATGTGGGATGGACGGCTGCACACGATGAGTCTGATCGGCCCAAGCGGTATCTATGAATTGTTCGTGCCGGATGTCGGTGAAGGTGCCGTGTACAAATACCAGATTACGACGCGGAGCGGAGAGCTTCTTTTTAAGACCGATCCGTATGGAAATTATGCACAGGTGCGCCCGGACAATGCGTCCGTTGTAACATCACTTGCGGGGTATGAGTGGCAGGACGGCGACTACGAAAAGAAACATCGTGCGAAGACGAGAGAAGTGCGCGAACGTGCACCGATGAATATTTACGAGGCACATCTCGGTTCGTGGAAAAAGCGCGTCGAAGACGATGACAATGGTTTTTATTCGTACCGCGAACTGGCAGAAATGATGGGCGATTATCTCGTGGAGATGGGATATACCCACATTGAATTGATGGGAATTGCAGAATATCCGTTTGATGGTTCATGGGGTTATCAGGTAGGCTGTTATTATGCACCGACGAGCCGTTACGGAACGCCGAAAGACTTTATGTATTTTGTCGATGAAATGCACAAACGCGGTATCGAGGTAATTCTTGACTGGGTTCCTGCACATTTTCCGAAAGATGCACATTGTCTCGGAAATTTCGATGGACAGGCAGTGTATGAACACAGTGACCGCCGTCGTGGCGAACATCCGGACTGGGGAACGTATATTTTCGACTATGGAAAGAAAGAAGTGCAGAATTTCCTTGTCGCCAATGCACTTTTCTGGATTGAAAAGTTTCACATCGACGGACTTCGTGTGGATGCGGTGGCTTCGATGCTTTATCTTGATTACGGAAAGCAGGATGGCGACTGGCTTCCAAACAAAGACGGAGGCAATGAAAACTACGAGGCAATGGACTTTTTGTGCCACTTAAACAGCATTATGGAAAAACGTCATCCGGATGCCTATATCATTGCGGAAGAATCGACGGCGTGGCCGGGTGTCACAAAACGTGTTAAGGACAACGGGCTCGGATTTTCCTATAAATGGAATATGGGATGGATGAATGACTTCCTGGAATACATGAAACTGGACCCGTATTTCAAGCAGTTTCATCATGAACAGCTCTGCTTCAGTCTGTCCTATCATCTGAGTGAAAAGTACATTCTTGTGCTTTCCCACGACGAAGTAGTACATGGAAAATGTTCCCTGCTCAATAAAATGCCGGGGCTGACCGGAGATAAATACGCAGCACTGAAAGCGGCTTTTGGTTTCTTCTACGGACATCCGGGCAAAAAACTTCTGTTTATGGGACAGGAATTTGCGCAGGAGCGTGAATGGAGCGAGATGCGGAGCTTAGACTGGTTCTTATTGGATCAGGAACCACATCAGGGAATCCATGCGTTCATCAAAGACATGAACAAACTTTATCTTGAAAATGATGCGCTGTATTATAATGACAGCGATGTGATGGGATTTGAGTGGATGGACTGCGAACGTGCGGAGACAAGCACGGTAGCATTTGTGCGCCGCGGAAAGACGACGAAAAAACAGCTGATGTTTATTCTCAATTTCACACCGGTAGCGCATGAGAAGTATACGGTAAAAGCGCCGTGTGGCGGTACATTTCGCGAGATTCTCAATTCCGATGCACCAAAGTACGGCGGCCAGGGCCGCCTCAATGAATCGCCGATCAAGGCGAAGAAGGTGACGACAGACAAGAAAAAAGAGACAGCATATGAACTTACCTGCTATCTTCCACCATTGTCCGTTGTTGTGCTGGAATACGACTATAAAAAATAGAGAGGAAATAAAAGATGCAAGTAATCAAACCGAGTATAGAAATCATAGATATGGAAGATTACGAAAAGATCGTAAAAAAGATCGAACGTATCGGCCGTGTCTGCTACAAAAGTGAAGGAAAGATCACGGAGGATTCGGCAGAGAAATTTATCAAAGGTCTTTTGACAAGACAGCATGAATCGGTGATCGAGCATGAAAATGTGACCGTTCGTTTCGTGTGTGACCGCGGTGTGACACATGAGATCGTGCGCCATCGTATCGCAAGCTACAGTCAGGAAAGCACACGTTACTGCAACTACAGCGGTGACAAATTTGACAATCAGATCACGGTGATCGACCTTGCGAGCGGCTTCCAATACGATCTGTCAAAAGAAAATGACAAAGCCAAATACGAAGTATGGACCAAAGCGATGGAAAACGCTGAGCAGTCGTATTTCCGTATGCTTGAACTTGGCGCTACGCCACAGGAAGCACGTTCTGTCCTTCCAAATTCCCTGAAAACGGAAATCGTCGTAACGATGAATCTCCGTTCCTGGAGAAACTTCTTCCGTCTGCGCGTGGATTCTCATGCCCACCCACAGATGCGCGAAGTGGCGACGATGCTTTATGAAGAATTTCAGAAACGTCTCCCTGTATTTGTAGCGGATTTAGACATTCATTGATCCGTAAGATGATCTTCTAATACAGAAAATGCACTCGGACCGGCAGAAAGCACATATCGGTGGAACTCCTTTTCCGAAAAGGAGTCTCCCTGATGGCTTTTGGCGGTCTTTTTCAATCTGGCAAATTCCATATATCCAATCGTATATTTGAGGTAAGAACCCGGCTCGTCAATGATATTTTCATAAAGAGAATCGGATGTCTCACGGTCGTAAGAACCATTCTGCAGCAGAAAGGTATACACATCATCCGCACTCCATCCGAGCAGATGAATGCCGATATCACATATCCCATAAAGGCAGAGGGAAACAATCATATTATTTCGCAATATTCCAATTTCTTCCTTTTTGTACCCAAGGTATTTGTACGAATAAATTTCCGCATAGGTCGCCCAGCCTTCGGTATAGCCATTGAAATTTAAAGCGTAAGAAAGCAGCGGATGATTCTGGCTGCGGTCGTACACATTTTGATACAGATGCCCCGGGTAGCCTTCGTGTGCAAGCGTGGTAAACAGATCTGCACCGGCAAACCGGTCACTTCCGTTGATGTAGATCGCATTTTCGTCGTAGGCATCAAGCGGCGGTGTGAGATAAAAAGCAGGACTCAGATAATCTTCCAATGACGGATCCACGTAGGAGACTTTATAACCCACCTCTTTGATCTCCGGAAAATCATCCTTGATCGCAGTTGTCAGATGTTCTAACTGCTGCTCCGGTGTCAGTCCTTTTCCGGGCGACAAATTCAGATTGGCAAAAAGCGAGGCATCTTTTTTCGCATATGCAAGAAGGGTTTCTTTTGACTTCTTTAATTGGGCTTTTAATAGCTTTAGATATTCTTCCGGACCACACGAAGATCCGGACTCGTCGGCAAATAAATAGCGGTAATACTGTTCTCCGCTTTGATAACTGCAAAGCGCTCCGTTTTCCGGACACGCATCCAATCGGCTGTTCAGACCGGCCGCCAGATTTTCATACGCATGCACAAATTCTTTTTTGATCAAGGATTTATTTTCTTTGCGGTAACGTAACATTTCTTCCTGATCGATAAAATCACACGCCTCAATGCGGCTTCGAAATGACGTGAGCAAAAGTTTCCAGCCTTTGTCGGACAAAAAGGTCTGGCACTGCTCCAAAATATGTGACATTGTACTCCGACAGGGCAGCAGGCCGGCTTTTTCCTGATGATCGTAAAAGACGAGAACCGATTCGAAATACGAAGGGATGCTGCGAAGCAATGTAAAATAGTTTTCAATATCCTCTCTACAGTCAAAAGTATACTCCGCTAATAGAACGGGAAGCTGCGCCTGAAGGCCGGTAACCGGGGAGAAAGGACGAGAAAATAGAAAAAAATCTTCTCCTTTTTGATTCATTTCCAGCGTATATTTTAAATTGTCATATAGGATTTTTTCCGGCTCGGAAAGAGAAGTCCTGTCAAAACTTTCCAATTTAGCCAGTGCATTTTCATATTCGGAGGAAACCTGTGCTGTCTCCGATACCGAAAGAGGTGGAAATCCACCGGCGGTTTTTGAAATTCCATAGTTTTCCGGATGCGCGAGAGAATAATTGAGCGACAGCGCATCGCTTGAGACGCTCTCCCGAAACAGGGCATCCGTATATTCTTGAAAACTTGTATTTGAATGGGAATTTTTGTCAGAAACTGAGCCATTGCTGCCACCCGGAGCACAGCTGCACAAGATCAGACAAAGGGTAAGAAATAGAGTGAGATATCGTTTCATAGCATTCACCGGCATAAGGCAAGTTGATATATGTATATGCCGGTGAACAGGAGAGTATGCAGAGGCTTAATTATTTACAATGAATATCGTACCCATTGGTAGTCAACACTTTCAGAATTTAAAAGCGTCGAGACGATGAAATCTCTGTTATCTCCGGGAAGTTTCGCGTATCCATAAATGGAATTAAATGGGGCTTCATGAAACAGTTTATCGTTTTCGTTGTAATACAGATCCTCTGCCGGCAGGACAAGGGTGCTCCATATTTTGTCGCTCAATTTTCCGCTGCAGATTCCTTTGCTTGTTACGATATAACCAATATCATCTGAAATTTGCAGACCGAGTGTGGCGGTCGTTTCCGAAATCAAGCCCTCGCCATCGATGAGACACTGAATCACACGATCCGGCATTTTGTCGTGGATGGTATGGTGCTGTATATATTCTCCGGAGCTGGAAATGGCATAATACGTGCCATCTTCAGCGAACGTAACATATTTACTGATTACGGACCCTTTGTCGATTATTTTCTGCCGGACAAGATCAAATAATACAACATCCGAAGCCACTGTGGGATCCGTTGCATCATCGGCAGATTCCTGCAATACTACTGCGATTTCTTCGTCTGTGACAAATTGGATATCGACAAGTTCATAGTCTTTATACGCCTTATTTATCTCCGAAAGATCGATTTCTTTATAGTCCTCGGAATTCCCCATCTGAAATAATCGGATCCCCTTCTGCGAATCCACGACGCTGATATAAATGAGTCCATTTGAATCCCCACTGATAAAGGAAGGACCTTGCGGAAATTGTTTATTAAAAGCGCTTCCCCAAGGAAGTGCAGTATCTTCCCAGCCGTTTTCACGCAGGGTATAACCGTGGTATTCGAGCCCCTTGCTTTCATCCGATTCGTCGATCATTGTTACCGTTATGATCAAAGGATCCTGATCCTTCGCTAAAACGGTATAGTCAAGGCTTACTTTATCGGAAATCGGTTTGTCAAATACCTGATACGTAATGCCGGATTTGGTTTTATGCAGAACCGGCGCGGCACTGGATGACGTATTTGAAGCTGTATTTGTGTTATCCGCACAGGCAGATAAAAGAAAACAGGTTAAGGCAAGTATACAAAATAATGTTCGTTTCATAAAAATCTCCTTTTCAATGTGATTTTTATTTAAGTATAGCATAAAAAGATACGTTGTAAATGGTTGTCTGTCCCTAAATAATTGTCGTTCGTCACAAAAAGGTAACGTTCGTCACAAAAAAGCGACGTTCGTCACAAAACTGTTGAAAGTGTAGAGAATTGGGGAGTAGAATGAAGCGGAAAGGAGGGATTGATATGTTTCTTGGAAACGGTGATTTTTTGGACTGGCTACGCAAAATTTTGAGTGGTAAATAAAAAATAATATTTTGTAATACATAAACATTAAAAAAATGAAAAAGGAAGGAGAAAAACTTCATTGGTAAAACATCGAAGCTGAGTTAGCGGTATGGATAAAGAACAAGAAATTTTTGAACTTATTAAAAAATGCGTCAATAACGAAGATGAAAATCTGGAAAACAATATTTCAGTTAAAGATGAATTGGCATCATTAGAGGTTGTTAATTTGTTTGTTATGTTGGAAGAAGAATATAATATAACATATGATTTAACTACATTTAAAAAGTTTGATCTCATGTATATTGTTGAGAAGACAAAGGAGATAATTCAAAAAAGTAATGAACAAATAAATAGAATTGAGCAGGCAGAAGAAATGATTTTTGAAAGGTAAGGATATGTATGATAAAACTAAAATGGAGTAAATATGCGGAGCAGCTTAAAGGAGAAAAAACGGATTTGATATACAATTGGAAAAATAATCAAATCTATAGATTACCTAAGGGAATGATCGCAAAAGTACAAGAAAGTCTTCTTAAAGGAGTATTTACAGAAGAAGTTAAGACTGCCATCACACAATTGTACCTTGAAAAGATCCTTGTTGAAGAGAGAAGTGAAGAAAAATATTGCACACCAGAGCCTTTACGTGACGATATGGGAGCTGTCTATTTTATGCCATCGATGAATTGTAATTTCAGATGTACTTATTGTTTTGTGGGGACGGAGGTAAGCAAAGGAAAAGGTGCAACGATGCCAGAAGATTTAGTGAAAAAAGCTGCAGAATTTGTGGCGAATGCTGCAGAAAAAGCTGGTATTACAGAGTTAAAGATTCTTTTGTTTGGAGGAGAGCCTACAATTAATATTACGAAACATATCCTTTTTATGAAACACTTAAATAAGTTATCTGATAAACGAATTCAGTATGATTTGATAACGAATGGATGGTATATGCCATTTGATAAAATCAACGAGATGATAGAAGAAGGACTGAGTACAATTCAGATAACATTAGATGGACCTGAAAAAGTACATGATTCAAGAAGAAAACTATGCAATGGTGGTGGAACATATGCTCAAATTATTTCGAACATATTGAAATTGAAAGATAAACATATTAATTTGGCTATTCGTGTTAATGCTGATAATGAGAATATCAATAGTATAAATGAACTTGTAGATGAATTGATAAAAATAGGATTAGCTAACCGTATCGTTCTTCAAATTGCACCAGTAGATCCGAGTGATTTTTCAGATAATTCAGGATATGATGAAAAGGTAATAGATAAGTTTGCAGACATTTATGATAAGGCTGAAAAAAATAGAATAGAAATAGTAAGTTGGAATAGAGGATGTTCAGTTAGGAGCAAACTGTTTATGGCTATAGATCCTAGAGGGGATTTATATAAATGTCCGGATTATGTGGGAAATAGAGCAAATGCTATTGGAAATATAGAAACAGGATATAATGATAAATATAGCGAATTCTTAGAACTTCCGATTGCCGATGATTGTCAAGGATGTATCCAATATGGTCTTTGCAGAGGGGGATGTCAGTATCTAAGAGAC
The DNA here is from genome assembly GCA_900539115.1 of uncultured Roseburia sp. GTDB lineage: Bacteria > Bacillota > Clostridia > Lachnospirales > Lachnospiraceae > Eubacterium_F. Next base: position 17,754 of record UQAQ01000048.1, read on the forward strand.
ATAGATGCAGCGCAGATTACATATTGTATAAAAGAGGCACTATCCAAAATTAATCGAGGTTATTTATTGGCAAAATATGATAAAGAATATGCTGAATTCAGGGCGAGTAGTCTTGGAAAAAGTTTTTCTAAATTTATTTAATTATTTAATAGAATCTAAACAGCAGAAAGGAGGTGAAAAATATGAATAGAGCAATTAATATGTCAATTGTTACATTATCATCGGATAGCGGTTTGTGCTTAACAGTATGCCGTAATGTAACAGATTGTTTTGGGTGCTATAGTTCTTGCCATGTATGCTATGCAGGAGGAGTAGGCTGTTAATTAGTAATATGGTTGCCATGCCTAGTACTTGAGTGTGGCAACCATGTCAATGTACAGGAAAGGATAATCAATTATGAAAAACCATTGTTATGTATTTGAAAGTAAGGGAAATTATTTTGCGTTTGATACTTGTTTCTTTTATGTAATAAAAATATCTGAGTCGCAGAAGACGTTATTAAAAAAGTTAATTGAAATGGATGAAAATGAATTTTACAATACAACAATATATGATGAGGGATTAAAATATTGTATAAAAAACGGATTGTTCTTTTCTCAAATTGTGCCACAAAAAGAGATAAGAGAGGCAAATGCATTTTCTATATCCTTTACGCCGACACATACTTGCAATTTGAGATGTAAATATTGTTTTGCAGACCATGGAGAAAATTATAAACAGGAACAAAAAAAATTAACAAAAGAAATAATAGTTGCTTCATTAAATTATTTTAAGAAACACATTGAGAAACACAATAGTATGTTACGTATTGATTTAGTAGGCGGAGGAGAAAATTTTTTAAATCCAGAAGCAATTAGTTTAATAAATAAGTGTGCAAAAGAAATATATAAAGATGTGAAGATATGGATTTGTACAAACGGAACAGTATTTAATGATAAAGTAAAAAATATTGTCCAAGAAAAAAATGTTTCTGTAGGTATCAGTTTGGATGGAAATAAAACGGTTAATGATACTAATAGATTAAATAATGAAAATGAAAGTGTATACGAAGAAGTCATAAAAAATGTTGGAAATTTTAGCAAAGAATCCCAAAATAATTCTAATTTAAGAAATTTGTGGGGGTTAGTTGTAGTAACAAAAGATTCAAAGTCGTTACACCAGATATTAGAGCATCATAAGACTGTAGGATTTGCATCTGTGCAAATGAAGTTAGTCAGAAAAAAAGAATATGGCAAAGATGAAGTTGCTAAAATAATAAGTTTGTATAATTATAGTGGCTCAGTTGTCAAGACAAAAATTTGATATTTTTATAATGAACTGATATGTTGACGAGTTACATGGAAGAT
>UQAQ01000049.1 GCA_900539115.1 uncultured Roseburia sp.
GCCTTTCAGTCGCCTTGTGACCTTCAAAGGCAACTTTTTTCTTGCTTTTTCTTCTTTTTCGCTGCCTTTCAGTCGCCAAGTGACCTGCCAGCCACACAACGAGACTCGCACTCTTCGCTCCTTCGGAGCTCATCGTCGTGACAGTCGTCACATAGTATACGCAAATCTGCACGCATATTGTGCAAGCACAATGCGACAGATTCCCGTATACTGCGTGTCTCGTTGTTTGCACGCAAAAATGTCCTTTTGCAGCGGCCTATCGGCTTTTGCAAAAGGACGAATCTACTTTGTCGTATTTCTTCGTGGTACCACCTTTTTTCCCTGAAAGCTCACACCTTCAGGCTCAGCAAGATACAAAAGCAAATGCTTTGATATCCCTGTGCGGTAACGGGCACAACACCGTCCAAACCTACTTATTACTTTCCTTTCAGTCGGATGCTCCAAGATGTATTCATGATAAACGATGCTCTGCGCCTCTCACCAGCCGGCAGCTCTCTGTGAGTTCTTTTTTATCACTACTTCTTCTCTTCTTCGCATTTATGAACTTATCGTATCAGAGGATGAGGGGTTTGTCAAGAAATTTGCAAAAAAACTTTCCCATTTGTTATCAAAACCTTAAAGAAAGTTCTCTGCCAACACGACTTGGCATACTTGCTTTTTCATTATCTTACCTTATTTTTATAAGTTTTTTCTATTTTTCCCCCTGCACCTCAACAAATCCATATGCTTCCAAATTTCGGATATACTGCACCAGCCGCTCATAAAGCGGTTCTGCCTTATCGCCAAACTCTGCCTTTACCAGCTCCGCGATCTCATAAACCGTTCTTGTCCCATCGATCAACGGCCATACAAAATTTCCCATTTCATCGAGATGAATCTGCGATACTTTCGGCTTTTTCAATATCTTTTGCGCCAGGAAATGAAACACGCCTTTATTTTCCTGCAGCAATGTGATTTTTCCCTGATTGTCCATCGTATACTGCAGAGATGGACGGTGTCTGGGTACAAAATCCAAATAATTTGCAGAAATTACTTCTTTCTTTTTCATTTCTCAACCTTCTTTTTCGGCATTGCAAAAATAAATACACAGGCAATCATAATCGCGAGAAGCACAATACCACCGATTCTTCCGGTATTTACAGAAGAAGAAAGATCGAATTTACTGCTTACACCAACGACTGCCAAAATCGCAAGTAAGATTCCGACCAGTCCTTCTCCGGCGATCAATCCGGAGCAGAACAATACGCCGCCACTTGCTTCACCATTTTTGTCTGCCGACTTCTTGTCTACGATCCAGCGGATCACACCACCGATCATAATCGTTGCCGACAATTCAAGCGGCAGATAAAGACCGATTGCCACCGGCAGGACCGGAATCCCAAGAATTTCAACGACAATCGCCGCAAAAATACCGATCAGTACGAGCGGCCATGGAAGATTTCCATTCATAACACCTTCCGTGATCATTTTCATCAATGTCGCCTGCGGAGCCGCCAGTTCTGTCGTTCCAAAGCCCCACGCACTGTTGAGAAGGAGCAATACGCCGCCGATCGTAAACGCCGCTACAACGGCACCAAGCAGTTCTCCGATCTGCTGTTTTTTCGGCGTTGCCCCGAGAATATAACCCGTTTTCAAATCCTGTGACGTGTCGCCTGCCATCGCAGCCACGATACAGATTACGGAACCAATGGCTATCGCGCCGATCATTCCGCTTACGCCGGTATTTCCGGTGACTTTCAAAACCAGAGTAGAAAAGAGCAAGGTCGCGATCGCCATACCGGAAACCGGGTTATTGCTGCTTCCTACCAAGCCAACCATCCGGGAGGATACGGTAGCAAAAAAGAACCCGAATACGACTACCAGCAAGGCGCCGATCAAAGAAACCGGAATCGCCGGAAGAAGCCAGATCACAAGGATCAAAACCAGGGAACCGCCGAGCACAAGGCGCATATCCATATCCTGCTCAGTACGGAGGCTTCCTGCTTTTGTCCCGCCTTTCAGACCTTTTAATGAATCTTTAAATGTCGATACAATGAGCGGCAGGGATTTGATCAAACTGATAATACCGCCCGCTGCGACTGCGCCGGCTCCGATGTATCGGATATAACTTCCCCAGATGGCATCTGCGCCGCCTTCTGCGTACATTTGTGCAATTGGTACATCACCCGGATACATCGTTGTCGGGCCTCCAAAAATTGTAATCGCCGGAATCAACACAAACCAACCCAGCAGCGCACCGGCAAACATATACGATGCAATCTTAATTCCACAGATGTAACCCACGCCCAGAAGTGCCGGATATACTTCTGCGGAAAATGCTGTCCGCAGGGAGCGGATCGGTGCTGTGATAACACCCGGAACCACTTTCAAACCATCCGTTATAAATTTAAAAACAGCAGACAATCCCATACCGGCAAATACCGTTTTCGCACTCGCGCCGCCTTCTTCTCCTGCCAAAAGAACCTCTGCGCAGGCAGTTCCTTCAGGGTATGGCAGTACACCATGCTCTTTTACAATCAGTGCATTGCGAAGCGGGATCATAAACAGCACCCCAAGAACTCCACCGACCAAAGCGATCAGCGAAATCGTAAGTAGATTTGGTGCTTCCGTCTTTCCTTCATTTGCCCATAAAAACAAGGCAGGGAGCGTAAATATCGCGCCCGCAGCCAAAGATTCACCGGCAGAACCGATTGTCTGCACCATATTGCTTTCCAGAATCGAATCTTTTTTCATAATTACGCGGATCACTCCCATCGAGATAACCGCAGCCGGGATCGACGCCGAAACCGTCATTCCCACTCGCAAACCAAGATACGCATTCGCCGCGCCAAAAATAATAGCGAGCAAAACGCCTATGATGATTGATGTTGCCGTAAATTCCGGTGTGACTTTTTCGGCCGGAATATACGGTTTAAATTTTTTGTTCTCCATAATCGTTCTCCTTTTGTTTATTCCCCGCACCTAAAAGTATATACCAATTTATTGTAACATATTTGTGTTTTTTTGCAAAGGAAACATTTTACAAATTACCGCATAAAAAGCCTCTGGAAATTTTCTCCAAAGGCTTTTTTATAAAAAAAGATAAGGTTTTTCAAAAAATTTCTATTTCATGGCATTGATAACGGCATCATAAGCTGCTTTCTTCACACCGAGCTGTGAGAACAACAGTGGCTGGCCGCTTGCTCTCCAAGACACCTGATCGCTCAGTCCCCAGAACGTAACACCTGTGATATTGGCACCGCCCTGCTTCTTTTGTTTGAGCATTTTGATAATGCTGTAATAATAATTTGCCTGATCCTGCAATGTGTATCCGCTCTGCATCGCATTGATCGTCGCGTCGAGTTCCGTAATCTGAATCTCAAATCCGGCATTTTTGAACTTATCAATCGTATTTCCGATATAATTTGCATCCGGCCAATGCACATCCAAGTGGCTCTGCATGCCGACACCATCACAGATTTCTCCATTCTGATTTACAAATTTGATCATCGTTACAATATCATCTGAGATCAAATAGGTATTGTAATCGTTATAGAAAAGTTTTACCTTGCTTCTTAAATTGTAATAATTTAACATATCATTGGCATACTGGAATGCCTTTTTTACGTAAGAAGGATACTTTCCTTCTTCGCCATACACCTGTGTCCAGTTACTCTTTGAGCCGCTGTCGCTGTTATGGAAATATTCATTTACCACATCATACGCATACACCACGTCTTTGTACTGGCTTGAACTGATATGTGCTACAATATTTTTCACATAATATTCCAGTCGCTTATCCATGGTTCCGGCATTACAATAGTTGTAATAACTGTTGTAATCGTATTTGAAGAACCAGCTTGGTGTCTGCTGATGCCATACCATCGTATGGAAACGTACGGACAAACCATTCTGAGAAGCGATTTTTAACACTTCATCAATATTGGAAAAGTTAAGTTCCGGAACCGTGCTTTCTGCATATCCATCCGGAATGATATAACCGCGTGATTTTGCCTCACTGGTCGAGATCAATGTCGGGCTGTAACCAAGAACGGCATCCGGTTTCATCTCATTTTCCATCGTGATGGAGTTGAAATCATTTTTGATGATATTAAGCGTATTCGCGTTTCTCAAATCCGAAAGATTTACTGCATTTCCAACTTTTCCAAATGTGCCGCTCATCGCACCCTTCAATGTACCTGCCGTCGTAGTTGTACCGCCGGAACTTCCGGAAGTTGTCGTAATTCTCACATTATAAATAGTTGCTGTATAAGTACTGGAACTCTGTGACATAACCCCAATTGTTTTGATCGAACCGCTTCCGCTTTTCGTCACTTCAAAGTCATCATAGCCCCAATTGTTTGCATTGTATTTTACAAATAACTCTTTCCCGCTGGCATCATAAAACTTAAATGCCGTATCCTGTCCGCCTGTTCCTGCGCCGATCGTAATCGACTGGATGGAAGAAAGCGAAATTGCATTTGGTAAAGAATATTTTACTTCACCGTATTTCGAATTGAATGTCACCTTAAGTGCACCGTCTGTAACGCTGCGTGATGAAACTCCCCACTGGCTGACATATGTTAAATTACCAAAGTAATATGCATTCAATGCCGCCTTCGCTGTATTCCCCGGTACATTCGTAACGATCGTCATCGCAAGCATCAGTACCACAAGAATTTTTGCTACTACCTTTTTTCCCATTACATCTACCTCCTTATAAATATTTAATTATGATTACATTTTGAATTATAAGTTGTTTTTCTGTTTTTGTCAATATCTCACATACATTTAATTATATGTTGGCTTATTTTTGTTGATATTGCACAATTTTATAACCAGCTAGTCCATTCTAAATCGTTTTCGTATATTTCTTTTTTGTATGAAATGCACAATAAATTTATTTTGTTGGTATGTCACATAAACATTTGATTATACCAGTCCTTCCATCACTTTATGCCTCCACGCCTACGTTCTCTCATTTTTGCGTATAAAAAAGACAAGCCTTCCGACTTGTCTTTTTCTATGTATATAAATTGTAACTATGCAGGATCCAATGTATGGAAATCAATGAATCGTCGTGCTTGCACGTAAGAGACTTTGATTTATCTGATTAATCCCAGCTTCCAAACATACTGGACATTCCACCAAATGCATTTCCGATAAGATCGCTGATCATTGATTTGGCCAAACCCTGCATGATAAGTACAAGTACGATCAATACAATTGTCATTGCGATCGGGATTACAAACATCAATTTGCTTTCCGGAAGATTGCTTGCAAAACGCATTGCTGCGTACATATAGAACATTGCGAAAAACTCACAGATAATGAATAATCCGATGCCAATTCCTGCATTTGCCAATCCGATCAAAAGTCCAAGTACCATAAACGGAATTACGATAACACTTCGGACTGCCACTACACAAAGCAGCGTTTTTGCATCTGTTTTTCCTTTGAAAATGATCGTCAAAAGGAAGATCATTCCAAACAACACAGCGGAAAGAACAAGCGAAAAGGCAAATGTCTCAAAGAACACTGCTGCCAGATTTACAATTTCTCCCATTTTCAAGGAACCTGCCAATGCAATGGTAAAGAACGCTGCTACCAACGCCTGGCCACCGATCAAAATAAGTGCTGCGATAAAGTTCTGCGCTTTTACAAATGCCTGCAGGCTTTCTATCGGTTTATTTACAATTGTTGTCAATGACTTGAAAGCTGCTCCGATTGCCTGCACTGCCGGATTTGGAGCCGGTGCTACATACGGCTGCTGATATGCCTGTTGCTGCTGAGCCTGCTGGTATGCCTGCTGCTGGTAAGCCTGCGCCTGTTGCTGGTAAGCCTGCGCCTGTTGCTGCTGTGCCTGCGCCTGTTGCTGAGCTGCCTGCGCCTGTTGCTGGTATGCCTGTGCCTGTTGCTGCTGTGCCTGCGCTTGTTTTGCTACTTGTGATTGTGCGCAGTCACACTCTGCGCCGTCTTCTAATTGCTTTCCGCAATACACACAAAATTTTGCCATAATAAATTCCTCCTGCTTTCTTTATTAATATTTTTGATAATCGATTGCATAAGTCATACCACTATAATCATAAATCATCCATTGACCATCCTGATACTCATAATACAAAGAACAGGTTCCACTTCCCTCGCCACTGCGTTTTTCCTTTTTATCGCTCCAGAAATCTTTTACACTGCTCGTCGTATTGTATGACAATGTCACATCGACCTTTACTCTAAGTACTCCATCGCCTTGATTGTATGAAACCACTGTTGCCTCCGTATTCGTAAATTCAAGACTTTTAATACAGGTGTCACTGGTTACGTTATTGCTGATCCAGTCGTTGTACTCCGATTCCAAGTTACAGTCACTATCTATGCTTTCCACCGAAGCCACTTCCGAAAATGCTTTCTGCTCCAAGGCACAGGAATAAAAACCGGTAGCTGTTTCTTTCGCAGCAGACGCCAGACTTTCCTCTGTTGCAGAAGACAATTTCAAATCAGAATCATATACATATACTGCATCTTCTTTGTCATAATTTGTCGCACTTACCGTAAATTCCGTTTCGTAAGGTTCATAAATATCGGACTCTACAGAAAGGGTATGTTTTCCATCAAAGCTGGATGGGATCAAATATTCCCCTTGTTCATCGGTACTATACTTATCACCGAGAGCAACTCCGTCCACTTTCGCCGTCGTTCCGGCCGGCACATGTACTCCGTATTCTTTTGCCACAAAATCCGTCGTTCTCATCTTCCAATCATCAAAAAACACAAACTGTTTTCCTGATTTTTCAAGCGTCACCGTCGTCTCTGATTCGTTGGAATGACTGTTATCGCGAAAAACGATCGTATAATACAATGTGTCTTTATCGTCCTCTTCTTCGTCCTCATTGTCCTCTTTCACGGTATATTCCGTCATATCCTTATAACCACTTCCACGAGCTTCCAATGTTTTTTCCAAAGCATCCGGAGTAATAAATTCGGACTTTTCAAAGCATAAAAGATCAAAGATTTTTTCGGAATCATGAGCCACATAAGCCTTTGCGTAATTTTCTACAATCCGCTTCGGACTGGCAAGGCTCCTCAAGATCATAAAGCCGGCTGTTCCAAGGATCGCCACCGCAACAATTGCTATAATCGCAATCTTAGCCCCCATCGGCATAGGTTTTCTCGGTGTTTTCACCGGCTGCTGGTAAACCGGCTGTCCTTCCGGCACCTGCTGATTCGGGATTCCCTGCGGGGAAGCCTGTACGTTCGGCTGTCCTTGTGGTACATTTATTTTAGGCAATTCTGCCCCACATCCTGCACAAAAAACAGCTTCATCGGGATTCTGCGTTCCGCATTTCTCGCAAAACATAGTATTTCTCCTCCTTTTTCGAGTTTATTCTATATAGAAGTATACCATATTTTCTCTTTTTTGTAAATTGTCATACTATCTTTTTTATGATATAATGAAGTAAGCTATAACAACAAAAATAAAAAGGATTATTACGATGGGGGAAATATGTATTATACGTTACTCATTTTACAATGTTTGGGAATATTATTCATGTTTTATGAGTTGATTCGCATCAGCAGACAGCGCCCTTCTAAATTTCAGACTCTTTTACTGCTTCTTGTCGGTGCTATTTTGATAAACACCTATGGCTATACTTTGGAAATCACTGCGACCGGTAAAGAATTGGCACTGCAGGCTGTACGCATAAGTTATCTGGCAAACCCATTTATCCTCTATTTAATGTATATTTTTGTAATGAAATATTGTGGTTTTTCGATTCCAAAAGCAGGAAAATGTATTCTGTTTTCCCTTGCTGCCTTTATCTCGGTTTTAGTTTTTACCAGTGATTATAACACCTTGTTTTACAGCCATATTTCCTTTTCCTATTCCGGTTTATTTCCACATTTGATTTTAACACATGGTCCTGTCTACAAATTGTATACAGCCTTTTTGGGCTTCTATTTTGTCAGCATGTTTTTTGCCTGTACACGATTTTCTCTTCAGCATAAATCGCGCCTTATCCGCAAACAGGTATTTCTTTAATACTCATGATTACAACGTGTATTCTGGGACTTTGGGCATTTCTTTTCCGGCTTACCGGCGGCTATGATTCCACAGTACCCGCTTACATCATTTGTACCATTTTATTGGAGCAGCTGATCAAACGATACAAATTATTTGATTTAATTGAGCTGGCCAAAGATGAAGCCATTGAATGTATGAAGGATGGCTTGATGGTACTTGATTTTGATGATCAGATCACTTATGCAAACAATCGGGCACAACAGCTTCTGGATTTTGTAAAGGAAACGCACCATGATCATTTTGACTGAAATTACAGATCGGTATTATTACACAGAACGCCTTCAAACAGATGTAGCAAGAAAAACAAAGAAAGTAGTTGCCATGCAACGAGGTTTGATTGGAAGTTTTGCCACGATCATCGAAGCTCGCGATGGCATCACAGGCCTGCACATCAAAAACACCGGGAACTTTGTAAAGGTACTTACTCATGCAATGCTACACGATCCCCGCTTTACCTCACAAATGACAAGTGAATATGCAGAAATGGTAGCAGATGCAGCGCATTTACACGATATCGGAAAAATATCCATTCCCGATTCTATTTTACAGAAAAAGGGAAAACTTACCGATGAAGAGTTTGCAATCATGAAATCACATCCGGTAGAGGGGGCACGCATTTTAGATGAAACTCTGAAAGGGGTCGAAAGCGACGAATATTTTCAAATTGCACATGACATGGCATTATACCATCATGAAAAATACGACGGAACCGGATATCCCGAAGGTTTATCCGGCGAATCCATTCCTCTTTCTGCCCGAATCATGGCTGTCGCTGATGTGTATGATGCCCTTCGTTCAAGCCGTCATTATAAGGAAGGTTTTACCCGTGAAAAATCCGCAGCAATCCTCAAAGAAAACCGGGGAACACATTTCGATCCGGATATCACAGACATTTTTCTTGATCATATTGATGAGATTGAAAATGTTTTTGAAGTTCACAAATAAATCATTTGTTATCCCCTCTGCAATGTGATATAATCATACATAAATAAACACAACGGAAAAGGAATAGTGGTGCACATGGAGAAAATTAATCACGAGGAATTTATTACGGAAATGATACGATACGCCTCTTCTGCGGAGTCGCCGGACCGCATCATCAATCAAATTTTACAATATATCTGCCAAAACCTGCGTTCGGATCGTGCCTATATCTTCGAAGACAATTTAGACGGCACGTATTCAAACACTTATGAGTACTGCCGTGAAGGCGTTTCCGCAGAAATCGAAAATCTACAGAACGTTCCTTACGACGGCATGCTGGAAGCATGGTTCACAGAATACAAAAAGTCACACAATATTATCATCTATGACATGGAACAGTACCGCAGCATCAGCGAGGCCATGTACCATATATTAAAACCGCAGGGAATCCAGACTCTCGTCACCGGACCGATTAAAATCAATGAAAAATACATCGGCTTTTACGGGGTCGACAACCCACCCGTCGAATATATGGATAATATCTCCATTTTGATAAACATGATGGAATTTGTCATTTCCATGATGATCCGGCTTCGTGACTACTCCCATGAATTGGAGCAGAATGCCATTCACGACCAGCTCACCGGCTGCAAAAACCGCACCGCACTTGCCTGGGCTTATAACAATGATTTTGATGCTTCCCAGTCTGTCGGTATCGTTATGTGCGATCTCAATGGCCTGAAGCGGATGAATGATTCCAAAGGCCATCTTGCCGGTGACCAATACATCTGTGATGCCGCAAAAATCCTCTGCGACTGCTTTGGCAGTGAAAATGTCTACCGCATCGGTGGCGATGAATTTGCTGTTGTTTTGACAGGAATTTCCAAAAGCAATCTCCGGCATTGCTGTGAGCAGCTTCGTGACACGACCACTTCCAGTTCCGTCAGCCTTTCCTTTGGTGTCGAATTTGCTGAGCACCACGAGGTTCCTTTTGAAACCCTGCTCAAATATGCCGACGAAAAAATGTACGAAGACAAACGGCGTTATTATAAAATGTTAAAATGAGGTGATTGAGGAGGAGTAGGGGTAGTCTCCGCTCTCTAAAACGGAGACTGATATTTCTTTGGAGTTTTTCTCACTTTCTCACCTTCACCAGCAGGAAATCCGGCTTATGAAACAAATCCTTGTAAGCCGGATATTTCTCAAGTAATTCATCGTCCGGCAATGGTTCGATCATTTTTTCGACCGTAAATCCCGCCTCAATCAACGTATTGATTATTGTCGAAAATGTGCGATGATATTTCTTCACATTGTCAACAAACCACACCGATTCTCTCTCTCCTTCCACACCATAATTTGCAAGGTTCAAATACAACTTCTTCCCGTTTTCGTTCCTCGTCCACCGATTTTTTCCGGAATGACACGTACACAGCGGATTTTCCTGCGAAAAAATAAAGTTCCCGCCCGACTCAAGCAGATCATATATATTTCTAACCACGCCCGAAAAGTCCTCCACATAATGAAACGCCAGTGAACTTACCACAACGTCAAAAGTTTCATTTAACTGTGAAATTTCTTCCATCGGCATATTCACATAGGTTATGCCGGCATCGCTGTGTTTTTTTCTCGCAACTTCTAACATTTTTTCAGAAATATCAATGCCTACTACCTTTTCCGCTCCTTGCCGGATGCACCGCATACAATGTTCTCCAAAACCGCACCCCAGATCAAGCACCCTTTTCCCTGTCAGATCCGGCATCATAGAAAACAAAGCAGGGATTTCAAATAAATTATTGGCATTTATCTCGTTATCGCGGATCTTCTTATACCCTTCAAAAAATATCTCATTATCATATATATTTTGTTTTGCCATTTTGCACCTCCAAAGCTCTGTGTTTTCCAGTTTCTGTAAAATAAGAAGAGTAATTTAAATTATACCGTTTTGGGGCAGAAAAAGCAAGCGGAACTTGATGTATCCGGCTAAAACTTGTAAACGCCTTCCCTTTTTATGGTCTTATCCTTTGATTTTCTTCCCAGACCACAATCTCCTCATATTCTTATGGTCCAGAGAAATTTTTTCAATATTCAAGTCAAAAATGACGCCAAACACCAACAACCGAAGTTTTCTAAAACCAATCTGCTAATTTTCAATATGTTTCCACGCCAATGAGATGGAGCAAAAAGGGCATAGACCGGGATTGGAGAAAAAGCAATTCTCATGGATGAGATCTATTATTAATACCGGTGTAACTATCGCATAAGCATAGTATGTAGAACAAAGGAATTAAAATGTATAGAAATATAGGGAAAGATTTAGTATAATAAACTGAGTTGAAAATCTTGAAATTGTCAAAGGGCTGCTCTGCTTACATTTTTTCGAAGAGCAATTTACGCTATCAATATCTGGTCTAAAACTTGAATTCATCCCCCAAATTGTGTATAATAAGATTGTGCGAAAACATAGGCAAAGTACCGAAAAATCAGGCGTCCGGCGTTTTCGAACGTATTTTCGATTCTTTTCGCAATAACTTGAATGTAATTCGCAACTTCTTGCGAATTTTTAGCAAAATGATAGCATTTTATGTTGACATTTTATGATTATGCGTTATAATACTAGTATAACACCTCTGATCATAATGCTGAATTTGCTATTACATATAAAAACAATGAGGTGTGTAAGTGAAAATCAGTTATAAAAAATTATGGATTCGGCTCATAGAAAGGGATATTTCTCCGGTCACCTTGAGAAAAGACCTAAATATTGCTACCGGCACAATGACAAAACTTAGGAAAAACGAAGAGGTCGCTTTGTCCGTACTCTTGAGAATATGTGAATATCTCGAGTGCAATATAGGCGATATATGCGATGCTGTTCCAAATGACGAAAATTAACAAATGTGGAGGTAAACATGCCATTTTGTAAAAATTGCGGTAATGAACTAGAGAACGATGCAAAATTTTGCACAAACTGCGGCTCAACAATAACAAGACAAACAATGTATGACGGCATTATACATAAATGCCCAAACTGTGGTGAAGTTTTACCATCGTTTGTAACAAATTGTCCGAGCTGCGGATATGAACTAAGAGGAACCACCGCAACCAGTTCTATTGTAACATTTTATAAAGACTTAAACAATACCCAAAGCGTAGAACAACGGAGTAATATGATTCGTAATTTCCCCATTCCAAATGCCAAGGAAGACATTATCGAATTTATGGTTCTGGCATCTTCAAACATATCAGGAGAAAATAATAAAGATATTTCTAAAGCTTGGCTTGCTAAATTTGAACAATGCTATCAAAAAGCACTAATCACTTTTAATACTTCTGCAGATCGAGATTACATTGAGCAAATTTATCGGGACTGTCAGGCTAAAATAGAGAATGAAAAGAATAAACAAATAACAAAACTCACATTTGAAACAGTTACCCAAAACATCATTGTCGGCGTAGGATTGGTTTTACTGTTAATTGCCATACGCGTTGAGAAAAATGAAGGAAATTCCTCTGTTTATGAGTTGATTTCCTCCATTGTTTTGATCGCCTCTTCTGCTTCTCTCCTAAAGAGAAATGCCGCTTTTATTGATTATATTGTCGCTGCCATAAGCGGTCTGCTGCTAATTGGATCATCTTATCTATTTAACAATGGTTCCATGCTGCAATTAAGTGGTATGATTGTTCTGATCATTGTTGCTGTAAACTATTTTAAAAGTCTTTTTGCAAAAAATAGGAGGTAATTATGGGATTATTTGGAAAAGCAAAAGCAGGCGGATTTATGGATGAAATTCGCTGTGATGAATCTTCTTATTTAATATGGAAATGGCATCCTACCGGTTCACGTCTTGGTGAAAACAATCGTGAAAATGCCATCCGCTGGGGATCTTCTCTCCGGGTAAAAGACGGCGAAGTAGCTGTGTTTGTATATCGACAAGAAAACGGTATTATGCAGGATTATATCCTTGGTCCTTTTGACCAAAAAATAGAGACAAAAAACCTCCCTGTCCTGGCAAGCATCATCGGGCTCGCGTATGATGGCGGAACTCCGTTCCAGGCAGAGGTTTATTATATCAACCTTGCTCATATGATCCAAGTCAAATTTGGTGTCCCATTTTTTGACATTTACGACCCGCGTTTTTTAGATTTTGGCGTACCAGTCGCTGTAAGAGGCACTGTCTCGTTTCAAATCCGTGATTACAAGGAATTCATCCGTTTACATCGCCTTACCACATTCGATCTGAATGAATTTCAAGTTCAGATTCGCGATGCCGTCGCAAGGTATGTAAAGGATACTGTCGCCAATGCACCAGCTGCCCACAATATTCCTGTGGTGCAGATTGAGGCTAAATTATCTCAGATCAACGACATTGTGGAGTACGATATCAAAGAGCGCTTAAGCGAACATTTCGGCGTATCTGTTTCCGGCGTTGATATCAATTCTATTGAAATCGATAAAACTAGTGATGGCTTCAAACAACTCATGGAGGTTACACGTGGCATAGCCGTAGAAAAATTGCAGGCAGAAAAAGAGGATTATATTGAGCGGCTTCGTATCCAGCGTGAAGAGGGGCAATACGCACAGCATAAAGCCACGCAATCTGCTAACCTTAGTGCATTTCAGACAGAAAAACAAACGGAGGTTGGCATCGCCGGTGCCGAAGCCTTGGGACAAATGGGACAAAACGGCGCAGGCACGGTATCCCTTGGCGAAAGCGGTGCAGGATTTAATCCTGCAGCTATGATGACCAGTATGGCCGTTGGTGGTGCACTAGGCCAAAATATTGCCGGTACTATGAACGGAATAATAAATGGGAGCATTCATCCAGCTAATGCAATGCCGACGCCACCTGTCCACGAGTTTTCCTATCACATTGCAATAAATGGAAATACTACCGGTCCCTACGACAGGAACACCTTAATCCAAATGGTCAATAACCATCAAATTACTCCAGATACACTATTGTGGACATCCGGAATGGCAAATTGGGAAAAAGCAAAAAATATCCCTGCTATTGCAGAACTGCTTTCTGCCATTCCTCCCGCCCCACCAATAGAATAACCTTTTAACAAAACTTTTTAAACAATAGGAAGGAAGAGAATTTTATGAAAACCAAAAAAACATTTTACAAGAAACCACCCTTTATTATTATTGCAGCTATCATCGTAATCTTTCTGGTTGTCGCACTTTTACCCGGAAAAGACAAAGAGACATCCGAAAAAATAGACTGGTCCAAGATGGAATTGGGAAGCCAGCTGCCGGAACCATCGTCCTCAAAAGGTAAAATATGGACTAATACAACTGAAAATTTGAATATTGATCTTAACAAAGTATCCGATGACGAGTACAGTGATTATGTCACTGCTTGTGAACAAAAAGGATACACCATAGATTCCGACAAGAGCGATTTCTCGTTTGACGCCTACAACAAAGAAGGGTATCAACTTTCTATCACTCATATCAATGATGGCATGGATATCAAATTAAATTCACCCATTAAACTCGATTCCATCCAATGGCCGAGCAGCACTGCCGGCAGCCTCCTGCCTGCGCCAAAATCTTTAAAAGGAAAATTTGATTACGAGCATGATTCCAGTTTTTCCGTTGCTATCGGAGAAACAACCCCGGATGATTATACTGAGTATGTACAAAAAGTTCAAAACAGCGGATTTAAAGTGGATTATGACAAAAGCGACAATTATTACAGTGCCTACAATAACGATGGTTACCATGTTTGTGTCGAATATAAAGGATTCAATACAATGAACATACAAATTGACTCCCCTTCCGACTCAGATGATTCCACCCTTGACAGCGAAAAAGGCTCCGATGCCAGCGCAAGTGATTCTGATTCTTCCACAAATGCCACAAAATCCGAAAATGATTCTGCCTCCGGCAACAGTAAAAAAAATAAGTCTAAAAAAACTAAGGGACTGCGTTCGGATTTCAAAAAAGCAATGGACAGTTATGAAGCCTTTATGGATGAATATATCAAATTCATGACAAATTACGATGAATCTGACACCAGTGCTAAAATGCTAAAAAAATACACAAACTATCTGCAAAAATACGGTGAATTTGTTGATGCTTTCGACAAATGGGAATCCAAGGACCTAAACACCGCTGAAGCAGCCTATTATGCTAAAGTTGAAGCAAGAGTCACCAAAAAGCTCACGAAAGCAGCTATAGCTCAATAATTCCAAAAGGAGATGCACCAGCATCTCCTTTTTTTGTAAGCACTTATTCTTATCCAAATTCCTTTCAACACCACATAGGGGATTTCAAACAAATTGTTTGCATTTATCTCGTTGTCTCTGATCTTCTTATACCCTTCAAAAAACATCTCATTATCATATATATTTTGTTTTGCCATTTTGCATCTCCAAAGTTCTGCATTTTCCAGTTTCTGTAAAGCAAGAAGAGTGATTTAAATTATGCCGTTTTGGGGCAGAAAAAGCAAGCGGAACTTGATGTATCCGGCTAAAACTTGTAAACGCCTTCCCTTTTTATGGTCTTATCCTTTGATTTTCTTCCCAGACCACACAAATATCACTCTCGTTTTGACCCAGATTCCACTTTCGTCTATCAGAACCACAAAACCAAATTTCGCTTTGTGGTTCTGATAGAAAAAATTTGTCTCCAAACCAAAATATTCTTTTTCTTATTTGACTTTCTCATAAGAAAATTTTCCCAGACCACAATCTCCTCAAATTCTTATGGTCCAGAGAAATTTTTTCAATATTCAAGTCAAAAATGACGCCAAACACCAACAACCGGAGTTTTCTAAAACCAATCTGCTAATTTTCAATATGTTTCCACGCCAATTAGATGTCAAAACGCAAAAAAGACCCAAAGGGTCTTTTTTATGCGGATAACAGGACTTGAACCTGCACGGGATTCCCCACTAGAACCTAAAGGTTTTATCCACTAAAACATTCAATTTTATTCTATCTTATTCAAACTTGTCCAAAGCACTAAATTATCGTGCTTTTCCAAGCATTATATTCAACTCTCTGCATAAAACTATCTAATCTCATTTTTTAATTATTTTTGTGTTTGTTAGAAATTTGTTAGAATTTCTAACATCCGCTATCAGATACCATTGATTCAGTACCATTTACAATTGTGGCTGCCAAAATATCAGCTGCCGCTTTTTTTCGACCTAAGTCTACATGTGAATAAATATCCCCAGTTACCTGAATGGAAGAATGTCGTAAATATTCAGAGGTTAATTTCAAGTCTCCTGTGCTATTTAGGACAATACTTCCGGAAATGTGCCGAAGATCATGAAAACGAATTCGTTTCAGGTTGTTTGCCTCTAAAAATTTAGGGAAGTTTTGTGATACGTAGTTTGGCTTTATCAGACTTCCATCGGAATGCCGGCATACATAATCACTATCCATGTAGCCTTTGCCATAAAACTTTTTGTCTTCTTCCTGGCGTTGCTTTACCGATTTCAAGTATTCCTTTACCGGTTTGGATAAATACATATCGGCATGCGATGATGCGTTCTTTGTCAAATCAACGTACTTAGGTTTGTTATCTTGAATAATGCAAGTATGATTGATATGAACTACATCATTGTTAAAATCAATGGCAGACCATCGGAGACCAATTACTTCTGAACGCCGAAGGGCCAATGTCAATGCTAACATAACCGGAATTTCTATCTCCGTTCCCATTACGGCTTCCTGCAATTTTTGTATCTCAACAGAAGTATATGAGTTTCCACGAAAACGTTCGCCTCCTAATTTTCGAAAAATTGATTTGTCAATTTTATCTGCGACGTTATAGGGAATATCATCAACTGTAACGGCATATTTTAGCATTTGACTTAATACATTAACATGTTTCTTAATTGACTTGTAAAATGGTGCTTCTTGAGAGGAAAAAGTTGGCTTTTTGCCATGTTTCATTGCCTCTTCAAATATTTTCTGTTTTCGTAAGCTACGTTCATCACAGATTTTGATTTCTTGATGGATGAAATCTTCAATATCTTTCTGATGAAGCTCATAAATTCGTTTTTTGCCTAAAATTGGAAGAACATGGTTATTCATGTCTCGTTTGTAAGATTCCAATGTATTGGGCCGAATGATAGGAGCCATATGTGCAAACCAAATAAGTGAATACTCGTCCAATGTCATTTGGCTGTGGTCCCCCTTTATGGAAGCATGGAAGTCGGCGATGAGTTTGGCTGCTTTTTCTTTTGCTTCTTTTTTGTGTCTGCCATCCGCCGGCACTTTGGTCGGAAGATATTTTGTTTTCCATTTTCCATTCACATCCTTGTAGCGGGTAGTGGCATAATACCAATTACCTTTTTGGGTCAATCCGTTAGCCATCGTGTTCACCTCCACAAAGAAACTCAATAACATAGTGCTTTGGAATGCGGTAAACGGTACCAATTCGCTTTGAAGGTATCTCATTTGATTTCAACAACTGGTACACTAACGCCTTACATAAATGTAATGCTTCGGATACTTGTTCCACATTCATAACATCTGGATAATCGCTCAACATATTATCACCCCTTTCCGTTTCTTGAGAGCAATTAATATTTCAATGAAATTATTTATAGTTTAGCACTATGACGTTTCTATGTCAATAATAAAATTTCATTGAAATGTTTTGGGATGTGTAGTATACTTTTCTAAGAATCAGATTTTTAAAATTTGCAAAATAAAGTTTTTAGTTAGGAGAACTTTGATATGGGATACGGTAAGAATTTAGCGGATGCAATAAAAGACAAAGGATGGTCTGTAGCCGAGACAAGTCGACGATCCGGTGTTAGTGCCAACACCCTTCGCACAATTATACGAAGAGATTCCTCTGTAAGATATGACCACGCGTTACGCCTTGCAAATACACTTGGCATCGATATACAGTTAATCTGTAAGGAGAATCCATACGATGTAGGCGAGGTGGAGCCAGGCTTATTAAAGGATTACCATGGACTATTTTCTGAAATAAATCGGAATTCATATGTCAAAAGAAGAATGCATGCTTTACTTGAATTGTATGATTATACCGAGTTTCCGATAGTAGATGAACTTCTGGGAAGATTTGCTGTCTTGGATGATGATGGTAGAAAAAATGCTTTGGAGTATATAAATTTTTTGAAGTCAACCCACTTGGATAAAGAACGGGAGGCAGCGTTAAAGACTATTAAGAAGTAACCGGAAACATTGGAAAACTAATAAATGTCGGTTTACATCAATTTGTCAGACAGTGTCTGACAAATTGGGAAAGGGAAAAATATCAAATGTAGAAAAAAATAACTAATGGTTGTTATTCAATTCGACACATGATACAATATTTTTACGGAAAGTACCCATGACAGGGCGTTAAGCGTCCGGTGGACGCTTGTTCAGCGCCGACCGGAGCGGAGCGAAGAGGTAGCCTCCCAAGTTTATGTGCACCGGCTTGCCGGAATACATAGGAGGGGAGGTGACGCTGATGACGGCTTATGAAATCATTTCGGTTTTAATAGGAATATTAGCATTGCTAATGTCCTTTGGTAGCTTGATTATTGCGTTGCTTGCCTTTCTCGATAAGAGAAACAGGAACAAGCGAAAATAAAAATGCCTATCCTGTCTGACCCACAGGATAGGCGGTGTCCGCAAGGACAATAAACCTATTAAACTTGGGGCATCCACTTTGGAGTGGGTGCTTTCTTTGTATAATCATAATAACACCTTTTTGGAGAGATTTCAAGCGGATTTTTGAACAGGAATCTAATATAAGCTGATTCATGTAAATTGAACAGCTATCTCTTTTTAGGAAACTTATTTAGTGTATGCTCAACAAGCCGCTAAATTTTCATAGCACTTGTTTTGTATAAATGTCAGCGTATTTTTACGCTGTTT
>UQAQ01000050.1 GCA_900539115.1 uncultured Roseburia sp.
CTAAATGATTCAAGTGAATCGAATTTATTTAATTTTTAACCGACTAGTGACCAAAAAATTTTTAGTGGACACTAGTGTAAGGCAGTAGTAGAAGAGGAAATGGGGCTATGGGGCTCAAACTTTATCTGTATGCAACTGAAAGAAAAAGAGACAGCATACTATTTCTATATAGCGGAAGGTATAGGACATTCCCTATCCTATTCTCCTATGAAGGATAATCGTCATGACATCCTGAGCTTCCTAAACCGGTTGGTACTTGGTAAAGAAAAACGTTGCATTACGACTGTAGAGAAGAATCCGGAAATATCTAGATATAAGAGTGATTTTACAATAGAAGATTATATCCGTGAAAATATGCGTTAATTCCTATCTTTATATCCTTTCCAGAGTTTTTGTTTCTCCACCAATCAATTATCTTTGCACATTATTATTCCATAAAAACAAATCTTTAATTCTATAAATTATGTTGGTACGTATTATCAGTATGGTCATAGCCGGAGTTATTATAGTATATCTAGTCCGTTGGATTGATAATTTTTTCTCCAGGTATCGCAAATAAATCTTGCCTGCAATGTAAACCAAATACTCCAATTTGTTTCCCATTACAACCTATGCTGACAAAATGCGGACATTTTCTAATTCTAAAACAAGAAAACCGCAAAAGCTTTTTTTAGCCATTTGCGGTTTTTTCCTTGTGATTCCGTTGCGATTCGGAATATAAAATACTATAAAACCAATACATATAACATTATATTAAAAATCAGAGTTATATAAAAATATTATATTGCATACCATTGCATTATGTTGTGCAATATTTGAACTGAGTTGTGCAATTTATGTATATTTGCACAACCGATATAACAGAGAATATATGACTACAGTAAAAGCATTTATAAGAACTGGGAAGAAAGATAAAGAAGTAAATGTCAGATTTCGATTATCTGATGGACGCAATGTACAGTTATTCCACAAATCAGATATTATGGTCTCTCCTACTCTTTGGGATGCCAAGACTGAAAAATATAAGGCTAAAAGTATTATAAAGTTAGACATAAGAACATCATTTAACACATCTATTGAAGAACGGAAGAATCTAATTTTATCCATTTATGGGAGCAACAAAGAATTAACCAGTGAAAAACTGGAAATCTTAATAGACCAGCACTTACATCCTGAAAAATATAACATCAGCAGTGAAGAGGAATCCATGTGTAGTATGTTCCAACGCTATGTTGACGGATGGCTAAATGCAGGTGTAATAGGTCCCGGCAGAAAGAAACATTACGATGTAGTGATAAGGGAACTGACTCGATTCCTCATTATCAATGGCATTGACGGGTTGCCGGTCAATGAATTCAACAAGGAACATATTCTAAATTTTCGTGATTTTCTACGCAAAGAATACACTCTGGTTGAAAAATTTCCAGAACTGTACGCAGAAATGAATAAGCGGAATACGCCATCAAAGGAAAGAAGCCAGAATACAATTGCTGAGAAACTTTTATTGTTACAAGCATTTATGGTGGAGCTTGAAAGTAATGATGTTATTCCCGTATCTCCTTTCCGTAAGATAGGAAAAGAAAAAGAGTCCATTATGAAGCAACAATATGACGAGCCTTTCTTTCTCACCAAAACAGAATTCAATGAAGTTGTCCACAAAGAATGTCCCGAAACATTGCAGCGAGTAAAAGATGTATTCGTTGTTCAATGTTGTTTCGGTTGCCGTATAGGTGATTTCAGACGATTCACTTTTGATAATATCAGCATTGAAGAAGGAATACCTTACATTCATTATTTACCTCAAAAAACACACAAGGATGGACTTATACGCACTGAGATAAAAACTCCCATCATTCGTATTGCTTATGATATTATTATGAAGTATAAAGGTAGGCTACCAAGCAATGCTTTGTTACCCTATTATCCTGATGGCAATGGTGAAACCGGGTACAATTATCAAATAAAAAAACTACTTGAATACTGTGAGATTAGCCGGAAAGTGGCAATGTTTAGTGCGGCATTGGAAACAAATGAGTACAAATCCATATATGAGATTGCAAGCAGTAAACTTGCCCGTAAAACTCATGTAGATTTAATGAATAAAGTTCAGATAGATAAATACGCAGCAGGACTTCATGCAAAAGGCAGTGGAGCCGTAGACAGATATACTGGATTAGGCATAAAAGAACGTTTTATTTTAATGTGTGCGGCTTTTGGCTGTAACCAGTATGAAGTTGACAATGATTTATCTGTAATGGAATAGGCTCACTTAGTATCTCATATTGATACTCTGTTATTTGACACCATCCCCGTAGTTGAGCAGCTACGGGGATTTTTTACTGAAAAAGAAGCGATTCATTCAACTGTCCTTTCCACAATCTCCATCACTACATGGCTTGACTCCAACCAGAGCCAATACCACAACCAAAGCATAATCCCACCCAACCAAACAAAAGCCACATCAATATAGTACAAATTTAATATCCTGCTAACCAATACACATAAGAGTTCTCCGCAAAGCACATAGGCAGCAACCATAGTAACAAGCTGGTCATTGGCAACAGTTATCAAAACCAGAATGCCTATAACGGGAAGAAGGGAAATACAATCAATTAGAAGTTGTTGTTTGTCATTCATAATACAATAGGGATTAGAATACAAATATAAACATTATTTTGTATAAAACAACCCTCTATAATAGGAATTTCTGACGAAAAAGAAACGAACTATTATTACAATATAAACAAAAAGAGCGACTATTCAGCCGCCCCTTTCGCATTAACGAGATAGACATAAAAGCATCTCGAATCATCTCTGTAGATGGATGCCGAACCACTACAGAGTTTCCATTCATTCTACAGTTTCTCCTTTTTCATTCAGAAGTACCGTTACTTTTTCAGTGGATTGATTTTCCTTGGTGATGGTCAACACAACCTTATAAATCTTACCGGTTTCTTTCTCGGAAATGAAAGCCTCCTTTATTACAGCCCCCTCATAGTCCTTAGCCAAGACATTCATAACTGCCTGAGGCAAGTCTTTTACTTCCACTTTTGTGAACTCATCCTGAGGATTTTGCTGAGTTTGCTCTACAGACTGTGTTCCAGAAACCACGTAAGCAAATGCTACTGAACTGCCTAATCCCATAACCATTGCTAATGCTACCAATACTTTTTTCATAATCGTAAGTTTTAAGTAAATAAATATAGTTTTTGTATTAACTATAGGACAAACGATATGCCATGATGTACATCAGCACATAATACATTATACATCAGCATATTATAAAAACAAGAAGGAATAATTATGTGTGGAAATATGTGGAACTGAGTACCACACATGGGGAATAATTACACAATATGGATTACTTAATTCCTGGGAAATGGAACAAGGCAGCTGAATAAGCTGCCCCTTCTATAAAACAGTCAACAAACAGACATTCACTAATCAAATGACATAAACATAAGCATAAATAACCCGGCTAAAGCCATAGCAAATGCAATTACCATACAAAACTCTTTTTTCATAACTAATAATTTGGTTAAACACATATTTCCATCGCACGTTCAACAACGCACTCTTGTCTCCGACAAAACCTCAGCCGCATAAAAGCTGAGGTCCAGCATGTTCCTTTCAATATATACAATCAATTAGAGCACACAATGTTGGAACATTCTGTAAATCCAGTATAAAGAAACTGCAATGGCTGAAAGAAGGACTATACTAACACTATATACCGAATTCTACTATAAAGACAACTGCTTTTCTGAAATTCCCTACGTGATTGAGGGAATTTTATAAAAGGAAGGGCCCAAATGAAAAAAATCCCGACGAAAGCCGGGATATGTCATACACAATAGGTATGAATTGTTGCTTATGAATATAAAGGCAGCTTATTCAGCCGCTCCTTCTACAAATTCTTCTAATAATATCCGATAGTTTTTCAACCACAATGAAAATCCAGCATCAACATAAAATATTATTTATTACTAATCCATTTAATTATACACTTTTTTATTAACTTTGTGTCATATTTAAATGCATAATAACGTATCTTAAAACAGGAATAGATTCATGAAATTATTTCGTTGCAAAAAAGGTGAAAAAGAAGTGAATAATCAAAGGTCAAATAAATTATCAAAGCAGCCTACAGGAAGAAAATATTCAATATATTTTTGGGCCGCAGTTTCCTTTTGTCTTATTTTCTATGGAACATCAAGTACATCTATTGAACATTTTGACGAAAACTCTCTAAAAAATATACTAAATAGTATAGGACAAGCGATTATATCAGGTTTAGTGATTACATTTATAATTAATATTCCTGATATGTTTTCTTATTTTCAGAAAGTATTATACAAAACCATCACGTCAGATGAGTACTTAGAGCAATTAACTTTAGAGGAAGTGGAAGATTTAAAAAATAGTTGTACTAAGTTAATATCCAAATCTATACCCGGTATTTACAACCGATTGTTACTCAATATCTTGTATGTAATAAATCAGAAATATGGCCTTAATCTTTAATGGTACATTCTGAAGGGCGAATATTTAACGCTTTTATTAATTCTTAACTCTCTTGGAACTTCAATATAGGCTGTTCTTTCACATTCCAGTGCTATCTGCGCTCTATGTTCCACATTAATTGGGGCTCATTATACAAGCCTTCGCAAATATAGTATATTTATAGAATTTAGTGTGGTTTTCTGAAGTAATCTTACCAAAATACTAATGAGCAATCTTGAAATAAGCAGACACCAAACCTACATCGCAAAGTGTTTATATTTTGTGCATACATACACTTTTTTTGAATTATACAAGAAAATCCACGAAAAGGCATTACCTTTGTGACTGAAAAAGCAACTGCGCTAATGACCTGAAGAATAAGAATAAATAACATACGAAACTCCTTCGCTGTCTTATAGGCTTTGGTCTGCCTCGCAGGGATAGTGATGGAGTTTTACTTTTATATACGACCATGGCAAAAAAGGCAAAAACAAAAGATGTAGCAAAGAAGACCATCGAGCAAACTTTGTGGGATTCAGCAAACGAATTACGCGGCAACCTTGATGCTGCCGAATACAAAAGTGTAGTGCTCGGACTTGTATTCTTAAAATACATCAACGACTGCTTCAAAGTTAAGCACGATGAACTTGTAGCAGAGGGTGCCGGCTTTGAGGAAGACCCTGATGAATATATCGGTGACAACATCTTTTTTGTTCCTACAGATGCCCGTTGGGATAAAATCGTCAAGGCTTCGCTTACTGCTGAAATAGGAGTTGTCATTGATACAGCAATGGAAGCGTTGGAGCAGGAGAACAGGCAGCTTAAAAGCATTCTCCCGAAAAACTATGCCCGTCCAGAACTCGACAAACGCCGCTTGGGCAATGTAATTGATATTTTTGAAAACAACCTGCATTTCACAGGAACAGAAGCCCGTGATGTGCTCGGGCGTGTATATGAATACTTCCTTGGAGAGTTCGCTCGTGAAGAAGGTAAGAAAGGCGGTGAGTTCTACACTCCATCATGTGTTGTCCGCACCATTGTTGAGGTTATCCAACCCTACAAAGGAAAAATCTTTGACCCGGCTTGTGGTTCGGGAGGTATGTTTGTACAGAGTAGTAAGTTTATCGAACGTCACCGAGGTAATATCAACCAAATTTCTGTTTACGGGCAGGAACTCAACAGCAACACATGGAAATTGGCACAAATGAATCTTGCCATTTGTGGCATTGAGGCTAACTTTGGCGACAGCTTCGGCGATTCATTCCACGATGACAAACATCCGTTCCTCAAAGCGGATTTCGTCATGGCTAATCCACCGTTCAACATTTCCAAATGGGGCGGCGACCAACTGCGTGACGACCCTCGCTGGCAATATGGCATACCGCCGGAGGGCAACGCCAACTTTGCTTGGATGCAGCATATGCTTTATCACTTGGCGGACAACGGACGCATCGGATTAGTGCTTGCCAACGGCTCGCTTTCCTCACAGCAAGGCACAGAGGGCGAAATCCGCAAAAACATTGTCAATGCAGATTTGGTAGAGGGCATTGTAGCTATGCCGTCGCAGTTGTTTTATAATGTGCAGATACCTTGCTGCCTTTGGTTCTTGACGAAGAAAAAGGCTCAACCGGGCAAGACGCTTTTCATTGACGCTCGCAACATGGGCTATATGAAAGACCGTACACACCGTGAACTGTCGTGTGGTGAAGAAACCGAAGACCACGGTAATGACATCGGACGGATTGCAGAAACCTTTGAACAGTTCCGTGCCGGAACGCTGGAAACTGAAAAAGGCTTCTCTGCAATTGCAACCATTGAGGATATAGAAAAGCAAGACTTTATCCTTACTCCCGGTCGTTACGTTGGCATTGCGGAAGTGGAGGATGACGGTGAACCGTTCCAAGAGAAGATGGAGAGGCTTACTTCCGAACTGTCGGATTCGTTCGCCCAATCGCATACACTTGAAAATGAAATCCGCAAGCAGTTGGCAAGAATTGGTTTTACCGTTAAGTAAAAAACTTCTACTCTTCGTTATGTTCACCCAAAAATAACGAAGATATGAAAGAGAAATTAATCCAAGAAATCAGCACCGCAATGGCAGAAGTGTTAAGTTTTGAACAAGTAGCTCACCTTAATAGCGTATTGCTTCAGGTTGTAAGCCAGTACACTATTACCGAGGACGGCGAGACATTGCATGAAAATGCAGTGTCGAATGACCGTCTGCTTGACATCTTCTTGTCTGCAAAACAAGTGGAGGGCTGCACCACTCCGACTATCAAATACTATGGCTCTACCATTCGGCAGTTGTTCAAAAAGATGCCTAAAAAGATAACAGATTACACCACCGAGGACATCAGGGCCTATCTTGCCGTGTTCCAGCGGAAGAACAAGTCAAGCCGTGTAACTATCGACAACATCCGCCGGATATTTTCTTCATTCTTTGCTTGGCTTGAAGAAGAAGATTACATCATCAAAAGCCCCGTCCGCAGAATACACAAGGTTAAGACCGGAACACAAGTAAAAGAGGTATTGAGCGATGAGAATATCGAACAGCTCCGTGACAGTTGCACCGAAATCCGCGACCTTGCCATCATTGACATATTGGCTTCCACTGGTATGCGTGTGGGCGAGTTGGTGAAACTTAACCGTGAGGACATCAACTTCAACGAGCGTGAATGTATTGTTTTCGGCAAAGGGAACAAGGAACGTATCGTTTACTTTAATGCCCGGGCAAAGATACATCTGCAACAATACTTGGCTTCTCGCAAAGACCGAAATAAGGCACTCTTTGTTTCATTGGCTAAGCCGCACAAGCGTTTGGGTATTTCGGGCGTGGAAACACGTCTGCGCAAACTTGGCCGCTCGGCTAAGATTGTACGTGTTCATCCTCATAAGTTCCGGCGCACATTGGCTACAATGGCTATCGACAAAGGTATGCCTGTCGAACAAGTGCAACGGTTGCTTGGTCATGTCAAGATTGACACGACCATGCACTATGCTATGGTTAATCAAAGCAACGTAAAACTCTCACACCGTAAATTCATAAATTAGCATGTGGTGTTGTTCGACATACGGCAGAAGAACATCATTTCCCAAAAATAAGCGTGGAAATGATAATTTAGAGCAGCAGGCGCAAGCATTGTTCAAGGCTTGGTTCGTGGATAATGCTGTTATCGATGATGCCTCTGTATCTGATTATTTTATTCCGTTGCGTGGAAAGAATCTTCTTACATCTGACGCAAAAGGTGGTGAAGTACCAGTAGTAGCAGGAGGTCTTACGCCCTCGGCATATCATAATGTTGCGAATACAAAAGCTCCTGTAATTACAATATCAGCTTCCGGAGCAAATGCAGGATATGTTAAATTGTGGGGTGTTCCTGTTTGGTCTGCTGATTCATCTTATATAGATAGCTCCGTTACTCCACATATATATTTTTGGTACAACTTGCTAAAATTCAGCCAAAAGAATATCTTTGATTCTCAAACGGGTTCAGCACAACCGCATATATATCCTAAACATATCGGTGATATTCATATTCCTAATTTAGACTTGGATAAAGTCGCAGATTACAATAAAATTGTAACACCTATATATGAGCAAATCACCAACACGCAAAAATTGAATATGCAACTTACAGTAACCCGTGATACACTTTTACCAAAGCTAATGTCGGGTGAAATAAAAATATAACAAACTATGGATATAGAATATGTAACAAAAGGATATTGCAGATTTAGATTGGAAGATTCTTTAAAGCTGCAGACTCAAAATATACCAAGTGGATATGGTGTATATATTTTCCACAGGAATGTAGAAGATGGAGATATACTTTATATTGGTAAGAGTGGTACTGTTTTGCAGAATGGGTGTTATAAAACGCAAGGATTGAGAGATAGACTTAATAATAAACAGGATGGCATGAAACGAGAAGAGTTTTTGCGTATGAAAATGAATGAAGATAATACCATTCAAAAAATATTTATTGAATGGTATATTATAGATGAGCGGAAATATCTTCCAGGATTAATCGAAGCTCTATTGTTGCAAGATTATTTTACGCAGCACTCTTGTTTGCCGATATGGAATAATGAGTTTTAAACTGCTAAATTCTCATTTATGGAACAGTGGAAAGAATATAAATTAGGAGATATTTCCAATATGAAATATGGGAAACTACCTCCAAAGCAAAATAACGGTTCATATCCAATTTGGTCTGGATATAGAAATGTAGGATTTGCAACAACTTATAATTGTCGCAAAGGAACTATCATTGTGGTTGCTCGTGGCGTAGGTGGAACAGGCGATGTTAAAATTTCCAGCGAGGATTGTTTCCTAACGAATTTATCGATAGCAGTTGAATTGGATAATAAGATATGCGAGCCACTATATTTTTACTATAAATACAAATTATCAAATCTAAGGTATTTAGATACTGGTTCAGCTCAATCTCAAATTACTATTGATGATTTAAAGAGATTGTCATTAAAACTACCTCCTCTTGAAGAACAGAAACGTATTACGGAGATTCTTTCCTCTATTGATTATAAAATCGAGCTGAACCGCCGGATAAATGATAATTTAGAGCAGCAGGCGCAGGCATTGTTCGACCACTACTTTGACAGTGGAAGCATATATCTTGAAGATTCTATTATGGGATGTTTGACTGATATAGCCGTCTATCTAAACGGGTTGGCAATGCAGAAATTTCCGGCAACTGATATTGAACGAAGTTTACCAGTACTTAAAATAAAAGAATTGGGACAACGTAAATGCGATGATTGTAGCGACCGCTGTTCGGATTCCATAGATGCAGATTACATTATAGACAATGAGGATATTATATTCTCATGGTCTGGAACTCTTATGGTTGATGTTTGGTGTGGAGGTAAATGTGGATTAAACCAACATTTATTTAAAGTTACTCCGTTGAAAAACTATCCACGGTGGTTTGTTTATTATTGGACAAACCGTCATTTAAAGAAATTCAAACTCATTGCAAAAGATAAAGCTGTAACAATGGGGCATATAAGGCGTGGTGACCTTGAAAATGCAGAAGTTGCTATTCCTACAAATCTGAATATGTTGGAAATTAACGCTCGAATAAATCCGTTGTTTCAATCTATCATTGATAGACGATTGGAAATTACTAAATTAGAGAATATTCGCGATGCGCTTCTCCCGAAGCTGATGTCTGGCGAACTGACAATAAACGAAATATAATAAGGTTATGGATAAATCAATCGGCATATTAGATAAAGATTACACGCTATGGGTCAAGGAACTCGTAAAGCGTTATCGCAGTAGCCAAATCAAGGCGGCTGTAAAGGTAAACAATGAAATGCTCCGTTTTTATTGGGAGCTTGGCAAAGACATTGAGGAAAAGCAAGCGGACAACAAGTATGGCAGTAAGTTTTACGCCACATTGAGCCGTGACTTGCGCCATGAGTTACCCAATGTTGAAGGACTATCTGAAACCTCAATCCGCTACGCAAAACGCTTTTACTCGCTTTATAACCAACAGATTACAATTCTGCCACAACTTGTGGAAGAATCTAAAAAGGCAAATCTTCCACAGCTTGTGGAAAGATTGCAATCGGATTTATTCTCTGTACCTTGGGGGCATCATCGCTATATAATCGACAAATGCTCGGACGAGTCCGACAAGGCTCTGTTCTATGTCCGCCAGACTTTGGAAAATGGTTGGAGCAGGGATATGTTGCTCAATATGCTGGGAACAGACCTGTATGAACGCAGCGGCAAAGCGCAGACCAATTTCAAGAGTACACTTCTTAATACAGACAGTGATTTAGCGCAGGAAATAACACGTGACCCTTATAACTTCTCTTTTACTAAATTACGAGGAAAATACAACGAGCGTGCCCTTAAAGACGCATTGCTTACCAACATCACAAACTTTTTGCTGGAGCTTGGTACAGGCTTTGCTTATGTAGGCAAAGAGTATCGCTTGCAAATTGCTGAAAAAGAAAAATTTATCGATTTGCTCTTTTATAACCTAAAACTGTCCTGTTATGTGGTGGTAGAGGTTAAGATAGGCGAGTTTGACTTTGCCGATGTCGGGCAGTTAGGCGGTTATGTTGTGGCTTGCAATCACCTTCTCCGCAAAGAAGGGCGTGACAATCCTACGATAGGATTGCTTATTTGCAAACAAAAGAGCAACACTCTGGCTCAATATGCGCTTGAATCAAGCAGTCAGCCCCTCGGAATATCCGAATATGAGCTTGAAAAGCTATATCCCGAAAAGGTGGAAGGCACAATGCCGTCCATCAAGGAGATAGAAGCTAAATTAGATGGTCAAACCAATAGCTAAATTCTCATTTATGGAACAGTGGAAAGAATACAAATTGTCAGATATACTAAGCATTGTCAGTGGCTTTGCCTATAAAGGGGAGTATCTTGGAAAAGGAGAGTCATTATTGCTTGGCATGGGCTGTGTGTCTTATTCTGAATTATTCCTTGAAAAAGGAATGCGCCCTTACGCAGGAGAATTTCCCGAAAGGTATTCGGTTGAAGCTGGTGATATAGTTTTAGCTACACGGCAACAATCCGACAATCTTCCAATTTTAGGTATGCCAGCTATCGTACCTCAAAAATTCAAGGGGAAGAAAATGGTTTTTGGCGCAAATCTCTATAAAGTTGTTCCCAAATCTCCTGAGTTTCCAATCGACTATATATATTGGCTTCTTAAAACCCCTGCCTACATTCGTCACATACGGTCGTGCCAAACAGGAACTACTGTTAGGATGATAACGAAAGCAAATATAGAAGACTATGCTTTCATGTGCCCTTGTAAGGAGCAACGTAATCAAATAAGCAAATTGCTCTGGGATATTGAAATGAAAATCGTGCTGAACCGCCGGATAAATGATAATTTAATGCCAACCTATTATGCCTAAGACGTTTCATTTCACAGAAGATTCATACGAACAAACGATAATCTCATTGTTCAAGGATATGGGCTATGAATACCATTATAGCCCGGAACTTGACGCAGATACCAGCAGGGAACTTACCGATTCCACCATACCGGGAGCATTGCGTAAGGCAATGTTGGCTATAAACGGAGCGGACAAAGTCGCCGCCGTGGATGAAGCCATCCGCAAAATCAGAGAACAATTCAGCCAACCTTTGGTAAGTGCAAACATAACCCTCACCGATTGGCTGCAAAATGGGCTGGATGTGACCTTCAAAACCGCTCAAGGCTCATTGCGTAGCGACCATATCAAGATAATCGACACAGACAATATCAACAACAATTCTTTTGTGGTTGCCAACCAATGGACGGTTACAAATGGCAAATCCACCAAACGTGCCGACATAGTGGTATTCATCAACGGACTGCCAATCTCCGTTGTTGAGTTGAAATCCCCTTCCCGTGAAGTGACGAACTCGGAGGAAGCCCACCAACAGTTGCAGAACTATATGCGCATTGTTCCGCAACTTTTCACTGCTTGCCAAATGCTCGTGATAAGTGATATGGCAGACACACGAGTAGGCACGATTACCGCACCGCTTGACCGATATATGGAATGGAAAACCACGGATGGAAGCTATGAAAGCACGGCGTTTGCCGACTTTGAAACATTCTTCAACGGCATATTTGAGAAGCATCGGGTCATTGATATAATTGCTAACTTTACCCTTACAATGGGTGGCGATAAGAAGATACGCATACTCGCTGGCTATCACCAGTATTTTGCCGTGAAGAAAGCCCTTGAATGTACCAAACAAGCCCTGCAACGCAATGATGGAAAAATCGGCGTATTCTGGCACACACAAGGTTCGGGCAAGAGCCTTTCGATGGTGTTCTATGCCCACCAACTCTTGAAAAATCTGCTTAGTGCGACCTTGCTTGTGCTAACCGACCGTCTTGACTTGAACGACCAACTGCACAGCACTTTTGCATCGTGCAGCGACTATTTGCGCCAAAAACCAATCAAAGCTACTGATGGCGAAAACCTCTATGAATTGCTCGAAAAGCGCAAGAGCCACGGGATAATCTTTGCCAATATCCAAAAGTTCAAAGACCGTGATAAGCTCATCACCAGCCGTTCGGATGTGATTGTGATTAGCGACGAAGCCCACCGCACACAATCAAACACCAAGACAAAGATTGATACACAAACTGGAGAACTGAAACTCGGCTTTGCGGCTATCGTGCGCAAACTCCTGCCCAATGCGGCTTTTATTGGCTTCACCGGTACGCCTATTGAACAAGACGACAACGACACGAGAGAGGTGTTTGGCAACTACATTGACATCTACGACATGACCCAAGCCGTGGAAGATGGTGCTACCGTGCCTGTCTATTACGAGAGTCGTTTGGTAAAATTGGATTTGGACGAGGACACGCTCAAATTGTTGGATGACGAGTATGATAAACTGGCGGAAGAAGGTGCTGACGAACAGGACATCAAACGTTCAAAGAGTGAAAATGCACGGCTACGCGCCTTGCTTTCAGCCCCACAAACCATCGACACACTTTGCAAGGACATCATAAATCACTATGAAAACAACCGTGCCGACTTGCTCACCGGAAAAGCCATGATAGTAGCGATTGACCGTGCTACTGGTATAGACATATATAAAAAGTTGATGGAGCTTCGTCCTCAATGGAAAGATATTATCTGCGTAGTTATGACGCAAGGAAACCAAGACCCTGTAGAATGGAACGACATCATTGGCTCTGCCGCACGTAAAGAAGAACTGGCTCGCCAGTTCAAAGATAACAATTCACCGCTAAAAATCGCTATCGTAGTCGATATGTGGCTCACAGGCTTTGATGTTCCATCGCTTGCCACAATGTATGTTTACAAGCCGATGAAAGGACATAATCTTATGCAGGCTATCGCCCGTGTAAACCGTGTGTTTCCCGAAAAGAGCGGCGGTTTAGTAGTGGACTACATCGGCATTGCCAAGGCTCTCAAAAAGGCCATGCACGACTATACAGGACGTGACAAGAAAAACTACGGCGACCCGAACATCAAGACAACCGCCTATCAACAGTTCGTCGCCGCACTCAAGCGTTGCCGGGAATGTATGAACGATTACGATTATTCCTCTTTTTCCGATTGTTCCAATCTGCAGCGTGCTAACCTCATTAGAGGTGGTGTGAACGTGTTGCTTGATAAGGATAACCTTGTCTCGTCCGAACCTACCACTCAAACTGATGAAAATGGTAACATTATTCTTGTGGATGCCGTTCCTGCCGAGGCGAGAAAAGTCTTTATGGAAGAAAGCAAACGCTTGTCACAGGCTGCTTCGCTTTGCCGCAGTTTGCTCACCCCTGCAGAACGTTTTGAAGAAGCATATTTTGAAGCTGTACGGACATTGCTCTTGCGCCTTTCGGGAAACAATAAAATTACCCGTAAAATTATAGACGAACGCATCACACAACTGTTGAAAGTTGCAATCAAGGCAGAGGGAATTGTGGAAATTCTCAATACAAAAGGCTCGGAATTTTCACTCTTTGATGAGAATTTCCTGAAAGAGATAGCCGAGATGAAAGAGAAGAATTTTGCTCTCGAATTGCTCAAACGGCTGCTTGAAGAACACATCAAGAAATATGCTAAAAAAAGAATGGTTGAAGCCGAGAAATTCAGTGAAATGCTTGATGCCCGGCTTGCTGAATACCTCCGTGGGCTTATCTCCAACGAGGAAGTGATTAAGGAGCTTCTCAAAATGGCGCAAGAACTGAAAGCCAATGCGGGACAAGCATCTGAATTGGGACTGACCGAGGAAGAACAGGCTTTCTATGATGCTTTGACAAAGCCGCAAGCCGTAAGAGATTTCTATGAAAACAGCCAACTTGTTGCTATGGCAAAAGAACTGACTGAAGCCCTGCGTAGTAGCAAGACCATTGATTGGCGACAGAAAGAATCAGCCCGTGCCAAGATGCGCTCTATGGTGAAGCGATTGTTGAAAAAGTACAAATACCCACCAGAGGAACAAGAGGCTGCTCTCGAAACCGTTATCCGGCAATGTGAACTTTATGCGGATTCGGATAACGAAAGTTAGCTATAAAGTTTCATATCCTATCTGGTTATCATTTTTTGATTATATTTATTTGTACGCAAAAATATATTATGAGTAGAGGATTACCTTTAAATGTTAAATTATGTTTGGATAAAGCATTGGATTCTGCTTTGTTGTCAGTTGAAACATATAATAAACCTGCTGTGAAATTTAAATCAGGTGGGTACATTGTTTTAATGTGTATCGCATGGACATCATTGTTTCATGCAATATTTTTCAAAAGGGGGATAAAACCATTTTATCGAGAAAAAAATAAAGTACGATTTAAAAGAGTTGATGGAGAAATTCAATTTTGGGAGTTAGCCACATGTGTAAAAGAATACTTCAAAGGAGAAGATTGTGCAATAAGGAAAAACATCGAACTCTTTATTCCATTAAGAAATAAATTGGAGCATAAATTCTTACCAGAATTAGATGCTAATATTTTCGCAGAGTGCCAAGCTCTATTGCTAAATTTTGATAAGATTGTAGAGAAAGAGTTTGGTGAAGATTATTGCCTAAGAGAGTCTTTGTCCTTTGCATTGCAACTATTTCCCTCTTCGAGAACTCTTGCAATGGGGATAAAAATGAGCAAAGATGCTCAAAAAATTACTCGATTTATTGATAAATATAGAGCGTCAATAAGTACAGATATTATGCAGAGCGGAGAGTATTCTTTTAAAGCATTCTTGATTCAAGTTGCTAACCATAAGTCAGTAGATGCTCTTCCTGTTCAGTTCTTCCCATATGATAAACTGACAGATGATGAAAAAAAGAAAGTTGAAAGAATCGCAGGACTAATCAAGGAAAAGCATATTCCAGTTGTAAATAAAGGGACATTAAAACCTGCCACCGTAATACAACAAGTTCAGGAACGGTTAGGTAACCCTAAGATTATAAGAGGGAAAAAACAAGTTAATAAATTTAATTCCGATACTCATACGAGGTGTTGGAAAAAATATGAAGTTCGTCCAGAAAGGAATTCAGATAACCCTGAAAAAACAAAGCCAGAATACTGTTTATATGATGAACCTAATAATAGTTATCTATATACAGAAAAATGGGTTGAGTTTTTAGTTAAAAAGATGCAAGACGATGATGAATATCAGTCTTTATTCAAGTAATTAAAGGGGAGAGGATAGACACTATCCCCTTTAATTGTTTAGTTGACTATTTTACATTATGGCTTTTATTTTCTCATCGAAAAACCTCTTTTCGGCTGTTGGTCATAATTCCCTTCCACCACATTGTCAACTTCCCGTCTGGCTTTGATTTGTTCCCGATTGTCAAACCCGCCCTTTTGCTTGGCGGTGAAATACAGGAAATCTCTGGCAGCCCGGAGTGATTGTCTGTCCTCCCCGAACAGGTTAAGGGCACTCTTGATGTCCGACACCTGTTCCGTATCAAAACGGGACTTGTAATAATCACGGGCAAAACGGACGACACAGTAAACAGCCTTGCGGAAGATGTCGTTTGTTTTGAGCAGCAGGAAACTGAGGCAGTCGATGATATGGCTTTGCCATGCAATCCGGTTTTTCAACCTTGTGGTCTCCTGCGTATGTTCCGCTTCCTTGCGGCTCAACTCTGATTGATGCCTACTTTCCAGTTTCATCAGTTCCCGATGGTGGTCACTCTGTATGGTTTGGATTTTATCCTGTAACCGCTCAATGGTTTCCTCGTGCGTGGAAATCTCATTGCGCAAATCCTCTATTTCATTTCTCAGGGCTTTCGATTTCCCGGTAGCCCAGCCGACAGCGGCATTCAGAAGTTCGCTCCCTTTTTCCCTGTTTAGCTTGGAGCGTTTTTCGCTGATAGCCCGGTCAAGGTCTTCGCTCTGTCGTTCTTTCTCATTTGCTTTTTCGATAAGGGCGTTGGTAATGCTTTCAGTTTCTTGCATCTTTTGATTAGCCATTTCCAACTGATATTCCCGGTATTGCCTTGTGGCATCAAGCCGCTTCATTTCCTCCTTCTGTTTCTCAATGATAAAGTCGTTACGTTCCAAATGTTCCCTAGCTGTAACAGCCTTTGACTGTCCACGTTCCATCATGAGAATATCGGATGCCAAGCTCTGCATTTCGGTCATATCCTCGTCATTGAGCTTGCGGCTCTTGCCTGTGTCATGGTTCATCCAGTCGAACACGATATG
>UQAQ01000051.1 GCA_900539115.1 uncultured Roseburia sp.
TAAAAATACGCTGACATTTATACAAAACAAGTGCTATGAAAATTTAGCGGCTTGTTGAGCATACACTACATAGGAATTTATTATAAAAAGAAAAAGTTATGAAAAAGAAAATCAACATTCCATTGTTCATGGCGGATCAGTCAGATCGATTGATTGGAATGGCATTAGAAAAACGAGGGGGAGTGGCGTTTATTTAGCATAAAAATCTCCCTACACGCATAGTTTTTAGAAAAGCCCGAAAAGGAGAACTTCGTGAGTTATTTCCGCAAGATGATATATTTACAGGAAGAAGGACAAGAACGCGGAGGATATATAAAGGCATCCGGGAAACGTGAGTGGATCCGATTGGAAGTACATTTGAAAAATGTAAATAAATGGGAAAATAAGCCGGTGACGCTTGTGCTCAAAGGACAAGAGGAAACATATGATCAGCTGGCGGGAACTATTTCTTCTGAAGAGATTACGAGGCTGGAATGCAAAGCCGGAGAAAAAGAGGAAGTGGTCGGAATCTGGATCGGAGAAAATGGAAAAGTACAGATGGGAGAAGGCCAGCCGCCGGTTGCGGAGTCCGCGCCATCGGTAGAGGAAAAAACGGAAGAAGAGGTTGTTGTGGCGGAACCGGTACAAAAGCAGCAAGAAAAAATTCCGGAGACAACAGAACCCGAAATCGAGACAGCTGAAACAGAAGAACCGCCGGAATTTATCGAAATAGAGATGGAAGAAGAGCATAATTGGGAATATGAGTGTAGGAAAATATTGGAATCCCATACGGCGATGTATCCGTTTTCGGATGACGAAGTAGATCAATGTGTTCAGATCGGACCGGAGGATTTTGGAGAATTTCCGCAAAGGTACTGGACATTGTCGGAAAATCCATTTTTGAAGCAGGGATTTTACAATTTTGGTCATCTGCTTTTTACAAAAGTGGGGGAGCGGGTATTTGTCGGTGTGCCGGGGAGATATCATAAAAGGGATGTTTATCTTGGCAGATCGTATGGATTTTCGTATTTTAAGAGTGTGCATAAAAGCAAGTTGAAAATGGGAGATTTTGGATATTGGATGATGGAAGTGCATCCACAGCCTCTGCAGGTAATGCAGGAAGGCTGGGGAGGTACTTCTGATATTAAAGAGAGATCGAATACGTCTGAATCCAATACCCTACTTGAAGAAGATACGCAAGCATCTGCGGACCGGCCATAAGCTGACCGTACCACGGCTTTCCGTAATCGCTTGGGGTAGTTAAAAAATGATCCAGCTTTTTTGAATCCACGATACCGGTCAGAGGAGAATTTACCTCATGAACCATTTCGTAGAGACGTTCGGCAAGCATTTTTTCATAAGCGGGGTCATAGGTTTTCGGGTAAGGGCTCTTTTTTCGGTTCAATACGGCAGTGGGAAGAAGTCCCGTTCCGGCGTCGATCAAAAGGCTCTTTGTCTGGCCGTTGTGGCATTTCATCTCCCAAGGGACGTTGTAGACGTATTGCAAAATGCGGTGATCGGCAAATGGTACACGGGCTTCCAGACCTGAGTACATACTGGTTCGGTCCATGCGGTTTAGGAGAGTCATCATAAACCAGCGGATATTGAGCCAGGAGATTTCGCGCCGTCTTGCCTCTTTTTCCGAATCTTCCGCAAGGCGCGGAGTGCAGGCAAGTGTGGCCTCATAGGCTTCTTTGGCATATTCTTCCATTTTCAATGAGGCAGAAAAGTCGTCGTGGAGCAATACTTTTCTTGCATCGAAGTCATACGACCACGGAAACATGTTCTTTTGCCACAGTTCTTCCCGGTGAAACCACGGATAACCGCCAAAAATTTCATCGGCACATTCGCCGGTCAAAGCGACGCGGTGTGTCCGGGATACCTGTTCGCAAAAGTACAACATAGAGGATTCTACATCGGCCATACATGGGAAATCGCGGGCGTCGACAGCTTTGAACAGATAGTCTGCCTGCGTTTCATTGTCGCATTCGAGCAGGGTGTGATGCGTTCCCAGATGTTTGGCAGCAAGTTCCGCAAATGGCCGGTCCTGGCTGGATTGAAATGAATTTGCCTGAAAATTCACGTCATTTCCTTTAAAATCAAAGGAAAATGTGTCAAGTGCGGCATCTTCTTTCTTGAGATACAACTGACAGATCGCGGTGACAAGTGAACTGTCGAGTCCGCCGGATAAAAAACTGCAGATCGGAATATCCGAAACCATTTGTCTGTGAATGCTGTCACAGAGAAGAAACCGCACGTGGCGGATCGTATCCGTATACGAATCATGATGTGGCACGGCTTCCAATTTTCGGAAAAAGTGATGCCGGCAGCCGGAGGCGGAAATATGCATATATTCTCCGGGGAGAAGTTCATGCATTCCGGCAAAACCACCATTTCCAAGCGTTCTTGCCGGACCGAGGGCAAAGATTTCATTCCAGCAGGCACGGTCAGCCGCCGGATGAATTCCATAAGCAAAAAGAGCTTTTGGCTCGGAACCAAAGACGACCGCTGTGTGGTCAAAACTGTAAAAAAGCGGCTTCACTCCCAGAGAGTCGCGGACAAGATAAAGTTCTTTTGTCTGATGTACATAGATCGCAAAGGCAAAAATGCCATTCAATTTTTCGAAA
Organism: uncultured Roseburia sp.; assembly: GCA_900539115.1. Lineage (GTDB taxonomy): Bacteria > Bacillota > Clostridia > Lachnospirales > Lachnospiraceae > Eubacterium_F. The sequence goes on from UQAQ01000051.1 coordinate 2,607, forward strand.
AAAGATGTTCCCATTGCCAGAAAACCATTCAGGATCACTTCCGTGTCGCCTGTAGTGGACCAGCTCATGCCAAAGGGTTTCAGCTCTTCGCGCAGTTCGCACGTGTTATAAATTTCGCCATTGTATACGATGGAAGCACCGCGGCCCCTATACTGCGCGGACATTGGCTGTTTGCCGCCGAGGATGTCACGGATGGCGAGTCGTGTGTGTGCGAGACCGGCGTGGTGGAAAAGAAGGGTATTTTCATCATTTGGTCCCCGACTCCGAAGAGACTGTCTCATTGCGATAAGACGTTTCCTCCAAGGGTTTTCGGGAGAAGTGCCATGGTATCCGGCACTTAGATAATTTTGATCCGATTGATAAAATCCTGCGATACCACACATGAAAAAGCCTCCTTTATTTTGGATCCGGTCCCTGGATCACAGGCTGTAACTGGCGGGCCTCCAAAGCGGCCTCGATCGTATCCGTCAAAAGATCGATGTGTGCGATCATGGAATTTGGTTTCGATTTGTAATTATCCTGGCCAAATGGAATGAAATAAATGTTCTTTGTGTTAAGCAGAATGCCGATATTTTTCAGGTTCATTCCAAGGGCATCGTTTGTGGAAAGTGCTACGACGAGAGGCCGGTTATTGCGAAGATGTGCTTTTGCAGCCATCAAAACCGGCGTGTCAGAGATGCCGTTGGCAAGTTTTGACAATGTATTGCCGGTGCACGGTGCGATGACGAGAATGTCAAAAAGGGCCCCCGGTCCGATCGGTTCCGCATCCGGAATGGTCGTGATCGGTTTTTTTCCGGTGATTTTTTCTGCCTGCTCAAGAAAGTCAGCGCATTTTCCAAAACGGCTGTCAGTGGTAGAAGCATGATCGGAAAAAATCGGATACAGATTGGCACCGGTAGAAGCCAGTTTTTCCAATTCTGCAAATACTTTTTTGTAAGTGCAGTAGGAACCGGTGATCGCGATGCCGATATTTTTTTGTGATAAATCCATGGACATAAGTTACCTCCTTAAAGATCACAATATTTACAGATTTCTGCGGCAAGTTTGCTGCCGGCTGTCTTAGGAGCATATTTTCCGGGGATTCCCGGACAGTTGATCAGGATGCCGTGAAAAGTTTCCGGTAAAAGCAATGGACCGGATGCGACTTGAAATACGTAACAATCCGAAGGAATATACGTAAAAAAAGAGGACGCGATCGGGACATCCGGAGCGGTATTTATAATGATATTTGTCTGAGCAAGAAGCGATTTATTTCCGCGTATTTTATCGGGGGTAAAACACTTGAAACCATTTGCCAGAGCGGCAGAGACAGATTTTTGATTTTTTTCTGTGATGACTATTTTTTTGCTATAATTTGAAAAAATCCGTGCTATTTCCTTGCCGCATCTGCCGTATCCAATAAGAAGAATTTTAGATTCTAATACAGAAAAAGGTGTCTTGGACATGACCTGAGCGAGAAGCCCTTCTGCTGTCAGACGTGTGTTCAGACGTCCAAAGGACTGGCTTTGCAGCACGTCATAACAGGGAATGTCATGCATCGCGCAATAATCGGTCACCGCCGCCGGAAAATTTCCGCCGATTATAATGTGATCCGGAGTGAGTTTTTTAATAAAAGAGTCAATGGTAAAAAAAGGAAGAAGTGTTGTAAAAAGAGATTTTCCGTTTTTTGTAAATGGAATTCCGGTGAGGACAACTCCTTCTTCTGGAAAATTATCCCAACAATCCAGAAATTTCGCACCATAGGACGCCAGACAGTGGCGGGCGTAGTCTGTGCGGGCATCGGATGGGAGGATGGTAATATTAACAGACATAGGCAGCATTCCTTACTGTGTTTAAAATCAATATATGATTCGTTTTTTTCGATGTGAAAATCTTGACATAAGAGGGAAAAACGATTATACTTATTTCATGTGAGGTGACTCACGCTAAACATTGTTAAGATTTCCGTGCAGCCGGGGAGATAGCGGTGCCCTGTACCTGCAATCCGCTATAGCAGGGGTGTTGTCTTGCCTAGGGTCTTTTGATAAGGAGCTGCCCTTTATAAGTGGCGTTGACATCCGGGTCTTACGCAACAGGAACTTGTGAACCGTGTCAGGTCAGGAATGAAGCAGCACTAAGCAAAACTTCTTGTGTGTCGTAAGGGCGCCTGGGTTGAGTTAACTGTAGAGGTAACGTCCATTGAGATTGATTCGAAGCAGGGCGCACGGATTTTTTATATTTGACGGATTTTATCCGGGGAAAAGGGCGACAGTGCCGATACGGAGGTATCGTATGAAAGAAAAAGTACAATTGACAGAAAACGCAATGAATTCGATCGAAAATGGTGCTGTTTTATATGAGAAGGATACGAAAGTGGAGTCTATCGCTCTTCTCGTAAAAGGAAGAGTGGAACTGGTGGCAGATGGCATCAGTATGGTATTGGGAACGGGAAACTTCCTGGGGGCGTGTGATGTTGGAAAAGAATTACATTCCTTTACATATAATGCAAAAGACGATTGTGCGGTTTTTGTTATCCCGGTTCAGGGGATGGCAGGTATTGAGCGGATATTGGCAGAAAAGCCGGATTATCGAGGACTTCTTGTTACCTCTTTGAACTATTTTCTGGCAGAAATAAAAAAACAGCTACAGCATTTAAGAGAAGAAAATGAGAGCCTTTGCGGCTTTATTAAAGAAAAATATGAATTATGTGATCAGGTCGCCACGATGTGCGGCTTTGAAGTGTCGGTGGAAAATGCACTGCAGAAAGTGGAAAACAGCATGCAGCAGTCATTGCAGGAGCCGGAAGATCTTGGGAAATATTATCTCGAATGCGCCAAAATGCCGATTGAAGCGCAGAAAAAATTCTTCTGTGGAAGCCAGTATGTGGCGATGTATCATTACCGCGAGCAATGTGACGTGGTAAATGAATTTTTAGCATACTGTCGTGAACAGGGCGAGGTACTGCACCGATTGTTCCGCTGCCTGATTTTGGAGGAAGATGCGCTTTTTCAGACCGTTGGAAAACTGGCATTGTCTCTTTTGGAAAAAGGAGTCCGCGATCCACGCATCGATCAGTCGGTGGATCAGATTGTGGAAAAGATCAATGATACGGAAACGTTTCTTACCGAAAAGGCAGGAATTTCCATTCAGCTTGACCGCGATAAGATGGAGCGGCTGTATTTTGCGCTTTTGTCCGGAGAAGGGCAGACGCAGGAAGAAATCGAAAAGCTGGACGAGCCGGGCATTGAATATTTGTATGAATCCTTGGGACAGATTGTCGAATACGCGCCGGTTCATATGCGGGTTAAGAGCGAATTTACAGAGGCGGTAGAGGCGTTTATGTCACTTTCCGATAAGTTCGCAAGAACACCGGAAGCGACGGAAGTGCGTAAAAATATAAGTAAATTATACTATGAAATATATGAAGCTGTTGTAAAGAAAAGTATGGACGACGAGGACGTTCCATTGGCAGTGCGTCTGTTTTTAGACTATGGATTTGTCAGCGAGAAACTGCTGACCGATGAAGAACTTGACACGATGCTCCGCCTGCGGCCGGAAATGGACCAGGCAGAGGATGGATGCCGTGTTTATACGATGTCAAAATGGCTGCAGGCCGTTTATGACGGAGTGAAGGAAACTTCGAAAAATGAGTTTGATGAGGACTTTGCCACGTATCTGCGGCGTCAGTTAAAAGAGCAGAAGATCACGCAGAAAGAGATGGACGAAGCGATTGTGGACAAGGAGCAGCGGATGCATTTTGAATGTCAGAATATGTTCCGTTATGCATCCCGCATCATCAATGGAAATATTACGATGTTTGTACCGATTCTCTGTTCAGACGGTATTTTCAGCAATATGAAAAATTCCTATATGACAGAAAAACGGTTAAATGATGCCATCCGCCAGATTGAAAAGATTGATTATTCGATTTTTTACCGAGAGCGTCTGGTAAGTTATGAAAATGTCGACATCAATAAAGCAATGGTCATTGAGCGCGTGACGCCGGACATTATTTTGTTCCCGGTATACGGCCGTAATACGATCATGTGGCAGGATATCACGGGCAAACGCCGTACGTCCAAAGGACGTTTGTTTGTCCCGGTTTGGCTGGAAAAGGAACTGAGTCTGGCAATGGTACAACTTATGGGCAATTTCCGCTGGGAAAAATGCCGCACGGAGACCGGCAGTCATTGGAACGATTTCCGTTATCCGTCGCTTACGAGCGAGTATACCGATTATTTGCAATTTTATAAGAAAAACAGCGAGCTTTCCCAGGAGCGGAAAAATAAGATCCGCGCGCAGCTTGTTCAGTGTAACAATAAACACAAAGAAGTATTTTTGAAAGATTATGCAGACTGGATCCTGCGTGAAGCACGCGGCGCGATGAAACTCAGCCGTGTGGCGAGGGCGATATTATTTACCTATTGTCCGTTTTCCGCAGAAACGATGAAGGCATTGGAAGGACAGACTGCTTACAGTGAGGCCGCGAAGAAATACATTCGAGACAACCGTGCTGCGAGAAAGAGTCTGGACATGATGATGCACAAATGGACAAAAGCAGGACTGGATGTACCACAGGAAATATTGGCAACAGTAGAATATTTAAAAGGATGAAATAAATGGGCAGATACGATAGCAGCGTACGATGTGCACAGATACGCGAATTAATTGAGGAAAAGCAATATTTGGAGGCAATGGAGGAAATTGAAGAACTTCGTTTCGAAGAAGTACCTACGATTACGGATCTCTATCTTTTTGCCAATCTGTTTTTAAAAGCAGAAAAAATGGATATTGCAAAAGAATTATACTACACAGTGTACCATAGAACCTCTTCGAGACCTGCCCTGTATCGTCTCTTGATGCTTACGATCCGCATGGGAGACCTGGAAGAAGCCAAAGAATTGTATCAGGCTTATGAAATCGTGTCTGGGATGACATTGGATACGTATGAGTTGAAATACCGGCTCGCCAAAGCGGAAGGTGCGTCTTATGAGACGTTGATTGAAATTCTGGAAGAATTGAAAAAGAATGAATATACCGAAGAATGGGGTTACCAGCTTGCCAGACTGTATGAACTGCAGGGAAGACGGGAAGACTGTATCGCAGAGTGCGAGGATCTGATGCTGTGGTTCGGCAGTGGAAAGATTGTCGAAAAAGCGAAAGAATTGCGCGAAAGCTGTCTGAACCCTCTCTGGCAGAAGCCGAATTGGGAAGAGATTCCGGAACCGGAAGAGCCGGAGGACGAAGAAGAGGTAAAAGTAGCTTATGCGCCGGCGCAGGTTATGGATATTGCGTTGAATGAGGAACCACAGCCGGAACTGGAAGTCCGACCGGCCGTGCTTGGCGACTACGGGATGACAGGGGAGCCGGTCGAAGAACCCGTTGCCAAAGAAGTGGAAGAAGTAGAAGAAGTAGAAGAAGTAGAAGAAGAACCCGTCGAGGAAACCGCGGCGGAAGAAGCGACTGAGAAACCGGCTGAGGAGCCAGAGGTGGAAGAACCTGTTGCCGAGAAAGTGGAAGAAGAGCCGGTCGAGGAAACCGTCACGGAAGAAGCAGTCGAGGAGCCAGAGGTGGAAGAAACCATTTCAGAAGAAAACGAAGACGATTCCGAAAAAACCGAAGGAGAATCCGGCAAAGAGGAAGCGGAAGCAGATCATCCGAAGAAAAAGGGATTTTTTAACCGCCTGGTCAACTATTTTAAAGTGGATCTCGATACGTTTGATGATGAAGATGATTTTCCGGAGGAACTGGATACCGATAAACAGGAAACAACCGAAGAACTGGATGCGAAAGCCATCGTAGCCAAAGAGGCACAGGAGATTATGGAGACGGCAGCAGCCAGTGAAGAAGCAGAAGATGATGAGACGGAAGAAAAAGACGAGCCGAAGCCGGAAACGGCGGTAAGAAAACAGACGACAACGCAGCTGGAATCGTTGGAAGACCAGCTTGAGGAAATGAAAGGAAAACGCAAGGTCATCAATCTGGAAGATACGATGAATCTGGATAAGATCCGTATAAAATCCCATCCGCTTTCCGGGCGTCCGATGGAAGTGGAAGTGTGCGAAGATGTGTCTGTAAATGGAATCACATACTGCACGTTGAAAACGGCAATCAAGAAAATGCCTCAGGAGGAGCGGACGATTCATTTTGCATTGACCGGCGCAGCTCCGGGAATCTCGCTTGCCGTAGCGAAAAAATTGTTTAAGGAATTAAAGAAAAATCAATATTTTGAAGCCAAAAATATCGGAAAGATCCAGGCGGAAAAATTGGATGAAGTAGATTTGGAAGAATGGATCGAAAAGTTCATCGGTGGATGTATGTATATTGAAAATGCACCGGCATTGTCTGAGGAGAGCGTGGAAAAAATTCGCGAAATGATGGCAAAATATGGTAAACAGATTGTGATCGTACTCGAAGGTGATTATGAAAAACTGGATGAGTTTTTGGGACATCACAGAAATCTGGAGAAGCAGATCTGCTACAAGATCCGCTTATAAATGAAGGAGGAATGGAGAGAGATGAAAAAGCAGGAGTGGAAACCCGGCAATATGTTATATCCCGTGCCGGCAGTGATGGTAAGTTGTGGACGAGAGGGAGAAACTCCCAATATTATAACGGTAGCGTGGGCAGGCACGATTTGCAGCGATCCGGCGATGCTTTCCATTTCCGTTCGTCCGGAGCGGTATTCCTATGATATCATACGGGAAACCGGCGAATTTGTGGTAAATCTTACATCGAAAGAACTGACACGTGCGACGGACTGGTGTGGCGTGAAGTCCGGCCGTGATGTGGACAAATTTAAAGAAATGAACCTGACAGCGGCACCGGCTGTGCATCTCAAAGGCGCGCCGATCATTGCGGAAAGCCCGGTAAATATTGAGTGTAAGGTAAAAGACGTGCTGGAACTGGGAAGCCACCATATGTTTATCGCCGAGGTGGCAGGAGTGCAGGTAAGCGAAAAATATATGAATGAGACCGGGAAATTTGAATTAAATAAGCTGGGGCTCGTTGCGTATTCACACGGTGAATATTTTGAACTTGGGGAAAAAATTGGAAAATTTGGCTATTCTGTAAAAAAATCATAACACATATTTAAAAAAAGTAATGAAATTGACATTTTACAAAATGAAGATATGTGGTATACTAGTAATGATGTGATAATTTAGAAAAGTAAAAATGGAGAGGTCGATATGAAGCAGTATATTATAAAAGGCGGAAGACCACTACAGGGAGAAGTTCAGATCGGCGGTGCGAAAAATGCAGCACTGGGTATCATCGTTGCCGCAATTATGGCAGACGAGCCGGTTTTGATCGAAAATCTTCCGGAGGTAGATGATGTAAAAGTATTGCTCGATGCCATTGAGGGAATTGGAGCAGTTGTAGAAAGAATAGATGAGCATACAGTCCGTATCAACGGGGCTGTCATTAATGATGTCAATGTCGATGACGAATATATCCGTAAGATCCGTGGTTCCTACTATCTTGTAGGCGCACTTCTCGGAAAATATAAAAAAGCGGTCGTAGCCCTTCCGGGTGGATGCCAGATCGGAAGCCGTCCGATCGACCAGCATCTCAAAGGATTTGAGCAGCTCGGCGCAACCGTGACGATTCATAATGGAAAGATTGATGCGTATGCAGAGGCGTTGATCGGAAGTCATATTTATCTGGATTGTCCAAGTGTAGGTGCGACAATTAATATTATGATGGCGGCGTGTATGGCAGAAGGAAAGACAATTATCGAGAATCCGGCAAAAGAGCCGCATATCGTAGATGTTGCCAACTTCTTGAACAGCATGGGAGCCAATATCAAAGGTGCCGGTACTGACACGATCCGTATCCGCGGGGTAGAACGTCTGCATGGAAGTGAATATTCGATCATTCCGGATCAGATCGAAGCCGGAACGTATATGATCGCGGCAGCAGCGACAGGCGGAGATGTTTATATCCGTAATGTCATTCCCAAGCATTTGGAAGCCATCACAGCGAAACTTATTGAAATTGGTGCAAAAGTGGAAGAGTACGATGACTGTGTGCGCGTGCATTCCAATGGACGCATGGGATATGCGAATGTTAAAACGATGCCTTATCCGGGATTTCCGACGGATATGCAGCCACAGATGGTTACCCTTTTGGCGTTGTCCGAAGGAGTCAGCATTGTAACCGAGACAATTTTTGAGACAAGATTCAAATACATCAGCGAACTTCGCCGCATGGGTTCCAATATTAATGTGGAAGGAAATGCAGCAATCATTACCGGAGTGGAAGGGTTTACCGGAGCAACGGTAAGTGCGCCGGATCTTCGTGCCGGAGCAGCGCTTGTGATCGCCGGTTTAGTGGCAGATGGTTTTACAACTGTAGAACAAATTCAATATATCGAACGCGGATATGAAAATTTTGAAGATAAGATCCGCGGTCTCGGAGGATTTATTGAAAAAGTCGATGACGACGACGAGAGAGCAATTCAGAAATTCAAATTAAAAGTTGGATAAAAAAGGTGGGCGTCCATTCGAAGAGTGGGCGCCTTGTCATAAAATAGTAAAGGATATGATAAGATGGATCAAAAGATTAAAGATATTTTAGATGAAGTAGGAAAAGTTATTCGAGGAAAAGACGAGCAGATTCAGATGGTTCTGACAGCGATCCTGGCGAAAGGACATATTTTGATCGAAGATATTCCCGGGGTAGGAAAAACGACGATGGCAGTCTGCTTTTCCCGTGCGATGGAATTGACGGAGCGCCGTCTTCAGTTTACACCGGATGTTCTTCCGAGTGATGTCGTAGGTTTCAATATGCTGGATGCCGATGGAGAAATGCAGTATAAACCGGGTGCTATCCTGTGTAATATTCTGCTTGCGGATGAGATCAACCGTACTTCGACAAAGACCCAGTCTGCTCTTTTGGAGGTCATGGAAGAGGGACAGGTTACGGTCGATGGTGTCACAAGACAGCTGCCAAATCCATTTGTCGTTGTAGCGACTCAGAACCCGGTCGGTTCTGCCGGTACGCAGATGCTTCCGGAGTCTCAGCTTGACCGTTTTATGATTCGTATTTCCATGGGATATCCGTCAATGGAAGAAGAAATGCGCCTGATTAAAGAACGTCAGGAAGCCAATCCGATCGACTATGTACAGGAAATTGTAACAAAGCAGGAAGTGCTCGAAATGCAGGAGCAGGTTCGTGCTGTTTATATGGATGATAAAGTGCTCAAATATCTTTCGCAGATCGTCGATGCGACGAGACGCCATTCGATGCTCTCTCTGGGTGTCAGTCCTCGTGGAACATTGGCATTTGTAGATATGGCAAAAGGACATGCGTTCATGAACGGACGTGATTATGTTCTGCCGGAAGATGTGAAAAAAGTGGCAAAATGTGTGCTTGCCCACCGTCTTCTTCTCAATGGAAAAGCGCGTATGAGCCATGTGACCGCACAGGACATCGTCGAGGAGATCGTAGGCAAGACAGCAACTCCTAAATTGTAAGAGAGAACGTATCGGAGTTACGTTTAGGAGGTGTCCCCATGACGATAGGAACGTTAATTTATTTATTGATCGTGCTGGCAGGGTTTCTGATCTCTGTATTCTGTCTCCAGTATGGAACAGTTGCAGTCGTAGGAGCCCTGCTTGTCATACCGTTTTTTATGATATTCTTTTTGATTCTGCTCCGCGTGCATATCAGCGCCGAAGTGGAATGTAAAAATCCGGTAGCTGAAAAAGATTCCCTTGAAAAACCGGGACGTGCAACCATTACATTGTCATTGGAAAATACAAGCAAATGGCTGCCGGTTACAAAAGGCATCGCGTGGGTGCGTTACTGGAACTTCTTTTCCGGAGAAAGCGGAAAGATGAAAGTGCGTTTTTCCGTAGACAATGGAAAAAGGAGAAGCCGCCGTATCGTCGTAGTGATGAAACATTGTGGAAATGTGTCGATTCGTGTCGATAAAGTGAAGATTTATGATTATCTCAATATTTTTGCGGCTAAAGTAGGAAAAAATTACGAAGTGCAGGATGTGCTTGTCATGCCGCCATTGACGGAAGTATATCTCGGAAAGACCCGCTGGTACAATGAGACAAATGAAGACAGTGATCGTTTTTCTTTGTATAAAAAGGGCGACGATCCATCGGAAATATTTGACATCCGTGATTTTAAAGACGGTGACCGTTTCCAGCAGATTCATTGGAAACTCAGCAGCAAAACCGGACATTATATGGTAAAAGAAGGAAGCCTTCCGCTGGCAAAAGCGGTGCATATTTTTATCGACCTGAGTGCGAAAGATGCGGATGAAGCCGATCTTTTGATCCAGGGTGTGTATTCCGTGGCGATGGAATTTTTGAGTCAGGGCGTGCCGCAGCATTTTATCTGGTACGATAATGTCAATGAATTGATCCAGGAGCAGCTGATCGAACAGGAAGAAGAATTGTTCTGGATGTTTGAAGATCTGTTCCAATGTCATACAACGAAGGATCCGCAGGAACTTTTGAAAGCCTATATCGAATGGGAAAGCGGAAAAGTGAAAGAATCGGGTCTGTATCTTACCGTGTCCGATCACGATGTGACGGAACTGGAAGGACTCGAAGTAAACGAATTGCAGATTATGGATTTACGAAGGGATGGAGATACCTATGAAGAATAGTAAAATCTCGAATTTCATATTGGAGATCAGCCAGGTTTTATTGGTATTTCTCGGAATGTATTCCGCGGTTATGTGTGGGGCGATGAGTATCGGTCTGACATTTTCCCGTGGTGTGCTTGCTTTGGTGATCCTGCTGGCTGCGTTCTTATTTTATGGTCTGTTTACGGTGCTCGAGACATTTCATCACGGAAAATTGTATGGAATGCTCGGTCTGACAGCATTTTTTGTGATTACGATTTTGAAATTCCGTACGGTGCTGCAAAAGGGTGCCGTGACAATCGTCAATACGTATCTGAAGGAATTTATGAACTATACTCAGACGACGAGAACACTTCTTTCCGGAAAAGGATTTGAGAAAGAGACCGCGGATGTCGGTTATTGTACGACGCTGGTTCTCTGCCTTCTCAGTGTATACCTGATCGCAGTGATCAGTACCTGCTTTTACCGCAAGAGACGTTCTTCTGTGTATGTGGCAGTGACGATTTTATTTGTTATTATTCCATTTTCGGTGGGAAAAATTGGATATTTCTCCAATGTGATCACATACATTTTTGCAACAGTCGCAGTTGTCGGCACGAGATTTCTGAGGTTTGATACGACAGAAAAACGTATGCGCCAGAAGCTGTCTCTGATTTTGGCGGCGGTTGGAGTGATCGCGGGAGGCATCAGTTATCTCGTTGTCCCACCGGCACGTTATGACAGCAACCAGGACCGCATCGTCGGGATACGAAATACAGCCCTTTCCCTGACTACATGGGATTCGGAGGACATTCTTACGTGGATCCGTGAATATTTCAATGGGGACCGCATGGATTATGGAAAAATCGGAAACCACAATTCAGTGAGCCGGACGGGAAAGACGATTTTAAAGATCAAAGGGGATTTTAATACATCCGATGGACTTTACCTGAAAGGGTACACCGGTGAAGCGTACGATGAAAACCGCTGGCATACGATTAAGGAAGAAGAGTACACCAATGCGTTAAATGCCCTTACTCTGCTGAATCTGTCGCCAGACGGCTGGCATGTTTCCCTGCGTAATCAGATTGGTGACAAACAGACGACGGGAAATGACAAAATTTGGGATGCCGGCAAACTGCAGATCAAGAATCTGGCATTTGGCTACGGCAATTATGTCATTCCGTATTATCCGACGACGGCCTTTTCTCTTGCCGGAGGGCGAAGTTTGTCCGTTGTTCCGGGCATTGAATATGAGACGGAATATTATCCAATGTTATACCGCGAGCTGAAAAATGGTTTGATTGCGAACCATTATAATCTTGCCGGAAATGAATACTGGACGGAAACGCAGGAAAAGCGTAACCAGATGACAGAATTTGTAAAAAAATACTTTACGGAAGTGCCGGAAGATGCCACGTCGATCACAGAAGAATATAAGGCATATCTGGCAGCGCAGGGAAATCTGCTGGAGCAGTATCAGCAGGGTTCGGCTTCTCTTTATCAGATCATTGAAGAGACGCGAAATTATATTATGAATGATACCAAATACACTCTTTCGCCGGGCAAGACACCGCGGTCGAAAGAGGCAGTTACGTATTTTTTGAAAGAAAATAAAAAGGGTTACAGTGCCCATTATGCGACGGCGGCAGCCATTCTTTTGCGAAGTATCGGAATTCCGACGCGTTATGCGGAAGGCGTTTATGTCAGCAAAGAGGAACTTGCTGATGTGACAAATGATCAGACGGAAATTTCGGTCAGCGATAAGGATCTGCATGCTTGGGTTGAAGTTTATCAGGAAGATTACGGATTTGTTCCGGTAGAATTTACACCGGGACGAGGTGATGAAGATGCCGAATCTTCACCGGTTTCCGATGAGGATTCCGAACAGAGCCAAGATCAGAAACAGAATCAAAGTGATGGAAATGGCGGGGGCGAAGGACAACTTTCTGTCGCAACACCGACGCCGGAACCGGAAGAAGATATGACGTTTGAAAATATTCAGACAGACAATTACAATCACGAAGATCAGACACAGGAGGAAACTTCTCCAAGTGAGTCAGCTGACAAGAAGGATTCCAATTCTTCTGACCAGTCAAAAACAATGCCAATATTTGTAAAAATACTTTTGGTCGTGCTGATTGTTATCGTTGCACTTATCTTGGCAGCTGAAATTCAACGCCGTGTGCGTATTATGATTTTCAAGAACCAGCTTCGCCACGACAAGACATCGCGGCAGATTCTTCTGCTTTATCATCAGCTTGAAAAGGCGTTTGTGCAGAAACACATCCGCTATACCGGCCAGACAGTGGCAGAATACAGCCATGAGATTGCAGAGGCCTATGAACTGGAAGAAGAAATGGTTCATGCTTTCATCGCGGATGTATTTTGTGCGAAATTTAGCAAAGACCGGTTTGATAAGACGGAAGTATACGAATACCGCCAGGAATACCGTGTCATCCGTCACCGTATCTACGGACAGTTGAAATGGCCAATGAAGTTGTATTATATGTATGTGCTTTGTGTATAGATGACGAAGCCGTAGTTTTCTCGTTTCGGGACCGCTTGCGCTTAGAGAACCCACGTAGCGGTGCATGAGGGCACAGAACGCCCTCTATGCACCGACGGGGTTCTAATCCCTCACGAGAAAACTACGGCTTCTTTTTAATGCGCTGGGGAAGTGAGGTGAGAGGGACAGGAGGAAATAGGGTTTGAAAAGCAACGAGAAAAGGGAAAATGATGGAAAGGGGTTGCTTTTATCAGGGTTGCGCCGGCAAAAAGCAAAAAAGGCAACGAAAAGAGGGGAAAGAGCCAAAATATGTTGCCTTTCCCCGCCGGTTGTGGGTAAAAAGGCAACGAAAAGAGGGAAACTAAGCGAAATCCGTTGCCTTTAGAGCCGGCAAGAAGCAAAAAAGGCAACGAAAAAAGTGGAAAGAGCCAAAATATGTTGCCTTTCCCCGCCGGTTGTGGGCAAAAAGGCAACGAAAAGAGGGAAACCCAGCGAAATCCGTTGCCTTTAGAGCCGGCAAGAAGCAAGAAAGGCAACGAAAAAAGGGGAAAGAGCCAAAATATGTTGCCTTTCCCCGCCCGGAACAGGCAGAAACAAGCAACAATCCTAAAATTAAAAGAAGCTGTGCATTACGAATGCAGCAGCTTCTTTTTTAATCGTTTCGATGCTTCAAAATGATTTCCTCAAATCGTCGGTTTGATGCCTCCATCTCCTCTTCGGTTTCCAATAATTCAATTTCTGCGTTTTCCCGATCCAATTCTTCTAACAAATCGAAGAGATCGTCATCTGTGAAAAATGTCTCCATGATGTCATACCTCTTTCCTTGATACTACTATCATTCTAACATAAAAAAATCGACCCGACAAGGGGGAGTTTTTTCTTGAGTTTCCGCATTTCTTCCTGCAAACCCACTTAACTTATCCACAGATTTAAAAAAATTGCAAAAAAATAAGG
>UQAQ01000052.1 GCA_900539115.1 uncultured Roseburia sp.
TATTTTACACTGAGGTATTTTTTTCTCAACCTTCTTTCTTGGGATTCTCTATATTTTTAATTATACAGGAAGCTCCTTTTCTTTATAATGCCAGTCTACTCTTCCCGCCACTCTTTTAGTGTCGCCGAAAGTCTTCTGTCAATATCCTTTCTGGTCGCTTCACATTCATTCGGATATTCTTTTGCCGCTCTGAAAATAAATCGCAGTACAAATTTAAGTCCTACAGGAAGTGCCTTACGAAGCAGGGATTCCGGCAAAACAAAGTGCGTTCCATGTTCATACACAAGAGGTACATAGTCGCACGTATGAGGACGCTCTTTCAGTCGCTGATCCATTCGACGGATATATTTTCCTGCTTCCCAGAATGAATCATCATCCGCACCGATCAAAAACAGCTTCCCTTTTATGTTCTCAACCTTGATCATTTCCTCTTCCGTGTGCTCTCTCGCTTTTTCCGAATCAATAAACAAGCAGGTGCTGCGTTCAATATCCCCCGAACCTTTTGTCTCTTCCTCAACTTTCTGCCAGTAAACCGGATGTTCATACACAAACGGCATATACGGAAGCGGTTCTCCTTTCCAGGAAAGAGTAGACGCACCGGGAATCGGCCATTCCTTACATCCATCTTTATTTCCCTGTTCAAATCCCTGCCATACAAAATCACTGGCAGTAAGTCCAAACGTCAGCGTAATATCCGGAAAAAGAGACGCCGCAACGATAGCATCTGTACCCGCCGTACTCATTCCCATAATTCCGATTTTACGGTTTCCATTATCCTTCAGCCATTTAATAGCCGTCTCAATTCTTTCCAATGGATAATTTACATGACTGTAATTTTTCTTTCCGGGAGACATACAAAGAACATTGACTCCATTTTTATGTAACCATTTTGCACCGCACTTTGCCATAAAGTCATTGGGATCATCTCCAAACAACCCAATAACAACACAATCTGAACCCTTTGGATTTTCATAATACGTTCCGTAAAAACCATCTTTTTCGGTTTCAAAAAATAACTTCTTCATAACTTTTCCTCCAGTACTCATTCAAAAATCAATCCACATTTCCCCCATCACGCT
The DNA here is from genome assembly GCA_900539115.1 of uncultured Roseburia sp. GTDB lineage: Bacteria > Bacillota > Clostridia > Lachnospirales > Lachnospiraceae > Eubacterium_F. The sequence goes on from UQAQ01000052.1 coordinate 1,080, forward strand.
CAATGTTAGTACAAGCTAACTCTGCTGTCAACTAATTTTGTTTTTTCTATTCACAAAGGTTCTCTATAAATTCATTAATAATATTTTCCCTATTATATGTAGTATCAACATATGGTAAATTATAAATACCACATTCCTTTTTAATCCAATTGCTTATTTCTACTATATCTCTACAATCATTCATATTTTGTTCATCCGAATGAAAATATGTATAATCATCTGGGGTATCATATTGTTTTAATATATTGAATCGCTCTTCCGGAGTAATATCGGACGTAATAATAAAATACCCTTCCGATTTTTCATCTGCAATATACGTTTGAAAATCATAAGGCGTTAATTGATATACATCAATTACTACACCATAATCACATTCCTCATACTCTCCACTATTTATCATTGCTCTAATAAATGGTGCAATCTTAGAACTAATATACTTGTAGTTTTTCAGTGCATCCTCTGATTCATTCGTATTAATTTTACACTCCGGGAAATTTTTTTCTATCCCTGCAAGAATAGCATCCATACTAATATGCTGATATCCTTTTTGCTTTGCAATTCTTTTTGAAATGGTACTTTTTCCCGCTCGTGGAACACCAGCAATAATCACATATTTCTTCATCTCTACTCCATTGCATTTCTGATAAATTCAAACTGCTTATTCAACATCTCAATATCTATTACACCGTTACGATCAAGTGCGGTCGCCTCTAAAGTAAAAGTCCCTTTGTACCCAATCTTATGAATAAACTCAAAGAATCTGTCAAAATCAATATGTCCCTGTCCAATCGGAAGGGTACGCAGTTTTTCCCATTCTTTGTATCCGCCGGCATAATCATTTACATGGTAATGACAAATGTGCTTATCCATCCATAACCATTGATATGCCTCGTCATATAATAAATCCATTTGGCTGTGAAATGCCGCCATCTTGGTATCAAATACAAAACGAACTTCCGGAAACCGCTCTTTCAATTCACACCAGTGCTTCATCGGGTCTTCCTGATTACACACAACATTTTCAATCAATAATTTTATACCATACTTATCCGCAATATCTTTCAGCTTGCCGTACGCCGCTAAATTGTTCCCAAAATGTGCATCCGATGTAATTCCATCCCACAAATGAACGACGATACTTTCTGCGCCTATTTCCCCGGCGATGTAACAATTTATGTCAAATCTTCTGTAAGCCTCATCAAACTCACCTTTGCTGATTGCCTCACCTATATGTTTTTCACAGTGCATAACCGGAATATACAATTGCATTTCTTTTAACGCCGTTATTAACGCTTCTACCTCTTCGTACCAAGCGGTATACATCATAAACTCAAACCCATCACAGGTTAATTTTGTTGACAGCTCCTTTAATAATTTATAATCTCTATTATTGGATTTACCAAGCAATGCTCCGGTAGAACATAATATTTTAAACATAATTTTCTCCTTTCCGCAATTCGTAAATTAATCTTTTTCATCTCTGTAACCTCCGACACTAATATTATATCAAAAGTCTTTTCTCTTGTCGCAGTAAACATATTTTTGCCTTAAATGGTATTAGACAAGTGGGACTTAATACCGGAATGCCATCAATCAACATCTGTCCTGTTTTTAGCAGTTCGTAATACGCTTCATTCAAAAGAATTGCTGACAAACTAGATATTTCGTCATCTACCGGAAGTGGAGTAAGAATTGCATCATCTCCCAATATAATATAATCCGGATTTCTAGAAAAAATCTCTATCATGTACGGATATTCTTTACTTTTGGGAACTGTAAAACGATAAAATTGTGAAGTTCCGTTACTCTTATTTAAGTGTTCATATCCTGCTTCTTTTATATAATCCCAAAATGCTTCGCCAAACTCTGCCGTAATAGATTCGACAATCAAAACAATATCAATATCTTTCGTAGCATGAAAGGGCAATTCCTCGTTTTGCATAATCAAATCACATGCGGTTCCACCAATTATCACATATTGGTTTTCAAATTTTTTAAATCTTTCTTTAAATTTCGTAAATCCATTGACCATTACCCCTGTAACCTTCTTTCTTTCAATTCGTCTATTGCCTCTTCAATTCTCTCATCATTCGTATTTTGAAAAGATAGAACAACAGAAATATCATCCGCATTGTTATCATCTGCAAATTGCTTCGGATCATATGCCCATAATTCAAGTCTAACCTGCTTATCCGGTTCCACCAGTTCTTCTGTCAACAATGTTTTATCATAATCTTTCTCGCAAATTGCATATGTTACAACACGACTTGGATTTAACATTGTTTTTTTTGAAAGTGCATTTTCTCCTGCAAGCACCATTTTATCCGTAACTTGCTGTTTATCTATAAAACCCGATCTGCGGACTGGTGTAGACAGGTATCTTTTTGCTTTTTCAAACAATTCCAATCGCCCATATTTTGATTCAATGAATTTGTTTACACCATCTTTTGCTGCAAAAAATAAGTCTGAGGCTTCCAACTGCCTTACTGCTCTAGTCAGCGTCATTGCAGTAAACGGAAGCATTTTTTTTGCCTCTGAAATATACAGCCGATTTCTCCTTCCATATAGATATAACAAAAATAACTGCTGAGTAGAGTAAACAAATTTTCCAGTCAGTTTGGGAAGTTCCGTTTCATCTGTAAGTACTGTTCCAATAAACGGCAGATACACCTGCTTCTCCGTGATAAATGGTATATTGTTTTCAATGAAACTTCCTCTTCGAAATTTTGATATAGTCACCAATTCAAATACAACGGGTACATTATCTATCTGCTGTATTTTTGCTATCTGTTTTTTTAATGATGGAAGAGTTGCAAGCGCTTCTGTTGGAATAAGCAATATGCAACGTTTATCTCCAATATATGCTGTATAAAAATCATAACTTCCTGCAATGTAAAGAGGCAAATCGTCTTGATGGCTCCATGCCGCATATTTTATAGAAAGTCCAAAAACATTTGTAAGCATTTCGTCATTTCTCCTTTTTAACTTAATTTATTTCATTTTAACTTATACAATGTTAAAAGTCAACTTTTTAAGTTATAAAGTGACTATTCAATCCATTGTATAAAAGCTGTTTTATCGGAGCTGTTATATCCCGCACGTTTATAAAACTGCATCGTTGATTCTTTTTTCGATCCTGTGAGCAGCATCATTTTATAGCAGTTTTCCTTTTGTGCTATCTCTTTCGCATACGCTAAACATTCGGATGCGTAGCCTTTTCCGCGATGGTCTTTATGAGTAACGACATTTTCTATAAAAGCATACGGTCTGACATTTCTTGTCAGATTCGGTATCACTACACATACACAGGAAGACACTATTTTGTCATCAACTACTTTTATGATAATATGATGATTTTTATCCTCAACGATCGTCTTCCATGTTTTGCTTAAATGCTCTGACATTTCCGGAACATCGCTTTCATGTAAATGCAAATATAATTCTAACAATCCTTTTAATTCATTTTCATGTATTTCTCGAATCAATATAATACCCTCCACAAAATTTTGCGTTTGACGGTTTCACAGCAATCAATATTGAATTAATAATATCCGAACCTGCAATAATCGCATTCACGCACAAAATATACCTTAACAATTCAAAAACAAATCCTATTGTTGGGTTATCGCCCTCACTGCGTTTTAATTCGTCATACATACGGATATACATATCCATCTGTCCTACATCTTGATGTGTTATCTTCTCTATTTTAAGATCAATAAGGACAAAGCATTTCAGTATGTAATTATAAAACACAAGATCAATATAATTCTGTAGCCAAGCAGCCAATTTCTCTGTACGAGCAATGTATTGACCGCCCGATATGCAGTTTTTGTGAGGACTCAATAATCCCACACATATCATTTAAATGTCATCGGTTTTTACAAAATTATCCATAATAATATTTTGTTCGTTTTTTTCCAATTTATTCTCCATAGCTATCACTCCTTTGGATTGCATTTTTTAAATATATCCATCGGTTTCTCAACATGCTTAAACCCAACTTTTCTTCCTGAGGGTTGATTTACCCCTTCCTTAAGATACCACACCGCTTGTACCGCCTGCATTCCAAATGTCTGCGCTGCCTCCAGTTCATAACTTCCACCATCTCCCACATACAGGCACTCATCTGCTTTGACACCCAGTTTTTCAATACATCTTTCAAATATGGCAGGATCCGGCTTTTGTATTCCTTCATCAAAAGATAAACAGGCAGCATCAAAAAACGGATACAAAACACTCTTCTTTATAACCATTGCCTCTTCGGAAAAACAATTGCTGATCAATCCAATTAATATTCCCTTTTCCTTTAATGCTTTTAGCATTGGAATAATTTCTGTATGCAGGTGTTCAAAAGCTTCTTCTTTACAACGAATGCGCTTTTTCAAAACAGCATTGATTTTCTCCTCGGAAAAGCAGTTATTTTCTCTCAATATTTTTTCCAATAATTCCTCTAGAGTAACTTTTCCTATCGTTCTGTTTTTTTCTTCCGCGCGCCATATTTTCTGGAATTTTTCTTCCGCAATACCGGCATCTGCCGCCATCTGCGTTCCAAAATACAAGGGGCTGTCAAAAAGAGTTATAAGTGTCTCATACATATCAAATATTACTGCTTTTATCACCCGCATCACCTCAGTTTTTACTCAATATATTTTCTTGTTGGCTAATTGCAATCAGGTATCTATTCTGACAATTTCAGTCAGTGCCTTATTCCGATATATCAAATCATCTCTTACGGTAAATCCCTGTGTTTCCCAAAACGCATTTCCTGCACTATTTCTGTCAAATACCACCAGAGCAGCCTTATTAATTCCTAACGCCGATAATTCATTCATTGCCTTATCAACCAATTTCCCCGCAATTCCCATCCTTCTATAATCAGGACGAACCGCTGTATGGTATATATAACCACGTCTTCCATCATTTCCCACCATGATTACTCCTATAATTTTGGAATCCTTTTCAGCCACAAGACAGGTATCCGGATTTCTTTGAATAAACTTATCGATGCCCTCTTTCGAATCATCGAGATTATTTAGTCCCATTCCAACGCACGACATCCATAAATCATATACGTTATCATAATCTTCTATTTTCATTTTTCTAATAACCATCGCTTGTCCTCTCCTTTTGTTCGTTATTTATCAAATTGACCTTACAAAAGCATGGATGATTTTCCTGCTGTTTTCATCCACCTCATAGGAAAATTCCGGATGCCACTGAACCCCCATCACTTTTCGAATTACTTTTTCACCTCGTAATTTCGATTTGACAGCTTATTTTTTCCCATTATACACCAAATGAAGAACCCTGTAAATACGTTTTAACTCTTGCAAAGTGTAGAAAAACATAGTTCGTATATTTCCTTGATAAAGTGGAAATATTATGATAAAATATGACCAATCGTAGATTTTCATAAAAATACGGAGGTGCGTTATGAAATATATTACACGAGAGCTTGAACGCAAGTTCTTAAAACTCAATGATTTTTTTAAAGTTATCCTTGTTACAGGTGCAAGACAGGTTGGGAAAACAACAATGTTAAAGCACTTGGCAGAGAGTGACAGGACTTATGTCACGATGGACAATACAATGACAAGAGCGCTTGCACAGTCTGACCCTGTGCTGTTCTTTCAGACCTATAAACCGCCGATTCTCATAGATGAAGTGCAAAAAGCACCGGAGCTGTTTGAGCAAATTAAGATAATTTGCGACGAGAGTGACGAAAAGGGTCTGATTTGGCTGACAGGCTCGCAGCAATATAATATGATGAAAAAGGTACGTGAGACCCTTGCCGGAAGAATTGGCATCCTGGAATTGTACAGCTTATCCGCAAGAGAAAAGACAGGACTTGTGTTTGACACTGACTTGGACTTTTCCCTTGCCACCTTGCAGGCAAGGCAGCGAAAACTCCCGAAAAATGATGTACTTCAAGTATTCAATCACATTTGGGAGGGCGGTATGCCTCAAGTACAGGGCGTGGATGATGAACTTCGACAGGAATATTTCAATTCTTACATTGACACCTACCTTATGCGCGATGTTACCGAGGCAGGCGGTATTACCGATACGGTTCGTTTTTGCAAATTCCTTGTGGGATGTGCTTCCCTTGTGTCAGAACAGGTCAATTATTCAGCACTCGCTGAATCCGCCGATATTGCACCAAGTACAGCCAAAGCGTGGCTAAAAGTTCTTGTCGGACTGCACATTATCTATCTTTTAGTGCCTTATTCCAATAATGAACTCAAACGCCTTAGCAAAACACCGAAACTCTACTTCTGCGATACCGGCCTTTGTGCGTATCTTTCGATGTGGTTGACACCGGACGCCCTACGCAATGGTGCTGCAAGTGGTCATTACTACGAGAACTATGTTGTTATGGAGCTTGTGAAAAACTACGTCTATGCCAAGTCCAAGGTAAATCTCTCTTATTTCCGTGATTCCAATGCAAAAGAAATTGATGTGTTTATTGAGGAAAACAACGTCATTCATCCGCTTGAAATCAAAAAGAGTGCTGCGCCCGACCGGCGTGAGGTCAAAAAATACAGTGTAATCGATAAAGCTTCCTTGAACCGTGGCAGTGGCGGCATTATCTGTATGTGCGAGGAACCGATACCAATTGATTCGGATAACTGTTTTATACCGAGTAATCTCATTTAAACAATTACAAATCCGCAACTTTTGCAAATTTTGCACAAACTGCGGATTTTTCCTTTAATTTTTCTGTTCAAACCTCTTTCCGTTGCAGCAAAACCACGGTTTCTATCCCGCGCGTCCAAGGGAACATGTCCACGCACTCTGCACGAAGCGGCTGGTAGCCTGCCTCTAAGATCATCTCCATATCACGCGCCAGACTGGTAGGCTTACAGGAAATATAGACGATCCGTTCTACGCCATACGCAAGGATTTTTCGGAGTGCTTTCGGATGAACGCCCTCACGAGGCGGATCTAAAACAATAAAATCCGGTTTTTCTTCAATGTCGTCCAAGGTTTTCAACACATCACCTGCGATAAATTCACAATTGGAAAGATGATTTTCCTTTGCATTTTCACGAGCAGCAAAGACCGCTTCCTCGACGATCTCAACCCCGATTACTTTCTTAGCTACCGGCGCAAGAACTTGTGCTATCGTTCCGGTTCCGCTGTAAAGGTCATAAACGACGCCGCCATCAATCTCACCGATATATTCGCGCGCCTTCTCATACAATACTTCCGCACCGGCAGAATTTGTCTGGAAGAAAGAAAATGGTGATATTTTAAAACGAAGTCCCAGAATCTCTTCATAAAAATAATCTTTTCCGTATAAAATTTCCGTCGAATCTGCCTTGACCACATCCGATAATCCATCATTGATCATGTGAAGAATTCCTGCTATTTTACCGTCCGAATGTGCTGAAAGAAGGCGGTTTGTCCACTCTGACAAATCTCTGTTTTCCTGTGATGTTGTCACCAGACAAACAAGAATTTCTCCGGTTTTTGCCGCATTTCTTACGAGCAGATGGCGCAGATATCCCTCATGTGACATTTTATGGAAAAAAGTGCAGCCCTGCTCCGAAAAATATTCTCTTGTCAACGTAATGATCTGACGGATGTCATCTGACACGATCTGACAATGGTCTACCGGCACGATATCATAAAAACTACCGCGTTTATGCAGACCCAGTGTCAATTCGCCGCCCTTTTCCTGATCGCCAAAAGAAAATTCCATTTTGTTGCGGTATTCCCAGACAGACGGACTGGATACACAATTGTGAAGAGGCAGATCCGGGCAGACCTGTTCAAAAAGTTTCTGAACCTGCTGTAATTTCAAGTCGCGCTGTCCCTCATAAGACAAGGTCTGATACGAACATCCACCGCAAAATTCAAAATGCGGACAAGGCGGTGTCTGTGTCTCACTATCCGAAAGTTCCAACACTTCAAGAAGCTTTCCTTCTTTTTTATTTTTCTTATTTTTAGCAAGACGAAACCGGACTTTTTGTCCCGGCAATGTATTTTTTACCATTACTGTTTCCTCTTCCTTTTCAACCATTACTTTTCCTTTATTTGGAAACTTTAATTCGGTTACCATTCCCTCATAAATTTCATTCTTTTTCATTGATTTCTCCACTTTCTATTTTCATTTTTTCTTTCTGCGTTAATTCTCTCCACACAATGTGCAGCATTGTTAAGAAGCAGGCAAGTCCTCCGATGATATTGGAAATCGGTTCTGCCAGATATACTCCGTCCACTCCGAGATTCCACATGGTAGGAAGCCATAATGTCAGCGGTACGACGATAATCACCTTCCGCAAAAGCGAAAAGAATATTGCCTGCTTCGATTTTCCCAGAGCCACAAACGTAGACTGTCCGGAAAACTGAAATGCCATAAAAAAGAAGCCGAAAAAATAAAGTTTCAATGCTTCTCTTCCGGGTACCAGCATGGCCGCACTGTCACTGAACATTTTGATGAAAATGTCCGGGAAGATCATGATACACGCCCACACAAAAGTCGTATAGGCAAAGCCAATAATCGCAGTAAATCGGATTGCCTGTTTTACCCGCCGGTATTCTCCTGCGCCATAATTAAACCCGAGCACCGGCTGCGCTCCATTGGTGATTCCGACGATTGCAATATTTACGATTTCACGAACGGAATTTAATATTGTCATCACACCGATATACAGATCTCCTCCATAAGCTCCGATCGTAATATTGCACACGATCTGGACAAGGCTGTTCGTCACTGCCATAATAAATCCTGACAATCCGAGACTCGTAATCCGTCCGACAAGTTTTCGTTTTAATTTCATATATTTTCCGGAAATCCGATATAACGTTTTATTTCCATGAAAAAAACGAAGGACAAGGATCATGGATACAAACTGTGAGATCACTGTAGCAATCGCTGCGCCTTTTACCCCCATATTCAACGCGAAGATAAAAAGCGGATCCAAAGCAATGTTGATTACAGCTCCACAGATTACGACAAGCATTCCCGTTTTCGGGAACCCTTCTGCGCTGATAAAGGAATTCATCCCCGTTCCAATCATCAAAAACAACGTTCCTGCCAGATAAATTGTCAAGTAGTCATTGGCAAACGGATACGTCACATCACTCGCACCAAACAAATATAAAATCGGGCGTTTCCATCCGTATCCCACGGCCATGAGCACAAATGCCGTGATGACCAGCATCGTAAATGTATTATTTAATATATATGAGGCCTTCTTTTCATCGCCCTCACCTCTTGCGATGGAAAAAAGCGGCGCACCGCCCATAGAAAACAAATTGGTAAATGCAGCAATCATGGAAATAATCGGGAACACCAATCCCACTCCGGTAAGTGCTTCTCCCTGCGTTCCCGGAAGATGTCCGATATAAATACGATCGACCACATTATATAACAATTGTATCAGCTGGGCTATTGTCAACGGTACTGCCTGCATCAGAATATGACGGCAGACATTTCCCTTTGAAAAGTCATTCTCTATCATGATTTCCCCTGCCTTTCAACGATTAAAAACCATTATACTACAAAAATACACTTTTTACAAACCGGAATCGCTTCTATTTGCTTTTTTCAAAAAATTGCGTTATAATGTTTTTTATAACTTCAATTTCAGACACCATTTATTTTTATGGAGGACATTATGAAAAAAAACAATGAAGAAAGCATCATGGACATTATAAGCAAACTCCGTGATATTGACTATATTAACCCGGAAGACATTCCGAACATTGATCTGTATATGGATCAGGTAACGACATTTATGGATGCCCGCCTTGCTTCCTGCAAGCGCTCCGACGACGACAAGATCCTGACAAAAACCATGATCAATAACTACACCAAAAACAATCTTCTTCCGCCACCGGAAAAGAAGAAGTATTCCAAGGAGCATATGTTCCTTTTGATCTTTTTGTACTATTTTAAAAATGTTTTGTCGATCAGCGATATTCAGAAAATCTTTGCCCCATTGACAGAGATGTTTTTTGGGGGAAAATCCGATGACATTTCACTGGAAGATATTTACAAAGAAATTTTTACAATGGAAAAAGAATTGACAAACAATCTTACCAAAGATGTTGTACGCCGCTTCCGCAGTTCGCAGGAGATTTTTTCTGAAGTGACCGACGAAGCAGAATCAGACTATCTTTCCCGCTTTGCCTACATATGTATGCTGAGTTTCGACGTTTACATTAAAAAGCAGCTGATTGAACGAATCATTGATGAAACACTTGAAGATCCCGGTAAAAAATAATAAATATACGGAATGCGCCATCACGGCGCATTTTTTATTGCTCTGTTTCTCTTCTTTTCTTCAATGCCGTTTTCAGTTTTTCCACCGAAGTATTTACAATTAATTCCAGCGGAAAATTCACTTCACACAAAAGTGCATCGGCATATTCAAAATTCAAGATATCTTCCTCCACGTGGGCATCGCTGCTGACCACGACCGGAACTTCATAGTTTTCGCACATGCGCAGAATTTCCTTATCGGCTTCTTTTGCATTCTTTCGAAAACTTTTCGGCGAAAGCGACGCATTATTCAGTTCGATCAATGTTCCGTAATATTTCGCCTCTCGGATCACCGTTTCGTAATCCACCTCATACCGCACGTCATCCGGATGTCCGAGAATATCCACATACGGATTGTGGATGGCTCCCAGATACGCATTCGTATTTTCTTCCCGGGTTCCGGACTTAATACACGGAGTGTGCAGACTTGCGATTACAATATCCATCTGCTTTAAAACCGCTTCCTCCATATCCAGGTTTCCTTCATAATCCACAATATTTGCCTCCACACCAAGCAAAAGCGGCAATCCGTATTTTTCTCTCCTCGCCACTTTCAAATTCAAAAAATGAAGCGGGCCGCTCGAATACGGCATCGCCGGCGCATGATCCGTAATTCCCAGTAACTGCAGCCCTTTTTCCTTGGCAGCATACGCCATTTCATTCATTGTATTGTAAGCATGCCCGCTTGCATAGGTGTGTGTATGCAGATCCAGCACATAAATATCTCGCATTGTCTATTTTTACTTCCTTTCTGGCAGCCATTCAAGACTGTATCCTTGTTCTGTTTAAATCATAACACATTTTATCAGAAAAATCATCTGCCAAATCCTTTGTCCCAGTATTGACCAAGAAAACTCTACAACACCCCTTGCAATCCTCTATTAAGTATGATAGAATGAACACATGTTTGTATCAGATAGAAAGGATGACGTAACATGACAGATATACTTGCAAACTTAAACCCTATGCAGAAAAAAGCCGTTTTACATAATGAAGGACCCCTTTTGATCTTAGCCGGAGCCGGTTCCGGGAAGACCCGCGTGCTGACGCACCGCATCGCATATCTTATTGAAGAATACGGCGTTGCCCCTTACCAGATTCTGGCACTTACCTTTACAAATAAAGCTGCCAATGAAATGCGGGAACGCGTCGACCGCATTGTTTCTTATGGAGCGGAATCCATCTGGGTAAGCACATTTCACTCTACCTGTGTCCGGATTTTGCGCCGTTTTATTGATCATCTTGGCTACGACCGCAGTTTTACGATTTACGACTCTGACGACCAAAAAAGTTTGATGAAGGATATCTGCAAACATTTAAATATAGATACGAAAAAATACAAAGAAAAAACCTTTCTCAACGCCATTTCTTCGGCAAAAAATGAGTTACAAACGCCGGATCAATACGCCGCCGAAGTGGCAAAGGAATACAATAAAAAAATATTCGGTTCGGTTTACAGAGAATACCAGCGGCGCTTACAGCAAAATAATGCGCTTGATTTTGATGACCTCATCATGAAAACCGTAGAATTGTTTCAAAAAGAACCGGAAGTTCTTCGCCAGTATCAGGAACGCTTCCGCTATCTCCTTGTGGATGAGTACCAGGATACGAACACGGCTCAGTTTACACTGCTCAGCCTTCTCGCCTCCCGTTACCGGAATTTGTGTGTTGTCGGCGATGATGACCAGTCCATCTACAAATTCCGTGGTGCCAATATTATGAATATTCTGAACTTTGAAAAGGTATTTCCACAAGCGGAAGTCATCCGTCTTGAGCAGAACTACCGCTCCACAAAACGGATTCTGGAAGCCGCCAATGAAGTGATCCGCCACAATGCTTCCCGAAAGGCCAAAACACTGTGGACAGATCAGGAAGAAGGCGAGCCGATCCGTTATGTGCAGTTTGGCAATGAATACGAAGAAGCCGCCGGTATTGCCGGAGATATTGCGGAAAAAGTAAGAGATCAGAAAGCTTCTTATTCCGATTTTGCGGTCCTTTACCGAACGAATGCCCAGTCACGTGTATTTGAGGAAAAACTGGTACAGGAAAGCATTCCTTACCGCATCGTGGGCGCGATCAACTTCTACTCCCGTAAGGAAATTAAAGATATTTTATGTTACTTGAAAACGATCAACAATCCTGCGGATGACATCGCTGTCAAACGAATTATCAATGTACCGAAACGCGGTATCGGTGCCACGACGATCCAGCGTATCACAAATTATGCAATTGACAATGATATGAGTTTCTATGAGGCTCTTACGCAGGCAGATTACATTGACGGCTGTGGACGTGCTGCGACAAAGATTTTTTCCTTTGTCACATTGATTGAACGGCTTCGCCATGCCCTGGATGACGATGAACTGACTCTGACAGAATTGATGGATGAAATTTTTGAAGCGACCGGGTATGTCAAAGATCTGGAAGCCGAGGAAACCGTAGAAGCCAATGCTCGTCTTGAAAACCTGGATGCTTTGGTAAACAAAGTCGCACAGTATCAGACAGACTGTGAGGAAGAAACTTCCGATGAAGCCGCTTCTCTGAACGGACTTCTTGAAAATATCGCCTTAGTCGCTGATATTGACACCGTAGAAGACGATACCGAGCAGGTCCTTTTGATGACGATTCACAGCGCTAAAGGACTGGAATTTCCAAATGTATACGTCTGTGGTATGGAAGAAAATGTATTTCCAAGTGCCATGGCTCTCTACGATCTCTCCGATGATGAGATTGAAGAAGAACGCCGTCTGTGCTACGTGGCGATTACCCGTGCCATGAAAAATCTGACACTGACTTGTGCAATGCAGCGCATGAAAAACGGCCAGCCAAATTTCAACTTTCCTTCCCGCTTTATCAGCGAGATCCCTCGTTATCTGCTAAAGCAGACACAGGGTGTCGACACACGGCCGCGTGCGAACTCACGCCCTTCGATCGACCGCACTGCCACATTAGACGACATTTTCTCGCCGGCAAAAATATACTCCAAAGGGTCAAAAAATCCATTCGCGGGAAATCCTTATATCCAAAAAGGAGTAAAGAAACCGGAGACAAACGGCACTCCGGATTACGGTGAAGGCGATTCCGTTTATCATATCAAATTTGGCAATGGTATCGTCCGCTCTTTGAAGCCTCTTGGCTCAGACTACGAAGTTGTTGTTGACTTTGATACCATGGGGCAGCGCAAACTTCGTGCTTCGTTTGCCAAATTACTAAAGATCAAGTAACTATTCAGGCCCCCTTCCATACATTGATCCTGAATAGTTATGAAAAAAAATGAAAATCTACTAGTATATTTTGCGCGGATATGCTATACTAATACAAAAGGATATAAAACACAACTTTTCAGGAAAGGATGGTAGTGATTATGTGTGAAAAATTTGATGACATTATGAATAAGGCAAAAATCAGTCAGCTTATTTCAAAAAATAAAGCAGAGGAAGAAAAAAAATCCTGCATTTTGTGGGTGCTTGCTATTATCGGAGCGGTTGCTTCCGTAGCAGCGATTGCTTATGCTGTATACCGTCATATGACACCTCGTTATTTAGATGATTTTGATGGTGATTTTGATTATGACGAATTTGACGATGATTTCGACGACGATGACGATGTTGACGTTTATGTGAAATCATCCGATAAGTAAAATCTAATTTTGAGTTTTTTAAAGGCAGTTATCATAGCGATATGACAACTGCCCTTTTTATTTTTATTATTCATGTAACTATTCAGGATCCAATGTATGGAAATCAATGAATCGTCGTGCTTGCACGTAAGAGACTTTGATTTCCATACATTGAGATCCTAATAGGGCTCCCCCTCCACATATAAGCATTTTTAGCCTTATCAAAGGCGAGAAAAGAACACGAAGTGTTCGAAATGCGAATGTGGAGGAGGGGCGTCCTGAATAGTTACTCGCAAAGTTCTTTTGGTACATTGGAAAGTGCTACTGCAAGTGCTCCCGGTCCGATATGGCAGGACACACTTAATGACAGAGGATCCATATACACTTTGGCATTCGGATACTCCCGGAGAATTTCTTCTTTAAATTTATCTGCTTCCGCTTTATCGTATGTATAAGCGATATCAATCTCCATCTCTTCATCTGAGAAACGTTTTTCAAAATCGGAGCGGATTGCTTTGAGCATCGTCGTCTTAGCCTGTTTCAACGTTTTTACTTTCGCATACGAATCCAGTTTTTCTCCCTGAATCTGAAGAACCGGTTTGATACGAAGAACCGTTCCGATCGCTGCGACTGCCGGTGTCAAACGACCACCTTTTCGCAAATATTTTAACGTATTAACCATAATATAAATACTGCTCTGGAATTTGTCCCTAAACAAGATATCATGAATCTCTTTTGCACTGTATCCCCGCTCTGCAAGCTCTTTTGCCTGCTGCACACTTCTTCTCTGAGTAACCGAGATACGCTGATTGTCAACGACAAAAACTTTGCCCTCAAACTCTTCTTCCTGTGCTAACATCATCGCCGTCGCACAGGAACTGCTGATTCCACTCGACATCGGAATATGCACGATCTCATCATACTCTTCCAAGTTTTCTCTCCATGTCTGCATGATCGTATCCGGAGACGGCTGTGACGTCGACACTTCCGTCTTTTCATCCATCAGCGCCTCATAAAACTCTTCCTGGGTCATATCAATATCTTCAAAATGCTGCACTTCATTGATATAAAAAGGCATCGGAATCACTACGATTCCCAATTCTTTACTTTCACTTTGTGTAATTCCGCTATTACTATCTGTAATAATGCAAACTTTACTCATTCATTCACATCCTCTTCATGAAATCATGACCACCGGCTTAGCCGGTGGTTTGTTCTGCGGCTATAAGCCGCTGTTCCCTGCCTGCGTCTAAAGACGCT
>UQAQ01000053.1 GCA_900539115.1 uncultured Roseburia sp.
CTTATTTTACACTGAGGTATTTTTTTCTCAACCTTCTTTCTTGGGATTCTCTATATTTTTAATTATACAGGAAGCTCTTATATCTATATTGGTATATATACCAATTAAATCACACTTTTTTTAAAAAAGCAAGACAAAAAACCGCCAAACAGATTTTTCATCCATTTGGCGGTCTCCTTTTTACCACACAATTTTATACAAGCTGCTTATTACCAGTTACTCTATTCCGTACTCTTTCATCAACTTCTCCTGAAGTTCCGGATCCTGCGTTGCCTGAAAAAGTTCTGCTGTACGATCATCTTTGATCAGTTCTGCATGCAATTGATTTACACGTTGTAAATGCTTACGTTCCTGTTCAACGCCTCGCTCAATGCCCTGCTCGACACCTTTATCAAACATGATCGCTTCTATTTGGTCCAACACATCTGAAATCTGTCCCATCCTCGGTTCCTCCTTTCCATCATTTACCAAATTTGCTTCTAAAAAACGTTTATCACTGCTAAGTGCATAAAGCACATTTTGTACTTCTTCCGGGTGTTTCAACTTTCTCTTACCGCTTTCTTCTTCCAAATACTTACGGGTTTTTCCATAGCCATGCAGTGTCAGAAATTTGATGACATGCCAAAAATCCGACTTGTATTTTTCCACTTCCTTTTCATCTAACCTGCTCAATGAGATCAAATGAATCTTATGATTTAGGAGAAATGGTTCCAGTTCCTTTTTCTCTGTCTCATCAAGATCCAGCATATCCAGGATGCTAAGCGGACGCTTCCATTCTTCTTTTCCATAGTAGAGAACAAATGTAATAACCGGCTGCAGGCGTTCGTCCTCTCCCAGTTCTCTGGCATAAAAACGTCTGTCATTGCGTTCGTTTTCTCTCCGGTGCTCTTTGATCTGCTCGTTATAATTATTGAAAATATACCCCAGATCCCGGATTGGCATAATGTTGTCGATCTCCGACTGATTTTCGATCTGAATCATCGCGATAACGGAACCATTTTTTCGCCAGCGCATCCGCACATCTGCCATTACCTTTGCAGGCTTCCCTTCACTGTCCTTGTAGTGCATTTCCTGCGGAAGCAGCTCCAGATCTTCCGGCCGGATCACGTTTCTGCCATCATACAGGTTTACGTTGCTGATGTCCGCAAACACTTCTGCTTCTTCCACAAGATTTTTTTCTGTTAAGTCTCTTGTCAATAAGTATCATCCCTTTCTTCTCTTGCTTTCCAAAATTATGTGGGTAAAAAGTTTCGATAAGCAAGAAAAAATAGAATGATAGATATCAGACTTTTAAATTATTTACTTGCTTGGATATGATGATACACTATCCGAGCAATCGTGTCAAGGAGTTTTTTATATCTTTTTGTATAGTTATGAGTGTAGTGTTTGCAGTCTTATACTTTCTCATTGCAAAAAAACCGCCAAACAGATTTTTCATCCATCTGGCGATCTCCTTTTTACCACACAATTTTATACAAGCTGCTTATTACCAGTTACTCTATTCCGTACTCTTTCATCAACTTCTCCTGAAGTTCCGGATCCTGCGTTGCCTGAAAAAGTTCTGCTGTACGATCATCTTTGATCAGTTCTGCATGCAATTGATTTACACGTTGTAAATGCTTACGTTCCTGTTCAACGCCTCGCTCAATGCCCTGCTCGACACCTTTATCAAACATGATCGCTTCTATTTGGTCCAACACATCTGAAATCTGTCCCATCCTCGGTTCCTCCTTTCCATCATTTACCAAATTTGCTTCTAAAAAACGTTTATCACTGCTAAGTGCATAAAGCACATTTTGTACTTCTTCCGGGTGTTTCAACTTTCTCTTACCGCTTTCTTCTTCCAAATACTTACGGGTTTTTCCATAGCCATGCAGTGTCAGAAATTTGATGACATGCCAAAAATCCGACTTGTATTTTTCCACTTCCTTTTCATCTAACCTGCTCAATGAGATCAAATGAATCTTATGATTTAGGAGAAATGGTTCCAGTTCCTTTTTCTCTGTCTCATCAAGATCCAGCATATCCAGGATGCTAAGCGGACGCTTCCATTCTTCTTTTCCATAGTAGAGAACAAATGTAATAACCGGCTGCAGGCGTTCGTCCTCTCCCAGTTCTCTGGCATAAAAACGTCTGTCATTGCGTTCGTTTTCTCTCCGGTGCTCTTTGATCTGCTCGTTATAATTATTGAAAATATACCCCAGATCCCGGATTGGCATAATGTTGTCGATCTCCGACTGATTTTCGATCTGAATCATCGCGATAACGGAACCATTTTTTCGCCAGCGCATCCGCACATCTGCCATTACCTTTGCAGGCTTCCCTTCACTGTCCTTGTAGTGCATTTCCTGCGGAAGCAGCTCCAGATCTTCCGGCCGGATCACGTTTCTGCCATCATACAGGTTTACGTTGCTGATGTCCGCAAACACTTCTGCTTCTTCCACAAGATTTTTTTCTGTTAAGTCTCTTGTCAATAAGTATCATCCCTTTCTTCTCTTGCTTTCCAAAATTATGTGGGTAAAAAGTTTCGATAAGCAAGAAAAAATAGAATGATAGATATCAGACTTTTAAATTATTTACTTGCTTGGATATGATGATACACTATCCGAGCAATCGTGTCAAGAGATTTTTCATATTTTTTTGTATAGTTATGAGTGTAGTGTCTAAGTAAATCAATTCTCTCTAAAACTATATAATATGCTCATGTCGTACAAAGCAATAACAAGGGAACCATTTTTACACAGTTCCCTTGTTTTCAATCAACATTTTATTTCTTTATTTTGACTTTTTTAACAACACTCCATTTCCCATACACTTTCTTTCCATCTACCAGTTTGTATGCCCTCACTCGAACAAAATAAGTCTTTTTCTTTTTCAACTTCTTTATCGTAACAGAGGTTGACTTGACCGTTTTGCTCTTGGCTTTTTTAAACTTTTTGTTTGGTGCATACTGAATCTGGTAACCGGAAACGTTTGTAAGTTTTTTCCAGGAGGCCTTTGCTTTACATTTTCCAGATACTTTTAGTTTACTAAACTTAACCCGCGGTACCTTTACACCTTCCATAACACTTGTATTTTCATTTGTTACATTTTGAGGAACGGAAGTTGCTATTTGTTTATTATCCGACAAGTATCCCGTATTTGATGGTATTTCTGTTGATGCTACTGTCGGTGTCACCGTTGGTGTTGTGGTTGGCTTTAAAGTTGGAGGCGTTGTCGGTTTAACTGTTGGCGTTTCCATTGGTTGTTTCGTTGGCACAACAGTTGGCGTTACGATCGGTGTTTGCGTTGGTAATACAGTCGGTGTTGGTGTGGCATCTGGTGCCACTTCCTTTTCCAGCACAATGCTATTATTCCAAAGCTCATATTCCGTTTCTTCCTGACTCACTTCCAAATACAATATCTTCGTTCCGGATATATCATTTCTTGTGGCTTTATTCCATATCTCCACAAGTGAAATATCTTTCAATTGTCCCGATGATAATGTTTCCAATGTTTCTGTATGTATTACATTACCGTTTTCCCCACCATCTTTAACAACAAAAGATACATTTTCTGCCT
Organism: uncultured Roseburia sp.; assembly: GCA_900539115.1. GTDB lineage: Bacteria > Bacillota > Clostridia > Lachnospirales > Lachnospiraceae > Eubacterium_F. Next base: position 3,562 of record UQAQ01000053.1, read on the forward strand.
CGTTGCCACCATTATTAGTTACTGTTATTAAATCCTTATTTTTCGCTGTAACAGCAAGATCACTTGTCGTCGTTTCAATCGTTTGTTTCGCTGTCAACTGCTGTTCAAATGTTTCATCCGATGTGACAGAAACCGTGATATCCGAAGTAGTAAAGTCTGCCGGAACAGAAACCAGTATCTCCTGCTCACTCTGCATACCAGCAGCTAATTTATCTACAAACGGTCCCTCATACAACACATTACCGGATGCATCCTTTACTGTGATTTTCACATGGTTCAAATCGGTTGTACCGGTATTGGATACAGTAATCAAAATCGGATTTTCTTTATCCGTATCAAAACTCAAAACATCATAAGCAATGTTTGTAACCTCCGCTTGACTCCGTTTGGTCTCATTTTTATATTTTAATACCGTCACACCATATGGATTTTCTTTTGAAGTATCCACTTCCTGCTCCGTATAAACAACTCCCGGTTCTTCACTATTTTTTAAGAGCGCAAAGCCACTAACATAGCCCCCATCTTCGGTAAGAGCAGCAGCAACGGATTCCTCTCCTATCTTTTGTTTATAAATTTCACTATTAAAGTTATCCTGCCCAATCCAGTAAACGGCATCTTCATACACGTCGTAGGATGAACCACATGCGATTTGCAAATCTTGCGTCTCCCCACCGGCATAACACATAAGCGTTCCATCCTGAATAAAATAAATCTTTCCATCGATGCATTTTACTGCCTGCATTCCGGTATCCGCAGTTGCGATTGTTTCACCATTTACCAAAAGGGTCTCTCCCTGAACCATAGCCAATGAAAATTCGTCTCCAACATAACCATACGCAAAGTCACTGATTGTATCATCGGTACGGTATAATTCTTCCGGAGCAGACCAACTGTCCTCAGTCAATTTGCTTCGATAAATCTTTGTCTTACCTTCTTCCAACAATGCATCACCAGAAGAATTTTCGCCCCAAACGGCATACAAATCTGTTCCGTCTGACGCAAACTGGTATTTATAACTCCAATTTTTTCCTGCTTCACGCAATATAACAACCTTATCGAAAAATTGACTTTCTTCATCATATCTTGCAACTTTTAATGTCAAGTGCTGCAGGATTTCCTCCTCGGACATATCTTCTGTAATTGCCACATCGCTGTTTTCGTACATCACATAAGTAAATCCATTGTGAGAAAACATCTGTGCTGCCGTATCAAGCCGTCCCGTCTTGTCAACCGCTTTGCCATCACTCCATGCACCATTCTGATATAAACGGTACATCAATGTTGTCTGACCGCCGGCATTTTCCTCGGTATCATCCAAATATGTCATAATTGCCGTTCCATCCGCAAACGTCGTTATCGCCGGCTTTGCATTTTCATAAACAAGCGATTCCTGTGCCGAATCCAGCAAATTCTGACTCTTTTTAACCGATTGAATCTCTTTTTTTGTCACAGCCGCACTTCTCTTATACGTCATTTTGCTGATACTTTTTGTCGTCTTACCTAGGTTTGGATACAACTCCAATCGTGAAAACTTCCAGTCTTTATACCCTGACAATCCCGGCACTATCGTATCTGCCTGAATATAAAGTTTACCGGTCAGATAAGCCGACACGGAATTCGAAAAACTCCTCCATGGGAAAGAGGCTTTTCCACCAATTTCTCCCTCAATACCGCCTTTTATATCAATGACTACAGCGTCCGCGCCCAAGGCAATATGCGGCTTGATTGCAAGATTTAACTCTCCACTTGGTGTAATAACTTTTTGCGGATTCATCGTAAGACAGATTTTGCCATCTACACTCCCGGACACACCAAATTCCGAATATACAACCCACCAAAGCGGCACTTTTACACTTCCACCGGCTTCTAGGGTCGCCGTCATGCCGCCTTCTTCAAAACCAATCACGTTGCCATTATCATCTAATTTTAACTTTACATAACCTACCGCATTACCATTCACATGAAACGCTGCACTTCCATTTACTTTCTTTAACTTTCCACGTAGTTTAGAAAACTGATTCCATAGTTTTGTTGTATTGACTTTTCCACCACAGGATTTAACCAGCGATTTTACGTCCTGGTAAGATTCACGCCAATAGGTGTCATTCGGATCTTTTTTCACAGCAGCACTATTATTAGACTTAATTCCTAATAATACCTCCGCTGTCTTATTCTTGGCATCAATATTCAGCATCATGTTAGCAGCATCAAAAAAGGATAAATCCATCGACATCTTTTGTTTAAAAATATTGAATGTATTGTTTCCAATACTGATTTCCGGTCCTTTTAATTCGGCTGAGCCAAGGTTTGAAAAATCCGGCAATGACTTTTCAATATTGGTAATGTATTTTTTGTCTTCAGTTCTGATAACAGGCGTTGGAGTAGGTTTTGATGTCGGCGTAGGCTTTGATGTCGCCTGTGATGAACTACTTTCCCCTTTCGAGGTAACTTTTCCTGCATAACTCCAAAGAGTAGAAGAGGAAAGATTTAAATGCAAAGCGGGGCGCACCGCATCGCCAAAGCCATTGACAATGTTGACATGCGACCCATGGTCACCGCCATGGCCATCGCTACTCACACCGGACGCATCACTACTATCGTCGCCCGGCGACCGCAGTCGCCAAGAGCCGTTCCCCTTGTACTCCGTACTCGTGGACGTACACGCTCCGCACTCTTTTGCATATACAGTATTCTTTGCCGCTCTTGTTTCACTGGCGGCACGAAACTCGCCATTAAATCCATAAACAGTATTACTTGCTTCTGTAATGGACAAAAGATACACTTTATCTGTGGTATTCGCTCCACCTTCTGTGCCAGTATATGGATTATCATCATTCACAACTGTTGTGTTTTTGATTGCAGCCTGTTCTGCCGATGTAAATGCCGTATTTAAAAATGTTCCATTCAACCAAGTGCGAAGGGTACACGTCGCCCATGTTACATCAGTATATTTCTCGTTATACGGTTTAGCATCCAAGTTTTTGTCTGCCAGCAAAAAGGCATCATTTCCATGCACGGACAGAACCCGCCATTTAATCGGTTCTTTTGTTGAACTGTTACTTTGATAATAGTTTCCAAAATAGATACAATCCCATGTTGTTACACCATTTCCATCGGTGGTTGGGTTTTGTAAACTAATTGCGGCCTTAGCCGGCGCAGATTGTCCCAGCGTAATCTCGCACAGGGATAGCACCATTACCAATGCCAGAAATTTTGCCAACAGGCGTTTTGTTTTTCTCTTCATAATGATTCCTCCTCAATTCAATGCTTCAACTTTCATTCTAAATCTCTAAAAGAAGCCCTTCTAATATGTGCCTTAAACGCATAGTTCCTGCTCTTACACTTTCTTTGGTTTCAAACTCAATTTTATTTCCAATATTAACTACATATTTTCTTCCATATTTCTTAATTGCAATTGGAACAACCGGTTTTTGAGAAACTTGTGAAACATATACAGCCCCTTTTTTTAATGGCAGTAATAATTGTTGTGTCCGATTTCTAGTTCCTTCAGGGAATATCACAACATCTTCCCCATGTACGAGATTATGTATTAACACCGAAATAGCTTCTTCACAAGATTTTTTATCCTCTCGCTGCACAAATATGGTTCCAATATTTCGTAGAATTCCACCCCACATACCAGACTCACATTCCTTTTTTATTAGGAAATGTGGCATCCTATTTTTTAATACGATATGCATAAGTGGAATATCAAATGCTCTTTTGTGATTGCATACAAATACAACATTTTGATTTATAGGAAATTTTTCATTTCCTCTTACATCAATCTTGATCCCCCACAAAATCGCCCTTCCTATGATGCGCACCAATATTTTATGAATTCGTTCACACCTTAACAGCTTAGTTTTATCAAAAGGTAATTTCACATAATAATCACGAAGTTGACTTATATATGCTTCCTTATCATAAATTGTCATCTTTTCTATTTCATGAATGGATTTTCTGTCATCCCCATGTTCTTGTATCATTTCAGTTCCTTCATCCTTTCATATAACTCCTTAAAACTATTTACCCTGCACACATCCAAATCATGACACTCCAAATTCCACGCAGCCGTATAACAAATCACTTGATTGTTTTTACGAATCTCATAAAGATTTTCCGGGCTGTCGTCTACCATAACATCAATGTTGTTTTCCTTACAGACGCGCAATTTATCCACTCCACTGCCTTTTTCCTCACAGAAAATAATGTCGTCGTAAGTCATATGGTTTTTCTTTAACCAATGCCTTAACATCCAGCGAAATAATTTGCCGGTAATTCCGGTTTCTGTTGTGTGGACTCTGCTCGTTATAATTACAACTCGGTGTCCTTCTTTTCTTAATAAATTAACAACTTCCGCAGCATCTTCTGTCATCGGTTCTTTCAGGCAATACTTCCAAATATACTTAATCCAGAATGACTCTCTCTGTTTTTTCGTACATTCAAATACATCCTGTACCTCAAACATATCTGGATTTTTAATGGATATTCCATACTTTTTCTGAAAATATCTTTTTCCTTCCCTTAACTGAAACGTGCGAATATCCACTAAAACCCCATCCACATCTAATCCAATATTCATAGGTCTTCTCCTTTCAACTTTTTCTCTAACTGCTTAAACAATTCCTGTTCGTCACAATTTAATGGATTCAATGGCTCTTGTACCGTAATATTTAATGGATATCTTTTATGCTTCTTCCAATTAAACAATTTAGGAAACTTTTCATGCCTTGGATATATTTCAAATCCGCCCTCTATGTATATTGGCAATATAGAAATACCCGTATCCTTTGCAATTTTTATAACGCCTTTTTTTAACGGAAGCAGACCACCATCACGGGAGCGGGCACCTTCGGGAAATATAATTGCATTTGACCCATTTAATAAATGTTCTTTCACGCAGTCAATCTCCGGGTGTGTTCCTCGTTCTCTTTCAACAGGAATGCACCGTAACAAACGAAAAAAGCGCTTAGAATCCAATCTCCGCTCTGCCGCTGCCAATGTCACAAATTCTTTTTTTCCTAATGTCTTTCCAAGAGCAGACAAAATCCATACGGGATCCAAATAACTCGTATGGTTCGAGCAAATAATATAAGTTCTCCCATTCTCGATATAATTTAATCCCGATATATTAAAATGCCATAAGAATTTTGCTGCTTTCAACAAACTACTCAATAATAGCTTATCTTTCTTCTTTTCCTTAATTACCTCACTTTGTTTCTCGTCCTTATTTAATAACAGGTACTTATGATAAAAATCTTTTTTTTCGTCCCTCTCACTCAAAGTTGGATAAAACTGTATTTTTAAAGGATATCGTCCTCCTTTCCGAATCATATGCGGAAGCTTTTGATTCTTCGGGTATATCTCATATGCTCCTTCAATCCTGACCGGCAATATAGGAACATCTGCCTCCAGTGCAATCTTTTCAGCACCGGATTTAAATTCACCTATTTCCCCATCCGTTGTTCTTGTTCCCTCCGGGTGAATCAAAATCACCTTGCCCTGTTGCAGACATTCAAGGACACGTTTCAAAGCAGGACTTGTATTTGCTCCTCTAGCTACCGGTATTCCACCCGTAAGCCTCAGACCTCTTCTGGATATACCGGAATCTAAATGCTCCTGTTTTGCCATGCAGCAAAAATCTTCAAGTTTTATTTTTTGCTTTCCCGCAGCCATAATCCACATCCCATCTAAATGACTTTGATGGTTTGCACAAATAATATAAGGTCCTTTCTGCGGTATGTGCTCCACACCGCTCACTTCAAACTTGTAAAACAACTTAGTAAACCAGCCAAACACCGATAACACAAATCGGTCCCCTATGTGCCGTTTCATTGGATATTGTTCCACATCATATGCCACGGTATTTTGAGCATTTTCTCCCTGATGCTCAATCATCTCACACAATTGCTTAACCGTTAATTGAGCGGAAATACGATTTGTTAAATCCACACCAAACTGTTTTTCGATTTCTACACATAGTTCAAACAAATTCAAGGAATCAATTGCTAAGTCATCCTCTAATACAGACTCCTCCCGAATCACTTGTTGTACACCAAATGACTGCAATATTTGTTCTAGCTGCTTATACGTATCCAGTTCTTTCTCAGGATATTCAATCTGGCTTTTATTTTCGCCCATCACCTGTTTATTACGCAGTTTATATCTTTGGACTTTACCAATGGATGACAATGGTATCTTATCAATAAACTGCACATCTGCAATCCGGTAATCACCGCCAAGTTCTTTTGACCGATTCATGAACTGGTTCTTTACCAAAGCGGTATCTTTTATCAAATCCTTTTCCAAGAAAAAAACAACTTCATCATAGCCGGCTTCCTCTACCGGAATACCTACGCATGCTGCCATAACATTTTCCGGAATGCAATCAGCATACAAATTTTCTAACTGCTCAGGCGTTACTTTCTCTCCATTTCGAAGGTGAATACTTTCCTTACTTCTTCCGGTAATATATACATATCCTTTTGAATCACAATATCCTAAATCTCCTGTTTTAAAATATCCATCCTCATAAGCTTCTTCTGTTGCCTTTTCATCCCGGAAATATCCTTTCATATGACATGGCGTTTTTACCTGAATCTCTCCAATTCCATTTGCGTCCGGATTTTGAATCCGCACCGAAATTTCAGGAAACGATGTTATTTTTCCAATAGAATCCGATGGAAATCTATCATAAACCGTTGTCGTAAGCATTGGCAGATTCATTTCCGTTGAGGCATATGTATTCATCCAGTAGTAACCCATCCTCTGAAAAAACAAACCTACTTCCCTGCTGCACTTTCCGCCACCAGTTCCTAAAAATTTCATCTTTCCACCAAATACCTGCTTATTAATTTTTCTAAAGAAGAAACTTCCGGCTTTGATATGTAATTTTTCATTTAACGAGCCACAAAAGGAAAGCATTTTCATTGCAAACTTTTTGTTATTTAGCTGACTTACTATCTTCGTATGAAATGTTTCATAAACTTTTGGTACCATTCCAAATGCATTTGGCTTATACTTTTGGAATCCATCCATTAATTTTATTGAGTTTGTATTTTCGAGCAGTCCAATCTGTCCACCGCCCAATAATAAAGCAAAAAACACTGAAAAACCAGAAACATGAAACATTGGAAACACTAATAGGTATCGAATATCATTTGTTCCAAATGCACGAAGAAGAAACTCCGCTGACTTCATCTGTGCCTCATATGTTATCATGACACCTTTTGGTTCACTTGTTGTTCCTGATGAATATAGAATAGCAAGCACATCATCGCTGTCTTTTGATGACTCAGAAAAGTATTCTCTATCAAGAAACAAATCACCCGTTTTTATATTAAAAACCGGATATTTTTGTGTCCATTTATAAGCATACTTTTGATAAATTTCTCCATCACATACAATGCCGCTAATATCTGATTTTTTCACCAAAGAATCCAATTCTTCCTCTGGCAGTTGTGGATTCAATACTACGCTTACTAGTTCAGAAATAGCAAGCGCGGTCACCGCAATACACCCAAATGGAGACATCGGTGTTAATACAAGTACACGGTCATTTCTGCGCAGCATACTCTTCTGAAATTTCTGCATTAATAATTCACATTTTAATCCAAAAGACCGATACGTTATATCTTCCTCTGTCCCATCTGATTTTATGTAAGTCAAAAAGACTTCTTCTGCTTTTTTTCCATCACATATATTGTATATTTTCTCAATAAACAGATTTCGCATCGCATTATCAGTTTTTTTATTTGACATCTTGTTTACCCTTCCGTCACGCTGTCATCATAATCCTGTGTTACGCCAAGTTCACCATCTACATAAATTCCATCTGTTCCAATGTCATCAAATACAATTTCCTTTTCCTTGGTTTCCTCTGTATCCCGGATCAGCATAAAAGATGCCGACAATTCCGTACTATATGGATCCTTTTTTTGAAAATACATGTAAGAACTTCCATAAACTTGTACATGCCCTCCAAAGCTGTATTTCCGATCATAGAAACGAGATGTAGAACCGTCATACTCAAACCCTTCATAACTTACATTATTCCCAGTTTCATCTGTAACAAGCCCTAGTGAGTATTTTTCTTCATCTTTGTACCAATAAGAGATTTCGCTCTCCTGCTCTTGATATGTATAGTATTCTTCAGCAGACATATTTCCTACATATACTAAAGATTGCTCAATTTGATTTTCCTTCATTTTCGCCAACTTTCCCAACTTAGAAGCACCTCGTCCTCCCACTTTAGAATCAGACGTTTTTGTACCCAAGGAATATTCTGAAACTGAACCATCTGAGCAAAAAAATCCTATTCTTGATATCTCCTGATCCTTACCTATCAAATCATCATCATCTTTCAAATATCCAAAATAAGCAATAACATCCTTTTCAAATAATTCTGAAAACTTCATTGTGTTATCTACCGCATTAATTCCGCCATCATTTACATCCGTCTCATTTCCCCCGCCACATCCGGTCATCATAAGCATCATACTGCACATGATAGCAAGTACTGAAAAGATTCTTTTTTTCATATTCCTCAACTCCTTTTTCTCACCGTTATAAACCTAGTTATAAAGTTTCGCATTGGTAATCAGCATATAACTGTCGTAAAATCCCTATGTAAAAATACGATTTAACGATTTACTTTGCTCATGCACAAAACCCGTTAATAATTCCGGGACACCGTCCTTATTTATATCAAGAACGATAAAAGAATTATCTCTACTGGTATCTGTGGATTGTAAATATTTGGCATATATTTGTTTTGCCTGTTGTGCTTTTGTTTTCGCATGAAGAGTTGTATTACACAAAACAATGCAAAAACCTGCAAGTATTACTAAAAATAGAATATGTTTTGTTTTTTTCATCATTTAAATTTCCTCCATCTTTCTTGTAACCAGGGGCGAAAACCGCCCCCGGTAAAGTTATTTATTAATTATAGACTTGGGCATCGGTAATCATCATCTTTCCATCCCACATATTATCCCTATCAGATTGTGCTACAATTTTTATATATTTTGCATGGGAAATTTGAACATCAAATGGAATTGCTTTTGTCTTGTAATCCATTTTCGGTGATTCATAAATCTTAACCCCATCTGCATAAATTTGAATCCACGCATTCTCTTCATCGTTTAAATCTCTTGATCGTATAACATTTCCAGCAACTTTTGTATACTCTCCTCCCAAATAATACTCAATATATCGTTCCCTATAATCCGCTGCAATTGTAATTGGATTTGTTATTGCATTGCCCCATCGGTCCTGCTTTGTTCCTTTATAATTTTCTCCCAAATCGCTATCAAACGGCTTTATATCCCACAAATTCTTCCACAGTTCCACATATTGATAGTGCAGTGTTGTATTTCCTACCCCGTCCTTTACACAAATTGTATAGTATCCCGGTTCTGCTGCCTGAAATGTGGGAGCCGCTATATCTAATGCTGTATATACGGCCGGATTCGTATTATTCAAATATCCTTTGGCAAAACCCATATACGAAATTCCATTTGCGTCTGAAGCACTCGCCGTAACCGTTGCCACTTTATTTGATACGGTATAACCTGACTGTACATCCGGCAGATGTCTATCAATACAGTTCACGCTGATATTACGGATGGTATACTTGTTCTTTTTGTTTTTAACCCGCACAGAATACCAGCCATTTGACGACGCGCTGAATTTTCTTGGCTTTGTTATGTTTTTCGCTTTTTTCCAATACTTATTCGCTGATTTTGTTACCTTCCCGGCACGCCATTTTATTTCTTTAATTTTGCTTCCCTTATTTAATTTAACGGCTACGCTGACATTTCGATTGGTAGGGGTAACGATAGACGGAGTTAAACTAAAACCGGTTCCTTTTGCCTTTTTGGCGGCGTTTACCGGCATCGTCATTGCCAACATACCCGCTACTGCTGTTACTCCAAATAAAATCACTTGTTTTTTCATGTTTCCATCCTCCATTTTTACTTATTTGCCCCATTTGGGTCAACTGCTGTTGCTTGGTTTTTATTTACTTCAATTGGAATCCATTTGCCTTTCCAATCGGTTCCATTGATAAATTTTTTATATTCAGTGGCTCCACCTGAATCACTAAATGCATCTGCACCTACCCACATATATACTTTCCCCACATCATTGTAAATGCGTCTTCCCTGCCGGTCTTTAAGTATATACAAAGGATAATTTAACCAAGGCATATCTTCCTGCAGCTCATAAGTGTATGTTTTTGCATGCTTACTTTTATAAAGATAATATGTTGGCATTGCATCTTTCTTTTTCACTTTTTTTGCAAGCCAGGTTCGTCCAAAGAGGGTAAGTTTTCCCTTGCTCAACTGTTTTCTTTGTTTTGCTGTTTTCTGCGGATTAATGGGAACTCTGGCATCACCGACGACAAGCACTTTATCACCATCTTCTTGTATCCGGTCAATTTTCACTTCATATAAAGGATATTTTCCGGCTTCCTTAGTCACATCAGGATGTAATTTTGTCCGTACTGCCTTTAAAATATACCGTTTTTTCACTATCTGAAAGGTAAGCTCAACATCCCCCACATTTTTCCTGCTAAAAGAATATCTGCCGCAAATCATATTATAAAAAACCTGCACACGTACAGTGATCTCATTTTTCTTCCGTTTCAGATTAATAATGCGTGACTCAACTTCTGCATCTCCCCATTCTCCTTCAAAAGCTTTATAACTTTTTGCAATACTGCGTCCGAATAAACGTTTTGAAATTTTTCTGCCATTGTTCGTTCTCTCAAAATACATAACCGTTCCAATGATCTTTTCCTTTGTTGCCAAATCCAACTTTCGGTTATTCCACCCACTTTGATACCGCCAGTCCTCCAAAAATGAGATTGCCATCCAATCTGTAAGATCATTTACATTTCTTGTAATCTGCTGTCGATCGATCTTTGTCTTCTTCGCATTGCAGATTACTAACCCTGAATTTCCAAGAAAAATCCCCCACATACAGCTTAAGATCAAACCACATAAAATAATTTTTCTTTTTCCCATCATTTTCCCATATCCTCCACTTTATATAATGCCAGCAGTCTCTCTTTCAAGACTGCCAGCATTGTCTTTTATAATTTGTTTGTCACTTTACTTTAATAGTAAGTGTTTTCTTAAAGGTCTTGCCACTTTGTTTTACGGTTACTACAATTTTTGCAGTTCCTTTTTTCTTCGCCCTTACTTTTCCTTTCTTAGAAACCGATACAATCTTCTTATATTTTTTAGCTATCTTATAAGAAACTTTTGCACCGGATACTTTATTAAGAACAATAATCTTTGTGGATTTCTTTTTCTTAATAACTTTCTTTGCAAGTTTTATAACCGGTTTCTTTTGAGCAGCTTTCGTCTGTTTCTCATTAACACCTGTATTATTTCCGGACTGAGCATTCGTGTCTGCCGGAGTTGGTGCAATAGGTTGTACTGCTGGCTGCTGTGTCTGTGGCGTCGTATTTGGTTTCAAATCCGCTTCACCTTTTACTGTTACCGTCACTTCCTTCTTAACTGATGGTTTTACCACAGAAGCAATAACAATCGTTGTGGTTCCCGGTGCAACTGCTGTAATAACACCATTATCTGTAACCGTAGCTATTGACGGATTCTTGGATTCATACATCAACTGCTTATTCGATGCATTATCAGGTTTTACTACCGGGACAAGTGTAAAGGAATCTTTTACACGTGTTAATTCCACGGTAGAAGCACACTCGATAGATTCAATTACATCTGCAAAGCCTTTCACAGTCAGGTTAAAAACAGTTGTTTTAGGGTCCGTATCACCCGATGTATACTTTGCTGTAATAACCGTGTTTCCTTCCGCATAAGTCGTTACATTTCCAGAAGCATCTATTGAGGCCACCTGCTTATCAGAAGATTCCCAAGTAATCTGACCATCTGCTTTTGTTGCATTGGAAGGAAGATATTCTTTAGCATATAACTGAAATGTCGAATAGGCTTTACAGGTTCCTGCATTTGCTCCGCCCATCATAACTACTGCATTATCTCCCTCTTTCACTTTTTCACCAATTGTAGAAATTCCCGTCGCCATCACATCCTTAATATGCAATTCCAACGTTGCCTTCAAAGTCGGATCTGCTTTACTCGTAGCTGTAATGGTTACCGTCTTATCTCCCGTTGATTTCAATGTAGTAAGAAGACCATCCTGTGTGATTGTCGCAAATTTTTCATCTTCTGAACTCCATTCCACCGGCGGTACCCCAACACTCGTTCCGGATGCACGTACTTTTAAAGGTATATTTTCATAATGTCCATTCACATTTCCTTTTGCATCCATCACTCCAAGAGATACCGCATCTGAGTTATCAATTTGAATTTCTTCTGGTTTTAGAAATTCATTATTGACATATAGCACATATGATGCTTTCTTCGTTTTATCTACTACACTTTATAATGGTCTCATAAATTAAGACACTGACAAAGACATTTCTTAATGAATCTGATATACTATAATCAAACCAACCGA
>UQAQ01000054.1 GCA_900539115.1 uncultured Roseburia sp.
TGCTTAGAGGAAGATGGGGTCCACATCCGCGGCGTCTATGAGCGAAGTCAAGCGAAAGTGCGCACACAGGAAGGCATGGAGCGTATCAAAGCAATTAACGGACAACCGTTTAATACCAATGTGGAAATTGTAGAAAATGGTGTGCTCTATGTGGTAGACATCAAAGAGGGACAAAAGACCGGATTTTTCTTAGACCAGAAATACAACCGTGCAGCAGTCGGACGGCTTTGTCAGGATGCGGATGTGTTAGACTGTTTTACACATACCGGTTCTTTTGCGTTAAACGCAGGACTTGGCGGAGCAAGAAGAGTGCTGGGAATTGATGCTTCTGACCTTGCGATCCATCAGGCAATGTTCAATGCGAGAATGAATGATCTGCAGGGGATCGTAAATTTTGCCTGCGGAGATGTCTTTGATTTATTACCGGACTTCGAGAAAAAAGGCAAGCAGTTTGATGTGGTTATTTTAGACCCGCCTGCATTCACAAAGTCCAGAAATTCTGTAAAAAATGCAGTCAAAGGTTACCGTGAGATCAATATGCGTGCCTTAAAACTGGTAAAAGACGGCGGCTATCTTGCAACCTGTTCCTGCTCACACTTTATGACTTATGAGCTGTTCACGGAAACGATCCGTCAGGCGGCTAAGAGTGCCCATAAGCGGCTGCGCCAAGTGGAATACCGTACACAGGCACCGGATCATCCGATCCTTTGGGCAGCGGACGAGAGTTATTATCTGAAGTTTTATATTTTTCAGGTTGTGGAGGAGATGTAGGGACGGATATTATTATCATGGAAGTAATGAGCAGAGAGTGATCGAGATAATTCGATTGCTCTTTATTATTGTGAATGGGTTTACATGTGGAGACTATTCTATTTTTCTCATTTAGCAAATCTGTTTTAATAGCGTTGACAAATGTGTAAAATGGAACGCTACATTGAATGCTGTGCAAAAGTCACCTTGAAAATCGTTCCCCCAGTCTTGCCTGATTTGATACAAATACTGCCATCATGTACTCTAACGATTTCACGGACAAAAGCAAGACCTAGCCCTACGCCACCCAGCTCCCGGCTTCTGGATTTATCCACACGGAAGAATGGCTCGAACACTCTCTCCCTAAGCTCCTTTGGTATTCCGCTTCCCGTATCTTCTACAGACAGATAAACATGCTTGTTTCTCTGATATGCGGTTACTGTAACCTGTCCGAGCGGATGATTATATTTGATGGCATTCTCAACCAGATTGTATACAAGCCTGTAAATAAGGATATCACTGCCTATCATAGTGGCATCCTCACATTTTCCAATCAGCTTTATATTCTTTTCCACGGCAAGAGGCTCAAGGTCTGCCAAAACCTCTTCAACAATAGCATCCAATATAATTTTATCATCCCTTCCCACCGTCTGAAGCTCACTCATGTCAAGAAGAGTCTTTACCATCCTGTTTAATTTATCATTTTGTTCCGTAACCATTTTTATGGTCTGCAAAGTGTCTGCATCATTTCCCGGGTGAGAGGCAGAATTATATAAATCAAGCTGTACCTGCATTAACGCTAATGGAGTACGCAGCTCATGTGCTGCATTTGCAGTAAACTGTCTCTGTATCTCAAATGCTTCCGACAGACGCTCAAGCATCTTATTATAAGAAATACCCAGCTGGTTCAGTTCCTTAACATTGTTTTCCTCTATTCTTGAATCAGACAGATTCTGAGCCTGTACCTCTTCAATTTTATCTGAAAACTCCCTGATTGATCTGAGTGCATGCCCGCTTATAAAATAAGTGACGACACCTCCCAAAAGTGCCAGCAAAACCGTGATTATCAGACTGTTTCTTTTATAGTCGGCCTTATTATTGTACACCTGAACCGAAAATTCATCCGCAAACTCATCCCACTTATCGTCCGGTATGCTGATATATATTTCATCTGATTTGTTTCCTTTTTCATCCCCCTGTGACTCTACCGCATCCTGCAGAGAATCGATGTAATGCACACCATTTTTATAGACAAACATAGTCAGACAGCCACATATAATAGCAATACACAATGTAGTAATGCACGTAAGTCTCCACTGTAGCGACATTCTTTTCATCTGTCAGACTCCTCCCGTATTTTATAGCCTTCACCTACCTTGTTCTGAATGGGATCATATCCCAGCTTCGCCTTAAGCTTTTTTCTAAGTGAAGACATATGTACCCTGATTGCTCCGCTAAAGCTGTCTGCCGTGGCATCCCACACATGCTCTATCAGCTCCTCCTGACTCACCGGTCTGCCTGTATTGATAAGTAAATATTCCAAAATACCATTCTCTTTTCTTGTCAGTGGAACCGGCTCTTCCTTTGCATATGCCTCGCGTTTAATCGTATCAAACTTTATTTCTCCGCATTTAAGACATATATCATTCTGTACAAATTTCCTTCTTGTCAGGCTTCTGATACGTGCCTCAAGCTCCTGCAGATGGAATGGTTTTTCCATGTAATCATTTGCTCCTGCATCCAGTCCCTCTACCTTATCAGCAATCTGACCTCTTGCAGATAATATCAAAACCTTAGTTTCATCATTGTATTTTCTAAGCTCCTTAAGAAGCTCCATGCCATCCATCCCCGGCAGATTCAAATCCAAAACTATCAGATCATAATTCTCCGACAGTATACATTCAAGAGCCTCTTTCCCATCATAACAGGTATCCACCTCATAACCGGCAGCATACAGACTCCTTGCAACCATATCACATATTTGTTTCTCATCCTCAACAATTAATAATCTCAAAATGTTCTCCTGCTTCTTAACAATAATTTTACAACCTATATTGTATAATACTAAAGTCAGCTGGATTGTGTCAAGTTTTTTGTGTAAACATCTTCGATTTCCTGTCTCGTGCTAATTAGACTACATCTTGTTTATGGGCGGCTTGAAGTTTTTCTTCAAACAGTTGTAGTATTTCGGCGGAGACAGCATCACGCATTCCTGCTAACCCATCCGAAGCAAACAGCCGCACCTGCTTCACACCGCGTTTTTTGATGGATTCCATCATCTCCTCGTAATTCGCTGCGGCCTCCGTTGGATAGAGTGCGTAATCCAAAAGGAAATCTCGCTTGTAGTGATTCCTTTCTTGTAAAGAGTGATGATGGTCGTTTCCAGCTCAATTTTAAGAAGATCATTCATAGCAGCTTCAAGAATTGGTTCCTTTTTCCATACCTAAAGGAATTATCGTTTACACAAAATATTATACACTATCGTCAGCTGGTCAACAATACAACAAAAAGGAGCAACATTATGTTGAAATACCAAAAAACATGTCAAATCATTCTGCTTATCCTTGGTGTATCCATGATAAGCTATGGTGCAGTCAGAGGTGAGGCGGCTACAGTGCTTGGTAAAGCAATAAAACTATGTCTGGAGTGTGTCGGAATTGGATAAGGAAAAGAAATTACTATCAAGAAAACTGGCAAAAATACGTGGCTGGATACAGGCCGCAGCAACGCTGCTGACCAATATTCATATTCCAAATTTATTTAAGGGTAAAATATATCAGGGCAATGCAAAAACAGTATGCGTACCCGGATTAAACTGCTACTCCTGCCCTGCCGCGACAGGAGCCTGTCCAATAGGGGCATTTCAGGCAGTTGTCGGATCATCAAAATTTAAGTTTTCATACTACATAACCGGATTTTTTATTTTACTCGGTGTAACTCTCGGCAGATTTATATGTGGTTTTTTGTGCCCATTTGGATGGTTTCAGGATTTACTTCATAAAATCCCCGGAAAGAAATTATCCACAGCCAAACTAAAGCCTCTTAGGTACCTAAAATATGTCATTCTTATTGTTTTCGTTATACTTCTTCCGATGCTTGTAACGAACTCTATAGGAATGGGAGACCCGTTCTTCTGCAAATATATCTGTCCTCAGGGTGTTTTAGAGGGTGCTATACCGTTATCTATTGGAAATGCTGCTATCCGTTCTGCGCTGGGAAAGCTTTTTTCTTTCAAGTGTATGATTTTAATTGCAGTGATTGTACTAAGTATCTTATTTTACAGGCCCTTCTGTAAATGGATTTGTCCGCTTGGAGCAATCTACTCATTATTTAATAAGGTCAGCCTGCTCAAAATCACCGTTGATAGCAGCAAATGTGTCGGATGCGGTCAATGCTCAAAGGCATGTAAGATGGATGTGGATGTGTGTAAGACACCGGATCACCCCGAGTGCATACGCTGCGGTGCCTGCATAAAGGCCTGTCCGAAGAACGCCATCTGCTACCGGTTTATGGGAAAATCATGTCAAAAAAATGACAACAGATAGCTATTAAACATTTTACTATTATTTTAAAGGAGAAATTACTCATGAAAAACAAATTATCATTTATTTCTATTTTTACACTCTGCATAGCATTATCACTTACAGCATGTGGTGTAAAGCAAGCTTCCACAACAGATTCTAAGAACACTCAGACTGAAGCCGGCTCAGAAGCATCCGGCAAATCAGATTCCAGGCTTAATGATTTATATCAGCAGGAAAATCAGCTTTTTGCAGATCACGCTGATGTGTGGAACAAGGCATTTGGCATGATGAACAAAAGTGACGCCGATCCAAACGGAAATTATGCTGATTATCTTGCCGGTACCGTAGAATCAAACAAGAGTTCATTCACAGACGATGAGCTTAAAACACTTAATGAGGATATTGAAACCATACGAAAAATCGAGGAACAGATAGCAGAGCTTGAAAACAAAAATACATCATCAGACGATAACAAGAAGGACAGCTCTAAAGCCTCATCTGTATTCAGTGATTTTTCCGGTGAGGATTTTGATGGCAATAAGGTTGATGACAGCCTGTTTTCCGGTAATGCAGTAACCGTCGTCAATTTCTGGTTTACCGGCTGCAAACCATGTGTCGCTGAATTATCCAAGCTTAACGAATTAAATGATGCTATCAAATCAATGGGCGGAGAAGTTGTTGGCATCAACACTGAGACCTTCGATGGCAATAAAACAGCTATCAAAGAGGCTGCCTCTGTTCTTGAAAGCCAGGGTGTCAAATATCGTAATCTGTCAATTGACTCCTCTAGTGCTGCCGGTAAATATACCTCAGAAATCATGGCCTTTCCAACAACTATACTTGTTGACAGAAATGGCAATATTGTAGGCGAACCAACGCTCGGCGGAATTGATAACAAGGACAACTATGATGCCCTTATGAAGCAGATTCAGTCTGTAATTGATGCAGACAGCACAAATAAATAGAGGTCTACATATAAAAAGCTCCTGTGCATTGCACAGAGAGCTTTCAGACTGTAGACAAAGTCCACGACAAATGTCGTGGATTTTTCTCGTATTAAAGCACTGAAAAGTGCGATTTTTTAGCGACTTTTCGGTGCTTTTTTGGTATAATAGAAGTATAAAATACTAGGTGGTGATTTCATATGATGACTGAAAATGCTGATAAAAAGAGAGAACAAATTCATTTGTTATGTATGGATGAAATGGTTCCTAAGGATCATCTTCTTCGAATTATCGATAAAGCAATCGATTGGACTTTCATTTATGATTTAGTGAAAGACAAATATTCGCACGATACCGGTCGGCCCAGCATGGATCCTGTGACATTGATTAAAATACCTCTCATTCAGTATCTGTATGGAATCAAGAGCATGCGTCAGACAGTAAAAGAAATTGAAGTAAACGTTGCATATCGATGGTTTCTTGGTCTTGATATGACAGATAAAGTTCCACACTTTTCAACCTTTGGAAAAAATTATACAAGACGATTCAAAGATACCGACTTATTTGAGCAGATTTTTGCTCATATTTTAGAAGAATGCTACAAGTTTAAATTGGTTGACCCAACAGAGATTTTTGTAGATGCTACTCATGTAAAAGCCCGTGCAAACAGTAGAAAAATGCAAAAACGAATTGCTAAGGAAGAAGCTCTTTTTTATGAAGATATGTTAAAAACTGAAATTAATAAAGATCGACAAGAGCATCACAAAAAACCATTAAAAGATAAAGACGATAATAATCACCCTCCTTTGTCTGGCGGAGGAACTTCAAATGAAAAAACAATAAAATCTAGTACCACTGATCCGGAAAGTGGTTGGTTTCGTAAAGGTGAACATAAACATGTTTTTGCATACGCCGTTGAAACCGCTTGTGATAAAAATGGATGGATTCTAGGTTATACAGTCAGCCCTGGAAACTTACATGACAGCAGAACATTTAAAGGATTATATGATAAAATTAAAAATATTGGAATAAAAACACTTGTTGCAGATGCCGGATATAAAACTCCAGCAATAGCAAAGCTTCTTATAGATGATGGAGTTACACCACTTTTTCCGTACAAGCGTCCAATGACCAAAGAGGGATTCTTTAAAAAATACGAATACGCTTATGACGAATACTATGATTGCTATATTTGCCCAAACAATCAAGTTTTGAAATATAGTACGACCAATCGTGATGGATATCGTGAATATAAAAGCTGTGGAAATGTATGCGAAAATTGTTCATATTTATCTCAATGTACAGAAAGCAAAAATCATGTGAAACTGATAACACGACATATATGGGAAAATTATATGGAGCAATGTGAAGATGTTCGTCATACTTTGGGAATGAAAAAATTATATGAGCAAAGAAAGGAAACCATTGAACGAATCTTTGGAACAGCAAAGGAGAATCATGGTTTTCGTTATACACAAATGTATGGTAAGGCTCGAATGGAAATGAAAGTCGGGCTTACCTTTGCCTGCATGAATCTAAAAAAACTAGCAATGATGCTTCAAAAAAGCGGTAGGAAAGGCTGCTTAATATCGACTTTTTTATCATTTTGGGCGAACAATTGCTGCAAACAGAGAAAAATGGTGCTAGGACAACAGTCCTAGCACCACTTTGTCTACAGTCTGAAAGCTCCTGTGCATTGCACAGAGAGCTTTTTTTGAACATTACTATAAGGTCAAGGAATCTTCTGCATCTACCCACATCTGTTCCCAAAAAACGACCAGTAAACGATCATCCCCTGATCATTTACTGGTCACTTACCGGTCATCTCTATTCTTTCCTACTGGCAAAGTTTCTTCACGGTCGCATTGATCACTTTTCCGTCGGCTTTTCCTTTCAGATCCCCCATAACGGCTTTCATGATCTGCCCCATATTTTTTGTCGCTACGACATCGGCAAATTTTTCTGTGATGTAACTTTCCACTTCTTCTGCACTCATCATCTGCGGTGCAAATTCGGCGATGATATCATATCTAGCCTGATACTCTGCTTTCAGATCTTCGCGGCTGTCCGGACAGCTGTCAATCTGTTCTTTTACGGTCTTCATTTCCTTTAAGATTACGCGTCCTACGATCTCTTCGGAAATGTCATCGCGGCATCCTTCATCAATCGCTACTTTTTTCGCAGCGGATACTAAGGATGAAATCGCCTCTTTTCTCACTTTATCTTTTGCCTTCATTGCGGCAATCATTTGTTTTTGTAATTCTGCAAACTGCATGTTTCAAAACCTCCTATTTTTTCAATAATTTCCGTTCTCGCAAAAAGCGGAAAAATTCCCGGTATGCTTTATCGTAGATCCACCATCCAACCTGTCCGACGGCAAGAAGGATCCATTTTTGCGCTGATCCGTTAAAAGCTGCCTCCCGGATCAATATGCTTTCAAAAAATAAAACGGTCGGGATATATATTATATTAAACAAAATCCAGTTATAAATCAACTGTCTGCGCATCTTTTTTTTCGGATCTTTGATTTTATTTGCCTTTTGGAAAACAAATTCACTGAAAATTATGTAAATGCCAAATCCCAGATAAACAAAAAAATTGAACTTATCCGGATTTAAAAAGGCATCTAACAGCGTGCAGATCACACACTGCATCAATCCGGCGGGCAGTCCATAACGAAAGATAGCATATCCCACAAGATATGCCGCCAATGCTGTTAAAAACAGCGTATTTACCGTCACAAAACTTCCTGCTGCCAGAAGCAGGACAGAAAGTGCGGATAACATTCCCACTCCTGCTATTCTTTTTGTCTGCTCTACATGCATGAACAAAGATCGCCTCCCATACATTCACACAACGTGTCGGCACACCAGAGATCACAACAGAGATTTCCGGTTCCACAGGAATCATATCCTCCGCCATAACTTCCATAACCGCCGTAGCTTCCGCCACCGCCATAACCGCCGCCAAACGGACTTCCAAATGGGCTTCCTCCATAGAATCCACCGCCATTTTGCAGCTGCTGGTAATATTGACGGTACTGCATATTTCCCGGCTCCATATCCATCGCCTGTTTTGCCTGCTCGAGTGCCACATTGTTATTGCCAAGTCCCATATTGGCGATGGAACTATAATAATACCATGCCGCATTGTGATTCGATATTCCATTTAATACATTTAGCGCCTCATTATAACGGCGCGCCCGGATATAATTCATGGCTGCCATCATATGCTGCTCATCTTCACTGTAATTCTGTCGTCCCTGATTCGCACCAAATCCGCCAAATCCGCCAAAGTCTCCATAACTTCCTGTCGCTTTTCCGGAACGCTCATCCACGATCCGATTGTAGGCTTCCTGAACCTGTTTGAATTTTTCAGCCGCCGCATTTGCTTCTGCTTCCGATTTTCCCGCATAAGAATCCGGATGGTATTTACGGCTCAGGTCACGATATGCTTTTTTAATCTCACGGTCACTGGCATCTCTTGTCACACCTAAAATCTGATATGGGTCATTCATTCTTTTTATCCTCCATCTTCTCTTCCTCTAACTGGATCTGTTTTTTCTGAAGTTCTATCTTTACACCTTCGTACAAAATATTCCGTAAGATCGTCACATCCTGTTCCAATGGCAATTTTTCAAATTCCACGATAGCTGCGCGCATCGTTCCTTCCAATATATCCAATACATTTTTTGGAAAATCCGTCCTTTCTTCCTGTTCAAAAAAAGGATTAAAACTTCCCTTTTTCCGATCTTTTTCAAGATCCATAAACGCATCCAGAAAATATATGTATTTTCCCAGGAAGAAGCCAAACCGGCGGAGCGTATTCTCAAAAGGATCTTTTTTATAGCAAAACAATTCTGCCATCAAGGTACCAAATGGCCGGCTGACAGCATCCGGCTCTGTTACCTGTTGTTTTTCAAGATTGGCTAATTCTTCCAACTGTGTCTGTATCACTTCTGCCTTTTCCGGATATTTCTTACGGATCTTCTCTGCCCTCCGATGAAACGCTGTCTTACCTGCCAGCCCGGAAACACTTTTTTCGTCCTCCCAGTCATCCAGAAAATGGTAATACGAAAGCAGAATGTTCATATCCGCCGCATATTCTGTAATTTCATTTCGGATCATCCATTGCTTTTTCGCCGGATGCACAAGACACCGTTTCTGCTTCGTTTCTTCCGATGGCTCATAAAGAGACGAAAGCAGAAGCACCAAAAATGTCATATCATACGTAAGGGTCATCTGCCCGGTTCTGCCATACTTCTCTTTCAGGCTCTGACAGAGACCGCAGTAAATGCCTTTGTATCTTGCAAATTCCCGAATCTTTAATTCCGGTTTATTGGTTATGACATAGCCAAACATAAAAGATCCTTTCTTTCGATGCTGAAGCGAAGACTCCCTCGAAAGCAAATGCCTCTTACATGCAAGCATGACAACGCATTTGCTTTGGCTGAGCAAGTCCGGAATAGCTAACTTCTGCGAATAAACTCAAATTTACATTTTGGGCAGCGGATGGCAATCTTTCCACGTCCTTTCGGCACACGGATCATCTGGTGACATTTTGGACAGCGAAAAATCTTTTTCACGCCATCGCGTTCCTTTACTTTCAACTTCAAATAATTAAAATAATTTTTTACCCGGTTAAATACCGCCATAAATTTCAAATTTTCCTGCTGCCTCTTATAAATATTTTTCGAGAAAAAGCGGAAAAAATATACAAAAATAATTACATAAGAAAATAAATTTAAACCAATCCTTACCTGTGGCACGCGGATAAATAATCCGACAACCCAGATTACAAGATAAAGGACAAAACAAAACATGCTAAGCTGGTCACTACCATATCTTCCATACATCATTCTTTGAAATCGTTCACGTAATCTCATATTGTATCCTCCTGTTTTCTTTCTTAATAAAGAACCATTGTACACAATAGATATGAACAATCCGTGTCCTTGTTTTAAATAATTATTTACAAACATGAAAATCCTTATGCGTTATTTTTACTTTTTCCTCTTATGTATTTTACTGTCTCATACACGGAGATCACGATCCAGATCACGATCAACGCCAGAAAAATCCAGTCTGCAATTCCTCGTTTTGGATGAAGCATCGTCAAACGAAGCACATCGATCAATATCATCACACCCGTGCATACCCAGCACGAAATCACACCGTTTTTCGGGTCTTTTACTGCATTTGTTGTAGCCATTCCATCGTCTCCTTACATTGTTATTTCGTAACTATCCAGGACACCCCGCCCACAGATTCGCATTTCGAACACTTCGTGTTATTTCATTGATATGCCAAAATGCTGATACGTCTTTTCTGTCACCACACGACCGCGCGGCGTGCGCGCGATAAAACCATTTTGTATCAGATACGGCTCGTACACATCTTCAATCGTTCCGCTGTCTTCGCCGATGCTTGCCGCCAGCGTATCCAGTCCCACAGGACCACCGGTAAACTGGTCGATCATTGTCATCAATATATTACGGTCCGTGCTGTCTAACCCAAAGGTATCCACTTCCAGCAGATCCAGGGCAAAATTTGCGACTTCCAGCGTGATCTTTCCGTCGTATTTTACCTGGGCAAAATCACGCACACGCTTTAACAGGCGGTTAGCAAGACGTGGCGTTCCTCGGGAACGTCTGGCAATCTCGACAGCTCCCTGCTCGTCAATTTCCACCTGAAATACCTTTGCCGAACGTTTTACAATTTCTGTTAATTCGTTTACCGTATAAAATTCGAGGCGGTGTACTACACCAAAACGGTCGCGGAGCGGTGCCGTCAGCATACCGGCGCGGGTCGTCGCCCCCACCAGTGTAAATTTCGGCAGATCCAGACGGATACTTCGTGCGGAGGCACCTTTTCCGATGACGATATCAATCGCATAATCTTCCATCGCCGGATATAACACTTCTTCTACCTGACGGTTCAGGCGGTGGATTTCATCGACAAAAAGCAGGTCTCCCTCCTGCAGGTTATTGAGGATTGATGCCAGTTCGCCCGGCTTTTCAATCGCCGGTCCGGACGTAATCTTCAGATTTACATCCATTTCATTGGCAATAATCCCGGCAAGCGTCGTCTTTCCCAGTCCGGGAGGCCCGTACAAAAGCACATGGTCAAGCGATTCACCACGTGCTTTCGCCGCTTCAATATAAATTTTTAATTTTTCCTTCGCTTTCGCCTGTCCGATATAATCGCTCAGCAGTTTCGGGCGAAGGCTGTTTTCCGTACGGTTTTCTTCTTCAAATAATTCCGTTGAAATCACTCGTTTTTCCATAGCCTGCTCCCTTTATAAATATTTTAAACTTGCCTTCAAAATATCTTCGGTTGTCATTTCTTCTGTCAATGTAACTTTCTTTACGGCTTTCACCGCTTCGGTACTGCTGTAGCCAAGTGCCACAAGCGCCTGGATCGCATCGTTGGCACGATACCCCACATCTCCGGCACCGGCTGCTGCCTCTGCCGCATTCTGCTCTCCCTGCGTCAGCATCGTATCCACAGCCTCTTCAAAGTCTACCTTATCTTTCAATTCAAGAATCAGTTTGCTTGCTGTCTTTGCCCCGATTCCCGGTGCCTTTGAGATACTTTTGGCGTCGTCCGACAAAATAGCAAACCGGAGAGCATCCGTATCCATAATGGATAAAATCCCCAATGCTCCTTTGGGACCGATTCCATTAACTGTAATGAGGAGTTGAAACATTTCCCTCTCATCTTTCGTCATAAAACCGTATAACTGCATCGCATCTTCGCGTACGTGCATATACGTATATATCTTCACTTCGTTTCCAATTCTTGGAAGTTTTTGAATCACCGATGCCGGAACGAGAATCTCATATCCGATTCCCCGGTTTTCGACAACAATCTGCTGTTCTGCCACCGTATCCAGCTGTCCTTTGATAAAATGTATCACTTCGATTTCCTCCTATACCAGCGTCGAAAATACTTTCAAAAAGTGTTGCATGACCTGTCGTTTGATCGGGCGGTTTTTCCACTCTTCATACGTGATCTCACGGCTTACCCGGAATGTCTCATCAAAATCTTTCCGCACTTCCTGCAAAAATTCTTCATTATAGATCCATATTCCGTTTTCATAATGAAGATAGAAACTGCGGTAGTCCATATTGATCGTTCCCACAACGGCACAATGCTCTTCCAGCACAACTTTTGAATGTACAAAACCCGGAGTATACTCGTAAATACGGATGCCGCATTTCAAAAGTTCGCCATAATAATATTCTGTCATCCATTTTACATGTTTTTTATCCGGAATATTCGGCGTAATAACACGCACATCCACACCGCGGCGCTTTGCCTCCACAAGACTTCTTGTCAATGTTTCCTCTAAGATCAGATACGGCGTCATGATATACAGCGTCTTTCCCGCATAATTGATCATCTGCTTATATACCGAACCGACAAAACTTGTCTCCCCCAAAGCCGGTCCGTCCCGCAGCACATGGCAGTACACGTCATTCTCCGGAAACTTCTTCAGCGGGCGGTAAATCTCCGGATCAATGTTCTTCTCCGAAGAACTGACAACCCACATCTCCAAAAAGGTTACGGTAAGTCCCCAAACCGCGTCTCCTTCGACACGGATTCCGGCATCCTTCCATACCCCAAAGCGCTCGATCAGATTGGCGTATTCATCCGCCAGATTGAATCCACCGGTATAGCCGATATTTCCGTCAATCACGACGATTTTCTGATGATCGCGGAAGTTCATATACAGTTTACTTGCGTACTTATGTATCGGATTAAAAACCTCAACCTCAAATCCTTCTTTTCGCAGATTGGCAGCAAAATCTTTTCCGGTACGGAAAAGTGCTCCAAAGTCATCGTATAAAAATTTGACTTTCACGCCTTCGTGGATCTTGCGGAGTAAAATTTCATGAATCTGATCCCAGATCGCCCCTTCTGCCACGATAAAAAATTCGATGAAAATAAAATGTTCCGCCTGCTCCAGATCTTCAAAAAGGTCCTCAAACGCATCTTCTCCAAACGGATAATATTTTGCTTCATTGTTTTTAAACAACGGACTTCCCATCGCCGTCATATATTTGGACATACGGGAAGAAACCGGATGTTCCAGGGAAAATCTTTCTGACACTTCCGGATCCTGTACCAGCCGATTATCCGTCGCTTTCATCTGTTCGGCAATCGCTTTGTTTAATTTATTCTTCTTTCCAACCTTCCCCCACAGGTTAAACATGATTAACCCGGAAATCGGAAAAATCAGGATCACACACATCCATGAAAATTTGTAAGCATCATTGTGCTTGTCATTTGTCAGTGCAATGATTGCGATCAGCGCACTGATTTCCAGCAAAATATAAAAAGATGTCGCATATCCTCTCAATATAAATGGAATTATGATAATAATTGCAAATTGAAAAAGCACCAGTGCCCCCACGATACAAGCCCGCAAAAAGCCACTAAAACTGCTCTGCATCCTGCCCTTTAACTTTTTTAAACGCTTTTTCGGATTCGTTGTTCTATCCATATCGTTCTCCCTTTTACGTTTATTCGTAAGTTTTGCGATACTGCAAACCTATATCCTTAAATATATATCCTTAAGCATCGTTAAATAGTAGTATAACACATTTTTGCCCTTTTCTACAAGCATTTAAACTTGAAAAGTTATTTCTTCTACGTTATACTGTATTTGTTTAAAAGAATCCAAATAGAAGGAGTGGAACAACATGCAGAAAATCGATAAAACAAGGAGCCTCACACCCGGAGATGACCGGAGCCGGGCATGGAAAGCCATTTCCCTGTATACGGGTGCGTCCTTGTCGGATCTTGTGATCTTTGACATCGAAACTACGGGACTTTCCGCCAATGTTTCCTCCCTTTATCTGATTGGTGCGCTTTGGTACGATACACAGAAAAAAGAGATGAAAATGTGCCAATGGTTTGCCGATGATTACACCAGTGAATGTACGATACTGGAAGCCTTTTCTTCTTTTGTATCCGGCTTTTCCACGATCGTCCACTACAACGGTTCCGGATTTGATATCCCTTATCTTGAGAAAAAATATCGGTTTCATCATCTTGAGAATCCGTTTGCCGCACTCCGCTCTTTTGACATTTACCGGGAAGTCCGCAAAGAAAAAACACTGTTTGACAGTTCTTCGCTGAAATTATCGGTTGTCGAAAAACTCGTCGGCTTTTTACGGGCTGACAATTACAGTGGAAAAGAGTGCATTCAGATTTATTCGGAATTTATGCAGCAGAAAATATTCCGCAGTCCGCAGGCAGAGAAAGAAAAGGAAAAACTTCTTCTCCACAATGCCGATGATCTGCGTGGAACACTGCTTAGTTCCCTGCTGCTCTATTATAAACTTCCGCTGCATTTTTCTGACAAAGTTTGGAATGCAGATACACTCTGCATCACGTGCCGGACGCAGGAAAGTGTTCCGTTCCCCTGTGGACGGGAAACCGAAGATTTTATTTTATCTTTTGAAGAAAAAAATGCTTGTATCACCCTTTTCTGTACCGAGGGGTGTTATTGTCATTTTTATGAAAACTACAAAGACTATTTTTATCTTCCGGAAGAAGATACCGCCATTCATAAAAGCGTTGGAATCTATGTGGAAAAGGAATTTCGCGAACCGGCAAAAGCTTCGAATTGCTACTTAAAAAAAGCCGGAAAATTTGTACGTTTTCCAGCTTCTTCCAGTGATTATCTGACCCGGCACGGCTTGACATTGTTCCGCGAAAATTACCGCGCCAAACCGGTCTTTGTCTTAAAAGACGAAATAGAAAAACAGGACTCCCTCTTTTGGGAAGAAGTCCTGCCCTATATTACATCTGTTTAATGTATTCTGCATAACCGAGTTTATCCAGTTTTTCGGCTTTTGCAGTTACACCGTCTTTCATTTCTACTTTGTATTCTTTCAATTTCTTACGCAGTTCCATATCCGATACCGAAAGAATCTTAGCAGCAAGGATACCTGCATTGGCTGCGCCATCGATTGCCACGGTAGCAACCGGAATTCCGGATGGCATCTGTACGATGGAATACAAACTGTCGACACCGCCAACCGATTTTGTATGGATCGGAATACCGATTACCGGCAGATCAAACAATGCGGCACACATTCCCGGAAGATGTGCTGCGCCACCTGCTCCGGCGATGATTACTTCGATTCCACGCTCTTCTGCCTTTGTCGCATAATCGACAAACACATCCGGCATTCTGTGTGCGGAGATGATCGTCATCTCGTATTCAATTCCGAATTTTTCAAGCATCTGCGCTGCCTTCTGCATGATTGGCAGATCTGAGTCGCTCCCCATCAAAATTCCAACTTTTACCATTTTCTTATCCTCCTTTATTTGTCATCCTGCGTTCAGGATTCCTTACACATTTCATTCAATGCCTGCGTTCCCTCAAGCACAAATTGTCCCTGACGGATCAATTTGATCTCGCTTCCATCCGGACGGATCACATCGATGTCCCCGAGTTCATCATACGGGATCGTAATGTCGGTATGACAGTTAAAATACGCCTTCGCCATATCCGTCTTTCGAAGTGCAGAGCATTCATTTTCCTTTGCCACGATCTCCTTGCCATCCGGGTTATGCAAAACGATATCTTCACTCATCGAATAGCAGGTGTCACCAACCGCAAAATGCGGACCTGTTTTTTCCGCGATCAAAATCGGAAGTTTGGCTTCAATGTCAAACTTACGTCCCATCTCGTATGCCACGGTATTCGTTCCGATCGCAAATTCGCCCATCGGAAGGGTTTC
>UQAQ01000055.1 GCA_900539115.1 uncultured Roseburia sp.
ATAGCACAATAGGGCTGAAATACCAGTATTTATGCGGAATTTTCACAATTTTTATGTTATTGAGCAGACACTATGTAGAAAGTATATCTACCACATCATGAAATGAATTTAATAATTTATTAGCGCAATGCACGCTTTTCATTTCCATATTTTTAAGTCATAACTACAGCACATAAAAATACCCTCCTTACTAGTTTGTCCAGCAAAGAGGGTACATACCAATTTTAAAGCAGTCCTTTTAAAATTGGTATTAGTGCAATTTATTTTTTATTGCTTGTAATAATGTGATAACCTCACCAAATCCCAAAAATATAAATCCACTTACAATGGTAACTGTTTCAGGCACAATAAAATCTTCAAATGAAAAATTACTTTTACCATAGTTAATAGACACAGCAAAACTACCTATTGACCCCAAAATCAAGACAATACTTGCCATAATTTTTATAGCCTTTGCTATACTATTTTCATCATCATTATAATTATCTTCTGAAGTAGTATCTTTAGCTAAAATACTTTCGAAAGTTTCTCCACATGAAAAACATTTTCCAGATGCCTTCTCATCATTATTTAACATGCATCCACACTTCGGACATTTATCCATACTCATTCTCCTTTCTTCGGAACATAGATAAAAAACACCTCAAGGTCACTTTTTACATTGCTCCTTCGTATTTTGTTATATCATATATGGAATAAATTAACAATATATATTTTATTATTTCTTTGATTATCTAAAGAAGAATTGAATAAGACACTCCTCACATTTTTATTGGGATTTTTGTGTATGATAATCACACTTTTATTGGTGTTTTTGTGTATAATAGTCACACTATTATTATAAACAAAAACACTAAAAAATACAACACTAAAAAGCGGACCGCATTTGCGATCCGCCTCTTCTATTTAAAGCACTATTCGATTGATTATTTCAATGTAACTTTAGCGCCTTCAGCCTCTACCTTAGCTTTGATATCTTCAGCTTCGTCTTTAGAAGCACCTTCTTTGATTACTTTAGGAGCGCCATCTACAACTTCTTTTGCTTCCTTAAGTCCAAGACCTGTTACTTCACGAACAACTTTGATAACCTTAACTTTGTTTGGTCCAACTTCTGTAAGTTCTACGTCGAACTCGTCTTTCTCAGCGCCGCCTGCTGCTGCACCGTCGCCTGCTGCTGCTACAACAACACCTGCTGCTGCGGATACACCAAATTCTTCTTCACATGCTTTTACCAAATCATTTAATTCCAAAACGCTCATCTCTTTGATAGCATCGATAAATTCCTGAGTAGTCATTTTAAATTCCTCCATTTAATATAATTTTTTTCTTTGTTGGCAGATTATTCTGCGGTTTCTGCTTCTGCAGCCGGCTCTTCACCATTTCCTTTAGCTTCAGCGATCTGATTAAGAACGCGTGCCATATTGGTAACAGGTGACTGCAAGCTTCCAAGCAATTTAGAGATAAGAGTATCTCTTGATGGGATGTTAGCCAATGTCTTGATACCAGCTTCATCATAATATGTGCCGGCTACAACACCGCTCTTGAACTGAAGTGCCTCTGCTTCTTTTGCAAAGTCATTAAGAACACGCGCTGGAGCGGTCTCATCCTCTGCTGAAAATGCAACTGCAGTAGGTCCTTCCAAATCCTTATCCAACTGTGCAAAATCAGTTCCTTCGAATGCACGAACAAGCATCGTGTTTTTGTATACTTTGTATACCACACCGGCTTCTCTCAATGCTTTACGAAGTTTTGTATCCTGCTCAACAGTCAGACCACGATAATCAACAAGTACAGCTGCTTTTGCGTCTGCTGCGTATCCTTTGATCTCGTCTACGATTGGCTGTTTGATCTCTACTTTAGCCATGAGTCATTTCCTCCTTATATATTTTCTGCCGAAAAGAATATATATAACGCATATACGTCCACACAAATTGTTCCGTGCAAGCACTTTCACAATTTGTAAACCAATTCGCATTCCGTGCTATCGCACTTCATGCTCATTAGTTTTTTCTCTGAGACGGACGTAATATAGAAAACCCCTCTTCTCGCCATAGCAAAAAGAGGGGACGTAAATCCACATTCTTTACTCCTCGGTAGGCGGCTCTTGCACTTACACATCTGAAATCCCGAAGGACCATCTATACCTACTGTCTACGGCAGTCATCAAAATTTATATTAACATACCTTGACGGTACTGTCAATATCTTTTTTATGCATATTTTACTGTGCTTACTTTCACACCAGGTCCCATTGTGCTGGTGATCGTAACACTCTTCATATACTGTCCTTTTGCACTTGCTGGTTTTGCTTTTACGATAGCGTCCATCAAAGTGTTGAAGTTGTCATTCAACTGCTCTGCAGTGAAAGATGCTTTTCCAACCGGACAGTGAATAATGTTTGCTTTGTCCAAACGATATTCGATCTTACCTGCTTTAATGTCATTAACAGCCTTTGTAACATCCATTGTAACAGTTCCTGCTTTCGGGTTTGGCATCAAGCCTTTTGGTCCGAGTACACGTCCGAGACGACCAACAACACCCATCATATCCGGAGTAGCTACAACTACGTCAAACTCAAACCATCCTTCGTTCTGGATCTTAGGAATGAGTTCCTCGCCGCCAACATAATCAGCACCAGCTGCTTCTGCTTCTGCAACTTTATCGCCTTTTGCAAATACAAGAACGCGAACTTTTTTACCTGTTCCGTGAGGCAGTACAACTGCACCACGTACCTGCTGGTCTGCATGACGTCCATCTACACCAAGACGGATATGAGCTTCAATTGTTTCATCGAATTTTGCAACTGCTGTTTTCTTTACAAGGTCAATGGCCTCAGCTGGATCATACTGAACTGTTCTGTCTACCAACTTTGCAGCCTCAACATATTTTTTACCTCTTTTCATGATTCAAACCTCCTAGTGGTATTAACGAATGTGTAGGAGCTTAGTAACAAGTTCCTGTTCTCCCACAACGTCCAAATGACATAAGTCTCCTGCGATGTCTAAATTTTCACGTAAGTTTTATTAGTCTTCTACTGTGATACCCATACTTCTTGCAGTACCGGCGATCATGCTCATAGCAGCTTCCACGCTTCCTGCATTCAAGTCAGGCATCTTAAGTTCTGCAATCTTCTGAATCTCTGCTTTAGAGATCGTTGCAACTTTTGTCTTATTTGGTACACCAGAACCGGATTCAATCTTACAAGCTTTCTTAAGAAGAACTGCTGCCGGTGGAGTCTTTGTGATGAAGCTGAAACTTCTATCTGCATAAACAGTGATAACTACAGGAATGATCATGCCTTCCTGTCCTGCTGTCTTTGCGTTAAACTCCTTTGTAAACTGAACAATGTTTACACCATGCTGTCCAAGTGCCGGACCAACTGGTGGTGCTGGTGTTGCTTTTCCAGCTGGGATTTGTAATTTAATATATCCTTCAACTTTCTTAGCCATTATAAAAACCTCCTGATTTTCACTTCTATAACTTTTCTAATTCTGAGAAATCAATTTCTACCGGTGTTCCACGGCCAAACATGTCAATTTCGATCACTGCCATATGTTTTGCCGGGTGAACTTCCTGCACGATACCATGTGTATCCTGCCATACACCCTTGGTAACCAGAACATGGTCGCCAATACTGTATGGTACTTCCTCTGCCTGAGCCAGAAATCCCATGTTGGTAATTTCTTCTGCGGTAAGAGGAACCGGTTTGGATCCCGGGCCGACAAATCCTGTCACACCGCGGGTATTTCGAACCACATACCAGGTCTCGTCATTCATCACCATATTCAGGAGAACGTAGGCCGGAAACATTTTCTTCTGAACCTGTTTCTTTTCTCCATTTCTCTCCTCAACAACCGTCTGCATCGGCACCATAACTTCAAGGATCTGATCCTGAAGGTTACGATTTTCGATTGTCTTCTCGATGTCAACTTTTACCTTATTCTCGTATCCGGAATAAGTGTGAACTACATACCATTTTGCTTCTTCCGCCATAGCAACCTCCTAAAATAATTATAGTCCAATTGCCTGCAGACCAAGACGAATCAGCCAGTCGATACCGGCGATCACACCGCCAAGAACAACAGAAACAACGATCACCAGTGCGGACTGGCGCATCAATTCATCTCTTTTTGGCCATGTACATCTCTTGAACTCTGCTTTGACACGTTTAAAGAAGCCACCTGCTTTCGAAGTCTTTTCTGCTTCGCTCATCGGGCACACATCCTTTCCCCAACATTACAACGACAAAATTATTTTGTCTCTTTGTGTAATGTGTGTGTTTTACAAAATCTACAATATTTCTTTGTTTCCATTCTGTCCGGATGGTTTTTCTTGTCTTTGGTCAAGTTGTAGTTACGCTGCTTACACTCTGTACATTCTAATGTAATTTTAGTACGCATTACGTCACCTCCGTGATTATTTGTTTGTAAAAATTTAGGCATAAAAAAAAGACCTAATTCATCGCTAGAATATAGTACCACAAATTCATACGATTCGTCAAGTCTTTTTTCGTTGTTTTTAAATCCGGTAGATCTCTACCCCTGCGAAACGGACATTTCCTTCCATCACCAAGGTCGGTCCGTCTTCTGCCACACCACTCACATGATGCTCTTCCACGCCGCCAAAACTGCTGTCCGTATTGTTCACCACATGCCAGTTTGACGGGATGTAGATGTCCACGCCGGAAAAATATACACTCAGATCAATCACTGCACTTCCGGACTGTATGACAGCATTGTCCATATTGACTTCCATGCCGCAGAACTTACAGTCAATGACTGCCTTTTTAAATGCATTGGAATTGATATTTTTCCTTGTTCCGTTAAACATTCCGGTCAGTACGACGCTGTCGCCATCCACATCGGAGGCACCGGCATCTGTCATTCCTTCACCGGAAACTTCAACGCGGCGGTGCGTTTTGTGTCTGCGGTACTCTTTTGCGCGGCTTCCGAAAATCATATTCAAACCGATACTTCCAAACAGCGCTGCCCACAAAACCGGCCACGGTGTCAAAGCTTCGATACCAAGCACATGTTCAAACATGATAAGCAGAATCGCCAGCGAAAACAACATTCCTCCGAATTCCAGGCGAATTGTCGATTTGATAAAACACATCACGCAAATGATACCGATTACGATACGCATCAGGCTGATATCCGGCGTAAATCCAAGACTGTGCGCCAATATATATACCGCTGCCAGAAGAAGCAGCACGCCCCAAAATATATTATCTTTCTTCATAATAAATGTCCTCCTTCTAATTTGTATGAATTTCAATGTTTCCAAGATCCGCTTCTACTTTCACCTGGCGATAATCTTCGTAGCCGGCAGCATTCGCATCTTTTTCCACTTTATATTCACTCTCTACACCGGCATGCTTTTCATCATTGATAGAAACGTTTCCAAGGTCCGCTGAAAGGTCGTAGGCATAGGCACCTTTTGGTCCGTCAAAATGCATTTCAAAATTACCGGCATCCACTTCCGCTTCCACCGCCTTAATGTGATTGTTCTTAAGTTCCACATTTCCGGCATCCGCATCAATTTTTATATTATCCAGTGTACATTCTGACACGATCAGATTACCTGCATCCAGGTCCGCCACGATCTCTCCGTTTGGAATCCCTGTCAAATGCACGTCGCCCGCATCCAGTGTAAGATTCATTTTTGTATTTTCATACATCGATGTTGGAATTTTCACTGTCAATGCACATTTTTCCGTAATATTCCCAAATGGGAAATGAAACTGAATGCCACGGTGGCGGCTTTCTATATTAATAACACCATTTTTATCATCAATTGTGGGTTTACGGCTCGCCTCACCATAATAAACAAATTCCGGCTCTTCTACTTCATCCGTAACTTCCAGGGTCAACTCCATCGCGTCAGCATCTACCGTAATATTTTCAATCGGATCATTCATTGTTTCTCCCGGCATTACGGTCTCTGTTTGAATCTCAGACTCCGTTACCTTCAAATTAATATTGTTATGATAAACCACAAACGGAATAATCGCCCCAAGGCTCAGCACCAGCACACCAAATATCACGATCAATACAATCGCAAATGCCGGTACTTTCTTCTTTTCATAGATTGGCTTTGTTGCTGTACTTGTATTTGTTGATTGCTCGCGCTCGTAATTGGCGGTCGCCTTTGCCAATTCCTGGTAACGATTTTTCAAACTACTTCCGGATACCAGAAGATATACGCCAATCCCTGCAATAAACAATACACTGCTGTCCAAAATCGCTTCGGCAAACAAATTCCGGCACAATCCCGAGCCCATGCTTGGCACCACACTGAAGACACACAAAAACACTCCGATACAAGTCTTGAGCACGCGGCGTTTTTCGTCTCTTTCCTGATTTTCGCGGACATACGCTGCGGCTTCTTCATCCAGTGCAATTGTGTACCGGCTGACTTTTCCGTATTCTTTGGTCCTTGTAGAAGCCAGCACAAACAGTACGACCGCCACACCGACAAGCAGAAACATTCCCATATTTCCCAGCAGATTTCCTACCAGCGTTCCGAGATATCCCTGATTGATTGCGCCATCGAAAACCGACTCCAAAAACGGTCCCCAGATGCAAAACATAACACCAAGGGCAACATACCTTGCATGTGTTTTTGCAAAAGCAACGTATTTCTTCGCTTCTTCCGGCCCCCATCTGCGGTCTGCATGACGGCTCTTTTTCTCCTGCGGTTCCTCTTCTTTTTTCATGAAGTCACCGATTCCGAGTTCTTCCGCCAGTTCATCCAGATTGCCAAACTCTGAGATCACCGTTCCCACAGCTTCTTTCTCTGACATTCCCTCTGCGATCAGTTCTTCGTATTTGTCTTCCATCATTTCCATCAATTCTGCTTTTGCCCGCAGCACTTGCGGAGTTTCCGGAAGATTCATAAACATATTACTAAGATATTCTCTAATTGCTTCCATCCTCTTGGCTCATCCTTTCTTTCATAATAAACTTATCCACAACCTCTTTCGTCACTTCCCACTCTTTACACTTTTCTTCATAATACAATTTTCCTTCTTCGGTGACACGATAATACGTGCGCCGCTTACCTCCTGTCTCATTGCCGGAAAACGATTCAAGGTACCCATTTTTTTCCATCCTTGTAAATGCCGAGTACAACGTCGTCTCTTTAATGATATATTTTTCCTCAGAAATCATTCGGATTTTCTTCGAAATTTCATATCCATACGAAGGATTTTGCTGGAGCAGATATAAAATGATCGTATCATTATATCCCCGAATCACATCGCTGCTAATCAAAATCCCGCCTCCTTTCGTGCTTTTTCGGTATTTGCCGGAGTGGCAGATTATTACGTTTGTCGTTGCTACGTCTATCGTAGTACGTCTGACGTAGTTAGAGTATAACATGATTACTACGACAGGTCAAGTAAAATTTTATACTAAATAGAAAATCACTTGCTTTTTGACAGTATAGTACACTCTCAAATGCAAGTGATTTTTCTTCTCTCAGCTTATTCGTTTGACAATAACCGCATCAGCTCAATCTCCGCGCTTTTCCATACACTTTTTTCCCATGTACGAGGCGATATGCACGAATATAGATTTCGCCGTAGTCGTCTACATTTTTGACATAGCATTTGGTTGTTGATGTGCCTTTGATGTTTTTCAATGTTTCATCGCCGGTATAAATCTGGTAACCGCTCGCGTCCGTGGATCGTTTCCAGGAAAGCACATAACGTTCTACGATCTTGCGCACTCGTGGTCCGGCAACAACCGCCGGGATGGTTCCGCGGCTGACAAATTTCCCGTCATATGCTTTGGCAGTGTCTCTTGCGCCCGTATTTTCCCATCCGTAAATCGTCACTCCGGCTGGGAGCCAGCGAAGATCCGTCGTCATAATATTGGAAGGAAATACCAGTTTGCGAATACTGCTGCATTCATCAAAATTCATGCGGATGTAATTCAATTTTCCGGCTTTTACTTCCACGGTTTTCAATCGGTCGCAGCCGGCAAAACGGTATTTTGTACCGTAACCTCGCTGCACATTTTTCGTGATTGTAAGTTTGGTCAGGTATTTTGCCTGTTTAAAAGCATCTCCCGCAATCTTTGTCGTGTTTTTCGGCACCGTGTAAGCGCCTTTTTTCGCCGGTGGGTAATACAAAAGTTCATCGGTATTCCGGTCAAATAACACGCCATTTTTTGCATAATATTTTTTATTTTTCGAAGACACAGTTATTTTCCGGCATCTGAGATCCGCCTTCTGACTCTTTAAAAAGCCGATGCTTTTGCATTTTGTCGGAATCTTATAACTTGTCTTAGCAAGCGGAAACGCACGCACACTCGTACCGGCTACATTGTAAAGGACGCCGTCGATTTCCTTAAAATACTTATTTGAATCAGAAACCGTAATCTTTCTCAAACGATTGTAATCAAGGCGGCCCCGGATATACTTACAGGTGTTTGGCAGCTTCAGACTTCCGCGTTTTCCGGATGGGAAAAAGACCATTTCTCTTCCGTCTTTCGTATAAATGACACCCTGCTGGCATCGGAAATTCTTATTTTTATCGCTGATCCGTATCTGTTTGAGACGCTTTAATTGCTCGCGGTAATAACTTCCTCCCACGATTGCCTCCGTCTGTTCCGGCAGAACAATCGTCTCCAGATATTTACATCCTTCAAACCAGCCGCGGTCAACTGTCGTCACCGATGCCGGCAGGAAAATTGCGCGATATTCCGTTCCGGTCAGAGCACCATAGCAGATCTTTTTCACGGTATCCGGAATATGAACGACACCTTTCCCCTTCACCGGTGCCTGGATCAAACTCGTTTCTGTCTCGTCCAAAAGCAATCCCCCGCGTGCGGTATAAGACGGATTTCCGGCCTTTACCTCAAACGAAGAGGCCGCTTCTTCAAACGCATAATGTTCGATTTTTTCTGTATTTTTAGGAATGACCACTTTTCCCAGCCGGCGACAGCCCGAAAATGCGTAACGGGATATCCTCTCTAAGCTCGCCGGAAGCGTGATATCTTCCAACCGTTCACATCCATAAAATGCAGAACTGTCAATCGACTGGATTTTGCTCATCCCGTCTACTTTTTTCAATTTGAAACATTTGTAAAATGCCTGATACGGGATGGCATCCATTTTGGACGACAAGCTCACACTTTCAAGACGTTCGCAGGCATAAAATGCGCGATATCCCAGACTCTCGACGGTCTCCGGAATCGTTATTTTCGTAAGCGATTTACAACGCCGGAAGGCATCGCGGTCAATCTGTTTCACCGTTCCCGGAATGCGGATGGAGTTCAATGCCACGCATCCATCGAAGATCCCTTCGCGCAGCGTATCCACTCTTGCCTCCATTCGAACGGTCTGAAGATTTGTACAATCCGCAAACGCATTGCTTCCGATATACTCCACAGAACTCGGGATTGTAACTGACGTCAATTTTTTACATCCATAAAAGGCATTGGCGTATATTTTCTTTACCGACGAAGGCACCGTAAAGGAACCGCTCTTCTGATTCGGACATTTTACCAGGATTGTCCCGTCTTTACTGCAAAGTGCTCCGTTGATCGTCGTATAATACGCATTTCCCTGCGTCGAAAAACGTGTGATTTTCTGATTTCCAAACGAATCATTTCCGATGGAAGAAATATTTCCGCGGATCGTTACTACCGGCGAATCTGTGCACACCGTCAACTCTCCGTACGAATTTACTTCCATTCTGGCCGAAACCGTTTTTCCCGGCACAAAGCACAGACCCGCCGTCAGCAAAAACGCTCCTGCCATCCACTTCCTATTGTTTTTTTGATTCATTTTTTCCTCCTGTTCTTTCCCTATCGCGCAATAAGCGCAGCAAAGTTTTCTTATATTTTACCATTTATTGCCTATTATGTCAAATACTTCAAAAAGAGGCCGCCCATAAGCAGCCTCTTTTACATTTTTCTATACTTGTAATTTTTGTAAAAAACTTCGTGTACGATCGTTTTCCGGACAATCAATAACTTGCCCCGGCGTTCCTTCTTCGACCACCACGCCGCCATCCATAAAGATGACCCGGTCAGAAACCGCCTTGGCAAATTGAATCTCATGCGTAACAATCACCATTGTCATTTTTTCCGCCGCCAGTTCTTTCATCACGCGGAGGATTTCCGCTGTGATTTCCGGATCCAGTGCCGATGTCGGCTCATCGAAGAAAAGCATCTTGGGATGCATCGCAAGAGCTCTCGCAATCGCCACTCGCTGATTTTGTCCACCGGATAATTCACATGGATACGCGTCTTCTTTTTCTTCCAATCCCACTTTTTTCAAAAGCTCACGTGCCTCTGCAAACACTTCTTCTTTCTTTCTCTTTTGATTGTGGATCGGTGCATCGGTAATATTTTTCATTACGGAAAAATGCGGAAACAGGTTAAAGTTCTGGAACACAAGCCCAAATTGCTGTCCGGCTTCCCAAAGTTCCTTTTTTCCAGGATAAACACCGTCTTTCACGACGTTTTTCCCACTGTATGTAATATCACCGCCGTCAATCTGCTCCAAAAATGTCGCGCAGCGCAGCAATGTCGATTTTCCGGAACCCGATGGCCCAATGATTGAGACTACCTCGCCCTCATTTACTTTTAAACTGATGTCTTTCAACACTTCTTTCCCTTCGAAACTTTTGCTGATTTGTTTCATTTCTAATATACACGTTTCTTTCGCCATGTCACTGCCTCCTCACTAACGATAATAATCCATTTTCTTTTCAATCTGTTCCATCACTGTCGCCACTACAAAGTTAAAGATGTAATAAAATACACCAGCGACAAACAGTGGCATCAAGGAAGCCTGTGATGCTGCGATCTGTTTTGCCATTGTAAACATTTCCGTGTAGGCAAGAGCAAAGGCAAGGGATGTATCCTTTACCAATGTGATTACCTCATTGGTAACCGGCGGCATCACTCGTTTTACCATCTGCGGGAAGAGGATGCGGAAAAATGTCTGGCTGCGGCTGTACCCCATTACGGTCGCTGCTTCTCGCTGTCCTGCCGGAATGCTCTGGATTCCCGAGCGGTAGATCTCGGCAAA
The DNA here is from genome assembly GCA_900539115.1 of uncultured Roseburia sp. Classification (GTDB taxonomy): domain Bacteria; phylum Bacillota; class Clostridia; order Lachnospirales; family Lachnospiraceae; genus Eubacterium_F. Next base: position 11,046 of record UQAQ01000055.1, read on the forward strand.
ATATGCCGCATAATTCAGTGAAAATCCGATCAGTACCGCGTAAAAACGATATTGATACGACGTCGATATGCCAAACAAATAATACGGTGCAAAAAAGACCACCAAAAGCTGAAGCATCAATGGTGTACCACGCATAATGGAAATATAAATCTTAGCGATCCATTGCAGCGGTTTGATCTTTGACATCCGCACTGCCATGACCAAAAGTCCAAGCGGCATAGAGAATAACAGCGTAAAGAAGAAGATTCCCAATGTCGCAAGCATTCCCTGTCCCAGTTGTTTTACAATCTGGCCGATCCCCTGCTTTTTAACGGTTCCGGCACTCTCTGTCGCCGCATCGTCTGCCTGTGTATCCTCGCTTTTCTTTGTCAATTTACTTGTATCCGGTTCCGGCACTTTTCCACCATCAACATATGTCTTGTCGTCCATGCTCAGACACATGCTGTCTGTTAATTCCCATTTTTTGGCAATCTTTTCAAATGTACCATCGTAAAGCATGCCTAACAATGTCGTTTGAACGGTATCACGGAGTTCGGTATTTCCTTTTTTGAATCCGATACCGTATTCCTCCGACGACAAACGCTCATCTAACATTTCAAACTGGTCTTTCTTAGCCGAAAGCTGGTAGGATGCTACCCCAATGTCCATTGCGATCGCGTCTACCATTCCGCTTTCAAGGTTCATAAAGGCAGAGTTATAGTCTGCGACCTGCTGCAATTCTTTCAATGATTTGCGGATTGCTTTGTTTTCTTTCGTCGCATCGTCGCCTGTCAGCGCCGCAAGGGCGGAAGAATCTGCCTGTACGACAAGTATTTTCCCCTTCAGATCCGTAAGTTTCTGAATCCCGGAACCTTTTTTCACGATAACGACCTGGGAATTATCGACATATGGTGTCGTCCAAGTGTACTGGTCTTCACGTCCGTTCATCGTAAAACCATTCCAGATACAGGAAATCGCTCCGGAAGCCAGTTCGGAATCTTTCGAATCCCAGGAAATCGGTCGTTTTACTAATTTCCAGCCATTTCGGTTACAAACTTCTTCGGCAAGATCAAGGTCAAATCCAACATACTCGCCATTTTCGTCAAGATAGCCATACGGTGGAAATTCCGCATCAAATCCGACGATAAATTCTTTTTCTGCCGCTTTCACTTTCTGCGGCTGGTACAGACTCACTGCCGCCACCGCAAAAAGCAAAAGGACAAATAATATCATTGGTACTTGGTTTCGTTTATTATTCTGCATATTAAAATACCTTCTCTTCCATATTTAGCGAACTACAATTTTCATAAATTTCTTTTTGCCTCGTTTCAGAACGATTCCGTCCTCTCCGATGCTGTCTTTGGAAATCTGCGCACGAACATCTTCCACTTTATTTCCATCAATGGACACACCGCCCTGCTGTACGTTTCGACGCGCCTCTCCGTTGGATGGGGCAAGTCCTGCTTTTACAAGAAGGTTCAGAATTCCGATCTGTCCGTCTTCGAAGTCGGCATCGGTCAATTCCACTTCCGGCATCTGTGCTGCATTTCCGCTGGAGAACAAGGCTCTCGCACCTTCCTGCGCCTTTGCCGCCTCTTCTTCGCCATGTACCATTTTGGTCAATTCAAAGGCAAGAATTTCTTTGGCCTGATTAAGCTGACTTCCTTCCCATTTGTCCATCTCGTCAATCTGTTCAAGCGGCAGGAACGTAAGCATACGAAGGCATTTGAGCACATCGTCATCGCTGACATTTCTCCAGTACTGGTAAAAGTCAAACGGACTTGTCTTTTCCGGATCCAGCCATACTGCACCGGACTGCGTTTTACCCATTTTCTTTCCTTCACTGTTTAACAGAAGATTAATGGTCATCGCATACGCATCTTTTCCCAATTTACGACGAATCAATTCGGTTCCACCGAGCATATTGCTCCACTGGTCGTCGCCGCCAAATTGCATATTGCAGCCGTATTTCTGAAACAATGCGTAAAAGTCATAACTCTGCATGATCATGTAGTTAAATTCCAAAAATGTCAGACCTTTTTCCATTCTCTGCTTGTAGCATTCTGCCGACAACATACGGTTGACAGAGAAATGAGGTCCGATGTCGCGCAATACTTCCATATAATTCAGATCCAGCAGCCAGTCTGCATTGTTTACTACCATTGCTTTTCCATCTGAAAAATCGATGAAACGGCTCATCTGCTTTTTGAAGCAGTCCACATTGTGCTGGATTGTTTCTTTTGTCATCATCTGGCGCATATCGGTTCTTCCCGAAGGATCGCCGATCATCGCTGTACCGCCGCCGATCAATGCAATTGGTTTATTGCCGGCCATCTGCAGACGTTTCATCAGACAAAGTGCCATAAAATGTCCCACATGAAGGCTGTCTGCCGTCGGATCAAAACCGATGTAAAAAACAGCTTTCCCATTATTTACCAGTTCCTTGATTTCTTCTTCGTCTGTTACCTGCGCGATCAATCCGCGGGCAACCAATTCGTCATATACTTTCATTTTTGGTCTCCTTTTTTTGCTTTTGCGTAACTATTCAGGATCAATGTATGAAATCAATGAATCGTCGTGCTTGCACGTAAGAGACTTTGATTTCCATACATTTAGATCCTAATAGGGCTCCCCCTCCCCATATGAGCATTTTTAGCCTTGCTAAAGGCGAGAAAAGAACACGAAGTGTTCGAAATGCGAATGTGTGGGAGGGGAGCCTGAATAGTTACGTTTCCTTCTTTTTCGCTGCCTTTGGGCTGGCTTATGCCTGTCAAAGGTAACTTTTTTCTTGCGTTTCCTTCTTTTTCGCTGCCTTTTAGTCACCTTGTGACCTGCAAAGGCAACTTTTTTCTTGCTTTTTCTTCTTTTTCGCTGCCTTTCAGTCGCCTTGTGACCTTCAAAGGCAACTTTTTTCTTGCTTTTTCTTCTTTTTCGCTGCCTTTCAGTCGCCTTGTGCCCTTCAAAGGCAAC
>UQAQ01000056.1 GCA_900539115.1 uncultured Roseburia sp.
GAGGGTAAATTCTCTATTGACTTATGCAATATTATATGATATATAATATTATAGAAACACACCCTACCGAAAGGAGGCTGTTCCTGCATGAGTTTTCCCATCAGTGCCGCGCTGCTGGATGCCATTGTGCTGTCCGTGGTGGCGCAGGAGCCGGAAGGTACCTACGGCTACAAGATCACCCAACAGGTCACCCACACGCTGGAGCTAAGCGAATCCACCCTGTATCCGGTGCTGCGCCGGCTGCAGAAAGACCAGCTGCTCACGGTCTACGATGCGCCCTTCAATGGCCGCAACCGCCGCTATTATCAGATCACCTCCGCCGGGCGGGCGCAGCTTGCCGCCTACGCGCAGGAGTGGAGCCGCTACCGTTCTTCCATTGACACATTTTTCAGAGAGGTGGAATGATCTATGACCCGTACTGCATTTCTTGCTGCGCTGGAACAGCTTCTGGCTCCCCTGCCGGAGGCCGAGCGCAAGGACGCTTTGAGCTATTACGAAGATTATCTGGATGCCGCCGGGCCGGAAAACGAAGCCCGCGCCATTGCGGAGCTGGGCAGCCCCGAGGAGGTCGCTCGCAAAATTCTGGATGAGCAGACCCCGGCAGGCAGTTCTGCCGCCCCGGCATCCCCTGCACGCAAGCCGCATTCCCGCTGGCGCATGGTGCTGGGCGGCGGGCTGGCGGTGCTGGTGCTGGCCTGCTTTTTCTTCCAGCACTCCAAGGCCACCCCGGTACAGCCGGTGGAGCCCGTTTCTTCTGCCTCGGAAATTCCTGCTTCCTCTGCGGAAGTGTCAGCTGAGAGCACTCAACCGCAGGCCGTGGATTCCGTTTCTGCCTCAGACGGTCTGACATTCTCCCTCTCTGCTGAGATGGTCCACGATAAGCTATCCCTGAAGTTGGATTATGGTACCGTTCTATTTGTTGTTGACCCAAATGCTTCTGACATCACGCTGCAGTTTGATGGCTTTAGGACCCGGTACCTCACCCATTCCAGCGAAAAAGCTGGGACCACAGAGTTTTCCTACCATATTCCCAAATACAACGCTCTCCCTGATTCCGACAGCGCTTTGCTCACCATTACCGTTCCGGAAAATATCCTGCATGAGGTGGACATTGATCTTGCTATGGGGGACGTTGACCTTGGCACCCTCTCTCTGGATGAACTGGATTTGGAACTTATTGAATAGTAAAGGAACTTGTTCCGTGGATTTATAGAAAGTCCATAACACAATAAGGACTTTTTGCCTGACGGCAATAAAATCCGGTCATTGTCCCGCAGAGCGGACTGGCACAAGAGCAAGCTCAAATATTAATCATTTATCAAAAGAATACCCTATATGAACACAGATATTAAACAGGCCATGCATGTTGAAGCCGGGAAGTCATTCGGCACAGCAGAGGCGAATGAAAACGAAAGGCATTGGAATGACGACAAGATTGACAGAAAGAATCAGGATCCGACCAATCACTATGACAAGACCCGAATGAAACTGAATTTCGAGATTGGGCCCGATGGGAAAGTTCATCCGTTGGGCTATCAAAAGAAATCGCTTGAAGTCCGTTTGCAGGAACGGTTGACTGAGTTGGGCTGGAAGCCTTTCAAGCCGGACAGCAAAATTCAACCAAACTGTTGTGCGAAATTTATCTTCGGAGGCAATCATGACCGTACACTTGAAATGGCATTTGGGACTCAAACCGTAAATCTGGATAAGGATGCAGACAACAGCCATCTCCAGCGATGTCCGGAAATCGAACAATGGGCAAAAGATGTCTATGACTGGTGCGCCAAACGGTACGGACAGGAAAACATCATCGGCTTCCAGGTTCATCTTGATGAGAGCAGCCCGCATATCCATGCCTTGATTGTTCCTGTCGGACAACGAGCCAAAAGCGGACGTGAATGCGTCATGTGGTCGGCTAAGTTTGGCAAGAGCTGTTATGGGTATGGCCATATTCTTCGGGAAATGCACACCTCACTATATGAAGAGGTTGGGAGCAGGTACGGGCTGGAACGTGGTGACAGTATTGAAGGCCGGAACGTCAGTCATCTTAGTAAACGCGATTATATCCGGAAACTGTCCAAAGATGCTAAACAGGCGGAGAAAGCAGTCAAGGGGTTGCAGACTATGACACGGAGATTGGAATCACAGATATTCAGGTCTCAATCCCAACTTGAAGAAATTGAGAAATCTCTGGCTTCCGGAAAAATCGCTCTTCAGGAATATGAAATTCAAAAGACCAGGATACAAAAACAGATTTCCGAATACCAGTCCAAGCTTGAAGACAAGGCAGGTAAGCTTCAAGAAAAGGAGCAGGAACTGGAACGACTGACAAGGGATGTAACAAAGGCTCGTTCAGTTGTCCAGCCCTTCAGAAACCACAAGGTCGATTTTATGCCACCGAGAATTACTGAAAAAGTTCCATTGTTTGGTACGGACAAGTGGGTCGAACGACAGAACCGATACATTGCCAAGCATTTTACCGAAATTGTCCGCAAGATAGAATCACTATACAAGATTGATGCAGTACGGCAGGTCGAAGCTGCCCAACGCAATGTTCTGGCGGATTACGGCGAGTTTTACCGACTGAAAAGAGAGAATCTGTCCCTTTTAGAGATCAACCAAGAACTGGAATCCGAATTGAATACTTTGCTCAGCCAATTGGCAGTACCGTCAATTCGCAATATGATTTTTGCAATTGCTGACGCACTTATCGGTAGCCAGCCTGTACCGATTAGCTCCGGTGGCGGAGGTTCTACATCCGACCTGCCTTGGGATGGGCGAAGACCGGATGAGGAGGAAGAAGCCTATAGGAGGAGGTGCTTACTTCATGCTTTTAAGGTCGTAAATACTTGCAAGAGGAAAAATTATAGAAGATAATCGGAGGTAAATGCTTAAGAGTATTCTGGTTTTCTTTTCTCATTTTGTTGGGGAAGTGAAGCGTTATTACTATTTTTGCACAATACTGCGAGAATTTTCTTAGTAGTAAATTTAGAATTAAATGAAAAGATTAGACATATATCCGGCAAGACCATTTATCAAGTGGGTTGGAGGGAAAACTCAACTTCTTGATGATATAAAAAAAATTCTACCTCGTGATTTATCACGTAGGGATGAGATGACGTATATCGAACCATTTGTTGGGGGAGGAGCAGTATTGTTTTGGATTTTACAAGAATACCCAAACATAACAAGGGCTATTATAAATGATATCAATGCAGAGCTGATCTGTACATATCGAGTAATAAAACATGATGTCGAAAATTTAATTTTTGAATTGAACCGACTTCAAAATGAATATCTTCCACTTAATGAAGTTGATAGAAAAGAGTATTTTCTTGTTCAACGTGAGCGTTTTAACGAAAGAGATACCTCAGAGGTTGAAACCGCTGCACTATTTATTTTTTTGAATCGTACTTGTTTCAATGGATTGTATCGTGTAAACTCTAAAGGTAAGTTCAATGTTCCACATGGAAGATATGCAAATCCTAAAATTTGTGATGAGGAGACATTAAGGGCAGATTCTGCCGTCCTTCAGCGAGTTGAAATTCTTTGTGGTGATTTTGCACAAACTGGCAAATATGCCCATGATAATGTTTTGTTTTATTTTGACCCTCCGTATCGTCCTCTGACAGATACTTCTGCATTTACATCTTACGCAAAAGAAGGTTTTGATGATGCCGAGCAGATACGGTTGCGCGATTTTTGCGCTCTAATTGCAAAGCAAAAATCTTTATTCGTGGCAAGTAATTCAGACCCATTGAATGTAGACAATGAAGACGATTTTTTTGATCATCTTTATAAGATGTTCTCTATTAAACGTGTATCTGCTGCAAGGATGATAAATTCAAAGGGAAATGGACGTGGTGCTATTTCTGAAATAATGATTTCAAATGTTGCTAATGCTTACTGATATGAGAGACTTTGATGCTTGGCTTGCTGGTTTCAGACCGTCTATTGCCGATTATAAATATTATGTTGATTTTGATAAGGTATTTAATAATGTGGAAGCTATTAAAATTCCACTCAATATCTTAAATGCGCTTATTGGCTCCAAGAATATCGAGGATGAATTCAGGAATATTTTGGTACAATATCCAGAAACATTAAACTGTATCCCTATTCTTTTAGCTAAGCGTGAGCTTGATATTATGGCTATGGATGAAGAAGGACAGATTGACTTTCATTTTGACAAGCCAAATTGCACAAATGAAGATTACGTGAAATTCATGCGGAAGACTGGTCTTTTTGATTTGATGGAGAATCATATTGTCAACAATCTTGTGGATTACGTGACAGGTATAGAAACTGGTCTTGACTCGAACGGACGTAAGAACCGTGGTGGCCATTTAATGGAAAATCTTGTAGAGGGTTTTCTTTGTAAAGCAGGACTTGTAAAAGGAGAAACCTATTTCAAAGAAATGTATATCCATGAGATTGAGGCTAAATGGGGAATAGATTTGTCTTCTATTTCCAATAATGGTGGTGCGGAAAAAAGATTTGATTTTGTTGTAAGAGGAAAGAACACTGTTTATGGTATAGAAACAAACTTTTATACAAGCAGTGGTTCCAAGTTAAATGAAACGGCACGTAGTTATAAAACTATCACCATGGAAACCAAAGAACTGGGATATTTCAAATTTGTTTGGTTCACCGATGGTTGTGGCTGGCGCAGTGCAAAGAATAATTTGAAAGAAACCTTTGATGTGTTGGAACACCTTTATAATATTGCGGATCTTGAAAATGGAATAATTCCAAAAGTTCTTATCTAAATGCCAACATCCTATTATAAGTCAGAGAACAAGGATTTTACCCTTTTGAAAGGAGATTGTATCGAACTGTTGAATTCATTTGATTTTAAGTTCGATATGATTTTTGCTGACCCTCCTTATCATCTTTCCAATGGAGGAATCAGTGTTCAAAGCGGTAAAATGGTATCTGTCAATAAGGGCGATTGGGACAAGTCCAATGGATACGAGGAAGATTACCTGTTTGATAAATCTTGGATTTTTGCTTGCCGGAATAAGTTGAAATCCAATGGAACGATTTGGATAAGTGGTACATATCATAATATTTTCTCTGTGGCACGATGTCTTGCAGAATTAGGATTTAAAATCTTAAACTGCATTACTTGGGAGAAAACAAATCCACCACCAAATCTGTCCTGTAAATATTTTACTCACTCGGCAGAATATATTCTTTGGGCACGTAAGGAACAAAAAGTGTCTCATTATTTCAACTATGAATTAATGAAGATAATAAATGGTGGTACTCAAATGCGTGATGTCTGGAGACTGCCAGCAATTGCGCCATGGGAAAAATCGTGTGGGAAGCACCCTACACAAAAGCCACTATGTGTCCTTTCTCGAATCATTCAGGCCTCAACTCTTCCCGGTGCATGGATTTTAGACCCATTTACAGGTAGCAGTACGACTGGTATTGCAGCCAATCTATTGGGACGTCGTTTTCTGGGCATAGATCAAAATGAGGAGTTTCTAGAACTAAGCAAAGAGCGTCGTGAGGAAATCAACGACATCTCAAAACGTACTTTGTATTTGGAGAAACTTCAAAAGCAAGCACAACTATTTGAGGACAAAGAGATTCAGACTCTTAATGAACCTCTTGTAGAATATGGGCAGGATTTGCCATTTTAATACTCACGATGGTTAATGGCAAGATTAAGTAAATTTCTGTAATTGATTTTACCATCCATATAATCACGTGTCATTTGTAATTGTAGTTTGAATTGATGTGCTCCAACAGTTTGTTTTTCGCAAATGCAGAATAATTCAAGAATTATAGCTATACCGTCCATTGAAAATGTACCTGGAATTCGAACATGAGAATATTTGTCTCCTATTTGTTCTATGGATTTAGGTGTATAAGAGGCTCTTTCTTCAACAGAAGAAAAAGGTTTACAGCTGTCGTAAAATTTGATAAAGTAGTCAAGCAACTCTTTTACCTCATTAGGGTATTTTTGTGCTTTTATGAGCAAATCCACTACCCAGTCAACGTGAGGCAATTGAACTGGTCTTGCATTTGGATCATCATTGAGGTATTTAACACGAAAGTCTAATTCAGGATTATCTCCTCTGTTACCTTGAAAGATGGCAATAATAGTTCCATCTCCAGTTTTGAATGTATGTATCGCTTCAGCGTATGGCTTGAGTTGAAGCATTTTTTCATCTTTGTAATAATTTGTATTGTACATATTATTCTAAAAGCTTTTGTATTTCTATATTCAGTGCTTTTGCAATTTTTTCTATGTTGCAGAGAGTGATATTCTTTTCAGCACGTTCTATCATACCAATATATGTTCGGTGTACTCCTGCAAGTTCTGCAAGTTTTTCTTGAGATAGACCTTGGCTTATTCGATATTTCTGTACATTCTTGCCAAATGTGAGCAGAATTGGTTCTTTATTCATTGATAAATTGCTATTGTTTTGTACTCTATTAACTTAATGCAAAAGTACTAGTGCTAACTAAAGTCATCAACATACTATAGTTAGCATATTAATGAAATCTACATTATATGATGTTACAAACCTTTGTAATATCAGTTTTTGAATAGTTATCAATTTGATTTGTTTGTAGTTAGTCCTATTTTAATCTAAAAAATGTATCTTTGCAACCATAATAAAACCAAGGAGATAAATATATGGAGCCAGTTTATGTTGATGTACATATTCATACATCAGAGAATCCTGATAGTCTAAATCAGAATTATGATATAGATACGCTGTTTGAAAAAGTAAGAGCACAAGCACAAGGACAACATGGGCTTATTTCACTTACAGATCATAATACAATAAATAAGAAAGCATATCTTGATGCTATAGCAAAGTGTGGAACGGATATACATTTATTGCTTGGTGTTGAACTACATATTCATTATTCAGTAGATACAGAAGCTTATCATTGCCATATATTTTTTAAAGATAACATCTCTGAACAAAAAATAGATGAAATAAATAAAATTCTAGATAGCCTATATGAACAAAAGACTGTTGTAAAGACAGATAAAAATATTCCTACTCTAGACAAAGTTATCAATGAGTTTGATTCATATGATTTTGTTCTGCTCCCTCATGGTGGGCAATCGCATGCGACATTCGACAAAGCTATCCCCAAAGGGAAGAAGTTCGACACAATGATGGAACGTAGTGTTTATTATAATCAATTTGACGGTTTTACAGCAAGAAGCGATAGTGGTCGTGAAGAAACGGATAAATATTTTCAACGTCTTGGGATTAGTGGATTTGTGAATCTTATTACATGTTCAGATAATTATATACCTAGTAGTTATCCTGATGCAAAAGCTAAAGATGCAGAACCGCTTATCCCAACTTGGATGTTTTCTGAACCAACATTTGATGGCTTCCGCCTTTCTTTATCAGAGAAATCACGTTTGGTATATTGTAATCAGAAACCAGAATCTTGGTCTGAAAAAATTGATTGTGTAAAATACTCAAATGAAAAAATTGATATAGATGTAAAATTTTGTTCTGGATTAAATGTTGTTATTGGAGGATCGTCAAGTGGAAAAACTCTATTGGTTGATTCAATTTGGCGTAAGTTGTCACATACAAATTTTGATGATTCTCATTATAATAGTTTTGATGTAGAGAATTTAAATGTTGTTAATCCGTCAGGAATACATCCCCATTATCTTGGACAAAATTATATCATGAAAGTAGTAGGTGATGAAGAAGGACATAATATTGAGGACATTGATATTATCCGCAGTTTATTCCCAGATAATAAAGAGGTTGTTAATAGAGTAAATACGAGTTTGGCTAAATTGAAAAATGATATTACACAATTAATTCAAACTGTCAAAGATATTAAATCTATTGAGGATAAATTAAATACTACATCTCAAATTGGACGTTTATTGGTTTTTAATGCCGTTAAACAAAACATTATTACAGGGTTTGTACCTCAAGAAGAAAACCGTGATATCATCAGATACAGCAAAGACAAGAAAGAAGCACACATCGCGGCTTTGCTTGAAATTAAAGAGGTGTTAAGTCGAAATCCATTCGTAAAAGAGCAGAATGTAACGATAGACGGACTTATTGCTATGCTGCAGGAGATTTATCGTTATAGTGAAATGGAAGCCATGGTATATAAAGAAATAAAAGATGCCTCAGATAATTATGCTACGCAGTTAAGGACAGAAAGTCAAGAAGATCAAACAAAAACACAGGAATTCAACTATTTATTAGAGAGTGCGAAACAATATATCTATTTAAATAGAAAATTCATGAAGCATCTTAATTCTATAGCTGCTTATCATGACGAAATTGAAACAAAGGAAATTGTATCATCTGGGCATCACCTATATATTAGCAATCAATTTAAGATGAATAAAGATGTCGTTTTAAATTCGTTTAACTATATGCTGAAATCTGGTAAGAAAATTAATTGTTTTGATGATATTCGTCCGCAATGCTTGTATGAATCAAATTTTAGTAAACAAAAGCCTAAAGTACAAGACTACAACGATTTTATTGACAGGGTATACAATGAGTTTGTTTCAATGAATAAAACAGTCTATAAGATAAAGACAAAAGACGATAAAGATTTTGAAAGCCTTAGTGCAGGTTGGAAGACTTCTGTTCTTTTGGATTTGATTTTGGGTTACGATAAAGATATTGCGCCTATTATCATTGATCAACCAGAAGATAATTTAGCTACTAAGTATATTAATGACGGTCTTGTAGCGGCTATAAAAAAAGTAAAAAAGAATAAGCAGATCATATTGGTCTCTCATAATGCAACAATTCCAATGATGGGAGACGCTCAACAAATAATTTATTGTGAAAATAGTCAAGGAAAGATTGTTATTCGTTCTGCTCCTTTAGAGGGGGAGATTAACGGAACACCTGTTCTTGATTTGATTGCCTCAATAACTGATGGAGGTAAACCTTCAATTAAGAAAAGAGTAAAAAAATACAATCTTAAAAAATTTACAGAATAATATGAAACTACATTTTTGCAAAAACGAAACCGGAAATATCCAAGTTCAAATTGAGACAGGAACTGTTTTGTCGGAGTTTAATTATATCGAAATGTTGAAACAATTGACTCAAGATAATCAGATAGAGTGTGATTGGGGGGCTCTTGATGAAGATGAACGTACGAAGTTAAAGGAACTTCTTGATAAAATCAGGGAAGCTGTTAGCACTGGTATGAATAAACCTTTAGAATAAGAGTCTACTCTTTATATAATATATATTTGTTTGTCCATCATCTCGTCCCATCGCCTCAGACTGTCTTAAATAGTGTGGTTTGTTTGCGCAAAATTCATTGATTATTGCATAATATATTGATAATCAATATATATAAATTTCTTCAACGAGGAAGAATACTAGTTCAATTGAGAATTGAAAATTGAAAATTAAGAAATAGAAGAACGAGGTGGCGGACGATCGAGCTCCCCTGCCTCGTTGTTTTTTTGTGAAAATACAATTTATCCGGATTTGCTGCGTTTGTAGTTACAACGTGAAGTGAATGTTTAAATGAGAAGACGTCTTCTTTCGATCTTGATCCTTTTGTGTACTTGTGCGGGAATCGTACGGGCGCAATATGACGCACGCTTAAGTCAATACTTCATGGCGAAACCGTATTATAACCCGGCCGTGGCCGGAGCTACGGAGGACTTGAATATATTGGCTCTCGCCCGCTTGGAAATGATCGGCGTACATGGGGCACCCAAGTCGTTCTTCATTACCGCGGATATGCCACTCGCTTTAGGCAAGACGAATCATGGTGTCGGATTGGTTGTATTTACCGAGGCGATCGGGCTTTTCCAGAATACGCATGTAGGGGCGCAATACGCCTATAAGTATAAATTATTCGGGGGAGTCTTGAGCGGCGGTCTGCAAATCGGCTTAGTCAACCAGTCGTTCGACGGAACCAAGGTGATAAAGGTTGAGTCCGAATACCATCAAGAGACCGACGCCGCCATTCCTGTAGAGCAGGTCAGCGGCATGGGGTTGGATATGAACTTCGGTATTTACTATACCCATAAACGGTTTTACGCCGGGTTTGGCATGACGCATATCACCCAACCGGAGCTTCAACTGGACGAGAACGCCTATACCTATATAGGTCGTTCACTTAATTTAATGGGTGGATACAATATTCAATTAAAGAATCCGTTGATAGAATTACAGCCCTCGGTGTTCTTGCTGACAGACATGCAAAGTTTTCATGCGGATATTACCGCTAGGCTGGAATATAATAAGATGTTTAATGGTGGTTTTTCCTATCGGGTGAATGAATCGGTGGGCATCATGTTCGGCGTAAAGCTAGGTCGTTTCCATGCGGGTTACGCCTTTGATTTCCCGACCACGGCCCTAGGCCGGGCAAGTAGCGGTAGCCACGAGCTATGTGTCAAGTATGCCTTAAAGCTGAACAAGACGAAGACAGGGAAAAATAGACATAAAAGTGTACGTATATTATAGTATATGAAAAAAGTATTATTAGTACTTGTAACGGTAGCCTTGCTTACCTCCTGCGGTAAATCTCTCCGGAGTGCCGGCGGTGAGGTGACAGGTGTCAGATCGGTAGCGTTCAATGAACCAGCGCCGTATGGAATGGTCTTGGTTAAAAGAGGTTCGTTCGAGATGGGTCCCGCCGACAAGGATTCCTTGTGGGGAATCATGCCGGAGACGAAAGGGGTCTCTTTCGACGCGTTCTGGATGGATCAGACAGAGGTAACGAACGCCAAATATCGCCAGTTCGTTTATTATGTGAGAGACTCTATTATCCGTGAACGCTTGGCGGACCCGGCTTATGGAGGCAACGATCTGTTCAAGATCACGGAAGACCGTTACGGGGAACCTGTCACTCCGCATTTGGACTGGAACCGTCCGATTCCTTGGAGACGGGCGAACGAGGATGAGCAACGTGCGATAGAAAGTGTCTATTACACGAATCCCGTTACCGGAGAGAAAGGTTTGGACCCTAAACAAATGATCTATAAATACGAGTGGTACGACTATACCGCCGCCGCCCTCCGCAAGAATCAATTGAACCCGGCGGACCGGGTTCGTAATACGGATATTCAGGTAGATCCGAACGAGGTAGTCATGATCTCCAAGGACACCGCTTACATCGATGATGAAGGACGTGTAATCAACGAGACGATCACCCGCCCGTTAAGCAGCGAATGGGATTTCTTGAATACCCGTATCGTCAATATCTATCCGGACGAGAATTGCTGGGTGAACGATTTCAAGAATGCGTACAACGAGCCATATACCCGTATGTATTTCTCTCATCCGGGTTACGATGATTATCCCGTAGTCGGTGTTTCTTGGGAACAAGCGACTGCCTTCTGCGTATGGCGTACGAATTTATACAAAGAATCCTTGAGCTTGCCACCGGGACAATTGGTAGAGCCATTCCGTCTTCCGTCCGAAGGAGAATGGGAATATGCCGCCCGTACAGGTAAGAACGAGAATAAGTTCCCTTGGTCTACCGACGAGCTTCAAGACAGCAAAGGTTGTTTCTTGGGTAACTTCAAGCCGGGTAAAGGTAATTATACGGAGGATGGCCATTTGATTACGTCTCGTGTAGGCTCTTTCGCCCCGAATGAGTTCGGGTTATACGATATGGCAGGAAACGTGGCGGAATGGACCTCAACGTCTTACTCCGAGTCTGGCCCGAGCCAAATGAGCGACATGAACCCGGATCTGCGTTACAACGCCGCCAAGAACGATCCCTACGCCATGAAAAAGAAAGTAGTGCGAGGAGGTTCTTGGAAAGATGTCTCACAATTTATCCGTTCGGACATGCGTACTTTCGAGTTCCAGAACGAGAGCCGTTCTTACATCGGTTTCCGTTGCGCACGTACCCAAATAGGATTCTCTCGCTCCAAGGGAAAGAAATAAGCGGGAATTATAAATTTAAAGTTTTGAATCATTTAAGACAATAATACGACGATGGGAAAATATAGAAGATATAAAAACAGACTGGAGATGTTCCTCTCCAGCGAAAGAGGAAAACGAGTATTGAACTTCCTGTATAGTTGGGGTGCGTCCATCGTAATCCTCGGTGCGTTATTTAAGTTATTACATATACCATACGCTAACCAAATCCTGTTCGTGGCGATGATCACCGAGTCTATCGTATTCTTTATCTCGGCGTTCGAGCATCCGAACAAGGAGTATCATTGGGAAGATGTTTTCCCCGTATTGAAATCAAAGAACCCGATGGATCGTCCGGATTTCACCGGTACGCCGATCTCAACCATGATCAATTCTACGGATAATGTAGAAGACGATGAGATAGCCGGGGGAATAAATATCGGTTCGGTAGCGTCTAAGGCGAACGCGCAAAGAGGTGGTTCCTTGAATATCGCAGGTAATCTGGACGTGACGGAAGAAGATACCAAGAACTTATCCGAGAGCATCAAGAAATTAAGCGGAGCGGCCGAGCAAATTTCCAAGATGGCGGAATTGACGGAAGCTACCCAAAAATATCTGGAGCAATTATCTGGCATGTCTGAGAACATGGAGCGTTTCAGCCAAGTGACTAATTCGCTTACGAACGTATCCGATACACTGTTGAACTCTTATAAGAGTATCACGGATAATTCCGATGGCATCAACCAAAACTCCCGTGGTTACGTACACCAGATGGAACAATTGAACCGTAACGTATCCGGATTGAATACCATCTATGAGATCCAGTTGAAGAGTATCAGTTCGCAGATCGAATCTATCGAACACATCAATAGTGGCTTGAATCGTATCCGTGAGATGTATGACGGATCGGTGGTAGATAGCTCCGTATTCCGTAACGAGACGGAAAAGATGACTCGCCAACTGGCCGAATTGAACCAAGTATACAGTCGTTTATTGCAAGCGATGACCGTGAATATGGGCTACCAACAACCGGCGCAGCCGCAACAACAACCTCAACAACCGATGTATCAGCAGCCACAACAGCCCGGTTACCAACAGCAATATCAGCAACCCTATGGTTACCAACAGCAACAACAGGCTCCGTATACAAACAACCCAATGAAGTAAAGAAATATGGCAGGAATATCAAATAATCCCAATTCTCCCCGTCAGCGGATGATCAACCTGATGTATCTGGTGTTCATCGCCATGATGGCACTGAACGTGTCGTCGGAGGTGCTGGATGGTTTTGAGTTGGTGGAAGGTAGCTTGCGAACCTCTATCGATAACTCCTCCCGCCGAAACAAGATCGTAGCGGACGAGATGGAAGCTTATTACCAAGAGAATCCCCAGAAAGTGGGTGAGTGGGCATTGAAGGCCCGTGAGGTGAAAAGAGCCTCAGATAGCCTCTATACGTATATACAAGATTTAAAGATCCGTATCGCTAAGGTAGCTGATGGCGAGAATGCCAACGTAAACAGCATCGAGCATAAGGATGATTTGGAAGCCGCCTCCCGTGTAATGCTCTCTCCTGTAAGCGGAGAAGGTAAAAAGCTGAGAGCGGAAATTGATAAGTATCGTATCTGGATGGGCGGCTTTATCGAAGATTCGGCGAAGACTGCCGTATTGGAGGCGAACCTAAGCACGACTCCCCCTCATAAAGCGGGGATCAATACCCGTACTTGGGAAGAGGCCTTGTTCGAGAATATGCCGGTAGCGGCGGCTGTTACCCTGTTAACAAAAATGCAAAGTGACGTTCGCTACGCCGAAGGTGAGGTCTTATCGAACTTATTGAATAGCGTAGACGTTGGCGATTACCGTGTGAACCAGATCACGGCGCAGGTAATCCCGGAAAGCCAGATCGTAATGCGAGGAAGCCAGTACAAGGCGAATATCGTATTATCGGCGGTAGACTCTACGAAAC
>UQAQ01000057.1 GCA_900539115.1 uncultured Roseburia sp.
TTTTACACTGAGGTATTTTTTTCTCAACCTTCTTTCTTGGGATTCTCTATATTTTTAATTATACAGGAAGCTCCTATACCATCACAATTATGCAAAGTTCCATAATGCTTCTCTACACATTTATACACACTTGTTACACGACCTCCCAATGCTGCAATAATAGTTGCACCCCCTATACTTCCATCACTTATATCAATTGCATTTTTATCATGCAACCCCTGTCTCAAACTTGTATGTCCCGGAACCGGCCAATACAATTTTACACCCGCCTTTGCTTCTCTTCCCTGGTACACCGGCAGACAGGTCACCAGCATCACAATAACAAGAAATCTTGCTATCCATTTACTCCTGTTTTTTCTTGTTTTCATGGCAATACCTCCTAATAATTTAAACTCAACTCTTTCCCACCTGTTGCATATTTCCGATAAGTAGATTTATATTTCTTGGTCGACGTACGTTTATCATTGTAATAGTATTCGTGGTATGGATCGCCATTCGAATAATTCAAAACCTGGTCGCCAAACGTACAAACCTTTGTTAAGATTGCATTTTTAATGCGGAAAGTATAATAATGAAACATTTTTCCACCATATCGGAAAAAGGTAAACTCTTTGGCTTTCCCTTTATGGGTCACACCATCCATATAACTGATATGGATGCCACCAAGATATTTGACTTTATTTCCTTTCATGGTAAATAAATTAATATAATCTTCCGTTACAAGTATGCATTCTTTTTTCCTGTCTCCATTAAGATCCATGTATTTAATACGTCCATCTCTAATCTTTTGCGCAGACAAAAGCAATGGATACCCCGCTTCCGCATAGGCTCCAAAATCTTCTGCATCGTATTTTACATACATCTGAAAGCCCGATTTCTTGTATTTGTTCATTAATTTTTGATAGGCCGTCTGTGCACTTATTTCCGGTGTATTTGCACTCGTCACTACACCAGCCAGTATACAAAACACACATAATCCCAAAACAACGACTAATTTTTTCATTTTCCTCGCTTCTCCTTTCATCACGGTGTATAGTATTGAAGCATATTATTGCCTCGAATAATCCACTCAACATTTTTTGGTTTTGTATGTGCATGATCTGTACGTTTGTTTTTCAGATTCTGATAAGTAAAACCTTGGCACATGAATTTCCAGGTACAAGGATATCCATTCTTTAATGTATACATCTTGATTTTTTTGCTATATTTCTTTTTGTATACTTTGTTTGAAACATATTTATATCCGTCGTTACCATTAAATTTGATTTTTTTGTAAAGGACATAATTTTTCGTAATTTTTTGGAATTTAATTCCGACATACTCCTCTACATTAAATCCAAGACCAAACTCTTCTGGTCCATATGTCTTTGCCTGCACTTTCGAACCGGAAAATGCCAAGCTGGACACAATTAACGCCAAACATAATACACTCACTACAATCTTTCTCATAATAGATTCCTCCTTAATTAATTGATTTTTTCCCATTATATCTTATGAATGTTCAAATTTTTTTCCGTTTTTTTCACTTTTCTCTTCTATACAATCAACGGCAAACACCCACCACACTTTCTATTCTTGTGGTATTCAAATTTATCCATCAAAAAAGACCATACCACAGAAAATAATATTTTCCACGATATGGTCTTATATTTTTTATATAACAGTTTGGAACTTTTTCATTATTCTCCCGAAAGCACTTTGTACACTTCTTTGAAGGCTTCCTTCGGCTGATACAGTTCGGTAAATAATCCGCAATATGGACCATTCATCTGGTAACTGTAATCGGTCTCTGCCAGATACGGTGCATCAAACAAGCCCCAAATGGACAAACTCGTGATCGGACCTGTCTCTCCTTTCGCCTGCGCCGCTTTATTGATGTCGACATATGTCTGCATCAATTTCTTATAAAACGCTCCGTGCTCTTCCTCGCGTTCATCGGATCTCTCGTAACAAGGTACAATGCATCTGCCTCTTCCGGATATGCCTCCATTTTCAAAACAGATTCCTGTCCACTCTTTACTGCATTGATATCAACAAAGCCTGCCCAATCTGTCGTTTTCTTCATACGAAACCGCTCCTTTCAAAACAAATAGAAAAAACCTCTCATTCCGCTACCATATAATACTATACTTATAGCAACAGAATGAGAGGTATGATTTAACTAATATTCTATTAATTAACTATAAATATTTACTGACTCAGACTTGCCGCATAATCATTAAACAAATAGTCCATAATCGATGCCGTTCCGACAATCTCGCAACCGTAGATATGCTCGTCGCCATCTTGCTGCTGGCGAATGATACGAACTACACAATTCAGCGCCCCTTGGTCTCCGAGCACCAATCTGGCATTAAAATAGTAGCCGATCGGCAGCACACTTTTGGTACGGAATCCAATTCCTGCTTTGGATACATCAAACACTTCAATCGGCGCATTGATATTCTCCACTTTCACATTATCCTGTTTGAACAGACTGCTGATCTCTAATTGCAACTCGATCGGCCAGCGCTTTTCTCTTCTCATTTCGATCATAAAAATCCTCCTTCCTTACTGTTGTAAAATAGATACCAGACTTGGGATCAATTGTTTCTTTCTTGAAACCAGGCCTTTTAAAATAATACGTTTCATGTCGCCGGAAAGCTGAAACGCCTCCTTGACAACATCTTTGGATTTCTCACCAAAGCACAAAAGCTCCGTGCTTTCTTTTACAATATTTGTAAGCATCACAAATGCCATCGACACACCCAGTCCTTCAAACACTTCTTCCAGATACGGCACAATTTTTTCCTTGATTTCCTGAAGCTCAATGCTGTTCATCGAATTGATCTGGCTGACGACAAATTCAATATCGCCCACTTCAAACCGTTTGAGATCCTGATTGAAAATTTCCTTCGGTTCTTTGGAACTCAGATCACTTCCTGCCCCAAACATATCTACCGCAAACTCCTCAATCTCAACACCGCAGATTTCCGACAGATCTTCCGCCGCTTTCTGATCTACCGGAGTACAAGTCGGCGAACGAAACATCAACGTATCGGAAATGATCGCTGCCATCAAAAGTCCTGCGATATTTTTCGGGATCTCAACCCCATGTTCCTGATACATCTGATAAATGATCGTCGCAGTACACCCCAGAGGCTGGTTGCGGAAAAGAACCGGCTCCAGCGTCTCCAATGTACCGATGCGGTGGTGGTCAATGATTTCCAATATATGTGCAAATTCGATGCCATCCACGGTCTGCGAAACTTCGTTATGATCGACCAGAATCAATTGTTTTTTGCGAAGATTCAACAAATTTCGGCGGGAGATCATACCCACGTAACGGTCATTTTCATCCAAAATCGGAAAATCGCGGTGGCGTTTTTTACCCATGACGCCTTTGATATCTTCCGTCTTATCCGCAAGATGGAATGTCGTCAGATCATTTCTCTTCATGAAATATTCAATCGGCATACTCTGATTGATCATACGCGCCGCCGTAAAGGTATCATATGGGGTTACAATAATATTGCAGTTGTGCTCCTGTGCCATTTTCTGAATTGTCCGCGATACTTTCGCATCCATACACACAATAATGCAGTCTGCTCCCATCTCAATCGCACATAATTGAGACTCGTAACGGTTTCCTAAAATTACCATATCCCCTTCGTGAATATAGTCTTCCATGACATCCGGATTCGCTGCCGCAATGATTACCTCGCCCTTTTTATAGGTTGCGTCTTCATCCCCGACGACCATTGTCGCCTCCAGTGTCTCCAATATATTTTTGTAGGAAGTTGCTGCCGTGGACAGGATACAATTGTCATACACGTCCATGTACGCGGTCGCAATATCTCCAATCGTGATCAAACCAAGCAGTTCCTCCTTCTCCGACGTAATCGGAAGTGTCACTACATCCAGCTCGCGCATCATATTCCATGCCTTTTTCAATGAAATTTTTCCTGACACGCCCTTCGTCTTCCGGATCTCGATGTCACTCACTTCTGTCATAACATCTTCAATGTACTGCGGTGCCGGCGTCTGGAAAAACTTGAGCACATATTGTGTCTCCTGATTGATCTGTCCCGCACGCGCTGCATAATAGCCGCCGCCATGCACTTTATTTTTCAGATCCGCATACGCGATCGCTGAACAGATCGAGTCGGTATCCGGATTTTTATGTCCAATAATATATACAGGTATTCTGTCTTCCATATTCTGCAAAATCCTCCACTGCAAATATTTTCATTTTGTCGCTATATTTTACAGTTTACCATAGTTTTTCCAAAAAAGCCATGATATTTTTGCAGCAATATAGTCATTTGCCAAATCCCTCAAAACATGATACACTTATGACAGCATTATTAGACACACAAGAGAGGGCAGCTTATGAATCTGGATGAAATGATACAAAAATTTACTGACATATTTGGCGCAGACTGCTTGCCGGAGGCTTTTTTCGCCCCGGGGCGGGTCAATCTGATCGGTGAGCACACCGACTACAACGGCGGACATGTTTTCCCCTGTGCGCTGGATGTAGGAACGTATGGCCTCGTGTGCCTGCGGAAAGACCGGAAACTGCGGTTTTACTCCGAAAATTTTCCGGAAACCGGTGTGATCGAGTCATCGCTCGACGACCTAAAACCGCTGGAAGACTCCCGATGGATCAGCTATCCGATGGGTGTGATCTGGGCATTTACAAAGCATGGCTATCCGATCGACAAAGGAATGGATCTGTATATTTATGGAAATATTCCAAATGGTTCCGGTCTTTCTTCTTCGGCTTCGCTGGAAGTGCTGACAGGAATTATTTTGAAAAACTGCTTTCATTTCGATTCCCTTGCCCTTCCGCAGATTGCTCTCTTGGGACAAGCTGCCGAAAATAAATACAATGGCATGAACTGCGGTATCATGGATCAATTTGCCTCCGCAATGGGAAAAAAGAATCATGCCATCTTTCTAGACACCAATTCGCTGGATTTTGAATGGGTACCGGTAAATCTTGGAAATTACAAACTGATCATTACAAACAGTATGGTAAAACACAGTCTGGTTTCCTCGGCTTACAATGACCGGCGCCGCGAATGTGAAAAAGGTCTTTTGATGTTGCAGCGGGCACTTGATATTTCGGCCCTCGGAGATCTTACTGATCTGCAATTTGAGGCAAATAAATATCTCATTGGCGACGAAGTGATCCAAAAACGTGTTCACCACGCCGTATCGGAAAACCAGCGGACGATTGCCGCAGTAAGCGCATTAAAGGAAAATGATATCCTCGCATTTGGAGAATTGATGAATGCTTCGCACCGCTCTCTGCGCGATGATTACGAAGTTTCCTGTCCGGAAGTGGACACTCTGGTAGAGACAGCCTGGGAACTGCCGTTTGTAGCGGGCAGCCGAATCACGGGAGGTGGATTTGGCGGATGTACCGTAAGTCTTGTCGCTTCGGATAAAATAGAGGATTTCAAGGCAGCACTTTCCGATGCTTATAAAAAGAGTTATGATAAAATTC
This sequence comes from uncultured Roseburia sp., assembly GCA_900539115.1. Lineage (GTDB taxonomy): Bacteria > Bacillota > Clostridia > Lachnospirales > Lachnospiraceae > Eubacterium_F. Next base: position 5,495 of record UQAQ01000057.1, read on the forward strand.
CGGAATTTTACATTGCTGAAATTAGTGATGGCGCGCATGCATTATAAAATGTACCAAATGCCTGCCATTTAACTTGATAAAAACAAACCATATCGAAAGGAGATTCTATATGAAAATATTAGTTACAGGGGGCGCCGGTTACATCGGCAGCCACACATGTGTTAATCTGCTGGAAAATAATTACGAAGTTGTAATCGTCGATAATCTGTATAATTCCAATGAAAAAGTAGTGGACCGCATCACTCAGATCACCGGAAAAAAACCTGCTTTTTATAACGTGGATCTGTTGGACAAAGAAGCATTGGACGACGTATTTGAAAAAGAAAAAATAGACGCTGTCATTCATTTTGCCGGTTTGAAAGCGGTCGGCGAATCTGTGGAAAAGCCGATTGAATATTATCACAATAATCTCACCGGAACATTACACCTGGTGGACTGTATGCGGAATCATGATGTAAAAAATATTATTTTCAGTTCCTCCGCGACCGTTTACGGTGATCCTGCGTTTATCCCGATCACAGAGGAATGCCCGAAGGGCTCCCCGACCAATCCTTACGGCTGGACCAAATGGATGTTAGAACAGATTCTCACCGATCTGCATACCGCTGACAATTCCTGGAATGTCATTTTGCTCCGCTATTTCAATCCGATCGGAGCGCACAAAAGCGGGCTGATCGGCGAAGATCCAAAGGGAATTCCAAACAATCTCGTACCGTATGTCGCACAGGTTGCCGTCGGCAAACGTGAATGTCTCGGCGTATTTGGCGATGACTACAAGACTCACGATGGTACAGGCGTCCGCGATTACGTACATGTAGTCGATCTTGCCGATGGACATGTAAAAGCGTTAGAAAAAATCAAGGAAAATTGCGGTGTAAAAATCTACAACCTTGGTACCGGAAAGGGTTCCAGTGTTCTCGATGTCGTTCATGCCTATGAAAAAGCTTGTGGCAAGAAGATCCCTTATGAGATCAAACCTCGCCGCGCCGGTGACTTGGACGAATTGTATTCCCAATGTGACAAAGCCAAGAACGAATTGCACTGGACAGCAAAATACGACTTGGACGATATGTGTGCCGATTCATGGAAATGGCAGAGCATGAATCCAAATGGCTACAATGACTAATAAAACAAAAAATTACGGGCGGACTGTTCCAAATAGAGCAGCCCGCCCGCTTTATTATTCATCTATTCTTTTCCTCATCCTTCCAGCAGATTTTTCATGCTTTCCAGACTGATTACAAGTGTCGAAGAATTGTGAAGCAGTGCCGATGTCGTCGGCTGAATCAACCCTGCCACACCTAGAACGATCAAACCGGCATTGATGGCAACGATTCGTCGATAATTCGTATGAATCCGTTTCATCAAAGCATTGCTGATCTGTTTCAATGTCACGATCTGATACAGGTTGTCCGCTCCGACCGTCACGTCCGCGATCTCGCGTGCAATCTCGGCTCCGTCACTGATGGCAATGCCTACATCTGCTGCCGACAATGCCGGCGAGTCATTGATTCCATCTCCGATCATGATAACCTTCGAACCGTTTGCCTTCGCTTTTTCGACAAAATGCGCCTTGTCTTCCGGCAGCACTTCCGCAAAATACTGGTCTACGCCAACCCGCGCAGCGATAGCGCGTGCGGTGCGGTTACTGTCTCCCGTCATCATAACCACGTTTTTGATGCCGACTTTCTTCAGTTCCTGAATGACTTCAGCTGCCTCTTCGCGAAGTGGATCCTCGATGCAGATCACAGCACAAAGTTTTCCATCCACTGCCAGGTATAAATGAGAATACTCCTCCGGCAGCGAATCAAACCGGCTCTGATAGCCTTCCGGCACAACACAGTTTTCATCTTCAAAGATAAAATGTGCACTTCCGATCACTACTTTTTTGCCTTCCACAGAGGACGAAATTCCATGTGCAACGATGTATTCCACTTTGGAATGGATCTCTTCATGCACAAGTCCTTTCTGTGCCGCCGCATCCACCACAGCTTTTGCCATAGAATGCGGGAAATGTTCTTCCAGACAAGCCGCGATACGGAGTAATTCATCCGGCTGCGCCTCGCAGAACGGGATCACATCAACTACCGTCGGCTGCGCTTTCGTCAGCGTTCCGGTTTTGTCAAATACGATCGTATCTGCTTCTGACATTGCCTCCAGATATTTTCCACCTTTTACGGTCACTTGATAATGGCTTGCTTCCCGTATCGCAGAAAGCACGGAAATCGGCATCGCCAGTTTCAATGCGCAGGAAAAATCTACCATCAATACCGCCAGCGTCTTCGTCACATTTCGTGTAAGAAGGTATACTAACCCGGTACCGGCAAGTGTATATGGCACAAGCCGGTCCGCAAGATGTTCTGCTTTTCCTTCGAGTGAAGATTTCAATTTTTCGGAATCCTCGAGCATCGCAACGACCTTTTCAAATCGTGTACCGCCTGCCGATTTTTCCACTTTGAGAGTCAAATCGCCGTCTTCCACAACGGTGCCTGCATAAACATAACCACCTGTCGTTTTATGAACCGGAAGCGGTTCGCCGGTGAGCGATGCCTGGTTGACCATCGCATCCCCACTCGTCACCACGCCGTCAAATGGAATCACATTTCCCATATGAACAACGACCTCATCTCCCGGCACGATCGCATTGGACGGAACAAGCACTTCTTTCCCATCCACCAGCTGCCAGACTTTGGTTATATTCAACGACATACTTCTCGCCAGATCTTCAACCGACTTTTTGTGTGTCCACTCTTCCAGAATCTCGCCGATTCCAAGCAGGAACATGATCGAATTGGCCGAATTCATATCGCCACGCAATACCGATACGCCGATCGCCGTCGCATCCAGCACCGGCACCTCGATCTTGCGGTGCACTAATGTCTTTATGCCTTCTTTCCAATATTTGCCAGCCTTTGCCACCGTTATCACAGTGCGCACCGGCGCCGGCAGAAACAATTTCGTACCTGCCATAAACAACACTTTATTGATGAGTTTCTCCTTGTACTCTTCGTTTAACTTTCGTCCGGAATTATGAAGAAACTCGTCCGGAACATCCACCTTTTCCGGCTGATAGGCGGCAAGTGCCTCGCACAGCTGCTTACGTGATCCCACGTAATTCACGGTGACATTTCCTATATTTTCATGAACTTTTACCTTTGTCACAAACGGAAAACTTCCCAGGTAATACTGAAGCGTATCCGCCTCTTCATACGACATTTTCTTCGTACAGACATGGAGACGCATGCGCCCCTTTAGTTCATGCTCAATCCTGAATCTCATCTGCAGTTTCCTCTTCGGCATCTACAAATTCCTCATTAGCACGCTCTTCATTGATGATCTGTGCCTCTGCATAGATGTCTTCTGCATTCTCCTGAATCTTTGTCGCAGTCTTCATCACACAGTCTTTTGCTCGAAGAACTGCTGCCGTACAATTGGTGTACAATTTTTTTGCATCTTTGCTTCCAAGGATCTTCACACCGGCGGTTCCAAGCAATACGCCAGCCGCTACAAGTCCTGTCGCTTTTTTATCAATTTTCTTTAAACATTTCAACATAGTGAATTCCTCCTGACTATTGTATTTTCTCTTTATAATACACCTTTTTTCTCAGAAACTCCACCCTCTTTTTGCTTATTGAGAATTTTTTTCATTTTCTCGCGATATGCCCGAAATGCCGTCGGTAAACTGTACGTATCTTCGAGTTCTTCCAGCGAAGCAAAGATTAGATCCGGCTGCTTTCCTCTCGGTGATAGTTCGATCCGATAGCCTTTCATATGCCATTCAATGTGGGAAAAAATGTGCTTCGCCGCTCCGAGAGACTGGATTTTTTTTACAATGATTCCCTCTTCCTGCAATTTTTCTTCCAGTTCTTTCTTATTGCAATGTCCGGCAATGGACGGAAATTCATACAGCCCCGCCAGCAAACCTTTATTTTCCCGCTTTGCGATTCCAAATGTTCCTTCTTTTTCATAAACCAGTATCGTCTTTTTCTCGATTTTTCGCGGTTTCTTTTCTATTTTCCGCGGATATTGTTCCGGCTCGCCTTTCTTTTTTGCCTCGCAGGTCGCCGCCAATGGGCACCGGTCGCAAAGCGGTGTTCCATTTGGGATACAGACCACCTCTCCAAGTTCCATAATTGCCTGGTTGAAATCGCCCGGTCTCTCTGGCATTACTTCCGTCAGTTCACCCTCAACCCTGCGGCGCACGGACATTTTGGTAATATCTTCCAAGCTTGACTGATACCGCATCATCACCCGCAGCACATTGCCATCCACCGCCGGCACTTTGATGTCATACGCGATGGACGCGATCGCCCCCGCGGTATACGGCCCAATCCCCGGCAATTCAAGCAGTTTCTCATAATCCGCCGGCAATTCTGCCCCATATTCTTCTACTAATATCTTTGCTGTTTTTTGTAAATTTTTGGCACGGTTATAATACCCGAGGCCTTCCCATAATTTTAAAAGTCTCTCCTGCGGCACATTGGCAAGGCTCCGAATATCCGGAAGTTCCTCCGTAAATCGCACAAAATAATCTTTCGCCGCCTCAATCCGTGTCTGTTGCAGCATAATTTCTGAAATCCAGGTATAATACGCATTTCCTCGGTCCCGCCATACCATTTCGCGTTTATTTTTATCGTACCACGCAAGCAGCGGGGTTACAAATTGATCTTGTTTTAACATATCGGCTCCTATGTTTTTTTCTTCATCATAAAGGGCAATGCGCGCGGTGTCAAGACTGTTAGCGTAAAAAAACTTTCGGAAAAATAAATATTGAAAAAGGCAGCTCCTTTGTATAAAGTTTTAAGTGCCGAAAC
>UQAQ01000058.1 GCA_900539115.1 uncultured Roseburia sp.
TCGGCACTTAAAACTTTATACAAAGGAGCTGCCTTTTTCAATATTTATTTTTCCGAAAGTTTTTTTACGCTAACTATGGAATTTTTCCAATTTCTTTATTTTTTTTCAACATTTTTTCTATATATTTGACAAATTCAGACAAAATCCGACAAAATTCGCATTTTCAAGATCATTTATACGGACGGTAAATCATGTAACCGCCGCCATAATAACCGTCCGGTCTCGCTCCCCATGTCTCATACAAAACCGGTTTCCCATCGCTGCCATAATAAGCAACAACATATCCGGTAAACATTTCTACATGGTAGATTCCCAGATAACGTCCATTATCAGCCCCCGTCTCAAACATCAGATCGCCCGGATTTAACTTCATCTTCTGAATATGGTTTCTTGTATAGGAATTCGTAATCTTCTTCCCATTTGCTTTACACCATTTTGCAAGGTCAGCCGCCACCGGTGCATAATTTCCTCCAATCTTTTTCCCCATCTTGCAATAGGCTTTCCAAACAAGAGAACTACAGTCATAATACCCTTTCTGCATTCTCTTTGGCTGACTGTATTTCCATTTTGTTCCAATCATTTTCGCATAGCGGATCGTTTTTACTTTCTTCGCCGACACAACCGAAACCGCACATCCTACTTTGGCTTCTCCAAAAGAAGCTGTGATCACTGCATTTCCTTTTTTCTTACAGGAAACAAGACCATTTTTTGTAACCTTCGCCACTTTTGGATTCGAGGAACTCCAAACCGGTTTCTCCGAAGTTCCTTTGATTTTCAGTTGAACTTTTTTCCCCTTTGCCTGCACCATTCCCTGCTTCGAAATGGTAACATTCTGAATATTCACTTCCAGTTTGAATTCTTTTCCATTGATGGTCAACGTCAATGTTGTCTTTCCGTAATTATAAAAACTGAGTTTGATCCGGTTCTCTTCCAAAGTGCAATTTACATCAACACCGGCATTACTGGATTGAACGGAAAAATTTGAATTATCCTCTGACAATACGATGCCTGCCGGCACATTTTGCAATGCTACCGAAGTTTCAAAATTAACATAACCGGAATAGATTCCTTTGACCGAATTTTTTTCCAGTGTCACATTAGTCATATCCACCACAACCGTAACATCGCATCGACCGGAAAAATACATATTGTAGGTTCCATACGTTCCCTGAATGTAAACCGTCGCCTCTCCCGGTGCAGCCGCCGTAAAGGAACCGTCTGCATTCATCTGAAGAACTTCACTGTTACTCGTGCTTATTGAGGTTACCTGAAGCGTGGTAACGGCACTGCCATCCATCGGATCTGTCAATCCCGTGAGATCATAGGTAAATGTTCCCTGTTTTCCAACGGTCATCGTCGTCTCTGCATACTCTCCATTCTGAATCCGGTAAATACTCTTCCCATCTGCCCGATCTTCTGTCGTCATCGCCTGTGCCGGGGTGTGAACAACCAGGATACAAAGGATTGCCGCTGCTATCGCCCACATTACTTTTTGCATCGTATTTTTCATTTTCGTTCTCTCCATTTCATTGTAATTTTCTTTATCTTATCAGATTTTCTGGGAAATATCAAATTAGGATGTTTTTTACAGGTGTACTTATCAGAAAATACTTATGTTCTAACAATCGTCAGAAACGAGAGTTAGAACATAAGTCCATAGTATCAAAAATCAGTTATGCAATTTTTAGAATATAAACCTACACTATCAAAAATGAATTACATATCTTTGATATACCATTTTTTATAGTTTTCTTCTTTAGATAAAATAAGCCCCTGTTTTTATATGAGGGATTTAGAACACCGTCGGTACATAGAGGGCGTAGTTTGCCTTCATGTACCGCTACGAGTATTCTTCTAAGCGGAAGCGGTCCCGAATGGAAAAATAGAAGCTTATTTTTCTAATAAAAGCAAAACTATAAAAATTTTTGTTGACATGCTATTGATATTTTGTTATCATTAACCTACCCGTGAGGGAGTAGTTTGCACGAGCTTAATTTGTGTGATATGTCAACATACTGTCCGCTTTGTGGTCTGGCATATCTTAATGAACGAGACTCATGTATGGCATGCCATACTTGTGTCTTTTTTTATTTTCAAGGTAACTATTCAGGACCAATGTTTGACATGGATGGATCGTCGTGCTTGCACGTAAGAGACATTCATTGACAAACATTGGGCCGAATAGGGCTCCCCACTCCTATATGAGCATTTTTAGCCTTGACAAAGGCGAAAAAGAACACGCAGTGTTCGTAAATGCGAATAGAGGGTGGGGATGCCTGAATAGTTACTTCCAAACTGGTAACTATTCAGGACCAATGTTTGACATGGATGGATCGTCGTGCTTGCACGTAAGAGACATTCATTGGTAAACATTGGGTCGAATAGGGCTCCCCACTCCTATATGAGCATTTTTAGCCTTGACAAAGGCGAAAAAGAACACGCAGTGTTCGTAAATGCGAATAGAGGGTGGGGATGCCTGAATAGTTACTTCCAAACTGGTAACTATTCAGGACCAATGTTTGACATGGATGGATTGTCGTGCTTGCACGTAAGAGACATTCATTGGCAAACATTGGGTCGAATAGGGCTCAAAATTCTTAACAAGTAGGAGAAAAAATATGGATTTATTAACAATTTTAGTCCTTGGCATCGGGTTGTCCATGGATGCCTTTGCCGTATCAATCTGCAAGGGGTTATCCCTTTCCAAACATACCGCTTCCAAATGCCTTATCGTCGGCACCTGGTTTGGTGTTTTTCAGGGGATTATGCCACTGACCGGTTATTTACTGGGAAGTCGTTTTGAACATTATGTAGATACGTTTTCTGCGTGGATTGCCTTTTTCCTTTTGGTGCTGATCGGTGCCAATATGATTCGTGAATCACTTTCCGAAGAGGAAAATACTTCCAATGCCGAATTTGGATTTAAAACCATGTTTTTTCTGGCAGTAGCTACCAGCATTGACGCACTGGCGATTGGCATTACCTTTTCCTGTATTCCGGTTGTCATCACAAGGACTTTAAGCCGCACTGCCAATACTCTTCTCGCATGTCTTTTGATCGCGTGCACGACATTTCTCATTTCCGTCGGCGGCGTAAAGATTGGAAATGTATTTGGGACACGCTATCAAAAAAAAGCAGAAATTACCGGAGGTATCATCTTAATCTGCCTCGGTATTAAAATACTGATTGAACATTTTTAATGATATCCCATGGCTAGAACCGTAAAGTCTTTTTTGCGGTTCCCTTTTGCCATCCGAATTTCAATCGTATGTACCTTTTTTGCTTCTTCATTTATGGCAAGTACAATCCTTGCATTGTTCCACCCATCTTTATCATAGCCATTGACCGTTTTGATTTTCTTTCCGTCCACGAAAATATCCGCTTTCCCGGTATGACTGTTTTTCGATAACTTGTACACCACCAAAAATTTATTGCAACTTACTTTGATTTTCAACGGCTTCTTGGAATTTTTCTTTGTGTGTTTCCAATTATAAGGAAATTTATCCTTGCCATTAAAACGAAAGATTCCGGTTCTTTCATCTTTTGTCTTAAACCCGCCTGCGCTGACTTTTTTAATCTCCTGCTTTTTCCCTTTTTTGCTTTTTTTCACACTATGTGTGGTAAGCATTTTCAATGTCTCAAAACCATCTGTCTTATACGGTTTTACTTTTGAAACGTCCTCAATCTTGTCCTTTTGCGGCATCTGACAGTCCACTTTTTCAAACAGATTGGCGATACAGTCTGCCATAAATGCGTGGCCTTGATTGGTTGGATGCCAGTAGTCATGAAAAAACCAATCTGAAAAATCCGGATTCGAAAACTGACTTTTTACGCCGTTTTTAATACTGATCATCGGTAGTCCATAATATTTTCCATAAGGTATGTAAGTATCCTGCATATTAAAATTATCGCGAAATACAGAGAAAATCAAAACCACAGCGCTTCCGGATTTCATGGCGCGCCGGATCAAGCCCTCGTAGGCGCCGCCTTTCGTGCACTCTTCGCGGTCATTGACGGCAAATTCCAAAAATAAAATGTCCGGTCCTTTTCCCGTTTTTATTTTCGACTCAACATCTCTATGATAACGAATCGCCCCCAGCGAAGATGGCGTTCCACTCATTCCTGCATTGATAAATTCTGCATTGTGAAACAGACTGTATTTATCTGTAAATTTTTTCCAGGATTTTTCTGCATAACATTTCGTATTCGAACCGGCTCCTACCCCTTCCGTGATCGAGCCGCCAAGATATGCAATCGTCACTTTTTTGCCGGCGCGGGCTTTTTCAAGCACGTTCTTTAGACGGGCATTATTTCCCGTCGAAACCAAGGAGTCCAAAACCATCGTCTCATACTCCTGCTTACTAATATTTAATGTATAAGCTTCTGCCTGCTTTGGTGTACTGCACAGCCAAACGCATATGAGCACCCAAAGACACAGCAGACCTTCCTTTTTTACTATATTCATCCTTGTTTCCCCGTTTTCTTCGTTCGTATCCACCATCTTACTCTTTTCAAAAACGAATGTCAATACATTCTCATTTTGTATCCTGTAATCCGCAAAAACCGCTCTTTTGACCTAAATAGCGTTTTTTCCCTTTAGACCATACGCCCGCGACAATTCTTTTGACCCAAAGTGGCGTTTTTCCCTTTTAGACCATACGCCCGCGACAATTCTTTTGACCTAAATGCCGATTTTCCCTCTTTAGACCATACGCTCGCGACGACAATAAAAAAGCCGGATCTAAATTGAGGGACATTCTCATTTTGTATCCTGTAATCCGCAAAAACTATCGATCGGATCTTTTCCGACAAAGGCATCCGCTCCGCTCGAAAGCGCCTCGATCAGTTTTTCCAATGTAGTCTCTTTGGCATCATAGATATTAATATACGTACGCACTTGCGGGATGTCCGAAAGCATCGTCGGTTGTCCGCATCCGACTGCGATCACGGGCACCTCAAATACATACCACGGAATTTCACCGCCGCCTTTCGACATTCCGAAACTTGGCCTGCCCGCCATCACATCGCAAAGCGTGATCACAAGATCTGCCTGTTCACGAAATTCTGAGATGGCATTCTTTCCGGCAAAATAAATATTCAGATCCGGCTTTTCGCCTTTCAAAGCCTTCTGTTTCATCTGGTCAAGCGGACTTTCGTAAACATACGCATCGTATCCGCGTTCGCATAATTTTTGTTTGACTGTCTCTGCCGGATTTTTTCCTTCCATTCCGCACAATTTCAGGAGTTCCACCATCCCTGTCTCATGTCCTTTAATGTGCACGATCATAACTTTTTTATATTTTTCCGGCGAAATCGGCAGCACATCTTTGTCCTTATATTTCACAAGGGTAAGGCTTTTTTCGCTGATCTCACTCTGCTTTTTCTTAAATTCCTCATTTCCGAGTACCCTGTCCAGTGTATCTTTCTCCGGGACCATTTCTGCCGCACTTTTTTTATGAAGCTGCAGGCGAGCCTTAATTCCGAGGATCCTTGTCAGGGCTTCCGTCATCCGTTCTTCAGAGATCACTCCTCTTTGATAAGCGGTAAGCATCGTCTGATAATCTTCCTGTGGATCATTGAAAAACAGGAACATATCACAGCCGGCGTTGATGGCACGCGGAAGCATCTCTTTTCGCGTCATCTGGTTTGTCATCGCCACCATATGGGAAGCATCAGTCACTACGACCCCCTGAAATCCCAGTTTATCACGCAAAAGCGTCGTCATCAATGTTTTGTTCAATGTCGCAGGCATCCACACTTCCTCTTCCGGCAGTTCCGGGGCAAGTTCGCGTACATATTCGGGAAGCATGATATGGCCGCCCATAATCCCTTCGACCCCATTTTCGATCAATTCTTTGTAAACCATACCATACGTCTCATCCCAGTGTTTTGGCGAGAAATCATTGACATGATTGGACAGATGGGCATCGCGGTAATCCACACCATTTCCCGGAAAATGTTTCGCCACACAGGCAAAATCCGTATTCTGGTGCGCACCCCTCACATATTCGACACTGCATTTTTTTACCATTTCCGGATCATTGGAAAAAGCTCTTGTCGAAATTTCGGTATTCATCGGATTGTAATAGATATCGCAGACTGGCGCAAATGCCATATTACACCCGATTACCGCCGCTTCTGCATTTCCCATGCGCCCCATGTCTTCCGCGTAATCAGGGTTTCCTGTCGCTCCAATCTTCATGCCATTGCCGATATACGTGCCATCCGTGCATGCACCATCGCCGCCGGATTCCGTATTGCAGGCGATAAACAACGGAATCTTGCTGTTTTCCTGCAAAATGCGGTTCTGCTTCCATACCTCCCGCGCCGATGCCGGATTGTAGCGACAGCCTCCGAGATGATACGTCTGTATCAATTCGATCAGATCCTCTTCTTTTTGTGAAGATGTCAATTGGAAAAATAATTGTCCTACTTTTTCTTCGTCGCTCATCGCGGCAATCGTCTCGTGAACCCAGTCACAATCTTCTTCTGTCAGAAAAAATGGATTTGCTCTCAGATCAATATTCATTTTCTTTCATCCCTTTCTAAATTTTGATAAAACTGTCTTTCATATTTCTGCTGCATCTCTTTTGTATAATTTCCATTCAGCCACGCCGGAAATGCACTTTCTCTTCCTTCCTGCCATGACTCCTCTTCTTTTCCGGCAAGAATTGGGAAAAATGGAATTCCCGCAGCATCGGCACTTTTCTTATCGCCCAAGGCATCTCCGACCATCAAAACATGAGATGATTCGTATCCCAATGCACAGACTTTTTTGAGGCACTCGCACTTTGTTCCCTTCTCTTGTGTCATGCACTCTGTAACATAGTTTAATACACTTGCCTCTTCCCATTCACGGCATACCGCCTCCCGATTTGCTGACGAAATGATATAAATATCTGTTTCTTTACATATTCTGGAAATGATATCTTTTGCCCCGGTAAATACCCTTGTCTTCTCTTTGGGAATCTGATTGATCGATTCATTTACTTTATCCGACCAGTCGAGTACCTGCTGTAATAATTTTGAACCGGTCTTTTTCACTTCTTCAGCAAGTGCTCGTTCCGAATATTCTCCCGTCGTCTGCAGCCAATGTTCCAGCCGGGGAAGTTCGTCCGCCTCACTAATCTTGTCTCTGAACTCATACAAAAAACGATAAATTCCTTGAAAACGATTGATTCCCCTTGTTTTCTGCCAAAGATTGATCTCTTCCCAGCGTTTTTCGGCTTCTTTTTCCCATGGCAGGAGATTCCACATTTTTATCGCTTCCGGGCCAAAACAAAACCGGTGTTTCGGTGTCATCGTATCCATGACACAACCGTCAGAATCCACACAAAAAGCATAATTTTTCATCTCGCCTCATTCTCCTTTTCTGCCAAAATCCGTGCATTTTCCTGCACCTTTTTTCGATCCAGCGGATACAAAAATGCCAACGACAGGGCAAGAAGTACAAAACCGACTGCAGGTGCCAGGCAGGTAATATGGTAGATTCCATTGACGACGGATGGTTCAAATGCTGTCGCCTGACTATATCCGATGATGCTTAATAGAAGTCCCGCCACACCGGAAGACGCCGCCTGTCCTACCTTTCTGGCAAAAGAATACACCGAATAAATCGTTCCATCGGCTCTCCTTCCGTCATGAACCTGCGCGTCGTCAATCACATCCGTGATCATCGCCCACGTAATCAGCGAAAAGATTGCGATGCCGACATACGCAAAGGTATAAAACACGACAAACACATACGCATTCTGCAATTTTAAAAAGTTTGTCACAAATAGCACTGCTGCCCCAAATAAGGCGGCGGCGATACCCAGCTCCTTTCTTCCCAGTTTTGCCGAAAGCGGCACCGTAAAGGAAGCACAGATCAGTGTAATAACCGTTCCTGCCAGTCCCGATAATGACTGCGCCCGGATGTTACCGTAAAAATTGGGGAAAAGATACGTTGTCATATTCGTAAGTGTCATTTGTGCCAGAATCATACAGATCGAGCTGACGATAATCCCAATCAGGGCACGGTTATGCACGATTCCCGAGAGCAATTCCGAAACACGGAACTGACTCGTCGTCTGCTCCACCTTTACTCGCTCCGTCGTCATAGCATAACAGATCAGATAACAGATCACAGCTCCGATCGAGCACACCAGCGCGGCAATCATCATGCGTGTTCCGGAAAGCACATTATTTCCGTTTTCATCCTGATAATATACGACAAGCGGCATCACGACTCCGATTACGGTTCCTGCCAGCGACGCACCGATCGTTCTCCAGTTTGACAGTTGTGCGCGGTCCGATGGATTTCCGGAAATTGCCGATGCCATCGAACCATACGGAATATTGATCCCGGTATAACACACACTCCCCCACAAAATATACGTAAAAAACATCCAGAATATCTTAAATCCAAGCGGCATATGCGCAAACCAGCTTGCGTACATCAAAAAAGATGCCACAGCGACCGGACCGCACATTCTCCGAATCCAGATCACAAATTTTCCGCGTTCTGTCGGTTTCGTACGATCCACGATCTGTCCCATCGCCACGTCGGTAACGGCATCCACTACGCGGGCTGCCATCATCATAATACCAACCACTCCGGCGGGAACTCCCATGACATCTGTATAAAATTTCAATAAAAACATGCTTGACAAAATAAAGGTAAAATCGTTACCAAAGTCGCCAAACATATAACCTGCTTTATCCCTTAATCCAAAAGGGCGTACATTCTGCTCCATAAGTTCCTCCATTCCAATTTTTGTCATTCAATGACTGCTGTTTGAAATGTAGTATGTGCAAAAATACGTCTATTATTCTTATTCTTTCATGCAATCCGTCTTCTTTCGAATCCTCTTTAAAAATACATATCCCACGAGACAGGCTATGAACTCAGTGATCGGGAATGCCCACCAGATCAGTGAAACTCCCATCTGTCCGTTTCTGACAAAAACAGAAAATATTCCTGCCAGCGGTAAGATGATAATTAACTGTCTGAGCAGCGAGATTACAAGCGACTCCATTCCCCCATCCAAAGCCTGATAAATCCCCTGATACGCAATATTGATTCCCGCAAAAAGGAAACTGATAGAAATAATCCGCATGGCACTGATAAAATATTCTCTGGACTGTCCTGCATTAAATAAAGAGGCAAACGCACCCGGAAAAATCTCTGTAATCATTACGCCCATAATCATAAGTATAATTGTATACATTAATCCATATTTTATTCCATCCTGAATTCGCTTTTTGTTTTGCATACCGTAAGAAAAAGCGATAATCGGTGTAATGGCATCGCGCAGTCCAAACGCTAAGAACAATACAAACTGCTGCACTTTATAAAACAGTCCGTATGCGGTCTGTGCAGAAGCACTGAACTTCAAAATCAAATTTATAACATAAACCATGATCGACATAAGTGCCTGCGCAATGATTGCCGGAAGTCCGATCACATAAATTCCTTTGATAATTCCACGATCCGGCTTCATATACTTTGCGTCATGTTCAAATTCTTTATTTAATTTTATATGAAAAACAAACAAAAGCACCGCAGACGCAACCTGTCCGATCACCGTTGCATAGGCAGCTCCTTCTACGCCCATTTCCGGCACCGGACCGATTCCATAGATCATAATCGGATCAAGAATAATATTTACTACCGCTCCCACAACCTGACCTATGGTAGAATACAGGGAACGCCCCGTCGCCTGCAATAATTTTTCAAACAAAGAAAAGAAAATGATTCCAAACGAAATGACGCAGCATATTCTAAGATAACCGGTTCCCATCGCGATCACTTCCGGATCCACGGTCTGCGAAGAAATGTATGCTTTTACACCAAAAATTCCAAACAACAGACATACCACATATATGACTGCTCCTAAAAACAGGCTGTTTCCTGCCACTTTCGCCGCCTTTTTACGATTTCCCTCTCCAAGCGTTCTTGCTAAAAGCGCATTGGTTCCCACACCGGTTCCGATTCCAATTGCCACCATCAGCATCTGAACCGGAAATACGAGCGTAAGTGCATTCAATGCCGCTTCACTTCCCACTTTCATATTTCCCACAAAGGCACTATCCACAATATTGTAGACTGCCTGCAATGCCATCGATAAGATCATCGGTATTCCCATCTGAAGCATGAGTTTATTGACCGGCATCTCCCTCATCTTATTACTTTCCGCCATTTTTAAATCCTCCCTAAATAATCAAGTCTTTTTTCCCTTAATATAAGGGATTTTTTTAATTGTTTCTCAGCAGAATGAGCCT
>UQAQ01000059.1 GCA_900539115.1 uncultured Roseburia sp.
CCTGTTTAAAACAGGAAGCGTCATTTAACATCGGCAACCACCCGCAACACTTTTTTCAGCAATTCATCAGAAGTAGATTCTGTTATGCGAAGTGTAATTCCGTTTATGATCATTTCTAATGATGAATCGGATGACAGTGTTTCTTTCTTTAACTGCTCCATCTGCACAGGAACAATGCTTTGATGTACCGGTTCTTTCTGCATTTGATCCAGACAGGCTTTGCGGACTTGCGAAAGCCTGTAATAATAATTCGCCTTAGAGATAGCATGTGTATGGCACCATTCATCGACTGACATTCCATTGGGACGCGACTGGCAGTCGCGTATCTGGTCGGCCCATTCCATCAGCCGGTACTGGCGTGCCACTGTAGCTGTTTCTATTTCCATAGTCGTTTCCTCCATTGCAGTCCAAAAAGTCAAAAACTAAACTTTTTAGACGAATTGATTTGTTGTTGAGACTATTGTTGCACAAAAATGGAGGGATGACAATGTACGGACTATGGAGCGGTTACGAATAAAAACCACTTGCTTTTCCAACAGTATAGCATGGTATACTTGGAAATGCAAGTGGTTTTTTTACTTTAAAAATAACTTGTTCACTCTACAATTATATGATTGTCGTTTTTTTCTTAGATGCTTTTATTTTCTTTTGATACACACCATCCTTTGAAACGATGCAACCCCAATTATTTTTGTTGAAATTTTTTCGAATCCAGCTTGATTTCGCTTTCATTTTCACTTTCTTTAATGTCTGAATGTTTTCTAAATTCGTCAGATTTCGAATGTCAAGACTGGTATTATCCACAAGGTAATAAAGTGTGGATATATTATTTTTCTTGGGGAACTGAATCTTACAACTCATGTTTTTCTTGGGCTGATAATAAGTATACCTTGCCTTTTCCTTTCGAATTGACTTTCCAGTGTACACTTTTACAGACTTAAGTTTTGTATTATTTTTCAAATTCAGTGTCGGCGGAACAATGTTTCCCAGCTCTAGGTCTTTCAATTTTTTATTTTTAGAAAGATTAAGTTTCTTCAATTTCTGATTGGTTCCGTCCGGTAAAACGATACGCATTACTTCCAATCTAGGCATCTTTTCTGGCTTTATCTCATCCCCCTTAATACCAATATTGTCCAAATGAAAATAGGTCAATTGGGAAAGTGGAAACTCTGAATTAACTTTGTCATAGGATACTTCTCCTGCTTTAGAACTCCTTATCCATATCTTTTTCAAGTTGACATTATTTTTAAAAGAACCTCGTATCGTTTCATATTTCGCAATTCGAACTTCCTCTAGATTAAAAAAATATTCCACTCCTTTTACATCCATAATAGCATTATCTGAAGAAAAGTTAGAGATAAATGTTTTCTTATCCTTGCTACTAATCTTGTAATCATCTTTTCTCTCAATTTCAGGAGCAAAAGAATACAAAGAGCCATCATTCATATCTTCTTCGTACCAATAAGAAGATTTATTGGGTCCTTCTACACTAAAATCCATATAGTAGATGTCTTCTCTTTCTTCCCGACTCAACACACCATCTTTGTTAATATCCAATGCATGACTTACATATTGACGAAATGTTTCATCCGGAAAATGTGTCGCATTCAATGGAATCTCCTGCATATATTCCGAATTTACCTCTGCTGCCCGAGCTGGTTCCACCGAATTTATCTGCCATACTAGTGTGCACAAAAGTCCGGTTAAAAGTAGTTTAGTAAATATTTTTTTCATAGGTTTTTCCTCCTTTTTTATGGATAACTTGTTCAAAAATTCCCATATTTTATACTTATTGCTGTTCAACGTATCTATCGCCAAACAATTCGTCCAAATATTGATAGATTCATTTTTTCTACAATGCTACTAATTTCAAGATTGCGAACGAGCTTAACGAGTTTCGCAATTACCTATTACCATGAATAATCCGACCAAATTCGATATCCATAAGAACAATCTTTATCTTTTGTAGGTTTCAAAAGCACCATATTCTTGCTCTTTTTTTCTTTCAATTTCTTTTGTAAAAAGCCTTCGCTATATACTTTAAGTTTCTTTTTATTTTTCTTATACCATTTTTTTGATACTTTTGCTGAAGTATCCTTTGCAATATACAACTCTTTTAAAGATACCAATTTAGACAAATCAACAAGTTTATCCGAAGAATAATACTCCAATTTTTTTATCTTATTATTTTGTGCAAATTTCACCTTACAACTTTGCTCCGGATATTTAAAAAACGTGTCTTCTTCACATTCTCCAGTTTTCAAATTTGTCAAACAGCTTTCTTCACCATTTTGCACTGCAACCTCTGTTAATTCCTTGTTTTGAGATAAATCCAATGTCTTAATCTTGGTATTCCGGATTACAATTTTTCTCAGCTTTTTGTTACTAGTCACATTTAAACTTTTAGTGTTACAATTGTCCAACACCAATGTCTTTAATTTTTTTGCTTTGGACATATCCAGTTTTTTTACTGAAATTCCCTGTAACGTTACCGTTTCCATTTTTTCCATCTTTAACATGGTTTCAATTTCAGATTGAGTAAGCTTAGCACATCCACTGTTCTCATAATGACCATTCAGTAACTCGGCCTTTTTACCTTCAGTACGTACATCTACCGTTACCCATTCTTCGGGCAACTCGGTCTTTTTACCTTCAGTATCTACACGTACCTTTACTGTTTTCCATTCTTTGGATAACTCCGCTTTACTTAATCTAGGAACTCCCATAATAGAGAGGATTGCCATGCTGCAGAGTAAAATCATAGCTCTTTTCTTTATCATTTTCCTCACTTTCTTATTACTAATAATTGTTGTGCCTCGCCATCGTACCGTCCCTTTGAATACAATGCATATACTTCTTTTTTATTTGCAACTGCAAAACTTATCATCTGCTTATCATAAAAGTCAGATTGATTCACTCCCATAATATCAATAAATGTACCTTTTCCTTTTACCTGATATATTCCTCCCTGATAGCCCACATACAAACTCCCACTATTTTCAGAAAGAACAAATCCACAATCGGTAACAGACTCTTCTCCTTCTTTCTGCTCCACTCTCTGTCGAATCGAGGACAAATCCATTTTATATTTTTCCTTTTTTCCTGAAGATGCTTCATAAATCCGAATCACGTCTGTTTCCTTTGCATTCTTCGTATACCGATATGCATAAACCGTATTTTTTATAATCTGACAACTATCTCCCATATTTTTCTTTTTCCAACGAATTTTTTGACTCTTTTTATCAATCATGATAGCTGTATTTTTCTCTGTTTTCTTTTCCTCAAATAGCAGAAAAATGAGATTTTTTCCAACTTGTTGTGCCTGTTTAATCTTCGACGCAGCTGCCAACAATTTTGTATTTTTAATGACAATCTTTTTTGTCACCTTTCCGTTTGCATTATGCGTTTTTATGGTTTTTACATCCGGGGAAACTTCAATGTATCCGTCTCCATCCGGAAACACCGTAAAATATTTCTTTTCTCCTTTTTGAATTGAAAAAGAATCTTTCACCATCTTCGTCATCCATTTATTGTTTTGAAAAACTGCCTTCTGATTGATACTATCTTCATCTTTGTAATAGGCACAGAGTTTTCCCTTTTGCACGCACAATTGATTCATCCTCATATCAGCCAGAGGTAATGGATGAATCTTCGATTCACATTTTCCAGTTTGCACTCTTATCCCAATTGTCACAAAAAATGCCAACAGAAATGTCAATATAGTAAATAATTTTCTTTTCATATGTTTTCTTCCTTCCTTCAGATATAATAAGTTATTATTTGTAAGTCATATATTTAGGTTGTTCCGTAAAATTAAGCAACGTATAAAAAGTTGGTGAATCACACCCCACATTATTTCTCATATTATCAGAGAGACCTCTAACCTTCCATGTGCTTCCCGCATTTTTATATCCTGTATCAGGATCATAATCTCTACAATCTCCTCTAGAATTACTAAGAAATGTTTTTATCGATTTTTTTGAAACGGCCGTTGCTGTTTCAAATCTCTCTCTACATTTGTCACTTGCATCTGCCCACCCATTTTTGTCGCCATGATCAAGATGTTCCCAAACATTTTTATTCCCATGTTTCACATATGCCCACACACTGTGAGCATATGTATCTGTAGCTGTATGAAGTGCCATGCCCAATACAAATAAACTTTTATTATGATTTGAAGGGGTCGCTAACATAGTTGCCCAATCTACATTTTGAACAGCATTTAACAAGTATGAGGCTTCAGAAACTCCTATATTCCCTGGTACATAAACCGAAGATAATGATACCTCTTCTCGAATTGCTTTTGCAAGATAGGTAACGTATAAATAACTTCCTACATAATTATCGGCTTTATAACCTCCATGCCACTCTGGATGCGCCGTCAATCCACTAACTCCACTCAGACTTGAATCCGGATAAACAGCCCCTGACTTGATAATTGAAATCTCTTGACTTGACAATTGACTATTCTCAACCATGGAATTATGATCAGAATAACTCCAACTTCCTTCAACACTATCATCTACTTCACGCGTCGTTAATTCAGATACATTTTTAATCACTTTACAATGATTTATTTCCGCATCTTTGTATTCTTTTTTATATTCTTCATACATTTCCATTGCATAAGATATATCAAGTATACCTTCTCCACTTCCTTTACCGCAAACAGTTTTATTTGCACACTCTAATAACAATTGACGTATAAACTCATTTGACACTGTTAAATCTTTTTCCCATATCAAAGATGCTGCTGCCACAACGTGCGGTACTGCCAAACTTGTACCAGATGAAACTAATACTCCTCCAAATCCACCTGTTGAGTGTATTTTTTCTCCTGGAGCAAGTATTTCAACTTCTTCTCCTTTTGCACTATAATCACTAATTTCTCCTTTACTATTAACTGATCCAACAGCCATCACTTCCTTATATGCAGCAGGATACTCAACTTCACTGCCTGTGTTGCCTGCTGCTGCTACAATAAGTATTCCAGCATCGTACGCATCTTTTATTGCTTTATGCAAAACAATTGAATCTTTAGTAGTCCCAAAGCTAATATTTATTATCTTCACCCCTTTATCAATTGCCCAATATATCCCATTTACAACACGACTTATTGGCGCTTTGTTTGTATTGTCCAGTATTTTTGCAGAATATAACTCTACATTAGGGTTAAGCCCTTCTATTCCATAATCATTTTTTTTTGCTGCAATAATTCCTGCAACACTTGAGCCATGACCTGTAATATCTTGAAAAACCGGACTATTTTCTTCATCAGAAACCAAATTAATTGACTCCTCGACATCAATATCATTTCCTAAATCTACTCCAGAGTCTAACACCGCAACTTTTATTTTCTCATCTTTATTCTTTTTCTTAAAATTATAGTTTATAATATTATAATTCCACTTTTTATTTAAACTATTTTTTTTATAATTCTTGGAATTATGACTTGCATGTACTTCCACCTCTTTCTCAATATAATTTATTTCATTATTATTGCAAAGAGCTTTTGCCTCCTCTGAATTTAACTCAACTAATAATACTTTGTTTTTCTCTGTCAACTTATCTTTTCTACAACAATTTACATACTCTCCATTATACTCATTTTTTAACTTCATAGCCTCCGTTTTATTTACAACAACTAAATAACTATTTCTTGTTTTATTTGATGCTTCTGCAACAAACCCATTTAAATTTGCTGCATTAGTATAAAAAGTAACTGTTATCATCAATATAATACAAACTATTTTTTTTGTGATTTTTCTCATTTTTTATCCTCCTATTTGTTCTCTTTGTACTGGTTAAAAAACCAGCCACTTTTCCCCGTACATGGGTTTATTTGAATCTCATTACTATATTGGAATTTCCATTCAAACTCATCCTTCCACTCTTCTTGAAAGAGTTCAAGATACAGTTTTTCAAACTCGCCTTCTTCCATATCGGAATCCAATACCGTATTTATCAACAGCGAGTTTCTGCTTTGCTGTATCACTTGAAACTGATAGATCATCTGCTCCATTGCCCCATTTATCCGCTCGACTGGCCCCAGTAGAACGTCCGGAAGCACTTTGCTTCCATCCGGCATACACAGCAAATCATTTTTTCTCGCATGTTTTAACTCCAAACGGACAATCCCGTCGTTTCGTGATAGGATTCTTCCTATATCACCAATTCCATATCTCACAAAGGGCATCGCCCGGTTGTGCAAAGATGTAACATAAATATTTCCATATTCTCCATCCTTTACCGGCTGTCCTCTATCATCCATGATTTCAACATAGGTTGATTTGTCAAATACCTGATAGGCTCCATCTTTTTCATATCCTATGGTATTTACCTCCATTGTTCCATAATGACATCTTACCGGACAATTAAATATATTTTCCAATTTCTGAGTGAGACCTTCCAATACCATTTCACCCGTTAATTCAATATATTTTAAACTTTTTAACGGAGAAAGTTTCTCCTTTGTTACTAACTGTATCAGCATTTCTGCAATTCCGGGATGAAGTAGCAACCACGCCGGCTCAAAATCCTGCATTTTTTCATAGATTCGTATCATCTTGTCTTTGGTTAACTGCTTCTTTGAAAGGATCATTTGATTGTTCTTAATGTCATATTCGTTTTCCAATACCATATTAAATAGACAAACTTTGTCTTTGGTACGTATTCCTGCACATCGATACCGTTCCATCCACAAAGGTAAAAGAGACGCCGCCGTATCCTGTTTAGTCCAGTACACATCCAGATAAGTCCCGGTACTGCCGGAGGTATGACTGCGGGTCAATCGTTTCATCACCAAATCTCCCAAATATTCCTCCGATATAAGCTTTTCCTGCTTTTGAACAATCGCATTTTTTTCTACCAAAGGGATTTTTTCCCAATTTATTCCCTTTTTTATCCACTCCGGAATTTCCGGATTCTTTTCTGCCAACTCGCGATAATACGGCACCGTTGTATATGCATGTTTTGCCATTTCAAACTTTCGTTGATTCATGTTCTACTCCTTTTCTTTTGTCTTGATAAATTCTACCAAATAATCCAGCAATTCTTCCAGATTATTCATATGCAAAGTGAGTTCATCAAAATCCTGATACTCTACTCCAAATTCTTCTTCCAGTTCTATGACAAAGTCAAACATGATAAGAGAATCCATCTCCAGGTTATCCTTTTCATATTTTTTCTGTAATTTCTCTTCCGTCATTTCATAACAATCCGCCAGCATCTTTCTACAGCGATTTCTAATATCTTCCTCCATTTATGCTCCTTCCTATCCTCTTTTCCATTCCTGAGTAAGGTATTTCATAAGGATTTCATCCTCTTTTTTTAAGTTCATCAACAAATCCACTAACAGGATGTCTTTTCTTTTATCCGGTCGTAAGCGATACTTCTGGCATACATGAATCAAATTAAAAGCCGTGGTTACCAACAGATGTGCGGTTTCTTTTAACGTATCATATAATTCTTTATCTATCAGTTCTTCCTGCCACATGTATTCAATCCGTTTTTCCATAATCACTTTATGCTCATACAACACATAAGAAACCCGACGATCTGACACCAGAACCTCTAACCCTTTCTGAGTTTGCAATTCCTCATAGATTCGAATTCCGTATACCCTGTCTTCTGTCGGCAAAAAAGGTTGTGTGGCTAGTTCTGTATTGATTCCTTCCAGATAATCTTTGCACACTTTTTTTATGTATTCCGGTACAAAGCGATAAAACCGAAATCCTTGATGATAAGTGATACTTTTGATTACAATATGCTCATACCTTTTTAATGTTTCTTTCATATCTTCATATGAAATGTGGTATCTTTGTATCTTACCTAAATTGTCGTACCCCACCGCCAAGAAAATTTTCTGTTTATCATCAAATCCGTAAAGTAAATTCTGATGCAAATGATGTTCATAATGATATTCGTCCCTTCCGTCCAAATAATACTGATCCAATTTCATTTCCACATATCTCTTTTGACATAACTCCCATTTTATGGCAGATATACCACCTCTCTGCATCAAATCCTGTACTTGAATGTAATTATAGTTTAGAAAATGATTGGGCAGATCAAACTGTTCATCTTTGTAAAAGTTGTAAAATTCCAGGCGACGGTGCATACTGCCAACATCACAACTTATCTGGATAAAGTTACTGAAAAGCCATGGATAAAAGGAATTCTCTTCATGTCTTACTTGAACACCGATGTACAATTGTTTTCCCGTTTTTAACTGTCTTTCCCCCACTTTTTTGACATTTTTTCCTTCGCCATAAAAGCATTCTATCCTTCCTTGGGATATATTTAAGACAAACTCTCCTTCTCGTCCGTCATCCTTTCCCGGAATCTCCTCTTTTTTACCCTCAAAGTACAAGGAAACCCCATCATGAATAAAATTCCCAAAACGACAAAGATATTTTTCGTCACCCAGTAGCACATTCTCTTCATCCTCTGTCAAAAATATATTAATTGCCGCCCATGGTTCCGATTCCTGCTGAAAATGCATTTTGACATGAATATACCCCTCGTTTCCCGCCAATGGCCGATAAATGCAGCCATTACAGGCACGATTGTACGCATCTTCTGTATCATATACCCAGCATGAATCTTCCTGTTTTAAACCTATAGAAGTCCAATCTCCTGTTTCACTGCTGTCACAAATCTCAAATTTTGCAATTCTTTTTCCGATTCTTTCCTCTGCCATAATAATGCATTGAGGAAACGCATAGTAAGAGTAACTCCGAACTTCCGGTTTCAAACTAACCGGGAGCTCGACTCTTTCAAATTTCCGTTTCTTTCTCTCTTTTTTTATCCTCAAAACTTTCTCCTTCCAACCGTATGAAATATTACTCTCCCACACCCATATCGCATGTGTAAAGTATCTCAATATTAAAATTAATATACATTATACATACTTTTTTCCCGATTTCAACTATAAGTGCAAAATTGGTATCTTTAAGTGCAAAATTTGCACTTTTTATCTATCCTTTTCATACTTTACTGTAATATTCCTTGATTGCTTTCCTAAACTCTTTTC
>UQAQ01000060.1 GCA_900539115.1 uncultured Roseburia sp.
TAGTTTTTAATTAAAAGGTAATTCGCCGCATGGGTATATGGTTAACCTGGGGTTTTTTGGTCTGGTTCGAAAAAACGCCGCTAGGGTCAAAGGAAAAGCCACCGGAGTGTGGTCTGGCAAGGGAAAACCGCCGCCTGGGTCAAAGAGGAAGCCATCGGAGTGTGGTCTGGAAGGAAAAAGCGATGTTTGGGTCAAAGGGAAAGCTGTGGGAGTGTGGTCTGGAAAGAAAAACCGCCGCCTGGGTCAAAGAAACTCCGCCCCTAGAAGCCGGACAATAAAAAAATGAAAGAAAATGAAAGAAATTGAAAGAAAATGATTGACAATGGAAGAAAGTGGCGCTATAATAACAATAACAAAAACGAAATGATCCACGAAAGGAGTGGTAAAAGTGCTGACAGAAGAGCGTTTGCAAGGAATTTGGCGGATTGTGACGGAAAAAGGAAGTGCATCGATTCAGGAACTGATGGATGCACTGAATATTTCAGAATCCACCGTCCGGCGAGATCTTGCCGTATTGGATGAACAGGGGCGAATCCAGAAAGTCCGCGGCGGGGCGATGGTTGTCGGAGATGCTTACAGCACGAAGGAAGACAGTGTGACCCAGAAAAAGGATAAAAATCTTGCGGAAAAGAGAGAAATTGCAAAATATGCGGCTTCGTTGATCAAAGAAGATGATTTTGTCTATCTGGATGCGGGAACGACGACAGAATTGATGATTGATTATCTGACA
Source organism: uncultured Roseburia sp. (assembly GCA_900539115.1). Lineage (GTDB taxonomy): Bacteria > Bacillota > Clostridia > Lachnospirales > Lachnospiraceae > Eubacterium_F. Next base: position 731 of record UQAQ01000060.1, read on the forward strand.
ACGAAGCAAACGGTATTTGTAACCAATGCGGTGGCGCATGCAAGAAAACTTTCCCAGGCAGGATATACAACATTTATTCTTGGCGGCGAGCTGAAGGCGACGACGGAAGCGATCATTGGACCCGAAGCGGTAGAAAGTCTTCGTAAATATAATTTTACAAAAGGCTTTTGGGGAGCGAACGGAGTTCACCGGAAAAATGGATTTACGACACCGGATCTGAAAGAAGCGAAAGTAAAGCAGACGGCGATGGAACATTGTGCCAAACGATACATTTTGAGTGATGCGAGTAAATTTTCTCAGATCTCATGTGTAAAATTTGCGGATTTTGCAAATGCTTGTATCATAACGACAAAATTAAGTGATCCGGTATTTGCAGAATGCGATAATATCATAGAAGTGCAGGGAGGTGAAGCAAAATGATCTATACCGTTACCTTAAATCCATCTTTGGATTACATCATTGATGTCAAACATTTTGAACCGGGGATGGTAAACCGGACAACGGCAGAAAAGATTTTTGCCGGAGGAAAAGGAATCAACGTATCCATGGTGCTTAAAAATCTTGGATTTGACAGCACAGCACTCGGATTTCTGGCTGGGTTTACCGGCAAAGAGATTGAACGACAGTTGGAAGGAAAAGGAATTTCCACCGACTTTATCTGCTTGGAGGACGGGATTTCCCGAATCAATATGAAGATCCGCTCGGAAGTGGAAAGCGAGATCAATGGCTTAGGACCTGAGATTTCATCGGAAGCAATCAAAAAAATGTTTGACCGATTGGACGAATTGCAGGAAGGCGATATTTTGGTTCTTGCGGGAAGCATTCCGGCGAGTATGCCGGAGTCGATGTACCGCGATATCATGAAAAGACTGGCTGACCGGAAATTGAAAATTGCCGTTGATGCGACGAAGAGTCTGCTGCTCAATGTACTGCCGTTTCATCCATTTGTCATTAAACCAAACAACCACGAATTGGGAGAATTGTTTAATGTCAAAATCAAGAGCAAAGACCAGGCGGTAGAATATGCAAAGAAACTTCAGGAGATGGGAGCACAGAATGTCATTGTTTCGATGGCAGGGGAAGGCGCCGTGTTTGTAGGAGATGACGGAAGCGTATTTCAGAGCGAGGCACCAAAAGGAACCGTGGTAAATTCCGTGGGTGCGGGAGATTCCATGGTGGCAGGATTTTTAGCCGGGTATCTCGGAGAAGGAGATTACAAAGAGGCATTTAAACTGGGCGTTTGTACCGGAAGTGCCAGTGCATTTTCCGAGCAGCTGGCGACGAGAGAACAGGTAGAGGCGATTCGAAATACCCATCATTTCGAATTTTAATACACGTGAGTGTAGCGAAGAAAGGAGCGAAACGATATGAAGATTATTGATTTATTGGATGACAAAAGCATTCGTTTGAACGCAGAAGTCCACAGTAAAAAAGAAGCACTGGACACACTGGTTGATTTGATGGATGCGAGTGGAAAACTGAACGATATTGAAACTTATCGCAAAGGGGTTTACGCAAGAGAGGAAGAAGGTTCGACCGGAATCGGAGAAGGAATTGCCATTCCTCATTGTAAATCCGCAGCGGTAAATCAGGCAGGTTTGGCGGCAATGGTTGCACCAAAAGGAGTGGAGTTTGATTCACTGGATGGTGAACCAGCGAATCTTTTTTTCCTAATCGCGGCACCGGATACCGCGGACAATGTACATTTGGATGTGCTCAGCCATTTGTCTGTATTATTGATGGATCCGGATTTTACCGGAAAACTGCGGGAAGCAGAGACAGTAGAAGAATTTAAGAAAGTCATTGAAATGGCGGAAAATGAGTCGGAAGAAGAAAAAGAGCAGACGGAAGTCGATGCGAATGTGCCATATGTATTGGCGGTGACAGGGTGCCCGACCGGAATCGCACACACGTATATGGCGGCAGAAGCTCTGGAGCGCAAAGCAGAAGAACTTGGTTATCAGATCAAGGTAGAGACGAGAGGTTCAAGCGGAGCAAAAAATGTACTTACGGCAGAAGAAATCGCGAAAGCGGACGGAATTATCGTGGCCGCGGACACAAAAGTACCGATGGAACGTTTTGACGGAAAACCGGTCATTATTACAAAAGTAGCGGATGGTATCAATAAACCGGAGGAATTGATCCGAAAGATCGTGGACAAGCAGGCACCGGTTTATGAAAGTGAGGAAGCGCAGGAAATGGTTTCGGAAAACACAGAGAAGAAAGGAATCGGACATGCAGTGTACCAGCATCTGATGAGTGGAGTTTCTCACATGTTACCATTTGTTATCGGTGGTGGTATCATGATGGCAATCGCCTTTTTGATCGATACTCTTTGTGGATACGGTTCGACCGGTGGAGCGAATTTCGGAAGCTGTACCCCACTTTCCGCATTGTTTAAATATATCGGTGGACTTGCGATGGGGCTGATGGTGCCGGTCCTTTCCGGATACATCGCCTATTCGATTGCTGACCGACCGGGTCTTGCCGTAGGATTTACCGGCGGACTTTTGGCAGCAAACGGAAATGCGATACTGGGAAGTTATGTATTTGCCGATAAGGTTGGCGACCTGGGAGGATTTTCCAAATTTGTTGCACAGTTTGCTTTTGTCGGCGAAAACGGTGGAAATACGGTATCCGGTTTCCTTGGCGGTATCGTAGCCGGATTTTTAGCCGGATTTATCGTACTTGGATTGAAGAAATTGTGTGAAAAATTACCGGATTCCTTGGATGGAATCAAACCGACACTCATTTATCCGCTCGTTGGTATTTTTATCATCGGCGTGTTGATGTGTATGATCTTTAACCCATTGATCGGATTGATCAATACGGGACTCAGTAACATGTTAAAGGGCATTTCTGATGCCGGAATGATCACGGTTCTAGGACTTATCCTGGGAGCGATGATGGCGATTGATATGGGAGGCCCGATTAACAAAGCGGCGTATGTATTTGGTTCCGGTATGCTGGCAACGGCATCCCAGATGATGGATCAGGGCGCGCAGGCAAGTGATCCGGCGGTGCAGGCATGCTACATGGCAATGGCAGCAATCATGGTTGGTGGTATGGTTCCACCGGTAGGAATTGCAATTGCTTGTAAATTATTTCCAAAGAAATTTACGCAGGCGGAGCGTGGTTCTGCCCTTTCCAATATCGTAATGGGATGTTCGTTCATCACAGAAGGCGCGATCCCATTTGCCGCATCGGATCCATTGCACGTAATCCCATGTACGATGGCAGGTGCAGGCGTTGCCGGATTTTTGTCCGCATTGTTTAAATGTACCTTGATGGCACCACATGGTGGAATCTTTGTATTTGCCACAGTAGGACAGCCACTGCTTTATGTCGTTGCCTGGCTGGCAGGCTCGGCGGTAACAGCAGTAATGTTAGGATTGATCAAGAAAGATGCAGTAACAAAATAACAATGATTAAAATATAAAAATTAAGGAGGACACTATCATGAGAGAATTTCATTATGTAATCAAAGACGCACAGGGGATCCACGCAAGACCGGCAGGTTTGTTTGTCAAAGAGGCAGCAGCCTGTGAATGCAAAGTAACGATCGCAAAAGACGGCAGAGAGGTAGATGCAAAACGAATCCTCGGTGTTATGGGACTTGGTGCAAAACAGGGACAGGAAATCGTATTGAAGACAGAGGGAGCAGATGAAGATGCCGCAATGGACAAATTGAGTGCATTTTTGGAGACAAATCTGTAAAAGCCGGGAGGTGTCAGCATGAACGTATGGGAAGGAAAAAGCGTTTTTGGTGGAATTGCAATCGGCCCTGTCGCTCTTTTTGAAAAAGAGGAAGACCTGGTAAAACGCTATTCGATCGAAGATGTGGAAATGGAAAAGAAACGTTTTGAAGACGCAAAAGAGAAAGCCAAAGAAGAACTTGCGGGTCTTTATGAAAAGGCATTAAAAGAAGTGGGCGAATCGGGTGCTATGATCTTTGACGTACATCAGATGATGTTAGATGATCTTGATTATGTGGAGTCAATCTTAAATATGATCGACACCCAGAAGGTCAATGCAGAGTTTGCAGTAGCGACGACAGGTGATAATTTTTCCCAGATGTTTGCTGCAATGGATGACGATTATATGAAAGAACGTGCCGCCGATGTACGAGATATTTCCAATCGTGTGATCCGCATTCTGCAGGGGAAAGAGATGGGAGGGATTACCGGAAATCAGCCGGTTATCCTGCTTGCTGAAGATCTCGCTCCAAGTGAGACGGTACAACTTGATAAAAGTCTGGTTTTGTCCTTTGTGACAAAACTGGGCTCGACCAATTCACATACAGCGATCTTAGCACGGACAATGAATATTCCGGCGCTGATCGGAGTCCATTATCCGGCAGATATTGCCGGGAAAATGGCGATTGTCGATGGCTTTGAAGGAAAACTTATCGTGGAACCGGATGCCGAGACTCTGGCACATTATGAGGCACTGCAGGCAGAGGAGAAGAAAAAACAGCAGCTCCTTCTGGAATTAAAAGGAAAAGAGACGGTCACAAAAGACGGTCGAAACATACATCTGTACGCCAATATTGGTGGAGTTGCTGATGTTGCCGATGTGTTATCAAATGATGCCGCCGGGATCGGATTGTTCCGGAGTGAATTTTTGTATCTGGAAAAAGATACGTACCCAACGGAAGAGGAACAATTCAAAGCCTATAAGACAGTCGTGGAAATGATGGCAGGAAAGAAGGTAATCATCCGTACTCTCGATATCGGAGCAGATAAACAGGTGGATTACTTTGAACTTGGCAAAGAAGAAAATCCGGCGATGGGTTACCGTGCGATCCGCATCTGCCTCGAACGGCCGGAAATCTTTAAAACTCAGCTGCGTGCCATTTACCGGGCAAGCCATTATGGAACCATATCCATTATGTTTCCAATGATCATTTCGGTTTCCGAAGTGAAAAAGATCAAGGAAATTGTAAATGAGGTAAAAGCGGAATTGGATGCCCAGGGGATTCCATACGGAGAGGTGGAACTTGGCATCATGATCGAAACACCGGCGGCGGTAATGATCAGCGATCTTCTTGCGAAAGAAGTGGATTTCTTCAGCATAGGAACAAACGATCTTACGCAGTACACGCTGGCAATCGACCGCCAAAACCCGAGTTTGGATAATTTTTACAATTCTCATCACGAAGCTATCCTGCGTATGATCCGGATGGTGATCGACAACGGCCACAAGGAAGGCTGCTGGGTCGGTATTTGTGGAGAACTTGGCGCAGATACGACACTCACAAAAACGTTTGTGGAGATGGGGATTGATGAATTGTCCGTGACACCATCGATGGTATTGAAGGTAAGAGAAGCGGTGAGGGAGATCGGTTAGCATCTTGCTTGGCGGGGACGAATTCCTGCGAAGGAGAATGCGGGATTTTCTATCGAAGAAGGAAAGCAGACACTTCGTGCAGAAAACTTGATAAGGTTTAGAAAGGAAAAAGCATCGATTGCTGTGCAATCGGGCTTTTTCTTCTTTCTAACCTTATCTTCAGACAGTTCTGCACTCCGTGTCTCCTTCTTCTTCAAGAAAATCGGGCATTCTCAACTCCGCAGAAATAGTCCCGCCAGAGAAGATGCTAACCGATTTGTAGTGGCGACGGTAGCACCCCTGAAAAGAGGAAAAAGGGGAAAGACCGAGGTGTCCGGCCGCCCCATCGCAGCCATGTGCACCCCTGAAAAGAGGGGAAAGGGGAAAAAGGGGAAAAAGCGGGGAGCCAGAGATTTCTGGCTCCCCTTCATCTATTCATCAATCTATGTTTTTACGTTTTCTTTTAACTATTCAGGACATCCTTTCCCTACATTCGCATTTCGAACACTCCGTGTTCTTTCTCGCCTTTGGCAAGGCTAAAAATGCTCATATGGGGAGAGGAGCCCTATTAGGATCAAATGTATGAAAATCAAAGCCTCTTACGTGCAAGCACGACGATTCATTGATTTCCATACATTGATCCTGAATAGTTACGTTTTCTTTTAAATACCCACTCCCTCTGAATCTGGAAACTGATCAGGAACAGGATGGTATCAATAATGCATTTCCGCACGGTTCGAAATGGGATAAAACGCAGGGTGTAGTCAACCAGCAGAGTGGAGATCAGGAGCTGGCAGATGCACAATGTGTAGTAGCGGAAGATAATCGTGATATCTTTCGAATCATTGTGGAATACCTGCTTTTTATTAATGGTAAAATTATACAGTGATGAGCCGAGCCTTGCGATGACATTGCGTAAAAATGTCAAGAGCAGGATGTCGATGCCAAAAAGCGAAATTTGCATTTTTTCACCGACAAATGGCAGCAGGATAAATCGCAGCAGGTAAAACAGCGAAATATCAATAATAAAACTGGAAAAAGAACTCAGCATAAATTTCAAAAAAACCTTGTAGATTCGGATGGAATCGATAAAAGGATTGAAATGCGAACTCTCGTTATTTTCCAGATAAATCGTCTGAATCGGAAATTCCTCAAAAGGAATTTGGTTTTCTTTGGCGCAGAGAAGCATATTCATCTCGTATTCAAAGCGCTCGCCCTTTGTGGTGGCAAAATAATTGGCGAGAAGTTCACGGGACATGCCGCGAAGGCCGGTCTGCGTATCCGAAATCGAGATTCCGCAGAGGAGTTTGATGATGCGGCAGGTCATTTTGTTGCCAAAGCGGCTGCGCCATGGGATTTTCGGGTCATCAAACTGACGGCATCCTAAAACAAGCCGGTCAGGGTGTTCACAGACAAGTTTTGCACAGGTGATAATATCTTTGACTACGTGCTGTCCATCGCAGTCCACCGTTACCGTTCCGATGATGTCAGGGCGGTTTTCAAGAATGTGGTTAAAGGCACTTTTTAGCGCCATGCCTTTTCCAAAATTCACCACATGTCGAAGGATGCGGCAATTGTATTTTTCTTTGCATGTTTTAAAATAAATACGATTTTCAATGGAACTTCCGTCATCCACCAAAATAATATTTTCAAAACCGGCATCTTTGCACTCGCGGACCAGCTCGACCATGCGCTCACAGGGATTCAGAGCCGGGATGACGATGGCAATATCGGTTAAATAATTCCCCATATGTAATTCCAATTCTCCTTTTTCTTCATTACAGCCGGTTCGAAAAGAAATCCTTTCTACGGCATTCTCTTTCTATAGTATAATCTTTTCCGTGTCAGAGGGCAAGAAAAACATTGAAAAAAAAGCAAAATAACCATATAATAGAGTAGAATGAGAGACTAACTATTAAAAGTCAAGTCTAAAAATAAAATTTTTTGAATGAATTGCAGAAATGCATTTCAGATATATTTGA
>UQAQ01000061.1 GCA_900539115.1 uncultured Roseburia sp.
TCAAAGGTATTGAGATAAATTTCAAAAATATATCGGAGAGATATATTGACAAATTTCAAATATTGAGATAGGAGGAAGGGATATGACGCAGGCAATGAAACATTTAATGGATCAGTATATTATTGAAGTTCAGAAAATATATGGAACACATTTAAAAAGAGTGATCTTATATGGGTCTTATGCCAGAGGAGATGCGCGGGAAGATTCCGATGTCGATATTATGATACTGCTGGATATACCGGATATTGCGTTAAAGCAGTACAGCAAGCAGCTTTCCTATATGACTTATGATTTTAATATGGACAATGATTTGGACATTAAAACAATTGCAAAGAATGAAGAACATTTTAATAAGTGGGTTGTGAATTATCCCTTTTATGCAAATGTAAGCAGGGAAGGGGTAGTGTTGTATGGAGAATCATGAGAATATTGGGACGGTGAAGGATTTGGTCTTGTATCGGGTTCAAACGGCAAAGGATGATTTGAACTCGGCAAGAATTTTGTTGCGGGCAGGCGAATATAAAGGGGCTAATAATAGAGCATATTATGCAATATTTCATGCAATAAATGCAGTTCACGCGGTAAAAGGAGATGCTTTTAAACGACATAAAGATGCAATAGCTAATTTTAACAAGAGTTATGTTAAGACGGAGATTTTTCCACGTGAAATTGGCAGAAAGATAAGCGAAGCTGAAGAAATAAGGCATGCAAGTGATTATGATGACTTTTATATCGCGAGCAGGGAAGAGACAGAGCGGCAGATTGATGTTGCGGATGAATTTATACAGTTAGTTGAAGAATATTGCAATGAGCAAAGCGTGGATATTTGAGTAAAATATCCGTTTATTCAAGGGCGGTCATTTTTTATAAAATGTTCGCCCTTTTTTCACATCTCAAAATCTTGTTTTTTGTAAAAAAAAGTGGTATGATGTAAGTTACTAGATAAAAAATCTCAATAAAACGCAGTGCTTCTAAATAAGAAAGCACGCCAAAGGAGGGAATTACCTTGGGAAATTCAACCTTTAGAGGAGGAGCACATCCGTACGAGGGAAAAGAACTCAGCATGGATGAGCCGATTCGTGTGATGGAACCGAAAACCGAGATGGTTTTTCCGATGTCCCAGCATATCGGTGCTCCGGCAACTCCTACGGTAGCAGTAGGTGATACAGTCAAGATGGGACAGATCATCGGCGAAGCGAGTGGATTTATCTCTGCCAACATCGTTAGTTCTGTTTCGGGAACTGTGAAAAAGATCGAACCGCGTCTGACGGGGGCCGGTGCCAAGGCAACTTGTGTTGTGATTGAAAACGATGGAGAAGATACTCCGGTAGAAGGATTAGGAGAAGACAGGGATTACACGACACTGTCCAAAGAGGAAATCCGTCAGATCATCAAGGATGCCGGTATTGTCGGAATGGGCGGAGCCGGTTTCCCGACAAATGTGAAAGTAACACCAAAGAATGAAGAGGAAATTGAGTATGTAATTATCAATGGAGCAGAATGTGAACCGTATCTGACTTCGGATTACCGCTTAATGCTTGAGCGTCCGGAAGACCTCGTTATGGGCTTGAAAGTGCTGCTTCAGTTGTTTGACAATGCAGAAGGTATTATCGCGATCGAGGATAATAAGCCGGAAGCAATCGCCAAATTGCAGTATCTGACACAGGAAGAGCCGAAAATTACGGTGAAACCATTGAAAACAAAATATCCGCAGGGAGCAGAGCGTCAGGTGATCTATGTGACGACAGGCCGCAAGATCTATTCGAAAATGCTGCCGGCAGATGCGGGATGCGTTGTGGACAATGTGCAGACAGTATTGGCAGTATATGATGCAGTGTGCAAATGTACACCATCGATGACCCGTGTTATGACATTGACCGGAGATGCGATGGCACAGCCGCAGAATTATAAAGTTCGTTTTGGTATGAGTCATGCGGAACTTCTTGAAGAAGCAGGCGGACTTGTGGAAGAGGGCGCAGAGAAGATTATTTCCGGTGGCCCGATGATGGGTATGGCGATGTTTGATCTCAATGTACCGATCACCAAGACCAGTTCTTCCATCCTTGCGATGACGAAGGACGAAGTCGCAGCCAATGAACCGACAAATTGTATCCGTTGTGGACGCTGTGCAAGCGTTTGTCCAAGCCACCTCGTTCCACAGAAGATGGCAGAGGCAGCAGACCGCCAGGATTTGGATCTGTTCCAGAAATTAAATGGTATGGAATGCTACGAATGTGGTACTTGTACCTATGTTTGCCCGGCGAAGAGACGTTTGACACAATCCTTTAAGCAGGCACGCCGTGCCGTGATGGATCAGAGCCGCAAAAAATAATTTGCGCAGATAAATGGAGGTTATTTGAGATGGAGAAATTATTAAATGTATCATCATCTCCTCATGTACGAGACAAGTCATCTACCAAATCCATCATGAGAGATGTATGTATTGCACTGATTCCTGCGACATTGGTAGGAATTGGAAACTTTGGTGTACGTGCCCTGCTTGTCATTCTGACAACATGCGTTAGCACCGTGCTGGCAGAGTATGTATGGCAGAGATTAATGAAACAAAAAGTTACAACCTACGATTTTAGTGCACTTCTGACAGGACTTTTGCTGGCACTCAACCTGCCTGCGACATTGCCGCTTTGGATGTGCGTGATCGGCGGTGTATTTGCGATTATCATTGTAAAACAGTTGTTTGGTGGACTGGGTCAGAACTTCATGAACCCGGCGCTCGGCGCAAGATGCTTTTTGATGCTGTCATTCAGCAGCGCTATGACAAACAGTTTTGCGATTCCGAAAGGAAATAAGATCTGGGGCGGTTATCAGGCAACACTGGACGCGGTTTCCAGTGCGACACCATTGATGCAGGTAAAAGAGGCTACCTGTCAGGCAGACCTCGCAACGACGCTGAAAGATATGTTCCTTGGTACGACTTGGGGAACGATCGGTGAGACATCCGCACTTGCTCTTTTGATCGGTGGAATTTACCTGATCGCGAAAAAGATCATTGACTGGAAAATTCCAGTAATTTACATAGCGACATTTACTGTATTTACTTTAATCTACAGCTGCGCAACAGGCGCATACGTTCCGGTATTTATGGAATGGTGCGGCGGCGGTTTGATGCTTGGTGCCTTTTTCATGGCGACGGATTATGTAACAAGCCCGATTACATCCAAGGGAAAAGTATTGTATGCGATTCTTCTTGGTCTTCTGACCGGATTGTTCCGTTTCTTCGGAGAATCCGCAGAGGGTGTTTCCTTTGCGATCATCATTGGAAACCTGTTCGTGCCATTGATTGAACGAGTTACCATTCCAAAGGCATTTGGAAAGGAGGGCAAAGTCAATGAGTAGTGAGAAAAAAGAACGCTCTTTTGTGATCGATGCGATTATTCTTTGCGTCATCACGTTGGTTCTGGGAGGTATCCTGGCTGGCGTTTATACCATGACCAAAGGAACCATTGCCCAGAGACAGGCAGATACAGACAGTAAGGCCTGCGAGAAAGTTATTGCTTCCGTAGACGGTGCGACCGTTGCCGATGCCGGCGACGATGCCGTAGCACAGGCAAATGATTTCCTTACCAAACACATTTTGAATTCCTCAAAAGAAGTAGAAGAGGAACAATCCGAATCGTATTCCAAATATGTCAATGTGACAACGGTGAAGAAACTTCAGGTAAATGGTTCGGATGCCGGATATGTGTACATTGCAGATGCGAAAAAGGGTTACGGCGGAAGCATTTCCTTTGTACTTGGTGTGTACAACGGTACGGTGACCGGTATCGAGATTACGAGCCAGTCAGAGACTGCCGGACTTGGTGCAAACTGTGAAAGCGATAGTTTTAAAGATAAATTTGCATTGGACAAAGAGCTTCAATATCCTTCCAGTGACGAAATTCCGATGTTCTACAAAGCCGGAACGACGCCAAAAGACGAGAAGGGACAGATTGAGGCAATGTCCGGAGCGACCGTTACTTCCCGTGCGATTGCCAATGCAGTTAAAGGTATCCTTTACTATGATAAAGAGTTAAGGGGGGCTGAATGATGAATAAATATACAGAACGTCTTCATAACGGTATTATCAAAGAAAATCCGACATTTGTCATGATGCTTGGTATGTGTCCGACGCTGGCGGTTACGTCAAGTGCCATCAATGCGATCGGCATGGGGCTTTCTACAGCAGTAGTATTGACATTGTCCAATATGATGATTTCGGCACTGCGCAATATTATACCGGATCGTGTACGTATTCCGGGATTTATCGTCGTTGTTGCGTCTTTCGTAACGATTGTGCAGCTGCTTTTAAAGGCATATCTGCCGGCACTTGACAGCGCGCTGGGTGTATATATCCCGTTGATCGTTGTAAACTGTATTATTCTTGGTCGTGCCGAAGCGTATGCTTCCAAGAATCCGGTTATCCTATCGGCACTGGATGGTATCGGTATGGGGCTTGGATTTACGGTCGGTCTTACCTTGATCGGTATTTTCCGTGAAATTCTCGGAAGCGGATCGATCTTTGGATTCCATCTGATTCCGGATCAGTTCCATATCGCTATGTTTGTCATGGCACCGGGTGCGTTTTTCGTACTTGCCGGACTGACTGCGATCCAGAACAAATTGAAAATGCCTTGCGCAACCAATACACCGGAAGCAGAAGAAGCAGGATGTACCGGAAATTGTGCAGCATGTGCAAGTCATATTGAAACCTGTGGCAACACACCGGAAGAGAGAAAGGGGGAGGATGACAAATGACAATCTTTACAATTCTCTTTACGGCTGCTCTTGTAAACAACTTCGTACTGAGCCAGTTTATGGGTATCTGTCCATTCCTTGGTGTAAGTAAAAAAGTGGAAACAGCGGCAGGTATGGGGGGTGCGGTTGTATTCGTTATCACGATCGCCTCTCTTTGTACCAGTATTTTATATAATTATTTGCTTGTTCCGGCTCAGCTGGAATATTTGAACACGATTGTATTTATCCTTGTGATCGCTGCCCTTGTGCAGTTTGTAGAGATGGTTCTCAAGAAAATGATGCCGGCTCTTTACAAATCACTTGGGGTTTATCTGCCATTGATCACGACGAACTGTGCTGTACTTGGTGTGGCACTCCTGAGTGTGCAGAATGAATACGGCGTGCTTGAGAGCGTTGTAAATGGTATCGGCGCTTCTCTTGGATTCTTGCTTGCAATTGTTCTGATGGCAGGAATTCGTGAAAAATTGGAAAACAGTAACATTCCGGAAGCTTTCAAAGGTACACCGATCGTGCTGATCACAGCCGGTCTTATGGCGATTGCGTTTTGTGGCTTCGGCGGCGTGGGATTCTAAAGAAAGGGGCGAATTCATATGAATACGATACTTATTTCGATGGTGCTCCTTGGAGTTCTTGGAATCGCTATCGGTCTTTTGCTTGGTGTAGCAGGTAAGTTTTTTGCAGTTGAAGTGGATGAACGTGTAGAACAGGTCAGAGAGTGTCTGCCGGGCAATAATTGCGGTGGTTGTGGTTATGCCGGATGTGACGCACTGGCAGAAGCTATCGTAGCCGGAAAAGCAGAAGTAAATGGCTGTCCGGTCGGTGGAGCGGCTGTCGCAGAGAAAATCGGCGCAATCCTCGGTGTAGAAGCCGGAGAAGCCGTAAAAATGGTTGCCAAAGTGCGTTGTGCCGGAACCTGCGAGCAGGCAAGTGTCAAATACAATTATGTAGGAGCGCAGGACTGCCGTCAGGCAGTAATGGTTCCCGGACGTGGAGACAAAGCTTGTTCTTACGGATGTCTCGGACTTGGTTCCTGTGTGGCTGCCTGCCAGTTTGGTGCCTTGTCGATCAAAGACGGCATCGCATCGGTTGACCCGGAAAAATGTGTCGCTTGCGGCAAATGTGTAGAAACTTGTCCAAACGGCGTAATCTCACTCCAGCCATATGACACCAAATATCAGGTTAACTGTAATTCCAAAGATAAAGGTAAAGATGTTATGAGTGTCTGCAAAGCCGGATGTATCGGCTGCGGTCTCTGCGTAAGACAGTGTGAATTTGGTGCTGTTACATTAGAAAACAACCTTGCGACAATCGATCCACTTAAATGCCAGGGCTGCGGAAAATGTGCAGAGAAATGTCCGAAGAAGGTTATCGCGTAGTATCTTTGGCGTCTTCCCCTTGCAGAACGAATTTCTACGGAGGAGAATGCAGGACTTTCTTTCGAAGAAGGAAAAAGATGTTTCGTGCAGAAAACTTGAAAAGATATAAAGGAAAAAGTTCCGATTGCGGTACGCAATCGGGACTTTTTCTGCTTTATCCCTTTTCTTCAGACAGTTCTGCACTCCACATCACCTTCTTCTCAGGAAATCCTGTGCATTCTCTGCTCCGCAGAAATAGTTCCGCAGGGAAAGATGCCCAAGATCCGTATGGCATAGGGGAGCACCCCGGAAGGCAGGGGGAGGAGATGTTTGCGTGGTGAGATGTGCATGCGAGGCTGGTTCTGGTACCCCGGAAGGCGGGGGAAGCAAGTCGCCCCGAGGTGAGTCGCCGCCCCGAAGTCAAGGAAGGCACCCCGGAAATAGGGGAAAGAGAAGAATGCAGAGGTGAGATGCCGAAAAAAAGAAATATAACTTCAAAGTTATAAAATATATAACAAAATCTAATTGGACTTAGTACAAAGAATGAGATATAATAAAAAAGGAAAAATATGGTATGAAACATGGTCGAAAGAACTCGATTACAGAGGAAAAAATGCGGTTATCAGAAGCTACACAAAGTTTAGCATCGTTTGTCATGCGTGAAATGCATGAACCATTATATTGTGAAATGGGGGCTGATTATGGTGATGATCCATTAACTTAATTTAAATAGGAGTAATGAGATGTTTTTTTTGAAAAAAATTGAAGGAGTCAAATGCCCTTGGTGCGGTAAAATTTTGAAGGAACATGATGAGTGTGACGAAAAGATCAAATTTTGCTGCTCTATCGGAGTTGGTTTGTTTGTGGTTGTTGGTGGAATTTTCTTTGCAATTCCACTTTTAAAACCACATAGAGTAAGATTTCGAGAGGGAAGTGATATACTTATACCTCTAATGTTTGTTGTTTTACTAACCCACAACTACTACCCTGTCTTCAAAAAGGGTGAACGCAAATGTGCCTCGGAACCACTGTTAGGAAAAGCAATGGTGAAGTGGTATACACTTCGGAAGGGAGGAATAGGTCTTCCACGATTGCGTTTAGTAAACAACATGATTTTTCCGGTTTGCTTTGTAGACAAAGAAGGAAAACCGGTAAGCCAGACGATGCTTGTTCGAATCCGGAAAAAGTTTGGATTTCTTTGGGCAGGAGCCAAAGTGCACCTTGCGGTCACGGATAAATTTTGGACGAAGGACAAAAATGGAAAAGATCCGTGGGAACGGGCAGAGAAAATGGTGATATTTAACAATCGAGAGATTGTAGGAGAAGCAAAATTAAAGAAACGTTGTTAGAGTAAAATTGTTGTGGATTTAGTTAAGGGTGCAAAAAGTTAGCGTAAAAAAACTTTCGGAAAAATAAATATTGAAAAAGGCAGTTCCTTTGTATAAAGTTTTAAGTGCCAAAACAAAAAACGCAAAGGAGAACTGCCTTATGTATAACAGTATAATCGATTTTATCGAAAATGACACTACCAAAATT
>UQAQ01000062.1 GCA_900539115.1 uncultured Roseburia sp.
CTGGCGAAAGACCTGCGAAAGTCCATTCACAGCTATAAGGACTCGCTCAGAATGAGAACAGGCACTGACAGTTTTCTTACGAAATGATCCGCCCTAGTCTTGGTACAGACCTTGTCATAACAATCCTGCAGTGCTTGCCCCCATCCGTCCTGGCGCTTATACTGTCACGCTTCTATCTTTGGGAACGTACCTGTAATGCTGGTATGCGGTTGTCAAGGAACGAGGGCCTATTACCCCTTTCATATATAGAGCCGATGAAAACCGCCTTTTTTCTTCACCCTTTCAAAAATTTTTTAATTTTTTTCTTCAGACGATCCATTCGTGTATAAATCGTCTTTTTCGGGATACCTGTCTGCTCTGCAATCTCCTGGATAGAAAATCCCCACATCTTCAGCAGTAAAATCTGCAAGGTTTTCTTATCCGATTCCAGAAGAATCTGCAGCAGTTGTTCATTTTCCACGCTGTCAAGTAACTGTTGGATCGTGAGTGCCACAGGAGATTGCTCTTCCAGCTCTTTGGTATATAGCTCTTCCTGATTTGGTGAAAAATGTTCCCAATATCTTCGCTCTGTATTAAAATCCTGCCAATCCAGTTCCCGAAGTCTTTGAATCACACTCTCACTTACACCAGATTCCCGTAAAATCCGTTCTTCTTGTTCCTTCCATTGTTTCCATTTCCGTTCTTCACTCGCTTTATGAAATATCACCTTTCTTTACCTCCGATCTGAATTTTTTGAAATCAAATCGGAGTGGCGGTGATCTTGCCCTCTCACATAGAAAAAGGATTAAAAACCAGAATTCTGTCCACAAAAAGAAAAGTGTCGCAATTCTACTTCGAATTGCGACACCACCAAACGCTATATATAGAACTAAAACTCCTTCTTTTGTTGTAAACTTTCGTAACACCTACATATCTTTCTTACCTTAAAGATTAATATTCTTCTGTGACCTTTACCCTCATTTTTAATCTCGTTAAAGTTTAATTTTATTACAGAACTGGTTGGAAGAAAATATTATTTATTATTTTCAGTCTCTCTTACACAACTATTTGCTCCGTTTTTTGTACTTAGTTCAATGGTATAGTTAGAACGATGGAATACTGATAGATAGTCATCCCTCCAGAGGAGTGGCAAGGCTTTTTTAATTGGTATAGCCCATGGTACTATGAATAACAAAAATTGACATAACGATATCCTCCTATAATACCGCCCTCGTGGGCAACCAATTTCTTATAGGATTATCGTAAAATACAATTTTGAAGATTTTATAAAGATTTGAAAAATGGGCAGCTTAAAAGCTACCCATAAAATCAATATGGAATTGAAATTGTAACCTGTGCGCCGCCTGTCTTCTCGGAATTGCTCAAATCAAGCTGTCCTCCATGCTGCTGGACAATGGATTTTGTGATAAACAGACCCATTCCAAAGTGCATATTAGAGCTACGGCTGTGATCTGCCATGTAAAACTGTTCCTTAGCGTGCAGCAAATCTTCCTGCGAAAATCCAGGACCAGCATCTGTTACCGTGATTTTCAGATGCTGCTTACCGCCTATTATCGAGATATGAATGGAACTGTCCTGCGGGGAATAATCCATTGCATTATTTATCACATTCATAATCGCTCGTTCTAACAGCAACTTATCCGCAGACAGTACATCTGGCAAGTGTTCTAATTCCATCTGCAATCCGATTTTTTTCGTCTGGCACAGGGCATCGATCTGCCCCCGCAACTGTTCCACATAGGAAAGCACATCAATATCCTCCATGTGAAGCTGATAGCCGGACGCTGCCCGTGAAATATCAATCAGCGTCCGAATGTATAACTGCATCTGTTCGGAACTACTGCTGATATATTCCGCATATAAACGCTGTTCCTCATCCAGCTCTGTTTCGCTGATAAGATCAGCATTTCCCTGAATAACAGTTAGGGGCGTTTTCAAATCGTGGGCAAGCGCAGCAATTTGTTCTTTCTGCATATGCTCGGCTTCCCACTGTTGCTCCAAAGAAGCTTTCAGACTTTCTTTCATATGAGAAAAAGAAAGTAGCACATCTTCAAATTCTTTGATGTTTGAATGTCCAACCTCAAAATCAAGGTTCTGCTTTGCCACTTCCGAAGTTGCTTCATACAAAGGATCAAGCTGCAATCGTAACTTTTTAGCAAATCTGGTTGTCAAGAACAGACAAACAAAAATTCCTCCCGCTGCAATCAAAATAATCAACAATATATCTGGAGACGGCAAATGCGTATTCATCCACTCATTTGTATATTGAGCACCAATATAGTATTGCAGGACAACATACTCATTTTCACGAGTGACAAGCAGGTATCTTTTTTTCAGGTTCTGGTCGATAACACCTGTAGTCGCATACCGCATAGCGTGTTCCAGCTCACCTTCATCTAAAGTAGTTTCGATAATCTGATAGCTTTTGTCTAACAGCACATATTCAATTCCCATTGGAATTTCAACTTCAGATAAATCTGGCGTAGCTGCAAGAACCGATGCAAGCTCATTTGACCGTATTTCCGAATAATCTCCGTATGTGGTAACCCCTAAAGCCGTGCTGATGTTCATAAGCAGAAACGGAACAGCAACTGTGCCAAGCAAACCACCAAACAACTTAAATAAAAAGTGCCAAAAGGCTGTTTTCAGTGATGACTGTTTTTTCATTCCCATTTGTACCCAATCCCCCATACAGTTGTGATCGGCTGAATACAATACTGGTTCAGTTTCGCCCGGATATTCTTAATGTGAGTGGCAATCGTGGAATTATCACTTTCTCCGTCCAAACTGAAAACAGCCTCATAAATCTGTTCCCGTGTAAACACCTGTCCTTTATTACGGGCAAGAAATTCACAGATCATATATTCGCTTTTGGTAAGGGATATGATTTCTCCGTCTACCTGTACTGTTTTAGCTGATAAATCTATTCTTATGCGTTCAAAGTTCAGGCTGCTATGGCGTTCCCTTTGTTCCCTGCGTATATGGGCATTTACTCTGGCCCGCAGCTCCGGGATGCGAAAAGGCTTCGTCAGATAGTCATCCGCCCCCAGGCCAAGACCAAAAGTAATATCATTTTCCATTGTTTTAGCTGTAAGGAACAGAATCGGACAATCAACTATGGCATGATTATTTGGTACACCCCGCAGAGTAGCAAAGATACGCAGGTTCTCTGTGCCGGTCAGATTGGGATAAAAGCCAGGAGACTCGATCAGGCTGCCGATACGGGGCAGCAATTTCTTTTCATTCCCCTGCAAAGGCTTTCCCCAGATCTTAACTTCCCCGGAAGTAGGATTCGTTAAGCCCAACAACATTTTCATGGTTGTGGTTTTTCCGGCTCCGTTTCTCCCCAGCAGACCATAAATTCTCCCACGCTTCACATGGATATTTAAGTCAGCCACACTCTTTTGTGAGCCGTATTGCTTCGTCAGATTTTTTGTTTCAATGATATAATTTGTATCCATATTCAAAACCTCCTGTTCTGTAAGGTATTCTATCATGCCAACCTTGCATTAACCTTGCCGCAACCTTGCATTAACCTTGCAATTTGAAATCCGGCAAAATGACAAAGGTTCCCGCCATAAAGACGGGAACCCGCTTAAATCTCCAAAGGAAAAAGCAACATAAATTCCGTTCCTTTTCCCGGCAAACTTTCAACTGTTATGTTTCCACCCATCTTTTCTACAAGCTGATGGACAATAGAAAGACCAAGACCGCTTCCTTTTTCAGACCGACCTTTATCACACTTATAAAGCCGTTCAAAAATGTGTTTCAAATCTTCTTTCTCAATTCCTACACCATTATCCGCCAACAGCAGCCTCAAGTTATTTCCCTGCTTTGACAGAGCAATTTTAATTTTGTCCGCATGGCTGTGAGCGATTACATTTTGAATGAGATTATTGATAATCCTCATATAGCTGTCCGTATCCAATCTTACCCGGACAGGCTGTTCGGGAATATCAATGTCATAATCGACCTGCTTATCTTCAAAAATCGGTATCCAGTCGATCAGGATATTTCTTGTCAACTCTGCAGCTTCAACGCTCTGGATTTCCAAAGCAAACTCGTCGGAATTTAACTTGAACCAGTCAAAGAGTACATCAATATATTCTTTCAAATCATGGGCTTTCCGGCGAGCAATTTCGATATAATCATCCCGGTCTTTCCCTGTAACAAGCCCCTTGTGTGCAGCATCAAGATATCCAATCAGAGTGGTAAGGGGTGTCCGAACATCGTGGGAAAGGCTCGTCATAAGCTGGCGGTTGGTTTCCTCTGTCTGCCGGACAATCGAAAGTCTGCTTTCATAGGACACAACAATCTCATTGATTTCATAGGCAAGAGGGGATACCAGTTCATTTGTTGCAGACAAAATACGCCGATTACCATTTCCATTTTTCACATCAACCAGAGCGTCGGTCATTTCTGCTATTTGCTTTTTTACGCGCCGAACGAGAACAATGGATGTCAATACAGCCACAACAGCAATCACAATGGACAAGAAAACGATAATCTCCATACCGGCTACACCTCCTTATTAAAACGGTAGCCAATCCCTTTAACCGTTTGGATATACTTTGGACTGGAAGGATTGACTTCTAATTTTTTACGAAGCCGACTGATAATCGCCATAATGTTACTGTCATCGTAGAAATATTCTTCGCCCCAAACTTCCTCATAAATCTGCTGTTTGGTCAAAATTTTTCCTTGATGTTTTGCACAGTACAAGAGCAGATCAAATTCCTTTGGAGGAAGCTCAAAAGTGCCGTTTCCCGTAGTAATGGAACGATTTTCAAGGTCAATCTGCAACCCATCAAAATACAGTTTTTGCATAGTTCCGGCTTGCTGATTAAAGCGAGTGTAGCGGCGAATGAGGGATGCAATACGGGCAATCAGTTCGTCCATGTCAAATGGCTTTGTCAGATAATCGTCCGCGCCGGCCCGTAACCCCCGCACTTTAGAAACGCTGTCATTTTTGGATGTGAACATCAAAATCGGCAGGCTGTTCTCTTTGCGGATTTCTTCCAGCGTTTCGAAGCCATCCATACCGGGCATCATCACATCCAGCACCACAAGCTGATACTCCTGCTCTTTTAATTTCTGCAAGCCCTCTTTTCCGGTATTACAAAAATCGGCTTCTATATGTTCCGATTGTACGCTTCGTTTAATCAAAGCGCACAGTTCTCTGTCATCATCTATAATCAAAATTTTATCCATGGCGCAATTCCTTCCCTTATTTTGTCCGGCCATCAATCGGCTTTTCCGCAGTTTTTGGAATCAGCCAAACACCGGCCATTTTCACAGCGCCGGGGATACGCCCACCGGCACAATAATAATTTACTCTACGAGATGTCACGCCCCACTTCTCGGCTGCCTCTTTTAATGTCATATAATCCATTTCGCACCTCCACAAAACACATTATAGTTAGAGATTTTAAAAAGTAGAACACCCACTCTTTTCCTCGCATCCAATATGCAACGATAAAACACTTAATCATGAGTATTGCGAAAAATCAAAAATAGAAGCATGGCTCTGATTTTCTCATAGCCACGCTTCACAGGTGCAAAGAAATAGGTCTGTTTTACGACGTTTTTTTCTTTTGTCGTCTGGCAGATTGATTAACAATTTATTTTTTTTAAAGTTTGATTCGTCTATCGTTTTGAGAATATAATTTACATCATCATATAGGCTTCTTCCGCTTGTCTGGAAGTAACCTTTCCTTTTACAACTTCAAATACATTCATGTGACTCCTTTCCTGAAACGAAAAAAGCACCTGTCATTTTCGAGGCGAAACAGCAAGTGTCTTAGAGTTCCATATTCTATTTTGGGTGCAAAAAAGCAGGAGATCTTTTTTCGATTTCCTACTTAGCACAGCTATGAAGATTTATTAATAATATGATGTCTTAATTTTATTTTCCACTTTAATTTCCATCATTTATAAGTTGAACCTTTTCAATAGAAATATTATACTCTTGGCAAAATCTATTTATTGTCCAATTATTTAATATAAGAAAACTCTTTGCCACATAAACACTTGCTTCTGAACGATGTAATAAATTGAAAATACTTTTTATGTCATAACAGTTAAAACTATACACAGAAGATACTCCTATTTTCTCAGCAGTTATATTGCCTTCATAACTTTTTTGCATAATATTAGGCTTGACCAAACAAATTGTGATATTACATATATATTTTTTTGTCCCATGTTCTTTTACATATAGATAAGGTTCACCCAACCCAATGTCATATTGTCCTTTAGGTCGGTAAGTTAGTGTAAAAACTAATGAATTGATATTACGGTACAAAATTTCTTTTTTTCTAAACCCGAATACTATTTTATCATCTAATAATTTATAACGACGTTGTTTTATAAAATAATAAAACAATAGTAACAAAAGCAAAAAAAGAATGGTAAAAATTAATACTTTTTGAAAACTCAATTTAAAATTAAATGAAAACAAAGTTTCCGTTAAGCAGAACGATATTGCTGAACAAATAATAACACCAGTTATAATGTCAAACAAATTAATAAATTTTCCGTTTCCCAAAATATAATCATAACTTTTAATCATTGTTATAACCTCATTAATCACCTTGTCATAAGTATCTACTCAAAAAATAACCAAATGTGTAGCTGATCGTCTTTGAGTAGTTGCCCTAAAAAGTAGTTCATAGACACCCTACTCTTGAAAAGTTCGTTGTCATTTACATCTATTATTTTTGAATATAAAAATTCCTTTATAGATGATAAAAGAAATTGAACCGATTACTCCGGCAAGTGTATAAATCGGAAAAGCAACAAATCCAATTATAATTTTAGGTGCGATAGAAGTTAGCCACTTCTTGACTATGACACTATAAAAAATCAAACCTGTGGGTATTCCGGCAAAAAGCAATCCAAAAGAAAGAATACTTCTTGTAAATCCTAATGGTTCAGGAACAGACATATTTTGACTTCCACTTCTTTAACCAACGCTTGAAAGCCTGGGCGATTGAAATTCACACCCGAAAAACCATCATCCGTAAAATGTCGAATGTTACCGAACCCATTTCTACGGGCATAATCTTCCAAGTATTTCTTCTGATTGATGATTGAATTTGATTCGCCGGTAAGGTCATCGTCCCTTGATAATCGCTCATAAAGTGCGGTAATCTTTGAAGTCCTTGACATTCTCTTAACCTCCTTCCTTAACCGCCTTTGCCGCCGCGTCATGAGCGGTCATAATATCGGCTATCTTGCTTTCAAGTTCGCTATAATAC
>UQAQ01000063.1 GCA_900539115.1 uncultured Roseburia sp.
TCAAAGGTATTGAGATAAATTTCAAAAATATATCGGAGAGATATATTGACAAATTTCAAATATTGAGATAGGAGGAAAAGAGAATGAAATCTCAGGAAAAGTTGAAAAAGAAAAAGGGAATGCGTCTGGCGTTCAAATTGAGTTTGACGTTGGCTATTCCACTGTTGCTGATCACGATCATAGGTATTGTGATTAGTGCATCAAAGCAGAATAGCATGTCGAAAAATCTGGTGGAAAGAGAAATTAGCGGAATTGCAGCCAGTGTTAGGGAGACTTACACAGAGATGGATAATGGTGCAGATTTTACACTAAATGGAGATACATTCAAAAAGGGGAATGTGACATTGAGTGAAAATTATGAACTTATTGATACGCTGAAACAGGAAAGAGACGTAGAATTATCTGTGTTTTATGGAGATACGCGTGTTCTTACAACATTGAAAGACAGTTCAGGAAAACGTGAGATTAATACGAAGATGTCGAAAGAAGTATATGATACGTTACAGACGGGAAAAGACTATTACGCCAGTGATCTGCAATTATTTGGGACACCTTACTCCGGTTATTATGTACCGCTTTACCAGCCGGGTTCCGATAAAGTCGTAGGAAGTATTTTCTGTGGACGGAGCCAGGAAGAAGTCAATGAAGCACTTCGTAACACGATTATTTCTATGATGATTCCTATGCTTTTGGTTTTTGTTATTGCTATTGCTATAGGTATGTTTATTGTTACAAGAATTGTAAAACATCTGGATGGTGCAGTGGACAATCTTGGAACGTTGTCGAATGGTATGTTGAATTTAGAGATGAAAAAAGATCTTGTGGTACGAAAGGATGAAGTAGGTGATATCGCCCGTGCGATTCAGCGTCTTATCGAGTCCATGCGTGATATTATCACGAATATTACGACATCATCCCAGGCGCTTCAAGGATTTTCCGAGGAATTTGCTGCTTCTTTTGATCACATTGCAGAGTCGATCAATAATGTAAATATTGCAGTAGACGAGATTGCAAACGGTTCTTCAAGCCAGGCAGCAGAGACGATGAGTGCAAGCCAGAAAGTAACGCAGATGGGAACCGCATTGGATGAAACGACGGCAAATGTTGAGACACTTGGAAGCAGTTCCGTAAAAATGCGTGAATATAATAAAACCGCTGCGAAGAATTTGGATGAATTATCTGCCATCAGCGAAACGACAAAATCATCCGTTCTTTTAGTTCAGAATCAGACAAATCAGACCAATGATTCCGCACAGGAGATTCGTGAAGCGACAGAACTGATTACAGATATTGCCAATCAGACCAACCTTCTTTCCCTCAATGCGAGCATTGAAGCGGCAAGAGCAGGTGAGAATGGCCGCGGTTTTGCCGTTGTGGCAGACGAGATCCGTAATCTGTCAGAGCAGTCCAGAGAATCTGCAGAACGTATTGTGGAGATTGTCAACACTTTAATCGCCAATTCAAATACAAGTGTAACTACCATGAACGAAGTGGCAGAGAATATTCGTACTCAAAATAACAAAATAGAGGAAACCGGAGAAATGTTCCGCTCCCTCAATGAAGAAATTGCCGAGGTGACAGAGGCTATCGAAAAAATTCGTAAGCAGACTGAAGCATTGGATGTCCAGAAGAAAGAAGTATTGGATATCGTGGATGGCTTAGCTGCGATCGCTGAGCAGAATGCAGCCGGAACCGAAGAAACTTCGGCATCCATGGCTGAGTTCCATGAAATCATTGATTCCTGCCATGAAGCTACGGAGGAATTGACAAAACTTGCTCAGAATCTGGCAGATCATACAGAGAGGTTCACCTTATAACCAATGCGTTAAAGAACTAACGATAAACAGATCATGACGGCGATGATCCCCAGTGCTGCAATTGCATAAATGCGGGCAGCGCGGGATCTGCCGGAAGTGTCTGTGTCAGAAATCGACGTCTGCTCGATACATTTTACTGCATTTTCTGCATCTTCTTCGGATACATAAATCTCAAAGGCAGTTTCCATTTTTCCGGTAATTACGTTCATATCACTGATTTCACGTTTTTTTGCGGAGATGTGCTGTGATTGCAGTGTGGCGATGATTTGATCTGCTTCTAAAAAAGTTTTTGCATTGTAAATTTTTGTCATAGTAAATCCCCCGTTCCGTACGTTATTGTTGTTTCCAGTATAAGGGATAAAATGGGGAAATGCAAGGAGATTTTATATTACACCAAAGAATATTTGGTCCCAAAAGGGATACATGGGTATACCATTACAAAATTTTCAGAGGGAAAAATTTTGAATTGTTGATCCTGGATGTGATGAGGGAGGAAGTGGATGGCATTGCATTGGCGAAAGGTATCCGGGAAAGGTGCGTGAAAAGCCTGGAATCCTTTTTTATCTTTGCTTTTGCCAAAAGGATATGTTATGATATTGATAAAAGTTTTTGCATTATCACAATAGAAATAGGGGAAAACCAATGAAAAAGATTTTAACCTGTCTGCTGCTTATAAGTATATTAACGGCCTGCTTTGTAGTGGGTTTATTCGCTTTATCTGTAGTAAAAGACGACAAAGAATTTAACGAAGTGACGACAGAAGTGACGAAAAATATAGACGATAAAACCGACGACACACAAAAGGGCAGCTCTACGAAAAAGGATGATACGAAAAGCGAGCCGACGGTGGCACCACAGCAGGAAAATACGGACGATGCGGTGTCTTTTCAGCCGCATGCTGTAAAGAGTACAAAGCCATCCAAATACATGAAAATGACGCAGGTCAATGTAAATGGAAAGACGTTGTCGAATAACAAAAAATATCGTGCCAAACAGGAGATTTTTTTTGAGCAAGGCTCAGAGTATACAGCGGCAAATGGAATTGTTACTTTCCGTGGAAACAATTTCCGCGATAACCCGGTTTGGGGAACGGCGGACTTTGCGGAAAATAAACTGAAATCGGATTGGACATATCAGACCGGAAAACTTACCTCGCAGGGGAAAACGTGGACCGGCAGCGGCTGGACCGGACAGCCTCTCGTGATCAAATGGCCGCGTGCGACAAAACAGGTGATGAATATGCATTCCTGGGCGAAAGAGGACGATTCTCTGGTGGAAGTGATCTATGCCTGTCTCGATGGACACATTTATTTTCTGGATATGAAAACAGGTAGGCAGACACGTGATACGTTGGACATTGGATACACATTTAAAGGTGCCGGGGCATTGGATCCGCGTGGCTATCCGATCATGTACGTGGGTTCCGGCTACAATAGCAGCAAAGGAAAATCGCGAGTATTTGTGATCAGCCTTATTGACGGAAACGTGCTGTATACATTTGGCGACAGCGACCCATTTTCTTTGCGTGGCTCCCTCAGTTTTTTTGACTCATCCGCACTTGTGGATGCGGAGACGGATACATTGATCTACCCGGGCGAAAATGGAATTTTATACCTGATCCATCTTGGAACAAATTACGACGAGGCACAGGGAACCTTATCGATAAATCCGGACCGGATCGTAAAGTGGCATTATCAGGGACTTCGCACAAGCACTTCCAAATATTGGCTGGGAATGGAGGACAGTGCCGTGATCTACAAAGGGTATTTATATATACAGGACAATGGAGGCCATTTCATGTGTCTTGACTTAAATACTCTGCAGCTGGTATGGGTTCAGGACTGCCTTGACGACTCCAATGGCTCGCCGGTTATGTCAATCGAAGACGGCAAAGCATATCTGTATGCAAGCACTTCCTTTCATCTTGGCTGGCGGAGCAGTTCTACGGCTCCGATCCCGATTTGGAAAATTGACGCAGAAACAGGAGAGATTTTGTGGAAAACGGAATACGACTGCCGTTCGGTAAGTGACCTTTCCGGCGGCGTTCAGTCTACGATCGCGCTTGGAAAAAATAATCTGTCGGACAACATGTACGTCACAGTGTCGCGGACAGGCGGCTTAGCCAATGGTGTACTCGCCTGCCTTGATAAGAAAACCGGAAAGATAAATTGGGAACACAAAGCCGCGTATGCCTGGTCCTCGCCAATCTGCGTTTACGACCAAAAGGGCGATGGCAGAGTGATTTATGCGACAAGCGCCGGAATGATGTATCTGTTAGACGGAAAAAGCGGAGAAGTGCAGGACGAGCTGCATGTAAGCGGCAGCTGCATCGAAGCCTCGCCGGTGGTATACGACGACAGGCTTGTGATCGGAACCAGAGGGTGCCAGATTTGCGGGATAAAAATTTTGTAGTGGTGTTTTGGGGGAGAGAGTAAAGGTGTTGAGATAATGAAAGAAGTAAATGCAAATATATAAATGAACATAATTAGAAACAGAAAAATGATAATGGAAAGGAGCAAAAAATGACAGGATACATGTCGGAAATGCGTAAATTAGTAGGACACAGGACAATCATTCAATGTGCCGCCAGCGTAATCTGCGTAGATGTTAATGGGAAAATTTTACTTGGGAAAAGAACAGATAATCACAAGTGGGCGTATGCCGGCGGCTCTGTTGAAATAGACGAATATGCGGAGGATTGTGCAAAAAGGGAATTGTACGAAGAAATGGGGATTTCGGCACAATCTCTGGAGTTCTTTTTTGTAAATTCAGGCCCGGAAACGCACTATATTTATCCAAATGGAGATGAAGTTTCTAACTTTGAAATCGTCTATTTATGCAGCGAGTGGGAAGGCGAGCCTAAGATGCAGGATGGCGAAATGGAAGAACTAAGATTTTTCACAGTGGATGAAATTGACCTTGATGAGATTTCACCGCCGACAAGAAGGGTAATGGAGGAGTATGTTCGGAGATTTGGGTGAGGACGAATCAGAATAAATTACACGAAAATAGTGATCCGTTTTAAATTTTTTGCTATAATCCCATCTTTAACACTTGTTAGACTATAAAACGGCCACACCTCCTGTAAATACGGGGTTTGTGACCGTTTTGCTTTTGTGTTGATATGTACTATATTTTTGCTTTTGTGCTTTTTTTCGATTTTGTTTCTTTTATGATGTTCCGCATGGATGATTTTGAAATAAATTCATAATCCGTCCGAAAGCCGAAAATATTAATCGTTTACATTTGGAAATGAAAAAATTATCAAGAAGGAGTGTGTGCAGGAAATGGAACAAATCCAGGAGAAAAATACCAGGAAATTTCCCTTGAAAAAGTGTATGCTTAAAGAAAAATCTATTTAAAAGAAGGAGGAATAAGTAGATGTTTACAAATATCGCTGGAAAACTAAAAGGTCTAGCCATTATACAAACAATAATTTTTATAGCATTCGGAATCATAATTTGGACATTACCATATCAAACAGGTGGATTTGTTCCAAAATCGGAGGCAGGTCTTTTCGTCATTATAGGAATTATTATTATGTTGGCGGGGTGGATTGGCCAATGGCTTCTGTATGCGTTTGGTCAACTTGTAGAAAATACAGATCAGATAAATCGAAATTTGGCAGCATTATTAGCTATGCAAATGAAACAAGCTTCTTCCGGAGCAGCTGCAAAGACATCCGGTGGCCCTGAATCACACCGGAACAATGCTTCTGCTACAACCCCAAAGTCTAATTATTATCGTGATTTTAGTAAATTTGATAATAGTTCCATAGGATGGGTTTGCGAATATTGTGGTTCTAAAAATTCATCGGATTCAACTAAATGCAAAATATGTAGCAAGAGTCGTCATGAAAGTGATTACAAAAATTCAAAGCGTTAAAAATATGCAACCAATATAATAAAAAATAAAGGAGCGAAATGACATGAAAAAATTAAACGTTAAAAAAGTATTAGCAATGTTTCTTGCTGTCGCGCTTGTCGTGCCGAGTTCCGCCTCGAATTTGACTGCACCGATTCTGTGATATGGAAGTCATCAAACGACAGAGTATTGCAGATAAATAATAATGAAACGATGCTTGGGCTGGTTGCTCGGTCGACAGAGTCGTTTTTGATGATGATAGGGCTCTGCTTTTCGTGGTCGACGCTGGAAATCTTGATTGTATTGTGTGTGTTTTTAATCGCCATAATTCTTCGCTCCTTTTTAGCAAAAGTATAGTATAATTATATTCAAATGACAATGAAAAATTTGACATTTTATAGTGTAATAAGATATACTTAAACAAGAAAGAAGGTGAGTTCAATTGCATAAAATTACGCTTCCTAATGGTATGACAGTTAAAGGGGGTCCCCCTGAAGAATACCGCGACTTTATTTCTGAATCGGATGCGGAAATGGATTATCGGGCACAGGAAGCTGTGAAAGCTGCGCTTCATAGAGCAAAAGTTTGCAAGAAACCGATTGCGCGTTATGACGTGGATACAAAAAGGGCATATATAGAATATCCAAATGGAGAAAGAAAATATTATGATTAAGGTGAGGTGTTAATTTATGGGTAATTCAAAGCAAAAGATAATTGAAAAGTTAAAATGTATTCCGGATGATTTATCAGAGGAAGAGATTATAGAACGGCTATATCGAATGATGCGTCTTGAACATAGTAAACAACGGTGTGAAAAAGAGGGGAATTTTACCGATGAACAAGTGACGGCACATTTTGCGGATAAGTCGTCTGCCTTGGATCGTGGGATTGAGGATATGGAAGCAGGAAGAGAACTTCCCTTACAGGAAGCAATGGAAAAAGTATCAGAGTTAAGAAACAAGTTATTTTAACGAATAATAAGTTTCAAGATCTTTGTCAAGTTCATTTATAGTTAAGTAAAAATATGGAAATCCGATATTTGCATATAAATCAATCAGATCAAGTTTTGACATTCCCAAGATTTCCGCTGCACGTCCGTGTGAAATGGTTTTGTCTAAAATATAAGGATACAAAAGAATTGCATTTTGCCGAAGTTTGTTAGTGCTATCTATATATGGTTTCATTTCTTCCGGTATTTCCCATTGAATGGTTATCATGTTCATGATAAACTTCTCCTTTAAAGAAATTTTTTGTTTCCCTTTTGCATTATATCGCTAACAGCGGCAAAAGTCTACTCCATTTTTTGAGACGATAGCGTAAATTGTTTTTCGGAAAAATGTAAGCAGACCAGCCCTTTGATAATTTCAAGATTTTGAGCTCAGTTTAT
>UQAQ01000064.1 GCA_900539115.1 uncultured Roseburia sp.
GCGTCTTTAGACGCAGGCAGGGAACAGCGGCTTATAGCCGCAGAACAAACCACCGGCTAAGCCGGTGGTCATGATTTATTTTTACGTTTTCTTTATAAAAGTTTATGAGTGATGTAATTTTATTCTTGGTGCGAATCCGTTATAATGTTAATTGTGTGTTTGTAGGAAATGTCTGTAAACAGGAAAAAGTATTTGGATAGGAGAATGTTAACATTATGGATAGAAAGGAAACGGAGATTAAAGAGCGAGTATATGAGTGGTTAAATACGACAGCACTTTGGCAGAAGATTCTTTGTTTTTTACAGATTATTTTATCCGCAGTTATCGTAGTGTTTGCCTTTATGGGGTTAAATGATATCGTACCGATCTTCACGACGAATGCAGTAGATTTGGTTTTGCTGGCAGTATTGTTTGTAATCAGTGGTGTTCGACTTTTCCCGGAGAAAAAACTGTGTACTTATATTTATTTTGGCGTCGCTGTACTGATGCTTGGTATTTTGGCAGTTGGTTTTATGTTATGACGTAATTCGTTGTAGTAAATTCTGATGAGAAAACTTGACAATTTGTATAAGATAGGATAAAATACTGATATCTCATGTAATTGAGTAAAAATTTGAAATTAATATTACCCCGCAAAAAGATAAGGCGGGCGAGAAAAAAGGAGAAATAGTCATGTTAGAAAAAATGCAGGAACTTATCGCAGATCAGTTGAGCGTTGATGCAGACAGCATCACGGAAGCATCTTCTTTCAAAGATGATTTGGGAGCAGATTCATTGGATCTTTATGAATTGATCATGGCTCTTGAAGAAGAGTATGATGTTGAGATTCCTACAGATGATTTGGAAAGCATTAATACTGTAGGTGATGTAATTAACTTCTTGAAAGAAAAAGGTGTAGAATAATTACATCCAAAATACTGTGACTAACAAATGTGAATGGTGTGGTTGCCAGTTTTGTCAGAGGACAGAATTGTCAGCCACCATTTCAAAATATGGGCTTATTTTGACACCATCAGCGAAAGAAAAGGCTCCTGGTGTTTAAGTTGTGTTATTTTGTTATCATTACATGGAATGGAGGAAAAGATGGGTAAGATTGCATTTGTATTTCCGGGACAAGGTGCCCAGAAAGTTGGTATGGGAAAAGAGTTTTATGAGACTTCTCCGATTGCAAAAGAGATTTTTGATAAGGCAAGTGAAGCTGTTGAGCTGGACTTGAAAGCACTGTGCTTTGAGGAAAATGACGACATTAATATTACAGAATATACACAGGTTGCGCTTCTTACAACAAGCGTGGCTATCATGGAAGTGTTGAAAGACCGTGGGATTAAACCGGACGTAGCAGCAGGTCTCAGTCTGGGCGAATATTGTGCTCTGGTAGCAGCAAATTCGATGAATTATATCGATGCGGCAAAAGCTGTCCGTAAGCGAGGTATTTATATGCAGGAAGAAGTTCCTGCCGGCGTAGGCGGTATGGCTGCGATCATGGGACTTGAGAGTACAGAGATTGAAAAAGCAATCGCGGATATTCCACAGGTTCAGGTGGCAAATTACAATTGTCCGGGACAGATCGTTATTTCAGGAAAGAAAGAATCTGTAGAGCAGGGCGCAGAAAAATGTAAAGAGGCAGGCGCAAGACGTGCTGTTATGCTTAATGTAAGCGGTCCGTTTCATTCTGACCTTTTAAAAGGAGCAGGAGAGAAACTCGAAAAAGTTTTGGATACGATTGAAATCAATGAGCCGCAGATTCCATATGTGGCAAATGTAAATGCTTCTTACATAACGAAACAAGAAGACATCAAGCCATTGCTTGTAAAACAGGTATCTTCTTCTGTCCGCTGGCAGCAGTCCGTGGAAACCATGGTAGAAGATGGCGTCGACACATTTATTGAATTGGGACCTGGCAGAACACTTGCCGGTTTTAATAAAAAAATTGGAAAAGCCATTGGAAAAGAATTGACGACTTACAGCGTCGGAACAATGGAAGAATTAGAAGCAGTTGTAGCAGCACTTAGTTAAGAAAGGAAACCTTATGTTATTAGAAAATAAGATTGCCGTAGTGACCGGAGCCGGACGAGGAATTGGACGAGGAATCGCTCTTGCATTGGCAAGAGAGGGTGCGATGGTTGTTGTAAATTACAATGGCTCGAAAGAACGTGCAGAAGAAGTAGTCCGCACGATTGAAGAAGCTGGCGGAAAAGCGGCAGCGATTCAGTGCAACATTAGTGATTTTGAGGCGGCAAAGGAATTTTTTGCCAATGTGGTAAAAGAATACGGTAAGATCGATATCCTTGTCAACAATGCCGGAATCACAAAAGACAATTTGATGATGAAAATGTCAGAAGAGGAGTTCCAGAGTGTTATTCAGACAAATCTCGCTGGTACATTCCACGGGGTAAAATTTGTTACCCGTCCAATGATGAAACAGAGACAGGGACGTATTATCAACATTGCTTCTGTATCGGGAGTGATCGGAAATATGGGACAGGCAAACTATTCTGCTTCCAAGGCCGGAGTGATTGGGCTTACCAAGGCAGCAGCCAAAGAACTGGCATCTCGTAACATTACGGTAAATGCAGTGGCACCGGGATTTGTAGCGACAGAAATGACAGATGTTCTTTCGGATTCTGTGAAAGAGGCAGCTGTAGCGACGATTCCATTGGGACGTTTTGGAGAAGTAGAGGACATTGCGGAAACCGTTGTCTTTTTGGCATCGGATAAAGCCAAATACATCACCGGCCAGGTAATCTGTGTCGATGGCGGCATCGCGATCTAAAATTATTCTAGGAGGATTATTTCATGAGTAGAAGAGTAGTCATCACGGGAATGGGAGCTATCACTCCGATTGGAAATACCGTGGACGAATTTTGGAGTAACATTAAAAAAGGCGTTGTGGGAATCGGACCGATCACGCAGATCGATACGACGGATTATAAAGCAAAGCTGGCAGCGGAAGTAAAGGATTTTGATCCGAAAGAACATATGGATCCAAAGTCAGCACGTCGTATGGAACGTTTTGCACAGTTTGCCGTAGCTGCATCCAAGCAGGCACTCGAAGACAGTGAACTGGATCTGGAAAAAGAAGATCCGTTTATGGTCGGCGTCAGTGTAGGATGTGGTATCGGAAGTCTCCAGTGTATGGAGCGCGAGTACAAGAAACTGCTTGACAAGGGACCAAATCGTGTATCTCCTTTGATGATTCCGATGCTGATCTCCAACATTGCCGCAGGAAACATAGCAATTCAGCTGGGATTAAAAGGTAAAAATATTAATATCGTAACGGCATGCGCAACCGGAAATCACAATATCGGGGAAGCATTCCGTTCGATTCAATATGGCGAAGCGGACGTTATGGTTGCCGGTGGTGCAGAAGCTGCGATCACCGAACTTGGCGTGGCAGGATTCACCAGCATGACAGCGTTGTCATTGTCAACGGATCCGATGAAAGCTTCGATCCCATTTGACATCAACCGCAATGGTTTTGTTATGGGTGAGGGTGCCGGTATTCTTGTTATGGAAGAATTAGAGCACGCAAAGAAACGTGGAGCCAAGATTTATGCGGAAATTGTAGGATATGGTGCGACAAACGATGCTTATCATATCACTTCCCCGGCAGAAGATGGAAGCGGTGCAGCAAAAGCTATCGAATTTGCGATGAAAGATGCCGGCGTAAAACCGGAAGAAATCGATTATATTAATGCACATGGAACCAGCACACATATGAATGATATGTTTGAGACAAGAGCGATCAAACTGGCTCTTGGCGAAGAGGCTGCTTATCATTGTAAAGTAAGTTCTACAAAATCCATGGTAGGACATCTTCTTGGTGCTGCCGGTGGTGTAGAATCGATCGCAAGTATCAAATCCATCATGGACAATTATGTACATGTCAATGCCGGATTGACAGATCCGGATCCGGAATGTGATCTTGACTGTGTCAAAGACCATGGAATTGATATGGAAGTGAATACGGTTCTCAGTAATTCACTTGGATTTGGTGGACATAATGCATCTTTAATCTTTAAAAGTTTTAATGAATAATAATCTCAAAAAGCGCGGGAAGATAGGGTGTTGATAGGTTCCCGCGCTTTTAGGATAGAATTCCCACTTGTAAGTTATGAAAAAATATGTTATACAGATATGGAGGACAAAAATATGTTGCTAGATGTAAATGGTATTAAAGAGATTATACCGCATCGCTATCCTTTTTTGCTCGTTGACTGCATCGAAGAGATGGAACCGGGAGTAAAAGCTGTTGGATACAAAAATGTAACCGTTAATGAACCGTTTTTCCAGGGACATTTTCCGCAGCAGCCGGTTATGCCGGGGGTTTTGATCGTGGAAGCATTGGCACAGGTAGGTGCAGTAGCAGTTCTCAGTCTGCCTGAAAATAAAGGAAAACTTGCTTTTTTCGGTGGAATCGATAAAGCAAAATTCCGCAAACAGGTAGTGCCGGGAGACCGCCTTCGCTTAGAGACTGAGATTATCAAATGCAAAGGTCCGATGGGCGTTGGAAAAGCTACAGCCACAGTAGATGGCAAGGTTGCCTGTGAAGCGGAGATCAAATTTATGATTGGATAACTGATGACAGGGTATAATGAAATAATACTGTCACGGGAAACAGAAACATGTTTTTTTAGAAGAAAATATTATGGAGGCCTATGATGAAAGAATTTAAACAATGGGAAGGTTTTTCTGGAAGACTTTGGAAAGAAGGAATCGATGTACGTGACTTCATCCAAAAAAACTACAAACCTTATGATGGAGATGAGTCCTTTTTGGCAGGACCAACCGAAGCGACGAATAAGCTTTGGGGCAAATTGCAGGAACTTCAGAAGGAAGAGAGAAAAAAAGGTGGCGTTCTGGACATGGAGACAGAGGTTGTTTCCTCTTTGACATCCTATGGCCCTGGATATATCAGCGAAGACTTAAAGAATTTGGAAAAAGTAGTTGGTCTTCAGACAGATAAGCCATTGAAACGTGCATTTATGCCTTATGGTGGTATCCGTATGGCAGAGCAGTCCTGCACAATGTATGGTTATCAGCCAAGCGAGAAATTGCATGAAATTTTTACAAAGTATCACAAAACACACAGTGACGCTGTCTTTGAAGTGTATACACCGGAGATGAAACGTATGCGTCACAATAAGATTTTGACCGGACTTCCGGATACTTACGGACGTGGACGTATCGTCGGCGATTACCGTCGTGTGGCATTGTATGGTATCGATGCCCTGATTGAAGAGAAAGAGAAAGATTTTGCCGGAAGCGAACGCCGCAGTATGCGCAGCAAAGATTATCGTATCCGTGAAGAGATCGCAGAGCAGATCAAATGTCTGAAAGGCATGAAAGAAATGGCTGCTTCTTATGGTTATGATATTTCCGAACCTGCGAAAGATGCAAGAGAAGCATTCCAGTGGCTGTATTTCGGTTATCTTGCTGCCATCAAGACACAGAATGGTGCCGCAATGAGTGTTGGACGTGTTTCCACATTCCTTGATATTTACATTGAAAGAGACCTTGCCAATGGAACATTGACAGAGGTAGAGGCACAGGAATTGGTTGACCATATGACAATGAAATTCCGTATGGTTAAATTCGCTCGTATCGAGTCTTACAACCAGTTGTTCTCCGGAGACCCTGTATGGGCTACCGTAGACGTTGCCGGTATTGGTATGGACGGACGTTCCCAGGTAACAAAGACATGTTTCCGTTTCCTTCATACATTGGAAAACATGGGACCATCTCCGGAGCCAAACCTTACTGTATTGTATTCTTCTCATTTGCCGGAGGCATTTAAGAAATATGCATCTCACATTTCCATCGAGACAAGTTCCGTACAGTATGAAAATGATGATGTAATGCGTCCGGTATGGGGCGATGATTATTCGGTATGCTGCTGTGTATCTGCGACAGAGACAGGAAAAGAGATCCAGTTCTTCGGAGCTCGTGCAAACCTTGCAAAATGTCTCCTTTACGCAATTAACGGTGGTATCGATGAGAAAAACAAAGTACAGGTTGGACCGGAATATCGTCCGATTACAAGTGATGTACTTGATTATGATGAAGTCATGGATAAATATGACAAGATGATGACATGGCTTGCTCAGACCTATGTAGAGACATTGAACATGATTCACTACATGCACGATAAATATTATTATGAAGCATCCCAGATGGCATTGATCGATACGGATGTAAGACGTACTTTCGCAACAGGTATTGCAGGATTCTCTCATGTAGTAGATTCTCTTTCTGCAATCAAATATGCAAAAGTAAATGTAATCCGTGATGAAGATGGATTGGCTGTAGATTACAAAGTAGAGGGAGACTTCCCACGCTATGGTAACGATGATCCACGTGCTGACGAGATCGCTGT
The DNA here is from genome assembly GCA_900539115.1 of uncultured Roseburia sp. Taxonomy (GTDB): domain Bacteria; phylum Bacillota; class Clostridia; order Lachnospirales; family Lachnospiraceae; genus Eubacterium_F. Next base: position 6,377 of record UQAQ01000064.1, read on the forward strand.
ATGGCTTCTCCGCACATTCATGGATAAACTTCGTAACTGCCATACGTACCGTGATTCTGAGCCTACGACATCGATCCTTACGATCACATCCAACGTCGTTTACGGTAAAGCAACCGGTGCTCTTCCGGATGGAAGAAAAGCAGGTGAGCCATTGTCACCCGGTGCAAACCCGGCATACGGAGCAGAGCAGAACGGTCTTCTTGCTTCCTTGAACTCCGTTGCAAAACTTCCTTATGAAGAAGCTTTGGATGGTATCTCCAATACCCAGACCATCAATCCGGGAGCACTTGGAAATACACATGAAGAGCGCGTGAAGAACCTTGTTCAGGTAATGGATGGTTACTTTGATCAGGGAGCACATCACTTGAATGTCAATGTGTTTGGCAAAGAAAAATTGATCGATGCAATGGAACATCCGGAAAAAGAAGAGTATGCAAACTTTACGATTCGTGTATCCGGTTATGCTGTAAAATTCATCGACTTGACAAGAGAGCAGCAGCTTGATGTTATTGCAAGAACCTGCCATGAAACATTATAAATAGCATTGGAGCTTCCTGTATAATTAAAAATATAGAGAATCCCAAGAAAGAAGGTTGAGAAAAAAATACCTCAGTGTAAAA
>UQAQ01000065.1 GCA_900539115.1 uncultured Roseburia sp.
ATCTCCTTCGAGGTGGACTATCGCCGCTTTGTCGTCGCGGACCGCAAGGCGGCCAAACGCACGGCTCAACAGCAGCGTATCATCGAACCGCTGCGGGTCTGCAACGACCCCTCGATTGTGCGCGGGCACCAGCGCCAGCGTATCGTCTTCGCCCTCCCGAAGTTGACACTCGAGGAGGACAAGATTCTCCTGCTGGAGATCGCCGAGAAGGACGGAGCTCGCCATCAATGTCTCGAAATTTCGAGTAAAGAGTTGCTCGCGGCAAAGGCATTGTAAGGATGAATCATGTCAAGCCAAGAAAAAGCCACTTCCCGAAAGAAGTGGCTTTATAGTTCCATATGGCGATCAAAACCTCGACTGCCATATTGGAAAAGCGCACTTTACCCATTGCGACGTTTGGATTTCAGGGTTTTCAAGTGTTGCTCCGGATCAAAGTCCACGGCCTCCCCGCTTTTTTCTCCGGCACGAATGGCGGCTTTAAGCTCTACCAGGCGGCTTTCGTTCTCTTCCAATAAACGGAGCCCCGCCCGAATGACTTCACTGGCATTGTTATACCTTCCTTCCGCAATCTTGGCCCGGATAAACTCTTCGAAATATCCACCCAATGCTACCGATGTTGTCTTCATAATAGGGTTCTTTTCTGCAAAGTTACCAATATTTGGTAATATTACAAATTTTATCCGCCGATGCGAAACTCAATCCAGCTTCCAGCCCAGCGCCTTGAACGCTGCGACATAAGTCAGAGGCAGCTTCTCCCGGCGTTTCAGACGCTCCTGCACCCGCTGGCGAAGGTGTGTGGCTTCATCTTTCACAGCACCAAGAAATTCGGGTGTAAGAGCATTCCGGCTGCTGAAACAAGCCAGAAAAACAACATCTCCGACCCGTTCTACAACACCCATGTTATCCAGTCTCCGGCGTCCGTCCGGATCCGGATTCGCTACGAACCAACCGACATGTTCGTTTTCAAACACTACGCTCTCTTCGGTCTGGACGACACAATCGTCCCGATCCGGAGCATAATTCCATACTTTTATCTTCATTACGGCATGCAACTTTCTGAATATTTGACATCTACACGCAGTCCTAATACAAAAAGGATTTAAATACCAATGACAATAATAAACACAGAATCTTTTATTTGTTTGAGACCATTTGTAAAAGCATTTGCTACCAATCAGTTCTCAATATTGGACAAATTTATGGGAAATGAGCAGGAAAGAAATCTTCAAGCTTTTATCTTTTTATCGCATAAAATTTTATATCTTCGTGAATAAAACTGATGCAGTATAATGGATAAACCCATGAACCGAATCAAAGAGGTGCTTGAAGAGAAAGGCATCAAACAGACCTGGTTGGCAGAGAAGCTTGGAAAAAGTTTCTGTATTGTCAATTCCTACGTCTGTAATCGACGGCAGCCAAGTTTAGAAGTACTGTTTGAGATTGCCCAAATACTTCAAGTTGATCCCAAAGAATTAATAAAAAGTACAAAATAGCATATATGGAACTCCAGATTAACGGCAACAAAATATTTGCTCCTCTGAAAAATAAAGAATTGGTTCTAACGCCAGAAGAGAGAGTTCGTCAGGAATACATCTGCCGGCTAGTGAATGTCTACGGGTACTCGCTTGAGCAGATGGCTCAAGAGGTTCCGGTAAGTAATTCGCATCGCGGCCAAGGTAAAGCGCGAGCAGATATTGTGATATGGAGATCAGAATCAGACAAAAAAGAGGATGTATCTGCCATAATTGTTGTAGAATGCAAAGCTGAATATGTTACAATTCAAGAAGAAGATTATTACCAGGGATCTAATTATGCATCTTGGGCCGGAGCGGATTTCTTCGTTACCACAAACCTGAAGGAGACTCGCATATTCAAGGTCGTTAAGGGAAAAATTCCCAAACGACTTGAAGAAATCGTTGATATACCCAAGGCTGAGGATCTTACCAATGCAAAAAAAATCAAGGAATTATTAAGTCAGACCAAAGCGTTTACGCGAGATGAATTCAGTAGATTGCTTTTCAAATGCCATAACATCATACGCAATAACGACAAGCTGTCTCCTGAAGCAGCCTTTGATGAAATCAGTAAGGTACTTTTCATTAAGATCCGATATGAACGAGATAATACCGGCACGCAGATCTTCTCAAAGGATGAGTTTAAGAAACTACGGGAAGCCTATGACAAAACAAAATCAAAACTAAGCCTGCCCTTTTATCAGCAATTATTCGAGCGCACAAAAGAGGATTATGCAAAAGATGGTTTATTCGATACCAATGATACAATAAAGATTAAGGAGGCAAGTTTCGAGGCCATAGTCAAAGAACTCGAGGTGTATAATCTCTCCCGCACGGCAGATGATGTGAAAGGTATTGCCTTCGAAAAATTTTTAGGTAAAACTTTCCGCGGTGAACTCGGCCAGTTCTTTACGCCCCGTAAAATAGTTGATTTTATGGTGGAGCTACTTGACCCTGAAGAGGGCGAAATCATTTGTGACCCCTGTTGTGGTAGTGGCGGCTTCTTGATCAAGGCATTCGAATATGTGCGTGAGAAAATTGAAAGTGACATACAAAAGGTTAAGGAGCACATCAAGGCTGAACTTTTCGATGAACACTATGAAACGTTGCCTGAAAAACAGAAGTCAGTTATTGATGAACAGTTCAATGCCTATCTTGCTGCACTCAACACTGAGCTCAACACCGGAAATCCAAACAGCCGATTGCAGAATCTGTCCAGTAACTGCATCTATGGTACGGACGCCAATCCTCGTATGGCGCGAACCGCAAAGATGAATATGATTATGCACGGAGATGGACACGGAGGCGTTCATCACCACGACGGATTGTTAAATGTCAACGGCGTTTTTGAAAATCGGTTCGATGTGATTCTAACCAATCCGCCATTCGGTTCTCGCGTAGAAAAATCGCTGAAAATAACAGAAGCCGATGTGGAAACCGATGCGCAGAAGATTGCCGCATACGAGAAGAAATATGGCAAAGAGGTATATCAACAAGCCTTGAGTCAGATCAATGACCATATCGGAGGCTCTGTACTGGATTTATATACGGTCGGGAAACTTAGTGGTTTGACTGAAGTGCTGTTTATCGAACGGTGCATCCGCTTGCTCAAACCGGGCGGGCGCTTGGGTATTGTATTGCCGGAAGGAGTTCTCAATAATACCAATTTGCAAACTGTACGCGAACTGTTCGAAGGAATGGCCAAAATTATCTTGATCACCTCTATTCCCCAAGACGTATTCATGGCCTCGGGGGCTACGGTAAAACCAAGCCTGTTGTTCTTCAAGAAGTTCACGGCAGAGGAACAAGCCCAGTTCAATGCGATTAAACAGGCGGCGACTGAAGAGGTAGAAGCCAAGTATCAATCACAACTCGATGAGATTGATTCATTCCTGGCAGAACGGGGAAATCCTGCCGAAGAAAAGAAAGTAAAGCGAGCTGAAAGACGCGCGTTAGAAACGAAGATTGCAGCCGAAATATGGGCGATTGTTAAAGAAAAATTTGACTATACCATTCCCATTGCCCAAGTTGAAAAAGCCGGCATTACGACAACCGGCGCCGAATGCGAGAATCAGTTAATTGATTTGCTCAAAGAGTATACGCCTTATCGTAAGGAGCATCATTTGTGGACCTCAAATGAGTTAAAATTCCATTATGAGATAGTTGATAATAAAGTCATTCGGACCGATCAGGATGGCAAAACGAAGGAGTTATGTTAAAGAGTAAAAGCACATACAAGTATTTGGATTTTGTAAAGTTCTCGCAGCTTTACAACTGGAGTGTGCAGTATCTGAATGACTCCAAAATCCGATTCACGACCAAATATCCGCTGGTTCAAATCAAAGAATTCCTTACCCGCAACAAAACCGCGATAGAAATACAAGATGATGTATATTATAAGCGAGCAACTATTAAAGTCCGTAACGGTGGAATCTTTCTGCGAGATACCGTTATAGGAAGTAAAATTGGCACTAAGAATCAATTTGTGATTTCTAAAGGACAATTCCTTTTATCCAAAATAGATGCTCGTAACGGTGCATTTGGCGTTGTCCCGGATGTGTTGGATGGTGGTGTTATAACCGGCAACTTCTGGACTTTTGATGTGGATTATTCAAAGGTCAACCCTCATTATTTAGCATTACTAACTACGACAAATCAGTTTATTGAATTCTGCGAACAGGCAAGTAATGGTACGACCAATCGCCACTATTTACAAGAGCCTCTGTTTTTAGATATAAAGGTCCCTCTTCCTTCATTAGCAGAACAAAATAAGTTGGTGGAGGAATATACTTCTAAAATCAATGAATATAATACATTATTAGCGCACATACTTGAATTAGATCAGAAGTTTACTATGGAACTTGCTAATTTATTGAAGCAAAATACCATTGTAAGCAAGTCTAAAAAAAATAGATTAGGTCTATTATATGAAGCTCGCTTTTCAGAGTTATCATCTTGGAGTGTAGATTCGTTGTTAAGATCTCAAGATTCTCCATATGCTACAAGTGGATACAAACAAGTACGTCTCCAAGAAGTAGCAGATATCAACCCTCGAACAGATATGTCTATGATTGAGGGCAACGAATATGTGTCATTTATTCCAATGGAGGATATATCTGATATATATGGAGAATGGATCGGTGAAAAAATTATTAAGAAAGAGGAAATCAAAGGGTATACAAAGTTTCAGGATGGAGATTTACTTTGGGCCAGGATTACACCATGTATGCAAAATGGTAAATCTGCTATTGTAAAAAATCTTGAAAATAATCGAGGATGTGGATCTACTGAATTTCATATTGTAAGGGTATATGCAAATTCTATCATCCCAGAATATTTGCATGTATTACTTCGGCAAGATGAATTATTAAAAGATGCCCAGCGATATTTTACAGGAAGTGCTGGGCAACAAAGAGTACCTTCCTCATACTTGTCCAATTTGGTAATTCCAGTTCCTCCAATTTCGGTGCAAGAGCAAATTATCAACTGTTACAACCAGTTTATTGATAACAAAAGGACTTATAAAGATAAGGCTAGCCATGTAATGGAAAATGCTAAAAGTTCTTTTGAAACCCAAATATTTGAGTAAAATATGGAAGATATAACTATACAGGATCTGATAGCAGAGCAAAGGCGCAGAATTTCGACTTTGCAATACCATGATACTATGTTGCCATATTATGACTATCCGGATATGGATTCCTATTATAACTGGCTTGAAAAAGCCAAAAGATTCATAGAAATTCATTATCCGGATGATAAACACATTGCAGACTTTGAACGACTAAGTGATCAACGTATCTGGCTTGATCAACAAAAGCAGTTATTGGCAATTCTGGAGGCATTTGCTGTATTACCGATTGCAATTCCTCGGATTAAACCTTCGCCCAAAAAGCAAGACCAAGAACGAGGCCCAATCCATATTACAACAAATATTAATAATTCTAATAGTCAAACGCAAAATCAGCAACAAACTCTTGCTGTAGAATTGTTCCTTGAAGCTATTAAAGACGATCTTACGGGACGTCAAATCAAAGAATTGAAAACCGTGGTAGCCGAAGCGGGCAACGATCTGCAGAAAGCTCGTCCGGGAATTATTGAAAAGTTGAAATCATTCGGAGCAGATGTAGCATCGAATATCGTTGCAAACCTGTTGACGAATCCCGCAATTTGGGGTGGATTGTAAGCAATTAACCTACATAAAACGATAGTTATTATGCATATTCAAAGTTTATATATAAAAGATTTTAAGAATATTAAGGAGCAAACCTTTGACTTAAGCTCCCATAATGGTTTAACTCTTTTAATCGGTAATAATGGGTGCGGAAAGAGTAATATATTGGAATGTATTAGTTCTATCTTTTGTAATCTATACCAAGGACGTGAATCATTTGAAACAGACTTTACGATAAACTATGCTGAATTCAACTTGCAAATGCAACAGAATTCTGATTAATAATTTGTTTAAATTTTTCGTTTGGCGTGAGGTAT
>UQAQ01000066.1 GCA_900539115.1 uncultured Roseburia sp.
TATTTATGTGATTTCATTCAGATACCTCCTGCCGTTTTTCTTAATCATATACCTTTTAAAAGATATATACAAACTGGTATTTTGAATCAATCGACAAGCAGCTCGGATCTTCCACTATAAATTCATACCTTCAGCAAATAGGATATGGCAATAAAAATATATCCGGAGATTTCTCTTCCTACTGGATGCAGTCATCCTTAAAGATTTCACCAGTAGAACAAGTTGAACTTTTGAAAAATTTATATCGAAACAACTTCAACTTTACTCCTGCTAATATTCATGCCGTCAAAAATTCCATCCATCTTACCGCCTCTGAAAATGGAGAATTTATGGAAAAACCGGAACCGGACGAGTGAACGGGCAGGATATAAATGGCTGGTTTATAGGTTTTATAGAAAGCCAAAATAATACATACTTTTTCTCCACAAATATTCAAAGCGAACAACGTGCAACTGGTAGTAAAGCATCAGATGGTGCTTTATCTACTCGTATTGATTCGTCACATAAATATAAGCATCTTCCAACGTTGCAGGAATTGACATACACTCCAATTCTGGCTGTATTTCAGAAATCACTCTTAACTGCAATCCCCCCTCAACATACTGTTTAGATGTAATACGATACTTCTGTTCCACTTCTCTTGCTTTTCTCTCATCAGGTACTTTGCAAATCCAGATTTTCCCCTGTGCTTCTTCTGTCAAATTCTTCATAGAACCCGCATACAGAAATCGACCTTTATGCATAATTGCAAGCTGATTGCAGGTGGCAGCTAAGTCTTCTACCACATGAGTTGAAAACAAAACCGTTCTGTTTTCAGAAAAATCTACTAACAAATTGCGGATGCGAATACGTTCCTCCGGATCTAAACCGGTAGTTGGCTCATCCACAATTAAAAATTCCGGTTCATTTAAAAGCGCCTGCACCAATCCTACCCGTCGCTTCATACCGCCTGATAACTGCTTCATTTTCTTCTTACGATGTTCTATAAGACTGGTCTTTTTCAAATAATAATCTATCCGCTTTCTACATTCTGCTTTCGGAACACCTGCCAGATCTCCCATATACTCCAAACACTCCTGAACCGTCAAATTAGGATACAGTTCAATTTCCTGTGGTAAATACCCTATCTTTCTTTGGATTTTTTCATAGTTTCCTTCGCTATACAAAATTCCGTCTAATGTAACCATTCCGTTTGTAGGTTTAAGCACAGTGGTCAAAACTCTCATCAAAGTTGTCTTTCCCGCTCCATTTTCTCCCAATAGTCCAAATATCCCATTTGGTATATCTAAATCTGCATGGTCGATTGCTGTGACACTATTCTTAAATCTTACCGTTAAATCCTCAATATGAATACTCATAAATTTACCCTCTCTTTCTTACGATCTTCGGCAATGCCAGTAACAAAATCAGTCCGATACAAATACACAAGCCTTTCCCATACAGCCATGTAATATCGGCAGTATTTTCTATATCTCTAAAAGAATAAGAAAACAGATTCCATGCTCCAAAAAGTTTATCTCCACCTGTGGAATTTGTTGCTACCCATATCAAAAGACTGCTTCCAATTCCCATCCACATATTGCGAAAAAGCATAGACAATGTATTAGCCAATATTCCCCAAAAGAAAATAGTTACTACAATCGCCCCAAAACAGGTAATAAACTGAAGTATTTCACTTTCTGTTACTGGATGTGTAATTGGTTTCTGAAACGCAAAAAACAATCCATATCCAAGAACAGCGAGCAGCAGCAAAAAAGTTCCCTGTATCATCAGTCTCTGTATAATAGAATAGATTCTCTTTTTTATCTGATACAGTCTCTGAACTTCGGAACGGTTGCTTGTAATTTCCTGCACATAAGTATCTGCACAAAAAACAGCAGTCAATATCGCAAAAGGCGGCTCTATGGATAGTCCTATTTCATACGTGAAAACAACTGCACGAATCACACTTAAAATTACAACAAAGGATACTGCATAAGCAATTTTATAAAATGGCAGAACAATCTTCATTTCCTTCTTCATTTATATTCGCCTCCGCTTCCAAATCTGTATCGAAATCAGTATAATTACTACCGATACAATAATAAGAAAACTTTGATTTAAGAGCGCCATCGGGGGCGGTGTCGTATCAAAAAGCTGCCCCGGAAATCGTACCATGATTGCCAAAGGTTTGCCCCAATATCCGTAAACTCCCTCTGCATTAGTTCCGCCCAAATTGGAATACACCATATAAAGAATCAAAAGTGGTACACCCGGAAGTGGATTTTTAAATATGAGTGAAATCAATGTATATATACTCACAATCATCAGCATATTAGGCAATATATAAAGTACCGTAGAAGCCACAAAATCCCATAGTCGCACTTCAAATCCACTATCCTTTGTATAGATGCGGCACAATACCCAAAACAGTATATTCAAAATAGTTAGCACAAGCAAACAAATTGTAAATCCTGCACTCACTTTTCCCATTACATACTTCCCGGCAGTCACAGGCTTTGTATGCAACAATTCATAAGTATGCTTTTTTGTATCTTGTAAAAATAAAACCGCCAACATAATAATTGCAAAAAACACCATATACAGACCCGCAAAATCAGCAAATTTTCTTGCGTAATAAAAAGAAAATGTCTTATCTTCCAATTTTTTATCTAGATATGCGTTGATTTCTTCTGCCGTTCCCTTATAATACGTACTGTCCTCGTATAAATACCTTGCCCCGTACCAGTCATATTCCTGCTCCAAATACGCATAGGCCTCTTTTAAATTCATGCTTTCCAGCTTTTCAATGACATTCTGTGCTTCTGAATCCGTCAATCCAAACACATCCGTTAATTTTATTTTTACCTTTTCATGCCATACCTCTCTGTGCTTTTCAGGCGTGGCTGGAATATAGCCCTCATACACTTCTCCTTCAACCGAAGTGTTGGACTGATCATTGATGATTTTCTCCCCCGTTGTAAGATAATGTGTGGTTAAATATGGACTTGTCGCATTAAACACACCATAAATCACAAGCAGAACACCTACCCAAAATAACGGTCGCTTTAGATAATTCATAATCTCTCTTTTAAAAATAGCAATCATACGTATTCCTCCTTTCCTTCGTTATAGACATCATAAAATATAAATCACAACAAAAAGACAACAGCATAAAAAAATCGGACCGCTCATGCAATCCGATGAAATACTGCTGTTATTACAGCTCCACTCTGTTTTTCATTTTCTATCAGTAACTGACCACCATGCTTTTCACAATACAATCTGCTGATATACATGCCCATTCCTGAATGTTTCAAACTGTCTTTCACATTTTGCTGATAAAAAAGCTCTGTTGCCTTTTGCTTATCTATTGTAAATCCCACTCCATCATCCTTTATTCTGATCTGTAATTCAGAACAGGTAAGAAACACTTCCATTTCCACTTTTGTCTTGGCGTAACGAAAGGCATTTGACAAAAGGTTTTCTATAACCTCTAAAATCACTTCCTTATCTCCTGAAAATTTTTCTTCTGTTTCCGAACATTCTAATTCATATAGCTTTCCAAATTTTTTCCTAAACACGTTCATCTCTGCCCGTACGTCTATTTCTACCTGTTTACTGGTAATTTCTTCTGCTACTAACTCCCTTGTATCTAAACTGCTCATCTTTCGCATAGTTTCCACAAAGATATCCATACGTTCAATCTGTTTTTTGCTTTCATTTACCATTTCTAAGGCTTGCTCCATGTTTATCTCTTTCTTCGGAAGATATTCTGAAAGCATTTCCTGATACCCCTCCAGCACAGAGAGCGGAGAACGTATATCATGTGCAATGGCAGCCCGCAAAGCCTTTTCTTCCTCAAGCATTTTCCATAACTGTTGATTATTCTCTGCCAGCTGTCCTCTCATTCGTTCAAACTCTTTGCACAATCCGCCCATCTCATCTTCATTTTCATAAGTGATATGGAAATCTAAATTATTTCGACCAACTTGTCGGGAAGCCAGTTCTAATTCTTCGATAGGGCATTTCAGTTTATGCTTATAAAAAAGAAATACCGCTATAATACTCCCTGCAACAGATACGATAAGCACTGTAAATGTCTGAAGAAAATCACATATTTCCGATACATGATAATCAAATTCTTTCATTTCATAAGAATGTGGTCTCGGAACATCTGGCAAATACCTTCTACCATCCCCTTCAGCCATTTCAAAATATTCTTCTTGGTCTACATAATTCCACCAAATGTTGTTTTGTACTGTGCTTGCTATTCGCATAATTAGTGCTGAAAGATAAAAACTAATTATTAAACTAATTATCATATACAAAACAATGGTTTTCCTTAACGAAAGATTTTTTATTTTGCCCATTTATATCCCCTCCCCCATACCGTTGCAATATATTCGTGTTCCGAATACATTTTCATTTTCTTGCGGATTCTGCGAATCAACTCCGTAACCACCCGGCTGTCCCCTTCTGCATCATATCCGCCAATCTTCTCATAGATTCGTTCTTTATCAAATACCATTTCAGGGTTCATAGACAAAAATTCTATGATCTCATACTCTAATTTCGTAAGCTCTAAAGCATTCCCTTTAATATGTACACATTTACTGGCATAGTCAATCACTAATTCTCCATAAAACCTTTGTTCTTTTTTCCTATGTAAACGTTCTTCACGTTTCAAATGGGCAATAATTCTAGCATCTAATTCTTTCAAACTGAATGGTTTTAAAACATAATCATCACCACCAGACAACAATCCCATTACTCGATCCTGTTCTTCTACTTTTGCAGTCAAAAAAATAATCGGACAGGAAACCATATCTCTGATTCTTCTGCACACTTCAATTCCGTCCATTCCCGGCATATTTACATCCAATAAAATAATATCGGGATTTACACTTATCTTTTCCATTGCTTCTATGCCATTTTCTGCAATAATCACTGTATAATTCTTCAATGTAAAGTATTGATTCAACATTTTTAGCAATTCTCTATCATCATCAACCATTAAAATTTTATAGTTCATAAATTCCACCTCTGGCTATAATGCTATCTTTTCTTTATAGTATATCTTATAAAAAACAACAAATAAACAACAATTCCTAAAAGGCAACAGCCTTTCTAAACTGCCGCCTTTTCTCCTTCATTTTATTTCCATTATTGATAAACCATCTCTGTATCCACAATCTCCCTTGCACACGATTACATATTGTTCATTCTCGCTACCCATTCCATCTGATTTTCTGCCTTTAACTGTTCCGTGATCCCCTGTGCCTGTTTCATCTGCTCTACAATTCTTTCAAACCTTAAATACTTATAGTAGTCTGTATCCAAACAAACAAGCCGAAGTCGCACAACAACTTGAAAATCTTATCAACGGAACAACAGTCCCAGATACTATTATAAAAAAGGAAAAAGAGCTCCTTCGAGCTCTTTTGATTCAGTTCTGTAAACTTGAATTTACTCAATTCTTACTTCGACACCTTCAATCTCAACATAAACGATTTTGTCGGTATCAGTGTTGTTTTGCATATTTATACCTACCTTAAACCAAGCGCCTTTTTCTACATCCATTTCAACTGGCATTCCTGGGGTAAGATATGTTGGCTCGTATGCATTTTCTTCCTTGACACTAATTGGTTTTAACACCACCTCTGTATCGCCTAATCCATCGCCAGAATAAATTGTAATCTTGTTGCCTATCGGGGAGATTTCCTCATCGGAATAGACAAAATCCTCTTGATAAACAATTTCTTCGGTACTTCCTGCAGGGACAACAATTTTGATTTTGTAGGTATCATTCTTACCACATCCTGTCAAAGCAAGAACACAAGCCAATGTTAGAACTAATGCTATCAATTTTTTCATACATTCACACTCCTTTGTTAAATTCAAGTTATCTAACTGTTTCAATCTCCGATTTGCACTTCAAATCGTTTTCTTTATTCTATCATAGCATCCATTATTCCGCCATCAGTCTTTCGAACCAGGT
>UQAQ01000067.1 GCA_900539115.1 uncultured Roseburia sp.
TATTAAGTCGTCAAACTCATATACATCATACGGGGAGATTTTATTTATTGCAAATTTCATGTTCTATAGGAATGCTTCTGTAAATATATATGGATCTTCAGAAACCAAGAATATATCGGCATAATAAGTTTTTCCTGCTTCAAAGGTTTTATTATTAAAATTATTTATTTCGCTTCCATCAGCAGTAGAAGACCAACCAACAGAAACATTGTATTTTTCAGATGTATAAATAATACCTGCTGTGGCATTTTCACCTGCAATAGGATTAGGTACAGTTACATTTGCAGAAGAAATGAGATTATCCTCTGTTGCAGGAAAAGTATATTCTATCCAATAATACCTATCTCCTTCCATTGATTCCAACTGAAATTCTAATTTTGCAAGCTGACCGTTTACTTTTGCACAAATATCCATAGCCGTTGCATCGGTTACTTTGACATACAACCTAACTTTATATTTCGTAAGCCTTTCAAAAGTACCCTCAGCGATGGACTCAGCGCTAAACCAACTAAGTACCTGCTCACCATTTTCCATAACAATTTCATATCCTGCCCCATAAGGAACATCCGCACTTTTTTCTATTGTATTACCAACAACAGGGGTTGTAATAGTTATATTAATCTCGTCAACAACATCGGTTTCAATTCTGATTACTGTTCCAACGAATTTATTAACCGATGTTTTCGATTGTTTTACATTGTCAACGTACACATTTCCTTTAGAAATATAATCCCAAAGATCCGCTTGCGCTGTATTTGATATAATCTTCCCGTATGCCGTTAAATTGTATACTTCTATATTTTGGTCGACCGCAAGCATAACAGCCTTACCGTCAGCCTTTGTCGTGTAAAATTCTCCACCATAAATATAGGTTTGTCCACACTGCACATAAAGACCGGTATTTCCCTTAAAAGTACCACCGTTTATATATAAATTTCCCGATTCGATATATGTGCCTTGTCCTAACGAATACTCTGCAGTAAATGTACCTCCGTTGATAACAATTGTTCCATTATCAGAACCGACAAGATCAGTCGAAGTCATTCCGATAGCACTTGGAATTTTACCCTTTGCGTAAACTCCACCCGTTCCAACGCTATCATTGATGGTAAGATTCCCTTTTTTTGCTCTAATAACCGATTGGTCAACAGTTATTGATGAATCTCTTGAAATATTACAGCCTGCCAAATCAAGAACAACTTTTTGCTCAGCTTGAGTAAGCGTCAATGAATAGTCGTTATTGATATCTTCCGACGCAATATTGTTTCCGAGTTTAATGTACCGCACCGTACCATCGGTTGGAGCGTTTTCCATAAGTTCTTTCAATTCTGCGTATGTAGTCGCAACATACGGATCATTTTCTGCTCCCGTTCCGCCTGCTGCAAACACTGTCAATGTAGTATACGGAATCATACCGATTACCATAACCAAAGCCAACAGTATACCTGAAAACCGCTTAAAAACTTTTTGTTTCATTAATTCGTCCTCCTTTTGAATTATTATTTTTTCCATTAAAGGGATGCAAGTGCCGCTGTCAGATATTTTTCTGTTACAGATGAATAAAAGAAAGCGTCAATAAATCCATCTTTTTTTGCATAGGCGACCTCGCGTGCAATGTCTGGTGTGGAGTTTTCATCACACAGCATTACAAGTTTACAGGAAGGAGTTTTTATCCTCACTTGTTTTGCTTCGTTTAATCGTGTCTCCATAGTCGTGCCTGCAGCATAGGACACATCCATTAGGAGGATGTCTGCAGATAGAGCTTCACAGTCATTGGCAATATTACTCTTTTTCTCAACCAGTACACGGAAAGCCTGAAACTCGCCACTGTTTTTGAGCATTCTTATAATTGCTTCGGATAACAGACCGTTTCCGATGCAGACAACGATATTTTTCATCTCTTGATACCCCCTTCCGATTTCTCTACTCATTTTATTATATAGATTCCTTTCTCCTCGAACATCGTACTTTAGTGCAAACTTTTCGGGTAAAAAGAAAAAAGTGCCGCCTTATAAGACGACACTTCATATTTGTTGATTACTTATCGTTTATGACCAGACCGCTTTCCCTTGCACGGACGGCAAGTTCTGTACGATTCCTGAACCCCGTTTTATCTCTCATACTCTGAATATGACCTTTTACAGTACGCAAAGACATAAACAGTTTTTCTGCAATCGCAGCATCCGACTCTCCTGCGACCAGTTCACGAAGAACCTCAAGCTCACGGTCAGAAAGGTTATCGCTAAAGGTATCTCCAAACTTAAGCGACGGCGCGGATTTAGGATAAACCTGTTCTCCCTCCATTGTACGGTCTATGACTGAAAGTATTTCCTCTGCGTTAGAACTCTTATACCAAAAACTGTCAACTCCAACTGCATGTGCCCTATCAAGAAAGCTGTACTCAGGCTGGCTGGTAATAATAATAATTTTCGTTTCCGGAAAACTCTTTTTGATTTTTTCAGCAGCGTCCAAACCGCTTGCATTCATAGCCGTACAGACGTCCATCAAAATAACATCCACCTTATTGGTACGACAGCAAAACTCTGCCAAAGCCGCACTCTCCACGGACTGGATATGGTGATACGTTTCACTGTTTTTTATGTAGATTTCAAGAAGCTGCCTAGCCATAGGGTCATCTTCTACAATCAAAACATTTATCACAGGTTATTCCCCCTTTTCTTTAGAACTGTTAGTTTAAGAACAAATCCGGGTTGATACAACAATTCCATTGCTCCACCGATACGCTCTGTTTTTTGTCTAAGCGTTCCCAGACCACCGCCCTCCGCAATTTCTTCCTGGGGCTGATTACCGTCATTGGTAAAACAAACGGAATAGGTTTTATCATCTTCCGACAGCCAGATACAAAGCTTTTTTGCATCCGCATGCCTGACTGCATTGGTAAGTGCTTCCGTCGCCGCTTCAAAAAACAGTTGATTGACATCTTCTAATTCCGGCATCTGTCCGGTGATGTCAACTTCTATTCCGGCTGACTGTGCAGCTTTAATAAGCATATCCAAAGGCGTATCATTTTTCGGTATTTCCGATTCCATACGAAGCATTGCTACGTTTCGCTTCAGTATTCTAATCAGTTCTTTGGAATTGTCACTCTCACCCTGTAGATAGCACCGTGTCAAAAGCAATGCCTGCCCAAGATCCCTATGAATACGGGCTTTTGTTTCCAAACGCTCCTTTTCTCGTGTAAGCGCATCCACATTCTCGCCGTACTTACGCAGACGATGATTCATAACAGAAAGCTCTGCATTCTTTTTTTTCAGTTCTTCTGTCAGTTTATTCAGCTGTGTTGTTTCCGCTGCCGTAAGCTGCGTCACACCGTCAATCACCTCTCGGGCAAAAGTCCACACCGTTTGATCGTGCAATCGGAAAGACGGATTTGCACCCATAGAAAGCCTTGTTACGCCCGACTGTATTTCTCCTTCGCATAAGTTTTCCCAAAAAGCATTGGCGTTTTGTAAATCTCTGCCGAATATGGTATGACTTAGATGATTCATACGGTAATTGATAAGCATCACCATACCGTTTTTTTTCGCAAAGCAAAGACCTGTGTTAAGATTATCAAGGCTTTCCTTTACTGATGAGCGGGAGATGGCATTCTTTTCCATCTTCCATTCCTTTATGGCAATAACCAAAAGCACTGTCAAAATGGAAAGCAACAGCAAAATGGGAAGTATGACCGGTAATGCTGTCACACGCTCCACAATCGGCGTCGACTTCCAGGACGGATGGTAGGACTTTACCTGAGCGGCAAACAAAATCAGCATTGCTCCACCAAGTAAAAAGCAGAGCAAAATAAGGAACTTAGGCATCCGTTTTTTCTTTCGGAATGTTCGGGGCAACAGGCAAATGCTAAAACAGACCGTAACAAATGTTACTACAAGAAAGAGAGCCTTCACTGCATAATTCAATTCACAAAAACCTATCATCTGCCCTCATCTCCCTCTGAAAGAAGTAAAGTGACGGTAACATCCTGATCCTGAATATCCCATTGGAATGTTCCATATGAGACAGACAACTCAGATATTACATGTTCCGCAACCTCTTCACTGCATCCAATCTGTAAACGCATTTTGACGATGCCATCTTTGCAGTCGAGATGTATCAGCATAGCGGTAGCATCATCAAGCAATCTTTCCACTAAATTTTCAAAAAAATCAAAGGCGACAACTGCGTGGTAAAGCTTAAGTTCTCCATCGCATTTACTGTCAAATGATGTGAACACATCCCCAAGCCGTAAATTGTCAAGCGACTCTCTGATACAGTATTCGAGCTCTCTCGCAGGGATACGATTGCCTTCCTCTCCAAGCATTAGGAGATTGCCACGCCGCTTGATATACGCACAAATCACGGATACCTTTGCAATTACACTTTTTGCAAGCTTCGGATTGGTCTGTGCTAATTTCAGAAGTTCATCTGCTTTTGCAAGCTGGGGTGCGACTTCTTTTGCAATCCGGTCATACAAACGGTTCTTTTCTTCCGTCCGGGCACGGTTTTCTTTCAGTTCCAGTTCGGCTCTTAGCAATTCGTTGCTTTCTCCCAGTCTTTCCTGTGTGTAACGGAGTTTCTCTATGAGCTCATTAATTTGTTTTACATCGTCCTGCCAGAGAACATGTCCGCCGATAATTGCCTTACTGTGAAGTATGGTATCTCCCATGTCAACAGGTCCTGCTTCCGCACTTTTCATCACATGCTCGGTTAGTGCTACGGCTGTGCCGGAAACCATATAAGACTTATAAGCAGCATCTACAATCTGTGCAGAAACCGTTGAACTGGCAAACAGTTCGTCATAATTTGTATTGGACGGAATATGACCGCTTTGAATTGCACTTTCCAGTAAAGATACAACAATGATGCAGTCAACCGCCGCCATATCGCCGTGAGCCAGTTTTAAGCAATATAAAATCCAAAAGATGACGCCGCCACATAAAATCACAGCGGGAAGCTTTTGAAAACTCTTGCTTCCGGGTACACGGCTCTTCTTAAGCAGCATTACCACAAAGTAAATTCCGAGAATGATAAACCAAGTCATTATTATAAAATACAAAAAATGATAGTTATAATCGGATTCACAGTTTTCAAATCCTATGGGAAATGAAAAAACAAGCTGATGCAAGTCATTTGTAAAAACTGCCAGCACAAGCAATACCGCAGGTATGTAAAGATATTTCATCCGATGCGGCGTTTTGTAATTCTCCGCTTTACCGATATGGTCGATGATAAACACTCCCAAGAGTGGAACCAGCACGATCGGTATATAATAAGCATACCAACAGTAACGACCTAAATGCGTACCGTTGCTGGCAATAAACTCCCATTTGCATGTTCTAAGAATCAGCCAAAATGCCAATAAACTACCTACTGCTATCAAATACATTTGGATCTGTTTATTGAGAATCCTTCGCTTTATAGAAGAACACCATGCAATGATGAGCGATATCTGAATTACGCTTCGAATCATTACCAGTAGCATTTTAGGAATAGGTGATGAAACCTCTGTGTGAAGTGCACGGGAGTAATATGCAATTATCAATAAAACTGCAACAAAAATAACATATATCACGTTTTTCTGATGTATTTTTGTCATGTGTAAGCACCTCATTTTTACTTTCCGAGACTGTTTCAAGTTTTGTGTAAAATCAAAAAACTGATATAAGATTTGTTGATAGTTACTAAGAGCAGAGACCAG
>UQAQ01000068.1 GCA_900539115.1 uncultured Roseburia sp.
TTGCCATTTCATAGGTTATCGGAAAATCCCATTGTATAGCGATTTTCTGATTAATCCCTATTACTAATAGCTGCCTGCGGAGTAAGCGGAGATCAAGTGGCAGTCAACAAGCCACAGCAAAAAGACCCGGATGCGAAAAAGCGGATCGCGGTTTCCATGCCGACAAAGGATCTGCAGCGCTGGGCACAGGACGGAAGTAATATGAAAGCGCAGCTTGAAAAACAAGGATATGACGTAGATATCCAGTATGCGAACAACGATATTGCAACGCAGGTCAGCCAGATTGAAAATATGATCGCTGTCAATCCGGATGTTTTGGTAGTTGCTTCTATCGATGGTTCGGCACTTGGAACTGCTTTGCAGGGAGCGAAAGGACTGGGCATCCCGGTTATCGCCTATGACCGTCTGATCATGCAGAGCGACGCCGTATCGTATTATGCAACATTTGACAATGAACTTGTCGGAGAACTTCAGGGGCAGTACATTGAAGATAAACTGGATCTGAAAAATGCAAAAGGACCATTTAATATCGAGCTTTTCACCGGTTCTTCCGACGATAACAACTGTAACTACTTCTTTGGCGGTGCGATGAAGATTCTCCAGCCGTACATTGATTCCGGAAAACTGGTAGTTCGTTCCGGTTCAACGACGTTGGCAGAATGTGCGACAGCAAACTGGTCCACTGAGGAGGCCCAGAAGAGAATGGAAAATATTCTGGCAGCGTACTATCAAGATGGTACAAAATTGGATGCGGTATTGTCTTCCAATGACTCGGTAGCAAATGGTATCACCAATGCACTGGTCGCTTCTTACAAAGGCGACTTCCCGATCCTGACCGGTCAGGACTGCGATATCACATCTGTAAAAAATATCATTGCCGGCAAACAGTCGATGTCGATTTTTAAAGATACGAGACAGCTGGCATCCAAAGTAGTAGAAATGGTAACAGCGATCATTGAAGGAAAAGAAGTTCCGGTCAATGACACAGAAAGTTATGACAATGGAAAAGGAATCGTGCCAACATATCTTTGCCAGCCTGTCTTCGCAGACCAGGATAACTACAAAGAAGTGTTGATCGATTCCGGATATTATAAAGAATCTGATGTGAAGTAAGGAGGGGTGACCGATGGCAGAATATATCTTGGAAATGAATGGAATTACCAAAACATTTCCCGGCGTAAAAGCACTGGATAATGTCAATTTGAAGGTGAAAAAAGGTGAGATTCACGCACTGGTCGGTGAAAACGGAGCCGGTAAATCGACATTGATGAATGTCCTCAGCGGAATCTACCCTTATGGAAGTTACGAAGGTGACATCGTTTATGATGGAGAAATTTGTAAATTTAAGGAAATTAAAGACAGTGAGAAAAAAGGTATTGTAATTATCCACCAGGAACTCGCACTGGTACCGTATATGACGATCGCAGAAAATATGTTTCTTGGCAATGAGCAGGGAAAGAAAATGGCGATTGACTGGACGAAAACCTACGGACGTGCCGAGGAGCTTATGAAAAAGGTAGGATTGAAAGAAGATCCACACACTTTGATCAAAGATATCGGAGTCGGCAAACAGCAGCTGGTAGAAATTGCCAAAGCACTGGCGAAAGATGTAAAACTTTTGATCCTTGACGAGCCGACGGCATCGCTCAATGAATCCGATTCGCAGGCACTTTTGGAACTCATGCTTGAGTTTAAAAAACAGGGAATGACATCGATCATCATTTCCCACAAATTAAATGAAATTTCTTACGTGGCAGATAAGATTACGGTTATCCGTGACGGCTCCACGATTGAGACGATGGATAAAGAAGTGGACGATTTCAGTGAAAACCGTATTATCCGCGGCATGGTTGGACGAGAATTGAGCAATCGTTTCCCAGCCAGAGAAAATGTCAAGATCGGCGAGATTTGCATGGAAGTCGATCATTGGACCGTTCATCATCCGATGACACCGGCAAAGAAAGTGGTTGACGACGTATCCTTTTATGTACGCCGCGGCGAAGTGGTCGGCATCTCCGGTTTGATGGGAGCAGGACGTACGGAACTTGCGATGAGTCTGTTTGGACACAGTTACGGAACCGGTATCAGCGGAACGATTAAGATGAATGGAAAGGAAGTTCATCTGAAAAATGTACGTCAGGCGATCGACCACAAACTTGCGTATGTGACCGAAGACCGAAAAGGTAACGGATTGATCTTAACCAACCCGATCTATACCAATACATCTCTTGCGAAGATGGACAAAGTCAGTCGCTACGGCGTGATTGACAAATTAAAAGAAGTTCAGATCGCAGAAGATTACCGGCAGAAACTTCATACGAAAGCACCGTCGGTTTACCAAAATGTGGGAAACCTGAGTGGTGGTAACCAGCAGAAAGTGCTTTTGGCAAAATGGATGCTGACAGATCCCGACGTATTGATCCTGGATGAACCGACACGAGGAATCGACGTCGGAGCCAAATACGAGATTTATTGTATCATCAATGACCTGGTGGCAGCAGGAAAATCCGTCATCATCATTTCTTCGGAATTACCGGAAGTGCTTGGCATGAGCGACCGCATCTATGTCATGAACGAAGGTAAAATGGTGGGCGAAGTAGACGGAAAAGAAGCAACCCAGGAAATTATCATGTCATATATCATGAAATCAGGAAAAGGAGCGTGAATGAAATGAATCAGGTGAAAGAAGCTTTGAAAAAAAATACAATGGTGATCGCGCTGATCATCGTTGCGATATTCTTTACATTTATGACAGACGGAGCACTCCTCTTGTCATCCAACGTAACGAACTTAATCGCACAAAATGGTTATGTCGTTATTCTTGCAGTAGGTATGTTACTTTGTATCCTTACCGGTGGTAACATCGACTTGTCCGTCGGCTCGATCGTGTGCCTGGTCGGCGCCGTAGTCGGAAAATTGATGGTAAATGGCGGCGTTAATATGTGGGTAGCCATCGGAGCCGGTCTTCTCGTAGGACTTGGAATCGGTGTATGGCAGGCATTCTGGATCGCCTACGTCCGCATCCCTCCGTTTATCGTAACTCTTGCCGGCATGCTTTTATGGCGTGGTGTCGCTCTCCTCGTACTGGATGGCCTCACAATCTCCCCGATGCCGGATGAATATATCGCATTGTTTAACAATTACGTACCTGGTTATGGAACCGCTCTTGCAGCCGGCATCCTGATCAGTGTAGGTTATATCGCTTCCGTTATCTGGAAACGAATTAAAGCAAAGAAAAACGGATATCAGCATAGCAATCTTTACGGCGATATCGCAAGATGTGTCATCATTACCGCAGTGGTTATGTTTGTCTGCATCAAATTGTACAGCTACAAAGGTCTGCCGACAATCCTCATTCTTCTTGCCGTAATCGTAGCAGCTTATGCTTACTACACATCCAAAACCGTTTCCGGCCGTTACTACTACGCAGTCGGCGGTAACGAAAATGCAGCAAAACTCAGTGGTGTTAAGACAAACCGCGTATACTTCATCGCTTATGTCAACATGGCAGTGCTTTCTGCAGTCGCAGCTCTTGTCTGCATCGCCCGTTTCAATTCCGCAGCACCTACAGCCGGAACAAACTACGAAATGGATGCGATCGGTGCCTGCTTCATCGGTGGAGCTTCCGCATACGGTGGAATCGGAACCGTACCCGGAGTAGTAATCGGTGCCATCTTCATGGGTGTTCTGAACAACGGAATGTCTATCATGGGAATCGACGCAAACTGGCAGAAAGCCGTAAAAGGACTTGTCCTTCTGGCAGCCGTAGCCTTTGACGTAATTTCCAAGAAAAAACAAAGCAGCAAATAAAGCAAATAAGAAGAGTCTGGAATTGCGAATGCTGCTGTGCGGCACAGCAATTCGCGGGAGAAAACTTCATCAACTTATATTACGGGGGACCAGCCGGAAGGCTGGTCCCCTTGGCGTGGGAGGAGATATAAATGCTTTGACATTTTTGTTAATCTCATATATAATAGAACTTGATACAAAAACTATAAAGAACTTGTACCAAGAAAGGTGATATATATGAAAGAAAATAAAAATTATGAAGAGATGTTTGAACGGTATGGAGGAATCATGCGTACATCTGAACTTACAAAGGAAGGTGTATCTTATCAAATACTTCAAATGCTGATAGACGGGGGAAAGGTAGAAAAAATTAAGTATGGTTATTATCAATGGCAGGATGAAAAAGCTTTTACAGAAGTGGCAATTATATCATCACTTTTTCCAGAGGCTGTTATTTGTGATATGTCAGCTGCTATGTATTATGGCTATATAGACCGGGTGCCGGGAGAATGGCATGTAGCTGTGGATAATAAAACGGCAAGGAACAAGTTTAAAATGGATTTTCCTGTTATCAAACCTCATTTTATCGAAAAAAATAGACTGAAAATCGGTGTGAGCGAAGGAAAAATAGATGGAATTCGTGTGAAAATTTTTGATAGAGAACGAGTGGTTTGTGATTGCCTGCGTCATATTAATGTAATGGATGGCGAGAGTTTTAATACGGTAATGCAAAGATATGTTGTTGATCCGAATAAGAATGCGGCAAGGCTTATGATGTATGCGGCACAGCTTGGTGTTGAGAAGAAAGCAAGGAGGATACTGGGGATATGGCTGTAAAAGATATGGGAGCCTCTGTGCTGTCCCGATTGAAAAAGCAAGCAAAACAAACGAAAATGAATTATCAGACGTGTTTGCAGTTGTTTGTGCAGGAAGAGTTTCTGCGAAGACTTGAAGTTTCGGGATATGTGAATAACTTTGTATTAAAAGGTGGAATGTTTTTATATACAATTTCAAAATATGAAGGCCGGCCAACGATGGATATAGATTTTATGCTAAAGAGAATTTCGAATGATATAGAAGAACTAAAAGAGATAGTAGCAAAAATATGTGAAGCAGATACGCACAATGATTATATTGAAATGAAAGTTACCGGAGCGAAAAACATTACGCCGGAAAAGAAGTACCCAGGTGTGAGCATAAACATGATGGCATATATTAAGAATGTAAGAATTCCCTTTTCTGTGGATATAGGAGCTTCCTGTATAATTAAAAATATAGAGAATCCCAAGAAAGAAGGTTGAGAAAAAAATACCTCAGTGTAAA
>UQAQ01000069.1 GCA_900539115.1 uncultured Roseburia sp.
GAAAACAATATTTTCCGTGTGGTCAATCAGTTTACTGTAGAATACATAAACAACGGTCAGCGCGAGACCCGCCGTCCGGATGTGCTGTTGTTCGTCAACGGTATGCCGCTGTGCGTCATAGAACTGAAGAACCCTGCCGATGCAAACGCCACCATTTATGATGCCTGGGAGCAGATTACCATTCGCTACTGGCGTGATATTCCGCATTTGCTACATTATTGCCCTTTAGCGTGTATCTCTGATGGAGTTAAAACAAGATTAGGAACGGTACGCACACCTTATGAACATTTCTATGCTTGGAGACGTGTAAACGATGCTGATAAGATTTCTACCATGCCTTTTGCAGAAACCGAAACTATGATTAAGGGTGTGTATGCACCTGAGCGTTTCTTGGAAATATTCCGTGATTACATTTATTTTCAAGATGAAATTTTCGATTGTGATGAACGTGAAATTGTTTGCCGTTATCCGCAGTTCTTTGCTGTAAGACTGCTTAAACAGAGTATTATAAAATCCGTTATGGAGCAAACAGGAAAAGGTGGTACATATTTTGGTGCAACCGGATGCGGAAAAACATATACTATGGCGTTTCTTGCCAGACAGCTTGCCTTGCGTTGCAGTGATATTCCTGAAATTGGCTCTCCGACTATCGTCATGATCGTTGACCGTGAGGAACTGCAGGAGCAGGGTATCAAGCTGTTTGCTAAGAGCAAGGAGTTCCTGAATCTCGGTGATGTTTCTGTGGTAAAGGATAGAAAGCATCTGCGGCAGGAACTCGGTGCCAGAGAAAGCGGCGGATTCTATATCTGCACCATCCAGAAATTCTGTGACCGCAAGGAAGATAAGATCGGTCTTATCAATGACCGCCACAATATTATCTGCTTCTCGGATGAGGCACACAGAACCCAGCTGGAGCATTCTCGAAAAATCCAGTTCAGTAAAGATACTGATGAGAATATGAAAGCTATGGTTTCCAAGCCGTATGCAAAAGTGCTGAAAGAGGCGTTCCCTCATGCTACCTTTGTCGGTTTTACGGGTACTCCGATTGCGGAAACCTACCAGACCTTTGGCGATGAGATCGACCGCTATACCATGGATCAAGCCGTTGCCGATGGGCTGACGGTATCCATCAAGTATCATCCGAGAATCGCAAAGGTTCTGCTGGATACGAAAAAGGTCAAGGAGATCGAACGCTACTACAAAACCTGTGCGGACGATGGTGCAACCGAGGAGGATATTGAAGCAAGTAAAAAGGCGATGAGTTCTAAGGAGATCATTCTCGGAGAGCCGTCCCGCCTGGAACGCCTTGCCGTGGATATTCACGACCACTATACAGCCGCCTGCGAAAAAGAGCCGGACAGGATTCAAAAGGCGATGGTGGTCTGCTCCAACAGACAGATCGCCTATGACCTGCTGCTGAAATTCCAGGAGAAATACCCGGAATGGTTTGTCGAAAAGAAGGTGCCGGACGGCACTGCTGCCACTAAGGAAGAACTGGATGCCATGAAGCCAATGCCGTTCATGGCTATGGTAGCCAGTGTCGGCAGCAACGATGAGAAAGAAATGTATAATTACCTTGGCGGTGTAAAAAATGATAGACGTTCAAAGGAATTAGATGCTGCCTTTAAGCAGGAAAAATCCAACTTTCGTATAGTTATTGTTGTTGATATGTGGATTACTGGTTTTGATGTCCCGTGCCTTACTTATCTGTATAACGACAAACCGCTGAAAAAGCATTTGCTGATCCAGACTATCAGCCGTGTCAATCGAGTCTATCCCGGCAAGGAATACGGTTGGTCATCGACTATATCGGTATCCGTGACAATATGCGTGAGGCCATGAAGATCTACGGCGGTGATACTTCGGTTGCTCCTACCTCAGACGATGTGGAACAGGCCACGGAAGTGTTCAGAGAAGAACTGGAAGTCCTCAAGACCATGTTTACCGGGTATGGCCTCAAGCCGTTCCTAAACCCTGAGAGCGACCCCGTAGAGCGTTACCGCCTACTCGCCAAAGCAGCTGAATATGTGTTTGCTTCGACAGAGGAACTGAACTCCGAGGGTAAAAGCGGCACGCAGAAGGTTTCTTTCAAGACCTATTTCTTGAAAACCGTCAAGCGGATGCGGCTCAGTTATGATATTTGTCAGCCCTCCGGGGAACTGTCGGAGAGCGAATCTGCGTTGGCACAGTGCTTCATGGCGATCGCAGGTTTTGTTCGCAAAATGAGTGGAACAACTGAGCTTGATACAGACAGTATGAATCGTGCTGTTTCTAAAATGGTTGACGAAGCATTGCGTTACAATCAAGTTGAGAGTGTTCTTGATGCCGGGGAGGAAGAGGATATCTTTAGCCCAGAGTATTTTGAAAAACTTTCTGATGTAAAAATGCCTGCCACAAAGCTAGAGCTACTTATAAAAATGATTCGCAAGCAGATTAAAGAATACAGTAAGATTAACAAGATTGCTGCAAAGACTTATCAGGAAATGCTTGAAGAAACGATTGCTATATACCATGAAAGACGAAAACATATTAGTGCGGAAGAAGCTGGAGCTACACAAGAACAAGCATCTGAAGATATTATTAAAAATGCCACGGAACAAGCATTACAGATACTCCGTCAAATGAACGAAAGCCGTGAAAGTTTCCGTAAAATTGGTTTAACCTTTGAGGAAAAAGCATTTTATGATATTTTAGTATCCTTACGAGACCAGTATAATTTTGAATATGGCGAGGATAAAGAAATTGGTGGTATGATTGTAAATGATAAATGTAAAATTCTTGCTAAAAAAGTGAAAGAGATAATTGATACAAAATCTTCTTTTTCTGATTGGCTTAACAACCAAAATGTACGCAATCAGCTCAAACTTGATATTAAAATTTGTCTCGTAAAGAACGGCTATCCACCTCAATATAGTCCAGAGGTTTTTACAAAAGTTATGGAACAAGTAGAGAATTTTGAAGAAAATTCCGATATGCCTATGGCTACTACTTATACATTTCCACAATCTCGTACTGTATCTATGGTAGCGGAAGATATCATTCCATATGGAAATAAATCGGAGGATTGATGAGGAACGGAAATGAAAGCAAAAAAATGGCTAACTATTATTACATTGATTATTACAGCCTTGTCATTAGTTCTTGCCTTTATCATTGGCAAGAATAGTAATTGTATAACTTATGACATATCTATGGCAATTTTCGGCGGAGCTGCTCTTGGCTTTATAATGTCATTAACAGAATATTATGTTGAAAGACGAAAAGCAATGGAAGAATTTTGGCTTCAGGCAACCAAGGTATTAAATGAATTAAAAAAGATAAAATATCTTGATGTGGATGCGCCTATAAATTTAATTGTTGATGCAATACATGAAGACGATTCAAATGCATTGAAGGAAAAATTTCATCTTTTAAGTAATGATGAAAAAATATCAGTTAATGCAAAGGAAAATTTGATTTCTTGGTATAAAGAAAACATTCCCATTCCTTTTGATGAAAATACTGATGATAACAAGGAATTAACTCATCTATATGATTCGAATATGGCTGGTTACAAAGAAGTTTTCCTTCAATGCATGGACAGTTATCGAGAAGCATCAATGGTTGAATTGGGAAATCTTGACAACGCATACGGGAACTTGGATTTTATTATAGCTAACAAATGTATTCGACAAAAAGCATATGAGCAAATATATGATAAGTTGAGAAAAATTGTTTATCAGTTTCGAAACGAAGTATACCATTTTAACCTATTAAAAGATGGAAATGGCAATTTTCCAGTATGTATTTTAAAAGTATCTGAACTTAATCAGAAATACTTTTTGTCAAAAGAGGAAAATCTCCAAGGGTATACTAATGTTTCAATATTTCAAAACGTTTTTGATGATATTGATGCTTCATTAGAAAAATTTAGATGCAAAATATATAGAATCGAATATGTTGAACCAAAAGCAATACCTGTTTCTGGTAAAACATTTTTCAATAACAACGAAAAGTAGAATTCGTATTTTGAAATTTGGTAATGGAGTGTGCGTAACCGCTAAGCAAAAATTATTATCCGGGTATTAGGGTGTCCCTAATGAGCATTTTACCGTTTGGATAACCAAATGGTCTGCTCGCTAAGATTATACAATCTAATCTCACAAATAAAATTAAGGCACAACCTACGGAAATTTTCTCTGTAAGTTATGCCTTTTTCTCATCTATAAATCACTTGTTCATTAACGATTTCTGTTGCTCGGTTGCGAATGTTATTCATCTTTTGTACCCAAAACATCATATTTTCGGCTTTGAGTTTTTCTGTAACTTGCTCCTGTTCGGCGAGTGATTTTACTGTCTGTTCAAATAAATTTTTTGCTCTTTCTTCAACATCGGCAAGGTAATTGTCGAGCTTGCTTGATGTAAGAAGATTGTAATAAAGCACCCGATGGTTTGATTTCAAATATCGTTTGTGTCTTATTCCCCACACACCAATTTGCTTTTCAATTCCATCGGATAATGTAAGATTTGGCAAAAGATAATTACCTTGTTGTGTGTAACTACCGCCGTTATTTTCAAAAATTGTTTTCATATCGAAGCCTCCTTGTATTTGATAATTTAATTATACTGAATACAAAATGAAAAGACCAATGTGCGGGTTTCAGATATAGAAAAAGGCTCTGACCTTTTACAGTCAAAGCCTCATTCTGCCATTGCAATGCCTTCGTTTTATTAAGTTTTATCATACTGCCTTATAAAACCTCAGCATT
>UQAQ01000070.1 GCA_900539115.1 uncultured Roseburia sp.
CCGTGGATTTACACGGTGTTAGGTCGTCGTTGGTTTAGGATAGACGAAAAGAAACGGCGGCTCTGAAAATCAAAGCCGCCGCTTCATAGGCGCGTGAAAATGTGTCTGCTTTACGACGGCTTTTTTTCTTTTGCCGTCGCCCGGCAGAATGTTATTCAATATTCTGATACACTTTATTGCAGACTACTATAATCAATTTCTCATTATTTCAATGACGGACTGCTTCTTCCACGAGTGAATAAGTAATATAGTCATCAAAACTTCGAGTAGTAACATTACAGTAACAAATAGTAAAAAGGCTCTGGTTGGAAATACAAATCCTGTAGACATTCCTGCTTTTTCAAGAAAAGTACCGATCATATATCCTCCAGGTATTCCAATAATAATAGTCATGAAAAGTGAAATTCCAGTATTGAAAAGCCCTTCTATCATAAAAGACTGTTCTAACTGTTTGTTTGTCATACCAATAGATTTTAGGGTTCCCATTTCTTGTTTCTGCGATAATAGGTTTGTAACAGTGAGATTAATTTGATTGATTACTGCAAACACCCATAGAATAGCCGAAATGATATAGGCTAAGGTAAAACCAGCTTGGTTATCTTCTTGATGTTCTTTTGTAAAATCTTGAAGGGTCTGTAAGCTAACTTCATCGTTCCCAGCAATTAAAGAACGAATTTTATTCTCCGCTTCCTGTATGCTTTCAGGCTCAGTCTGTACTTCTATCGCATAAGTGCAATCGTAACCAACAAGTTCATGCATCATTTTTTCGGGCATCCTAAAAATATAGCCACCCATTCCATCATTACTGGAGGTGATTGCACCAATTTTGAATGTTTTTGTTATTGTTTTACCACTATTATTTTTGAAATTAAAGGTCACAGTATTCCCAATTTGAGGTTTCCAATGGTAAACATCATAGACACGATCAGGATCACTTACAATTAACTCCGTGTTTTCTGTTATATTCCCCGACACAATAGCTGTGGTTAAGGAATCCATATCTTTTTCATTGTATCCCATCAACAAGGTTTCATCAGCAACATCATTGCTTGTTGAAAATTCAGCTGGTAATGTAGCGTAGGTAAACACATTACGAACACCATCCATAGTAGCAATGTTTCTATTTAAATCAGAAAAATATTCTTTGCGTAATACTGCATCTAAATTCTCACTATCATTTTCTAAATCTACACTGATTTTGAAATCCCCATGTCGTATATCCCAGTAACGAGCCATACTTTCTGCATTAAAAGAACTTTGATAACTCGCTGCAAAAAAGAAAATAATTCCGCATAGCCCCATTGAAAGTATCGTCAATACTGATTTTTTGCGATTCCTAAAAAAGCTGATTTTAGCTAAATATGCAGGTGTAATACGATGTCTTTTATGACTACGATAATTGATCGTTTCTACCTGATTTTTCAAGGCGGCTATCGGAGATACATTGGCAGCAATTCTTGCTGGCTTACGAACACTGATATATACAAGAAGTATTCCAAAAAGGCTTGCTCCACACAAAGAAACAGCAAAGGCAAATACAGACCATCCTTTTGATTGCAAGCAATAGCTGATAATCGTTCCCACTATGCTACCAATTAAAATGCCCGGAGAAACAAGAATATAGCCTTGTTTAAGCACTATTTTATAAATCTGCTTTTTACTTGCTCCTATGGTTCGTAATTGTCCGAACTCAGCAACCTTTTGACCAACCGAAATGTAAAAAATACTGTAAATTACAAGTGCAGCAGCTAAAAAAAGAATTCCTGCAAGCACAATATATGCCGCATAATTACTAACCGAAAGCCCCGCGTTGACATAATCATAATAGCTGCTGACTGTCCAATCTTTTAACCCTGTGTTTTCCGAAATTTGGGATAATAGTTCCTCTGCTTCGTCTTTGGTAAAGGTATCGGCATTCTCAAGCCACACATATCCATTCAGTAAATCATTTCCCCTTAACTCCTGGCATTTTGCGAAAGAAACAAAAACAGGGTAAGCAGAAGCATCTTGGTCATGATATATGCCAACAATCGTATATTTTTTTACGGTCCCGTCTAAATTTAACTGGATTGTAGTATTGATTTTGGCAGGGACATTTTCACCTTCAAAAAAGGCATCTGTAACCGCAATTTCGTTTGATTGTTCTGGATATTTTCCCTCAAAATCTGGTATTAAATTGAACATCGTGTCATCATAGTAAATCAATGACAACTCTTTGGAATTTTGTTCAACTGTTTTAATGTTACAAGAAAGACCTATACTTTGAACGCCTTCTTCAGACGACAAATTTTCTTTGTCTTTTTGCGTAATATCAAAGAAAATTCCCTGATGTAATCCTGAAACCTCATTTTGGTTCTGATGAATAATATTTTGAACTGTCAGCAAAGACATCATAATCATTGCAACGGCAACAACAATCGCAGAAATACAGAACAAATTTTTCTTCTTATCAAAAGCTATACTTTTTTGTGCCATATTTTTGATTATAGCACTGGTATCATTTTCAAAAGGCCAAATCATAGTTCCATACCTCCGGTTATTTTTCCGTCCTCAATCCGTATGATGCGGTCTGCAAGACGGGCAATATCATCATTATGAGTAATCATAACGATCGTTTGATGAAATTCCACACTGGTTCGTTTGAGTAAGCCAATGACATCACTGCTTGTTTTACTGTCAAGGTTGCCTGTAGGCTCGTCGGCCAGTACGATAGCTGGTTTTGTAATCAATGCGCGGGCGATTGCTACACGCTGCTGCTGGCCGCCGGAAAGATTGTTCGGCATATTATTCAGTTTATCTTCCAACCCCAGCATCATTACAACATTATCCATAAACTTCTGATCTACAATATCTCCATCCAATTCCACAGGTAAAACGATATTTTCATAGACATTCAGCATTGGAACAAGATTATAATTTTGAAAAATAAAACCTATATTTCGGCGTCGGAAGATGGTAAGCTGCTCGTCGTTCTTCTTTGCCAGTTCTTCACCCCTGACAATTATAGTTCCACTGGTAGGGGTATCCAGTCCGCCCATCATGTGAAGAAGGGTGGACTTGCCACTGCCGGAAGTTCCAACAATAGCCACAAACTCTCCATCCTCCACAGAAATATTAACTCCATCAAGGGCACGAGTAATATTCGGCTCTGCACCGTAATACTTTTTCAGGTCAATCGTCTGTAAAACGCTCATATTCAAAACTCCTTTCAAGGCTTCCTTTGTATTGATAATGTCATTATAAACCACAAATGTCCGCGAAATGTTACAGCGGCCAAAAAATTTCATTGAAAATCGGGGTGAAATGTTACAACGCTCGGACATTTCAAAAAAATTTACGGCGGGCAGCCAGAAATGACCGTCCGCCGCGTTCTATTTTGTAGGCAGCATAATGGAAAATGCCGAACCCTTGCCCAGCTCCGAAACCACTTTGATATAACCGCCCTGCCGTGTTACGATTTCACGGGCCAGATACAGGCCAATGCCCACGCCCTGCTGTTCGTGTACTTCTTCCTCTCGATAGAAGCGCCGAAAGATGGCAGCCTGATTGCTTTCGGAAATGCCCTTTCCGGTGTCGGTCACTTTGATCTCCACATACATTTCCCACAGCACCACCGACACAGCGATTTTCCCGCCTGCCGAGGTGTACTTCACCGCATTGTCCAGCAGGTTAAAGAGGGCTTCCGATGTCCACTTGCTGTCATGGGAGACGGTTAAATCTTCCGGGCAGTCCACGGTCACGGAGATTTCCTTTTTCTCCGCTGCATACACGATCCCGCTCATGGCTTGTGCCACAGTATCAAAAAGGCGGCCCGTTTCCTTATCCAACTGGATCACGCCCGTTTCCAGACGGGAAGTTTTCACAAGAGCCTGAAAGAGAAAGTCCAGCTTATCCGTCTGGCTGCGGATTCCCCGGATAAAGTCGGTGCGCTCCGCTTCGGCCATAGGCTTTTCCAGCAAGGTATCCGTCGCCATTTTTAGATTGCTGACCGGAGTTTTTACCTGATGGGAAATATCCGATACAAGGGTCTGTAATTCCCGCCGTTCCTCATCCACCCGACGACGGTTCTCCTGCATGATTTGATACAATCGGGACAACCGATGGCTAATGCGAGCAAACTGAGTTTCCTGTTCTTCTAATAGCATCGGTTCTTCATTTCCACTAATCATGCTGTCGATTGTTCTGCACAAATCAGAGGTAAAGGATACCAATCTTTTTGCAAGTATTTGTGCGCAAACCACAAACCATATAAATGTACATAGCAACAACAATATTCCAGCCAGCAATACAGATGTTTGTTTCGTAAAAATGAATATGGTCAGAGTAATGACTATTATTGAAACTGCCTGTCCCACCATAATCCAACTAAATAGCTGCTTTACCGAGAGGTTCTTAAACTTCATTTTACATCGCCTCCCGTCCATTGATATCCCATACCGTAAACAGTCTTGATGTAGGGCGCACCGCCGTCAGATTCGATTTTGCTGCGAATCCGGCTGATAGAGGTTGTTAGGGTATGTTCATCCACAAACTTCTCGTCTATATCCCATAGCTTTTCCAAAAGCTGTCCACGGGTTAGTACTTGCCGAGGATTTTTACGGAATAGGTTCAGCATTTTGTACTCCATCGGGGATAGGTTCAGGGGTTTACCATTCAGGGAAGCTGTCTGCTCCGAGAAGTCCAGAAACAGCCGCCCGTCGTCGTAAATGTCCTTGGCCGGTTTGTGGTGTTCCAGCATGGC
>UQAQ01000071.1 GCA_900539115.1 uncultured Roseburia sp.
TCCACAGTATCTCTAATAGTATAGCATACAGACCTTGGAGAGGGTCTATAAACACTACTACTTTATAATACGAGGAAACGATTCCCTTTTGAATGGTTTCCAATAGAAAGTTTAAGGAGGCTTTTGAAAATGGCGAAAAATGCAGAGGCAAAACAAAAAACGATTCAGCGGTTATTTGACTATGCCGGAAATTTTAAGTACCTGACAATTGCGTCATGGGTACTCGCCGTGATAAGTGCGTTTGCGGCACTTGTCCCATTTTATTTTATTTGGTGTCTGATCAAAGAAGTGCTGCGTGTGGCACCGGATTATGGAGCAGCACAGAATTTATCGTTTTATGGATGGAGTGCCGTCGGAACAGCGGTGCTTGCCATGCTGATCTACATAGGAGCATTGATCTGCTCGCATCTGTCTGCATTCCGTGTGCAGGCCAATATGCGCTCGCAGCTTATGCGTCACATCTTATCACTTCCGCTTGGCTTTATGGAAGAAGAGGGAAGTGGTAAAATTCGGAAAATTGTAAATGAGTCCAGTGCGGCGACGGAAACCTATATCGCGCACCAGCTGCCGGATAAATGTGTCGCTTTCGCTACGCCGGCAGGACTTGTGATCCTTCTTCTTATCTTTGACTGGAGACTCGGACTTCTGTGTCTGATCCCTGTCGTTGCTGCGTTTGCTGTCATGAGTACCATGATGGGAGAAAATATGAAAAAGAAGATGGAAGAGTATCAGAATTCATTGGAAGAAATGTCCAATGAAGCGGTGGAATATGTCCGCGGAATCCCCGTTGTAAAAACGTTTGGACAGTCGGTATTTTCCTTTAAAAGATTTCAGAATTCCATCAAAAAATATGAAAAATGGGTGATTTCTTATACTAAAGATCTTCGTATTCCGATGATGGGATATACCGTGGGAATTAATTCGGTGTTTGCCATTCTGATCGCAGCGGCTTATCTGTTTGGCGAAGTAAAGAGTGGCGTGGTGGATACGACGTTTCTGCTTAATTTGATGTTCTACATCATTATCACACCGATCATTACGGTTACCTTGACAAAAATGATGTATGCGGGTGAAAATACAATGATCGTGGAAGATTCCTTGAAGCGTATCGACAGTATTATGGAACGCCAGCCGCTTTCGGAGACGCAGAAAAAAGAGCAGTCAAAAGATACTTCGATCTGTTTTGAAAATGTTTCATTTCGTTATGAAGGCGCGGTAAAAGATGTGCTGCATGGCATCAATCTGGATATCAAAGCAGGTGAGCAGGTGGCATTTGTCGGACCATCCGGCGGAGGTAAAACGACCTTAGCGCGTCTGATCGCAAGATTTGCCGATGCAACGGAAGGAAAAATAAAGATTGGCGGAGTAGATGTGAAAAATATTGATCC
Source organism: uncultured Roseburia sp. (assembly GCA_900539115.1). Classification (GTDB taxonomy): domain Bacteria; phylum Bacillota; class Clostridia; order Lachnospirales; family Lachnospiraceae; genus Eubacterium_F. The sequence goes on from UQAQ01000071.1 coordinate 1,389, forward strand.
GAAAGAACTTATGGATACCGTATCGTTTGTATTCCAGGACAGCCGCCTTTTAAAGATGTCAATTTTTGACAATGTTCGAATGGGTAAAAAAGATGCAACTTGTGAAGAAGTAATGGAAGCATTGAAAAATGCACAATGCAAAGATATTATTGACAAACTGCCGGATGGTATTGATACCGTGATTGGTTCCAAAGGAACATACCTTTCCGGAGGAGAAGCACAGCGCATTTCTATCGCGAGAGCCATGTTGAAAAATGCACCGATTCTGATCTTAGACGAGGCAACCGCTTTTGCAGATCCGGACAACGAAGCAAAGGTACAGGCGGCATTTACCAAACTTTCTCAGGGAAAGACGGTGATCATGATCGCTCACAGACTTTCTTCCGTGGTCGGAGTAGACCGTATTTGTGTGCTGAAAGAGGGAGAAATTTGTCAGAGCGGCAAACATGAAGAATTGGAAAAAACAGATGGTTTGTATGCTCATATGTGGGGAGAATACAATAAATCGGTATGCTGGAAAGTAGGTGTGTGACATGAAGTTAAAAGAAACATTGATGCATAAATGTGCCCTTTCCGAACAGGGTGCCAAAGACATGATAAAGGCATTTGTATCGGTTACGGTATCGAATCTGGTTCTCATGATTCCGATCGCTCTTTTGTACTATATGGTAAAAGATTATATGGAAGGAAATCTTGCCGGAAAAGGCATGTGGTATCTGACAGGAATTTTGCTTACATTTGCTTTGATCGCCGTTACTACATACATTCAATACAATGCGACATTTCTGGCAACGTATATTGAGAGCGGCGTAAGACGAATTACACTTGCTGAGAAATTAAGAAAGATCCCGCTTTCCTTTTTCGGGAAAAAGGATCTGTCTGATCTTACGAGTACGATCATGGCGGACTGTGCCCAGATGGAAACGGCATCGTCGCATTTTGTCCCGGAACTTGTCGGAGCCTGTATTTCGACAACAATCGTTGCCATCGGATTATTTTTCTTTGACTGGCGTATGGCAATGGCAGCACTTTGGGTACTCCCGATTTCTTTCATCATTGTAGCATGTTCCGGAAGAGTGCAGAGAAGTTTAAATAAAAAACAGATGGATCTGAAAATGGCATGTGCCGATGGAATCCAGGAAGGCCTTGAAAGTGCGAGAGATCTTCGTGCCTACAATTCTCAGGAAGAGTATATGGAAGGCTTGGATAAGAAGATCAAAGCGGTTGAAAAACATGCAATTGTTACAGAACTTGGAACGGCTGTTTTTGTGGGAAGTTCACAGATGATCTTGAAACTTGGTATCGGAACGGTGGCATTGGTAGGGGGAATCCTGCTTGCCAAAGGAGAACTGGATGTTATTACATTTTTCATGTTTTTGATGGTGGTATCACGAATTTACGACCCAATGCAGGTTTCTCTGCAAAATTTGGCAGCCATCATTGCCACCGGTGTACAGAGCAGCCGTTTGGATGAGATCCTGTCCCACGAGGTACAGGAAGGTACCCGGAAAATGGATAACAAAGGTTATGACATCGAATTTTCCAATGTTGGATTTTCCTATGAAAGTGGCGAGACTGTATTGAATGATGTGTCCTTTGTGGCAAAACAGGGCGAAGTTACGGCTTTGATCGGACCATCCGGTGGTGGAAAAACGACCGTGTCCCGTCTGGCTTCACGATTCTGGGACGTCAATCAGGGAACCATCACGGTAGGCGGCATGGACATTTCCAAAATTGATCCGGAGACCTTGATGTCACTATATTCGATTGTATTTCAGGATGTAACTTTGTTCAATAATACGGTTATGGAAAATATCCGTATCGGAAAAATGGATGCAACGGACGAAGAAGTAATTGCGGCAGCGAAACTTGCTCATTGTGATGAATTTGCAGAAAAACTTGCGGATGGCTGGAATACGATGATCGGTGAAAATGGTTCGGAACTTTCCGGCGGAGAAAGACAGCGAATCTCAATCGCACGTGCCTTTCTGAAAGACGCTCCGATCATTCTTCTCGACGAGGCAACCGCTTCGCTCGATGTAGATAACGAAACGATGATTCAGGAATCTCTGTCCCGCCTCATCAAAGATAAGACGGTTATGATCATTGCGCATCGTATGCGTACAGTCGCCGATGCCGATAAGATCGTCGTATTAAAAGACGGTACGGTGGCAGAAAACGGAAGCCCGGAAGCCCTCGAAAAGCAGGGTGGAATCTACGCAAATATGGTTAAGACCCAGCTTCTTGCCAGGGACTGGAAGTTGTAAAAAAGGGGATTAAGAAAATAAGGGCAGCCTGCTATAGCTTCAGACTATGGTGGGCTGCTTTTTGGAAAATAAATTGTGTTGGGCGTGGGGAGGGCGTGGCGTGAGGTCATGCCGGAAGAGAAAAAGAGTGATTTGGTATGACTGCGGCGTGGCTTGAGGTCATGCCGGAAGGGGAAAAGAGTGAATTGGTATGACTGTGGCGTGGCGTGAGGTCATGCCGGAAGAGAAAAAGAGTGATTTGGTATGACTGCGGCGTGGCTTGAGGTCATGCCGGAAGGGGAAAAGAGTGAATTGGTATGACTGTGGCGTGGCGTGAGGTCATGCCGGAAGAGAAAAAGAGTGATTTGGTATGACTGCGGCGTGGCTTGAGGTCATGCCGGA
>UQAQ01000072.1 GCA_900539115.1 uncultured Roseburia sp.
AAAAGGAAAAAGAAAGAGCTGACGTGTGCGGAGCGGCCCTGACGCCAGTTCCAGAGAAGGCAGGCACACGCCAAAAAAGAAAAAGCAAGAGCTGACGTGTGCGGAGCGGCCCAATCGCCGCTGCCAGGGAAGGCAGGCACACGTCAAAAAGGAAAAAGCAAGAGCTGACGTGTGCGGAGCGGCCCAATCGCCGCTGCCAGGGAAGGCAGGCACACGCCAAAAAGGAAAAGCAAGAAATGAGGAGAAAAGGATGAAAAAGAAGAAAAAACAAGGAAAAAAGAGAAAGTGGCTCATTCTGCTCACGGTCGTGCTACTGGTGGCGTTGGTGTTTTCTGTTCTTGTGGGAATGAAAGTTATTCGGATCAACACGCTTTTGGCGGCTGGGTATCCGGTGCATGGAATTGACGTGTCACATTATCAGGGCGAGATTGACTGGGCGGCGATGAAGCAGCAGGGGATGGACTTTGCGTATATTAAGGCGACGGAAGGAAGTGCGCACGAAGACAAATGCTTTGACAAGAATTGGAAACAAGCAAAGGCGGCGGGAATGCTTCGCGGAGCGTATCATTTTTTTAGTTTCGAAAGCGAGGGGAAGAAGCAGGCAGAACATTTTATAAAAAAAGTGGGGGATTTGAAGGGGTGTTTGATCCCGGTCATTGATGTGGAATATTATGGGAAATATGTAAAGACACCACCGGATGAGGAGAAGGTGCGGAAGGAAGTCAGAGACATGATTGACGCATTGGAGGGGGAATATGGGGAAAAGCCGATGATCTATTGTACATATAACGTATATCGGAAGTATATCGAGGGGGCGTTTGATGAGGTGCCATTGTGGATTCGAAACGTGTATTATCCGCCAGAAGATATTGGAAGAAAATGGACCTTGTGGCAGTATACGGATAAGGCGCAGCTGGATGGATATCAGGGGGACGAAGAATCTATTGACTGCAATGTATTCCGGGGAGAAATAGGACAACTAAATAATTATATATTACAGTAGAATGGAGGCAATGATTATGAGGAAAATTTGGATAACAGGAGTTATTGCAGCTGCGTGTATTTTGGCTGGAACAGTAACAAAATGTGAGGCAAAAACAGATGAAAAAATAGTCGTAGCGGAGGGGGGAGAAAAGGTGATATCAACGGATGTTTATAAAACAAAAACATCCGTAAATAATAGAAAAAAGGTGAAAGTTTATAAACAGTTTTTAGATGCCTCTGATAAAATATCCATTTTAGCAGATAAACCAAATAAGGCGTTATTTATTAAAGGAATAAGTGCCGGAAAAGCGCGTGTTACAGTGAAAACAACTACTGGTAAAACAGTATATAATATCACTGTTTTACCTAAAGAAAAAGTGAAAAAGAAAGCACAAAAAATGCTAAAAAAAGTGGTGAAAAATAAGCGGGGAATTTATGACGATTTTAATCAGGATGGGATAGAAGAATATTACTCTAATGGAAAAATATTTTACTATGATTATGAGAAAAATAAGGTGATTACAAAGCGCTTTTTCACAGAAAAAGAGAATAGTAAAATACAAAAAATATATTATTCTCCAAAACGGCATCTGTTCTATGCGGAAATGGAAGGAAAGACAGCGGTCCATTTTGTTTTGGTTGACCGGGAAAAGATAATTGGCAGAGTAGATAGAGAGATACGTTTTCTAAAAGTAAAAGACAAAAAGGGAAAAATTAACTACATACTAAATGACGAGTCATATGATCAGGATGATTATTGGTATCGTCCATATACAGAGGAAGAGATGAATAAATTTTTGAAAAAACAGATTCCGGATGCGAAGGAGATTAATTTCCGAGGATAAGACGATTCAGCCACCCGCTCACACATTCGCATTTGGAATGCTACGTATTTATTCCCGTCTTTGACAAGGCTAAAAATGCTCCTATGTGGAGGGGATCCTATTTTTGTGAGCGGGCAACTTATCAAAACAGCAACAGCGTCACATAAACGCCGGCGATCGCGCCCAAAGCCACGACCACAAGTCCGCGTTTGAAAAAACTGAGAATCAGCGCAATGGCAGTTCCGACGATGGCAGCGACAGGATTTCCACTGGATGAAAAAATGTCAGGAAATGTCAATACGCCGAGGACGGCATAAGGCGTATAATCCAAAAAGTTTTTCATATAAACGGATTTGATCTCGCGCCGGAAAAATGTAATCGGAACAAAGCGCGGAATATAAGTAACGACGGCCATTACGGCAATCGCAATCAAACAATATCGTAAATTCATATCAGACCTCACTTTCCGGCGGGGTATCGCCTGCGTCAGAAATCGGTTCCGGGAAAAGCCAGGCACCGATTCCGGCGGCAATGATTGTTGACAAGATCACGCGGAAGCCCGAAGAAATGTGGTTCAATCCGGGAACGTAGCGGATGATGCACGAACAAAGTACCGCAAGAAGGACAACAAAACAGACGTTTTTCTTTTCGCGGGCAGCTGGGACAATCAGTGCGATAAACATTGCGTAAAGACCGATTCCCATGGCAGATTGAAGTTCTGCCGGAAGCAGAGTCGAGATTGTTCCGCCGAGAAAAGTTCCAAGAACCCATCCAATAAATGGAAGTGTGATCAGACCGCCGAAAAAGCCGGCTCCGATCTGTCCCGGTTCCATGGAAGCCATGACAAAGGTTTCGTCTGTAATGCAGAAACTGAGAATCAGCCGTTTCCATATCGGAACGTCCGGCCGGATTTTTTGTGAAAGCGACAGTGACATCAGGGAGTATCGCAGATTGATGACAAATGTTGTCAGCGCAATCTCAAGATAGCCGGCACTTGCAAAAATTAAATTGGTTCCGGCAAACTGGCCTGCGGAGGTCACATTGGTCAGAGAGATCAATACGGCCGCCCATACAGGGATGCCGCCGGAAACAGCCATAAAGCCAAACGTAAAAGAAACCGGGAGATAACCGAGAAAAATCGGAAATCCACGTTTCAATCCATACATAAATGATTTCATATTAATCTTCTTTTTATGCCTCCATTTCCACAGATTCGATCATGGAAGTACAATGAGGGCAGCGGGTTGCTTTTATGTCGATTTTGCCATAGCAGAAAGGACAGGTTTTTTCAGTAGGAGTTTCTTCCTCTTCAGAGTCTTTTCTGTGTCCCAGACCGGCAAGTGCGTTCATTCCTTTTACGAGCAGGAAAATCACAAATACCATGATCAGAAAATTGATAACTGCAGTCAGAAATGAACCGTATTTCACATCGACATCGCCAATGGTCAGCACCAGATAACTCAGATCCGTGTTCGCTATCAAACCGATTAATGGGGAAAGCACGTCATTTACCATGGAATTGATGATCGCTTGAAAAGCGGCACCGATAATGACACCAATTGCCAGATCCATGACATTTCCACGCAGGGCAAATTCTTTAAATTCCTGTAAAAATTTCTTCATAGTCGTTCTCATCCTCCTAAGTGTCTTCATTTGCAAAAAACCAAATTATATGTATAGCAACAGTATAGCATAGACAGGATGGCAAGGTCAAATAGAAAAGTCTTGACGATAGCGTAAATTGTTTTTCGGAAAAATGTAAGCAGACCAGCCCTTTGATAATTTCAAGATTTTGAGCTCAGTT
>UQAQ01000073.1 GCA_900539115.1 uncultured Roseburia sp.
GTCGATTGCGTCAGGAAAGAAAAACATTCGTCTTACGGCAAAGAAAAAGACGAGTGTAAAAGTAAAAGCAGTAAAAGTCGGCAAGGCAAAATTTCCTGTAAGATTGGAAAGAAAAAACTGGTCTGCAAGGTGACAGTGTATGGACCGATACCACCATGTGTAATACCGACACAAAGCCCAACAGTGACAGCAAGTGCTGCACCGACACAACAGCCGACACAAAGTCCGGCCGTGACAGCGAGTGCGACACCGACGGCGACAGTGGAGCCAACCAGTACCCCAACGCAGACACCGACATTAACTCCGGATTATGAAATGAAAACCATAAACACCCCTGGACCGGTCGCTGATTATGATTGTCTGAAAGTGGAAGAAGGTGATTATAAGAGTTATTTTGTGCCTGATGCACCAGGTTCTATAACTTGTTTGAAAATAAAATTTTTTGGAACCGATATCTGGAGAACCGATATTGAACAGATTATTATTTCCGATTCCAACAAAGTACCGAAAGAGGTACTGGGGCAGTTCGATCTTTCCGAAAAACAAAATGGAAGCGTTATGGCGTGGTATACGGATAAAGATAACGATGGAAAATATGAAATGACCATTGGGCAAAATGGTGGAGTAGTGGCAAATGTAAATTCATCGTATCTTTTTTCCACAATACAAAATGAAGAGGAAAATGAGCCGTTTTTGGTTGGAATCGAAAATCTGGATACTTCACATGTGGAGGATATGAATTCTATGTTCTATTATTCAGAGGATGGAACAAAAGAGTTTGATCTGGGTGATGAGTTTGATACTTCCCAGGTAAAAAATATTACAGATATGTTTTGGGCGATGGGGCGAAACAATTTGAAAAAACTCCGACTGGGTGCTAAATTTGACATTTCAAAGGTAGAAAAACAAAGTTGTGCTTTTTATTATACAGGAGAACCCTCTGAATTGTATTGTTATGTAAAAGATGATACAACACGCCAATGGTTTCTTGATCATGCGGAAGAGATGCAATGGCATATGGGGTTTTATACAAGTTGGGATTATAAACCGGAATATGATGAGTATATTGTCAATGAACAATCTATGGGGCTCGCAGGTGTGCCAATACGTACCCATGAGCCAACGGATAACCGCATAATGGCAGAACCTGCAAAATATACGGAACTGCCAAGTAAGGATGAAAATGGATATCCGATATCCTATGTGACAGATGCCAAAAGATATTATTTCTTTGGAACCGAGATAAAGAGAGACGATATCGAAGAATTAACAATAGAAACTTCCTGCAAAGTACCGGAAGAGGCGTTGGGACAATTCGATCTTTCCGAAAAACAGAATGGAAGTGTCATGGCGTGGTATACGGACAAGGATAAGGATGGATTGTACGAAATGACGATCGGCCAGGAGGGAGGAGTTGTTGCTAATCCGAATTCCTGCTATCTGTTTTGTGATTTGAGCGATATAAATGGAATGGGAAATTTGTATACAAGCGGTGTGACAGATATGTCATATATGTTTTTGGATTACAATACAGAAAATGGGACGATGCTTAATCTTGGCAATAACTTTGATACCTCCAATGTGAAACGGATGGATGGAATGTTTGCTTATTTTGGAGCAGAAAGTGGACGATTAGATGTGCGTTTGGGAAAGGCGTTTACATTTAAAAGTCTGGAAAAAGTTCCATTATTAATGTATTACAAAACTCCGGTAGAATATGAAGGAAGTGTATTTGTTTCGTTTGAAGAAGTTGCAGATTATATAAGGAATTCCAAGAAGGGTTCAACGTTAGCTATGTATCATACTGCTGTAATAGAAAATTATCCGGATTGGAATTAAAAGGAACTGGAATATTAAAAGAAAACAGATGCTTTAGAAGGTGATTAACCACTATTTTTGTCGTCTATCCCAAAATTTTTGTCGTCTATCCCAAAATTGTTGTTGTCTGTCAAAAAATGGTGATTTTATAGAAAAGATGAGGAGGAGTTCCCCATGAGAACAAAAAACATTGCAATGATCTTAACTCTGGCATTGACAGCAGGTCTCTGCCAGACAGCAGCTCCGTCGCAGGCAGCGACACCAAAGTTGAGCGCTAAAAACCTCACGATAAAGGTAGGTAAAACGGCTGCACTTAAGGTAAAGAAAACCAGTAAAAAAGCCAAATGGTCGATTGCGTCAGGAAAGAAAAACATTCGTCTTACGGCAAAGAAAAAGACGAGTGTAAAAGTAAAAGCAGTAAAAGTCGGCAAGGCAAAAATTTCCTGTAAGATTGGAAAGAAAAAACTGATTTGCAAGGTGACAGTGTATGGTCCGATACCACCATGTGTAATGCCGACACAGCAGCCGACTCAAAGCCCAATCGTGACAGCAAGTGCGACACCGACGGCGACACATAGCCCGACCGTGACGGCAAGTGCTGCGCCATCTCAAACTCCCGCATTGCAAAAAAAGAATGATGCAGATGTAGCAGAGTTGCAAAACATCATTAAGACTCAGCAGACTGCAGGCGCAGCAGTAAGCGGTGACCTTGACAACAGTCAGTACGAGTGGAGTACTGAGGGAAGATTAAAGAAAATAAAATGGGATAATCTGCGGATAAGCGGAGAGCTTTCCTTAGAAAAATTGGATGGCTTGGAAGAAGTTAGTTGTCAAAATAATGAGTTAACTAAACTTATTTTTGGTAAAAATATGGTACTTAAGTCTGTTAATTGCACAAATAACAAACTTGTGTTATTAACGGTGAACCAATGTTATGGTTTGCAATATTTATATTGTAAAGGAAATCTCTTCACATCCTTGGATATTGCAGGTTTGAATTATTTGCTAAATCCGGAATGTGATGAAGGGGTTAAAATATGGAGAGCACCTGAGTGATTTAGGTTAGTATGAATGTATGTTATACTACAAAACGAAAGCGAGGAAAAATTTATGAAGAAAAGCATTATGATGTTATTGGGTGGTTTGGCAGTAGTTTCCGCGATTGCTATTTCAAAACCAAGTATGGCTCAGGCTGCACAAACAGAGGCAAAGTATATGCAGGATGTGTTGATAGATGAGGCACATTTCCCGGATGAAAATTTCAGAAAAAATGTAGAAAATTTTCTTGATGTCAACAAAGATGGGATTTTGAGCAAAGCAGAACGTGAGGATGTCTATTATGCAGAAATTGGAGCTTCCTGTATAATTAAAAATATAGAGAATCCCAAGAAAGAAGGTTGAGAAAAAAATACCTCAGTGTAAA
>UQAQ01000074.1 GCA_900539115.1 uncultured Roseburia sp.
AAGAAAACCAGTAAAAAAGCCAAATGGTCGATTGTGTCAGGAAAGAAAAACATTCGTCTTACGGCAAAGAAAAAGACGAGTGTAAAAGTAAAAGCAGTAAAAGTCGGAAAGGCAAAAATTTCCTGTAAGATTGGAAAGAAAAAACTGGTTTGCAAGGTTAGTGTAAAGTCAGATATAAAAGAAAATGATGTTAAGATGAAGTATAATAATGTGGTGTTTACAAGAGATTTTGTCGAAAAAGTAAATAGCATTTCTTTTGGAAAAAAGATTGTAAAAGATAAGATGGCACAAAGAAAATTATGTGCACTATTTACAAAGTTGAAATTTGAAGAGACATTGGAACTCAAAGGACTTCATAAAAAAGTGAATGTTAATGCAGAAACGTTAAAAGTAGGAGAACTTACACCGTTGATTTTTACATTATCGGATGGAACAAAATGTTATGTAGATAGTACGGAAAGCCAATTTGGTGTAACCACAGAAGGACAGACAAAATACTATAATGTTTTAGAGGCAATTAACGAAAACGAGTTTTGGGAGGCCATAGATGAGTTGGTAGATCGTTATTGTGAGAAATAATTAATACAATAGGTATGACAGCTCTGGCATATAAAATCATGCTGGAGCTGTTGTTGTATCATAGTAAAAAACAATTAGCTTTAGTTGCAAGAAAAGCCGCCTATTTTGAATAATAGAGTTGGGGTGCCAATTTTACTATAAACAGGGAAAATTTTATGAAGAAAAGGATTATGATGTTAATATGTAGTTTGACAGTAGTTTCCGATTGCTATTCCAAAACCAAGTATGGAAGATGTGTTATTTAAAGAGGAACATGAGCAACACCCAACTATGGATAAGCAGAACGAAGGCCTTTATAAGGAGAAACAAAGATGTTTTATTTCTTGTATCTAAAATCATCCGGAAGGACTCCACGAGGTCACTTTCTGTCTGGAAAACTCTATTTTGTAGATAGATATATGTAATCTATTAACTATTCAGTAAAATCAAGGATTTTGTTGAACATACGCTAAAAAGAATAGAGAGATCCCCATGAGAAAAAATATTGCAATAATCGTAACGTTAACACTTTTACAGTAGAAAATATGGATTGTATGTTTTCTGCAATTTCATTACGACTTGGAAAAGCATGTCTGTTTGATAATGTAAAAAGTTTTGTGTTGGTGTTTTGACTGGAAGAATCTGTAAATAATAAAGTTTTAGTTTCAAAACAGGAACAAAAGAACTTTATTATTGCTCCGGAACATAATTGTGTAGTAGATGAAGTGGGATTTGAAAAATACATTATAGTGGAATAGGCAATTGCAATGGCACTGGTATGTGTTTGCAGCATACCAGCGCCATTAAAAAAGTTTTCCTTGTGAACCTTTTGGCATTCTAAAGTATCTAATAGATAGAAGCGGATTAACCACTATTTTTGTCGTCTATCCTTAAATTGTTGTTGTCTGTCAAAAAATGGTGAATTTATAGAAAAGGTATGTTATACTAAAATACAGAATAGTATGAGGAGGGGTTCCCCATGAGAACAAAAAACATTGTAATGATCTTAACTCTGGCATTGACAGCAGGTCTCTGCCAGACAGCAGCTCCGTCGCAGGCAGCGACACCAAAGTTGAGCACCAAAAAACTCACGATAAAGGTAGGAAAAACAGCTGCACTTAAGGTGAAGAAAACCAGTAAAAAAGCCAAATGGTCGATTGTGTCAGGAAAGAAAAACATTCGTCTTATGGCAAAGAAAAAAACGAGTGTAAAAGTAAAAGCAGTAAAAGCCGGAAAGGCAAAAATTTCCTGTAAGATTGGAAAGAAAAAATTGGTCTGCAAGGTGACAGTGTATGGCCCAATACCACCATGTGTAGTACCGACACAAAGTCCGACTGTGACAACAAGTGCTGCACCGACACAACAGCCGACACAAAGTCCGGCCGTAACAGCAAGTGCGACACCAACGGCGACAGTGGCACCGACCAGTACCCCAACGCAGACACCTGCATATGAAATCAAAACAAAGAATACACCGGGACCAGTTGCAGAGTATGACTGTTTACAAGTTGATCCGATTGAATATAAAAGTTATTTTGATTTACAACAAGGTGGCGCAGGCGTACTTTGGTGTGAAGAAATGAAATTTTTTGGGACGAATATATGGAGAAATGAAATTGAACAGATTCGCATTGTAAAATCAAAGGAAGTTCCGGAAAATGTTATAGGAAGCTTTGATCTTTCGGAAAAGAAAAATGGAAGTGTTATGGGATGGTATACAGATGAAGATAATGACGGAAAATATGAAGTCTGTATTGGACAAGATGGTGGAGTAGTGGCAAATGCAAATTCCGCGTATCTTTTTTCTGATATTGTCAACATAGAAGATAATGAAAAATTTATAGACGGAATTGAAAATCTAGATACATCACATGTGACAAATATGCAGTATATGTTCTATTTTTCGCATGATAATACGACAGTTTTTGATTTGGGAGATAATTTTGATACATCAAAGGTGAAGGATATTTCCTATATGTTTTATGAAATGGCATATCCAAGATTAGAAAAAATTCGATGGGGAAAGAAATTTGATCCAACAGCAATCGAAAAACAAACCGGCGCATTTCAATACATTGAAAAAGGTGACAATACTTATTGTTATGTGAAAGATCAAAAAACCAAAGAATGGTTTACTGAGCATGCGGAAGAAATGAGCTGGCACATTGGTTATTATGGAGATTGGACATATAGACCAGAAAATGATAATTATGTTGTTGTAGAAAGCTAGGAGGGGTTCCCCATGAGAACAAAAAACATTGCAATGATTTTAACACTGGTATTGACAGCAGGTCTCTGCCAGACAGCAGCTCCGTCGCAGGCAGCGACACCAAAGTTGAGCACCAAAAACCTCACGATGAAGGTAGGAAAAACGGCTGTACTTAAGGTAAAGAAAACCAGTAAAAAAGCCAAATGGTCGATTGTGTC
>UQAQ01000075.1 GCA_900539115.1 uncultured Roseburia sp.
ACATCTGGCTTAATCGCGGCATAAACAGCATTTCCGACAAAATTCAGTCCTGCCATTGCCACTCCTTTTTCATTCATAGCATCATAATACAAAGGATAATCCTCTGCAACATGAGCCATTCCAATAATTGCATAATGATTTTTCATATCGCCAACATGGCGAAAATTAAACGCATAATTACGTGGTGTAATTACTATCTGATCACCATAAGAGAATTCATAATCGAGGGTTCGTCCAAAGTAAAAATCTTTTGTTTTATAAGTTGCTGCTGTACACATGATCGTTTATCCTCCTAAATAGATTGAAATATGTCAATGAGTTTTTTTCTTGAACAATAGTATAGCACAATCTTTTATTTTGTTCCAACTTCATACATGATCATAACATGTAAACTTTAAACTATTTTCCTAGATTATTTCTCCATCAGTTTTTCAAACCAGGTATCCATAGCTAGGATGAATTGACCTACGTCTGGCAATTCTTGCAGCATTTCGTTTCTCGTATATATATTTTACCACATACTTTTTCCAAAGGCACTGACTTCTCAACCTTTAATTTTCATCTCTGCTATTATACGTTCTTCCCTCTGTCTCTCTTCACAATAATCCCAGAAGTCTTTCAATGCTTCCTCATCCGATTTCCACGGCAATGGTATGGGACCCAATTCATCTAATCGCTTCACAAGTTTGCGTACCTCTTCGGTATCGAACTCCTCATCACTTGCCTCCATTACATAAAAATCCAGTTTTTCATTTATCATTCTGATTTCTTCGTCTTTGGTCATGTTAAAACCTCACTACATTATATACATGGCACTTCTCGACAAATTCTTACAAATAACTACAAATTTTTTCACAAGAAACGAAAAAAACGATACTGCATAGATTTCTTACTCCACACAATATCGTTCTTCTATATTTATACTTTCATTGTCTTCGCCAGAGAAGTAAGCAAAGCCGCCATCTCCGGATTGCCAAGTACTTTCATCAGCAGTTCGGGATTTACTCCCTCCGGTATGGTAATCTTATTTTCTTCTCCATTCTCTCTGCATTCTTTCGCCGGTCCTCATCAATGATATGACCATACACTTCCGTTACCATGTCCGCCTGTGCATGTCCGGAATCTCCCTGGACGGCTTTGATATCTCCATCGCTCAGTTTCAGTTTGTATGTGACGCTTGTATGGCGCAGGCTATGAAAAACCTCATCCTGTTCCTTCTTTATATCGATAAGGCACTGTGCCACAAATCCCGGTATATAAACTTTGCGCTCACTGGTATCGGTCTTTGATGTTTTCAGCACCCTGACCGTCTTATTTCCTTACCGAAACCCTACCTTACTGTCTACCAATCTTAAATGGGGGATATCTTTCGATGAATATTCCTTAATATCGTCATCTACTACGACGTATTCCTTTATAGAGGGATGTTCTTTCAAATAATCCCTGACAGCATAATCCCTATATCGATTATCACACACTTTCCCTACAATGCGAATGCCATAACGGTCCAGTTGTGCCTCTAATTCTTTTATTTGTGGCGTATTTTTCTCATTGTGAGATGAGATAAAGCCATTCTTCCAAGAGGAAATCAAAATAATACGAGCTTCTCTATTTTTTTCACAAAAACGGCGAATACAATCACTGTTGAGAGAAAATGGTTTCGACCAGTCTGATTCTTTATTTAAAACACCATCAATATCTAAGAATATGAACATTTTTAGGCCCTCCTTTTCTCATATTATAACACTGTTTTCTTATCCACGAACGAATTTTCCGGAGCTCCGCAGCTTTTACATCGTAAGGAGTATTCTGACATTTCCGCCAAAGCATTAAAAAATCGGGCTCTAAATAAAGCGTTTTCTCAAGCCACGGAAAATCTTTGAGCGCACTTGTGAACTCGGAAATTTCCCGTGGTTTTTTGAAAAACGCAATCGCTTCTTGGAATTGGCTATGCAACATCGTCTAAATCTATGTAATCTACAAAATCACGCCGTCTACTAAGGAATGCACTAGCGTCTCTTGAAAGTTCCCGTTCACTTAAAATTTTGTGTGTGTTGATTTCGTGCGAAGAAATATAGGTCAGTAAATTGTATAAGTCCCATACTCTAGTGGGAGTTATAATTTTTCTAAATATTTCTTCATGGCCGAAGCCAAATCCACCGTTTTGCGATCTGCATCCACCGAGAAGTTTACTTGATGAATATAACAGTCTATCTTTTATTTCAGAGAAGCCAGTCAATTCATACGCTTTGTCTTTATCGTTAATATGTTTGCGCAGTAAATTAGTAGCCGCATAAACCTCCTGGATAGAAGCTTGAGAATCCATTGCTTCTATGCACTTTTTAATATATCTATTTTTTCTAGAGTTTAGAAGCTCCGTTGAGATGTTTAAGCAATCAGAGAGCTTATTTATATATGTCCATATTGGAGTTCTCTCTAGCGACATTGCGCCATTTGCGCAAACCAATCGTACATATTCTTCATCTAGGGTAAGTTTGTTGAAATCCCATGTAAAAATTAAGTTAGACATATTTAGTTCTTCGCCCTTGAATTTCACAATTTCAGGATCCTTATTTTTTAAATGTATAGAAATTTCATAAGGATTGTTTGATATACTTGTAATATCATCAATTTTATATTTATTTCTATCGCAAAAGTGTTCAACTGCTTCAAATAAAGTTATCGGAGGAATAAATTCTTCTGTTGCTTTTTGGCACCGTACGATTCTCCCATTATCATCAGCGAACAACAAAACGCTTTTATCCATACTTTTTGAGAGCAAAAAATTTCTCATCGA
>UQAQ01000076.1 GCA_900539115.1 uncultured Roseburia sp.
ATCTTCCATGTAACTCGTCAACATATCAGTTCATTATAAAAATATCAAATTTTTGTCTTGACAACTGAGCCACTATAGTGTTAGTATGATTAACAGAAAAAAGAAAGGCACATGAAGTGAAAGGTGAGGAGATGTATAACAGATAATTTGGTTTGAGCAAGACATATATGATTTAAGCCCTGTGGTAAACAGGCTTGTTTTTGTGTACGCTTGAATTAGATTATCGCAAGAGATTTTCCTTTGTTTTCATTTGTGAGAATATATAAAGGTTTATTTGGCGGGTCTTTTTGTGTATGCAAAAAGGGCTCGTTTTTTACTTTTGCACACAGGCGAAAGGAGGTACCAATATGTTACAGATAAAAAATTTAAATTTAACACATAAAAAGGATTTAAGAGTCATACTTAGTGAATTTAACCTTGTACTAAATAAAGGTGATAAGGCGGTAATCATTGGTGAAGAAGGAAATGGAAAATCAACATTGATGAAGTGGATTTACAATCCATTACTTATTGATAATTATATAGAAGCTGAAGGAGAAAGGTTGATCGGAAAAGAAATACTCGGTTATCTTCCACAGGAAATATCTGAAGAAGATAAAGAAAAAACTATTTATGAGTTCTTTTCTGCAGAAGAAATGTTTTGGAATAGAACACCGAAAGAGTTATCTGAAATTACCGGAAAATTCGGAATGACAAGTGAATTTTTCTATAGTGACCAGAAAATGGGAAGTCTTTCGGGTGGAGAAAAAGTTAAGGCACACCTAATGAGACTTATTATTCAGGATGTGACTGTGCTTTTGTTGGATGAACCTTCAAATGATATAGATATCAATACGCTGGAAATCCTTGAAAAAATAATAAATGACTGGGAGCACATAGTACTTTTCATTTCTCATGATGAAACTTTGATAGAAAATACAGCGAATATGGTAATTCATATTGAACAGATTGTGCGAAAAACAAAGACCAGATATACAGTCGCAAAAATTCCTTACAGAAAATATTTAGAAGAAAGATTTCATAAATTTGAGAGCCAGAAAAGACAAGCATTAAATGATCGAAAAGAAAAAAAGATTCGTGATGAAAAATACAGAAAAATCATGCAAAGTGTTCAGAACGCATTAGGGAACTGTTCCAGACAGTCACCAGCCGAAGCCAAAAACTTAAAAGATAAAATGCACGCAGTTAAGTCTATGAAACGAAGATATGAAAAGGAAGATGAAAACATGACGGAGATGCCGGAACAGGAGGAGGCTATTTTCTTTAAACTGGGAGACAAAGATTCATCTATTCCGGCAGGAAAAACAGTTATAGAGTATACTCTTGCAAAACTTACGACTAGGGATGAGGAAAGGATTTTGGCTGAAGACATTAACTTGAAAATAAGAGGCTCGGAGAAAATATGTATTATTGGCGCTAATGGAGTGGGAAAAACGACTCTTTTAAGAAAAATAGCGGAAGAACTTTCGCAGCGAGATGATATTAAGGCAGAGTATATGCCGCAAAACTATGAAGAGATACTTGATTTGGATATGACTCCTGTTGATTTTCTTGATAAATCCGGAGACAAGGAAGAAAGAACAAGAATTAGAACATATCTTGGTTCCCTTAGATATACTGCGGATGAAATGGAACATCCTATAAGGGAACTGTCCGGAGGGCAAAAGGCCAAGGTGCTTCTTTTAAGTATGAGTTTGAGCGGAGCAAATGTGCTTATTTTAGATGAACCAACAAGAAACTTTTCGCCCTTATCGGGACCTGTAATCAGAAAAATGCTTAGAGAGTTCCCGGGAGCTATTATCAGTATTTCTCACGATAGAAAGTATATTGATGAGGTATGTGATAAAATATACGAGTTAGATTATAGTGGATTAAGAAATTTGTAATGAATGGAGGATACCCTGAAATTGAATATGTCAATCACCTGATAACACACAGTTGGGGGCAAAAGGTGGTCAGATTCTATGATTTTGACGGAAATCTAATCGAAGTTGGAACACCTGTATAAATCAGCTATATAAATTCTGATTTGTAGGGAGCAGAAAATTTCAGTTTGTTGAGCCAGACAAAAAAATCAATAGCAAGCTTTTTATAAAATGATGAGGTTAATTCACCTCATCGAAATTCTCAATAACGAATATAAAACTATTTTTAATTTATAGTCTTTTTGAATTAGTAGGAATAGCTTGTGCAATCTGTTTGTTATTAAATAGTGTCTGCTCAATAACATAAAAATTGTGAAAATTCCGCATAAATACTGGTATTTCAGCCCTATTGTGCTATACT
>UQAQ01000077.1 GCA_900539115.1 uncultured Roseburia sp.
AATTGCTTTTACTGTAATTCCCGGAAGAAGATTATTTACATACAAGCCTAATGCCAGTGCAAAAGAGCTGTTCAGAAGTAAACGCTCAATAGCGAGTACAATCAAAAATTAAGAACCGCCGTAATTGGCGGTTCCTGGTTACGGTTGTTTTCGAATCTCTTCCGGAAGTTTTTCAGACCATGGCAATAAATCTTCAAGGAAGGTTCGGTCTTCTTGATCCATATGTTTTGGAATCTCCTCCAGGAGATATACAAAATAATCATATGGCTTTAAGCTATTTGCCTTTGCAGTTTCAGCAATACTATAAATGATTGCTGAAGAATGGGCTCCATTGATTGTATCAATCATCTGCCAGTTTTTTTTGCCAATACAAAATCCTCGTATTGCTCGTTCGCTTGCATTATTATCAATAGGAACTTCTCCATCTTCGAGAAACACACGTAAATACTTTTCTTGATTTAAGATATATGTATAAGCTTTACGAAGCTGTCCGCTTGCCGGAACAGTTGGTTCCATCTTTTTAAGGTACGCAAATAAGGCATCAACTAATGGTTTTATAACCAGTTGTCGCTGCGTAAGTCTTTCTTCCGAAGATAACTCATTAAGTTTACCTTCTTCGCGATAAATTGCCTGGATCTGTTTGATTACCAGAAAAGCATCCGATTTGTTTCGATGGGCTTTTGGAATGACGGTGAGTGCTTCGTCGAATTTCCTTCTGGCATGAACCCAACAGCCTGCAATCTGTAAATCCTCACATTCCTTTTCTATTGTGTGATAGACCTGATATCCATCAGTTACACAGATACCAGAGTAATTGCTGAGAAACTCTCGTGGATGTGAGCTGTTTCGTGTTTTATGATAATCATATAGGACGATTTGCTTATCGGTATATAAATGCCCTGAACGATAAACCCACATATAACTCTTGGATCCGGCTGAACGTCCATCATGATTCACCAACACAGGTGTTTCATCTGCTTGAATCACATGATAGTCGTAAAGCTTTTTATGAAGGTAGTCATACAACACAGCCAGGTAGCTTTCTCCTAATCGAATCATCCAGTTTGCCATGTTTTGACGTGTAATGGCAAGACCATAACGAGAGAATTCTTGTTCCAAGCGATAAAGCGGAACTGCATTTACATACTTTCCATTCATGATTGCCGCTGCAATAGTAGGCGATACCAAACTTCCATGTAATAATGCTTTTGGATGATCAGCTTTTATAATACGGTCATCTGTTTTGCTTGCATAAACACCCACGTGGTGTTCATCGATTTCTACTTTTGCAGGAATAAACCGATAATGTTTGGAAATCGCATCTGGAAGTTGTTTCCACCCGTTTTCTCCAAACTCTGCCACTAATTCTTCGTCTGTCAGATAGTGATTGATTATATTTACTGGAAGATCTTTGATATCAGCTTCTTTTTTACCAACAGTCTTTGGCTTTCGAGCTGGTTTATTTTCCAGAGTATCTGGTTCCTCTGCATCTAAATCAGATATAGCTTCAGCTTCATTGAAGAAAACAATGGTTCCATCAACTTCCATGAAACAGATTTGTGAAGTATCCATCGTCTTCTCAGAAGATCTTCCAAATCTATTTTTGTTTGCAAGTGTGATCTGCTCGATCAATACTTCCATTTTTTTGTTTAGCTCCTGGACTTCGCCTGACAGTTTGTCATTCTGATCCTGAAGTTGCAAAAATAAATTTACGATGAAAGACTTATCCAATGTATTCAGTTGTTCTTCAGTGAATTTAAAAGCCATTGCGCTGAACCCCTTTTCTTTCTAGCAGTATTTTAGCAAAAATCAGGAGTTTTGGCGAATTCACTTGTTTATGTTATTCGTCATTTTGACGGTGGATAACAATCATAAATATCTCAACTTTCTGAGGTATTTATGACTGTTATCCACAACCATTGCATCAAATGTATTTTTAACAGCAAAAATTGCTCTCATATGATTCCGGTTGTGAATAACTATTTTTTTAAATAATAAATATCCTTTTCATGTGTATAAAAAGAAAATATTTTTTCTACGAATTGCACAATACTACATGGTTTTAGGTGGATTCTTCAATTCTTTGATTGGGTGTTTTGCAACAATAGACAATCCCTGCATCAACATTTGAAACTGCTCTGGTGTAATCTCCATGGCTTCTTCCTTTGTACGCGGCCAGCTAAAACCGCCGATGTTCAATCTTTTATAAAGAAGCAAGAATCCATCACCTTCCCAAACGAGCCCTTTAATTCGATCGGTGCGTTT
>UQAQ01000078.1 GCA_900539115.1 uncultured Roseburia sp.
TCCAGCCCTCCGGCTGTATCGGTTGAGCAAAAGTCAGCGTGGGAATGGTGTGGTATCTTTATCTAAGTGAAACCCCTGTCTCCCATTTAGAAATGGTTTGGCGAGATACTTGTAATTCCATTCCCAATTCCTCCTGCGATAATCCTTGTTTTTTTCTGATTTCGATTAATTTCTCATTAAATTTCATACGCAAAATCTTCCTTTCTGTTGTATGAGCAAAATATATCCCCAAAACGCTAAAATAACAACCAACATCTCTTGTCAATCTATCAACCAAGTATAACATTATCTGATTTTCTTGTTTTGCTACAACTTCGATAGATAAGGTATTTATTACACTACTTCACTTACATGAAGAATGTGAGAAATATTTTGGCCATAAAAAGTAAAAGCAACTAACAGTTTTAAAAGTTAAAATGGCAAGTGCCTTAAAATTCCATATTCAATTTTGGATACAAAAAAGCAGGAGACTTTTCCTGCTTAATATAATTGTGAATATTTAATTGTATTCAGTTTTTCAGTTCTGTAAACTGGAGATTTTCTTTGGAAACACTTAAACAAATGAAGCATAAATAACATAAATCTCTGCAATCAAAATAATTCCGAGAACACCATCTATCATCAAATTATACTGCACATCTGTCAAAAATGTTTTAGAATGTGTCAGAAAATATTTGATCTTTTCTTTTCCAGTCAAAAGTGTAATTATAAACAACAAAATAGGAAATAAAAAAACCTCCATTTTATTTCCGAAACCATCTGCTATTCCATTTGCAAAATGAACAGGAATAATCTGAGGTAAGAAAAAGACACTTACTATTGCTAATAAAATGCCAATGCTACAAATTCCCCATGTGAATTTTCTGCTTCCTACAAGTTTCATAAAAATGCCTTCTTTCTGCAAACTCAATTTTGTTGATAATATTATACTTCACCTGCTTAAAAATGCAAGATATTTTTACCCTTCCTTAAACCAAAAGCATCTGACATTTTCAAAATGAAAATGTCTACATTAAACATTCCCGTCAATCAAATCATAACTCATATCCAAAAAGTCTAAGATTTTCGCCTCACTTACGGTTCCGTCCAACAGCATGGTGATCCAGTACTTTTTGTTCATATGATATCCCGGTAAAAATCCATAGGTCTGTGTCAACAGTCCGACCATATCCGCATCACACTTTACATCTAGGATATCTACTTTCGTATCTCCTTCTAATCCCAGTCTGGATTTTTCAACCTGCATTAACACCGCATACCATTTTCCATTCTTATGCCGAAGCACTGCACTTTCCGGTGATTCCTTCCATAGATATTCCGGAACGGTTCCGTATTGTTTCTTCACATATTCATAAATCTCTTCCCGTTTCAAACATTCCACTCCCCAGTTCTTCTATTTTATCAATCTTACGATTGTACTTTTCAGATTTTAACAGGCAGGACATCTGCCCTGCCTTCCTTTCCTATTATAGCATTGTTATTCAAACTCTACAATTCCATCTATCATTCATTTTCCTGTTTCTAATAAACTACCATTCCATATCCCATAATGGAATCGGAATTGATCGCATAGTTTCTCTCTCTTACCGCATCCCCTGAGTTTCCTTCTATGGTATAGACGGTTGTTCCGTCACAGCGTTCCACGATTCCTACATGGTCGCACGTTCCATCGTGATCCCAATCAAAAAAAATGATCGCACCGGGACTTGGCATACTTCCAGCCCCCTGCCATCTTCCTTGGTTCTGAAACCAATTCTTTCCATCTGTACAAAGGGAGAACTTGGGTACAGCGCCGCTTTGAATGAGTCCTGCCTGGTCTGCACACCAGGACACAAAACAGGCACACCATTCCTCCCTGCTGTCAAATCCATACCACGACCAGAACTTCTGGCCGCCTTCGTTCCCCAACTGGCTTTTCGCAATGGTTACGAGCTGCCCATTTCCAAAAAGTCCGGCAAACAATCCCCCGCCAGAATAATACCGAAGCACATGGGGGACATACTCCGGATCGCCATACCTTGGCCAACCATGGGCGGCTGCCTGTTCCTGGGAAAACTGCAGCGCATTGGCTTC